>JAJPIS010000081.1 GCA_021324635.1 Gemmatimonadota bacterium
CCCGGGGCGCCACCCGGGGCGTCCGCCTCCGGCGGCGTCACCGGTCCACCCCGCCGCGCAACCAGTCGAGCGGGTCGACGGCACGCCCCTGGTCTCGTCGGATCTCGAAGTGCAGGTGCGCCGGGAGATCGGGATCGGTGCGGCCGACCGTCCCGATCGTCTCCCCGCGGTCCACGTGCGAGCCCTTCCGGACGTCGATCCGTCCGAGGGACCCGTAGACCGAGTAGTCGCCGCCCCCGTGCTGGATGATCACCGTCGGCCCGTAGGTCCCGATCGGCTCGGCCACGACGACCGTGCCGCTCTCGACCGCCCGGACGGGCGTCCCGGCCACGGCCCCGATGCCGATGCCGTTCCAGCGGACGGTCGTGTTGTTGGGGTTGACGACGCGGCCATACCGATAGAGGATGGCACCCTCGACCGGCCAGTCGAGTCGCCCGAAGTCGCGGGTGCTGAGCGTGCTCGCGGCCGGGGTCCGCGCGCTCGAGCGGGCCGCCGCCCGCCGCCGCGCGTCCTCGAGCGAGCCGATCACCGAACTCAGTCGAGCTTCCGCCAGGTCGATCTCGCGCAGCCGGGCCGCCGTGGCCTGCTGGCTGCGCTGCGCACGGACGAGGCTCCGCTCGCGCTCGGTCGCGAGTGCGCGGAGGCGTCCTTCCTCCCCCGCTTTCTCTGCGCGGGTCTCCTTCACTTCACTCTCGAGGGTGACGAGCACGCCCCGCTGCCGGCCGATCTGGTCGCGCAACTGCTCGACCCGGGCGACGAGCGCCTGATCCCGGAGCGCCAGCAGGTGCAGGTACTTGTACCGGGCAACGAGCGCGCCGAAGGAGTCGGCGGTCAACATCACCTCGACCGCGTACAGGGGCCCGCGCTTGTAGATGTCCACCAGTCGCCGGCGGAGCAGTGCCCGCTTGATCGCCAGCTCGTCTTCGGCGCGGAGCAGGTTCCCGGTCGCGTCCCGTACCTCCGCGTCGATCGCCACCAGTTGCCCGTCGAGTGCGTGCACGGCGCGCGCGGTGGTCGCGACCTGACGGTCGAGGTTCTCGACTTCGTCCGACAGGTCGTGCACGCTGCTCCGAAGCTCGGCCATGCGCTGCTCGAGCTGGGAGCGCTCGGCGCGGATACGCTCGAGCTCCGCCCGGTCGGCGCGGAGCCGCGCCTCCGGCGTCGGTGCCTCCTGCCCGTGCGCACGACCCGCGTCGCCGGACGGGGGGAGCGACGTCGACGGAGCGCCCGGCTGCTGTGCGGCCAGCGGTGCGAGCGGCAGCGTCAGCGCCGGTCCGAGGAGACACCCCATGAGCTGCACCGCCAGGCGCAGCCTCCGGCACACCGTCCGGCACACCGCCGGGCGCACCACCAATCGTCGCCCCGGGCGCGTGGCGAGCCGGCGGCGCACCCTCAGACGCGACGGAGGTGACGGCTGACCGAGACGGCGCTCCCGACGAGACCGATCGCCGCGCCGCCCAGGACGCCGAGCGCCGCGACGCCCGGGGCGAAGAACGCCGTCGGGAACCCGAGTGCCTGGTCGATCAGGGCGCTCGCGATCCAGGTCAGCAGCAGCGCGAGAAACCCGCCCAGGATGCCCTTCGTGAACCCTTCGATCAGGAACGGCAGTCGCACGAACGCGTCGGTCGCGCCGACCAGGCGCATGATCGCGATCTCGCGTTCCCGCGCCAGCACGGCCATGCGGATGGTCGTGCCGATGATGATCGTCGCCACGGCCGCAAAGGCGACGCCCAGGACTAGCCCGACGATCGTCGCGATCGTGCGGAGCTGGTAGAGCTTCGTGACCCAGTCCTCGCCGTATCGGACGTCATCGACGAACGTGTAGCTCGCGACCCGGCCGGCGACCGCCTTGACGGTCCGCGGATCCCGAAAGTCGGGCTTGAGCCGGATGTCGATCGATCCCGGGAGCACGCCCGGCTCGAAGACATCGGCGAATTCGCCGAGCTCGCGGCGCGCGCGGGTGAGCGCCGAGTCGGGCGAGACGTAGTCGACGTGCGCGACCTCGGGGAAGGCGGCGATATCGCCCATGGCGGCGGCGACGGCCTCGACCGGTGTCGCGTCGGCGATGAAGGCGCGGATCTCCACCCGCTCCTCGACCCGCCGGAGCGCGTCGCGGATGTTGACCGCGACGAGTCCGAACAGGCCGCAGGCGAAGAGCGAAAAGGCGATCGTCACCACGCCCAGCGCACTGAGGAGCGGCGCCCGCCGCACGGCCAGGAGCACCTCCCGCAGGGCCAGCTTCATGGCGTCACGGTCTCGGCCTCGGCGCGGCGGGCCGCCTCGCGCTCGGCGACCGACGGGTCGGCGCTGTCGGCCACGATCCGACCGTGCAACATCTCGATCGTACGATAGTCCGACCGGCGCATCAGCTCGAGGTTGTGGGTCGCCATGACGACCGCCGTCCCGGCCGCGTTGATCTCCCGCAGGAGCTGGAACACCCCCCGCGTCGCCCGGTCGTCCAGGTTGCCCGTCGGCTCGTCGGCCACCAGGACGAACGGGTCGTTGACGAGGGCGCGCGCGATCGCCACCCGCTGCTGCTCGCCCCCCGAGAGCTCCCGCGGATAGGCCTGCGCCTTGGACGCCAACCCCACCTGGGTGAGCAGCCGATTGACCTTGCCCGGGATCGCGGCCGTCGGCGCGCCCGTCACCTCGAGCGCGAAGGCGACGTTGGCGTGCGCGGTGCGATCGTCGAGCAGCCGGAAGTCCTGGAACACCACGCCGAGCTTCCGGCGCACCCGTGCCACGTCGCCACGGCGCAGGCTCGCCGAGTTCGCCCCGCTGACCCGCACCTCGCCGGCACTCGGCCGCTCTTCCATGAAGACGAGCTTGAGGAGCGTGCTCTTGCCGGACCCGCTGGGACCGGTCAGGAAGACGAACTCGCCCTTGGCCACGTGGAGCGAGACATCGTCGAGCACGCGCCCGGTCCGCGGGTACACCTTGGAGACGTGCGTCAACCGGATCATCGCAGCGCCCGCTCCAGATCGGCGATCAGGTCGTCGGCATCCTCGATCCCGACACTCAGGCGGAGGAACCCGTCGGGCACACCGAGGGCGGCGCGCTCCTCGGGTGACATCTCCGCGTGCGACGTGTAGCGCGGTTCGCTCACGAGCGAGTCCACCCCGCCGAGGCTGGGCGCGTGCAGCCAGAGCGAGACCCGGCGGACGAACCGGTCCGCCGCCTTCCCCCCGCCGGCCAGCTCGATCGCGAGCATGCCGCCGAAGCCGTCGAGCTGCGTGGCCGCGATCGCGTGGTCGGGGTGCGTCTCGAGCCCGGGGTAGTGCACGCGCCGGATCTCGGAGCGCCCCGCCGCCCACTCGGCGATGCGCATCGCGCTCTCGTTCTGGCGCCGCACCCGCACATCCAGCGTCTTGAGCCCCCGCTCCAGCAACCAGCAGGCGAACGGGTCGGGCGCCTGCCCCCACACGGTCATCTTCTCCCGCACTTCCTCGATGTAGGGGGCCGTGCCGACGACCGCGCCACCCAGCGTATCATGATGGCCGTTGAGGAACTTGGTCGTGGACTGGATCACGACGTCCGCGCCGTGCTCGAGCGGCCGGAAGTTGATCGGCGAGGCGAACGTGGAGTCGACGACGAGCGCCAGCCCCGCCTCCTTGGTCAGCAGCGTCACCGGTGTGAGATCCAGCACCCGGCAGGTCGGATTGACCGGCGACTCGACGAAGATGGCGCGCGTCTCCCGCCGCAACCGGCGCCGCCACCCGCGGTGCTCGGTCGGGTCGACGAGGGTCACGTCGATCCCCATGCTCGCGAACTCCTGCGTCAGGAGCCGATGCGTGCCCCCGTAGAGCCACGCGCTCGCGAGCAGATGATCCCCGGGACGGAGCAGCGCGAGCAGCGCGCACGCCGTTGCGCCCATCCCGCTCCCCAGCACCAGCGCCGCCTCGCCTCCCTCGAGCTGGGCGAGCCGGCGCTGCACGATCTCGGCGTTGGGGCCGGTCCCGTAGCGCGGGTACCGGAGTCCCTCGGCCGTCCCGAAGGCCTGAATGTGATTGACCGACTGGTAGATCGGCGTGACCACCGGCGCATCGGTCTCACGCCCCGCGCGCGGCCGATCGGTCCCTCCGTGGACGGCGATCGTCGACCGCCCGGGCGAGGGAGCCGCGGTGGGAGGGGATGGCGGGGCGGAGGAGAGGTGCGGAGAGTGCGAGCGCGTCGCGCGGGGCATGACGGTGAGGGTGGACGGGCGAGGTCAGCTCAACGAGCGTCGCGGCTCGCTCGGCTCGAGCTTACGCACCCGCACCACTTCGGACGGCGCGACGCCCGCGACGTCACGGACGACGGCGGCCCCCCGCGGGAGGGCGTCATCGACGTGCAGGACCGCAAACTCCTGCCGCCGCGGCCCTTCGATGCGGACGAGGTCGCCATCCCGCAACAGGCGCCGCTCGGCCTCGTCCTGCCGCATCCGGACCTCGGGCCCACGGTCCGGGTCGCCGCGCCGGGTCGCCACGAACCCGACCACCCGGAGCGGCGGACTGTACTCCTCAGGCACCCTCGCCTCCGTCGACCGTTCCCCGCCGGCGGATCACGGGGCGTGCCCGAGCGTGTCCCCGAGGGTGACATACTGGCGGTCGAGCCGCATCAGGAGCCGCCGCTCCGTCAGCCCGTCGAGCAGCCGCTCGGCGGCCGGCGGGTCCGCCCCCAGCGACTCGGCGATCGTCGCCGCGTCGGCCCCGCCCAGCCGGCAGACGGCGTCCCACGCGCGCTGCTCGTCGTCGCCGACCTCACCCACCAGGTGATGCCCGTCGGGGCGCTCGAGGACGAGCGCCAGCCCGTACCGCGCCAACGCCGCCTCGATCGCGTCGAGGTGTCCATCGCGCATCCCGCGGAACACGAAGTACGCGTCCGCCGGCGGCGTCCCGGTCGAGTAGCGCAGCAACAGCTTGGCGACGACCTCGTCGGCACAGGAGTAGTCGAGCAGCCCCACATGGGTGAAGTCGATCACCGTCAGCGTCGGCTCGGACGAGCCGGCCAGGAGCTGCTCGATCTCCGTCCGCACGGCCGCCCCGGTCGACCGCGTGACGAGGTTCGAGTAGAGCTCGCAAACCGTGCGGCGCAGCACCGTGCTCAGATCGATGTGACGGATCACGCGCCCGTTCCCCCGGTCTCACCCGTGGCGCCGGCGACTCGCTCGGGGATCGTGATCTGCACCTGCGAGCCGGGGAAGGGCGCCAGCCCCTCGCGGAGCGGCACGTCGTCGTCCCACGATGGGACGATGGCGATCCGCGCCGTCCCGCTCCGGACGGACAGCTTCCCGGCCCACTTCCCCAGGAAATTGCGCGCGCCAGCGAGTCCCTGCCCGCGCCCCCGGTCCCGGAACCGGCTGACGCCGCGGATCACCGCCTCCTCCAGCGCCATCCCGTCGTCCCAGCGGTCGGTCGCCACCCGGCCCGGCGTGCTCTCGAGCGAACGCCGGAAGCCGATCCCCGCATCGCACACGGCGATCTGGACGACGCGGCGCCCGCCCAGCCGATGCCGCCATCGATAGGTCTGCACGGCGACCCAGCCGCCGCGCCCCGCATGCTCCACCACGTTCTGACACACCTCCGACAATGTCATGATGAACCGCACCGAGACCTGCGCGTCGATGTTCAGCTCACGCGCGAGGATGTGCTGCGCGCGCTGCTGGATCCGGTCGACGACGTCGTGCACGTCGCCGCTCTTGGCGACCGCCGTGATCTCGAGCAAGACGTTCGACTCGGTCGCCGGCCGCGTCCGCGGCAGGGAGCCGTGAATGTCGTACAGCTCCTCGGCGAACTGGAAGAAGCCCGTCCGCGACCAGTAGGAGCCCGTCTCCTCGGCCTCCGGCGGCGTCAGGGCGGGGCGCGTCTCGCGCGTCTGCGCGAGCGTGAGGAGCGCGATCAATCCGTAGGGGGACGCCCAGCGCGCGTGTCGGGCGTCGACGAGGATCTTGTCGTCGGGAGCGAGCGTGGCGACCCGGTCGAGCACCTGCTCGAACGAGACGTCGTCGAGCGACGGTGGCACGGTAATGACGGTGGTCACCGGGGGCTCAGCTCTCCGCGCAGATGGTGGGCGAGCCCGGTCGCACCCCGGTGCCCGACGTTGCGGGCCGCGGCTACGACCGCCGCCCGCAACGCCTCGGCTAACTTATCACCCACGAGCAGCCGAGAGAAATAGGTCGCGCCCCAGACGTCGCCACATCCGGTGGGATCGCCCGCGTCGCCAGGACGGACGGGCGCCGGTGCGGCGGGCACGAGTGCCGTGCGCACCGGGCCGGCGCTGCCCGTGAGACCGCGAGCCAGGGCGCCGGGTCCGCTGCCCGCCAGTCCGTCGAACCCGGCGCAGGCGAAATAGACCACGCCGCGGCTGCCGAGCGTGACGCTGAGGCAGCGGACCCCGGCGCCCAGCGCCGTCGCCGCGAGCCCCATGGCATCGGGGGCGAGGAGCGCCATCTCGTCCTCGTTCACCTGGAGGAGATCCGCGCACCGGCACCAGTCGGCGGCGGCCGCGAGCGGCTGCGGTGTGCGGAGGCCGTTCGGCTGGGTCGCGAGCAGCAGCGAGTGCAGGTCGCAGTAGATCGGCCCGCGGAAGTGCTGCCGCAGCAACTGCATCGTCGGCAGGTCGAGCTCCGTGCCGCTGATGAAATTCACGTAGAGCGCGTCGAGGTCGCGGAGCAGCGGGACGAGGCCGAGCCAGGTCCAGCCCGGGACGCCGCCGGTCAGCACTTCGCTGCGGCGCTCGGCGCTCCGGTAGCGCAGCTCGACCCGGTTGTTGGGGCTCGCCACTTCGACCAGCGCGCCGTCCGGGGCCACTCGCTTGAGCGTCCGCAGGTATTCGCGCGCGCGAGGGGCGAGGTCGGCGCCGACCTTCATCACGGGCACGACTTCCCAGCAGTCGTCGAGCGCGGCGTCGAAGGCGCTCAGGGCGTAGGTGATCCCGCCCCACTCTTCGACCGGCCCCGCGCGTGGGTCGCGCCCGTAGATGACGTCCCAGACGAACGTCCCGATCACGCCGAGGCGCCGGCGCCGCTCAGGCGACACGATCCCCGTCGACCCCACCCATCACCTGCATCTTGAAGGTGGCGACCGCACCCACGACACCGGCCGATCCGGCGAGCGCGCCCGGCACGATCCGGCACGCCTCGACCGCCGGGCGGAACGCGCGCCGCCGCACCTCGCCCCGCAACGGCTCGAGCAACGCGTCACCGGCGTCGGTCACCCCGCCGGCGAGCACCACGACGTCGGGGTTGAAGATGTTGAGCAGGTTGGCGATCCCGGTCCCCAGGAAGCGCGCCGTGTCGCGCACGACCTCGCGCGCGACGAGGTCGCCGCGGGTCGACGCTTCATAGACCGTCCGCGCCGTGATCCGATCCAGGTCACCGCCCACCAGCTCCCGGAGCAGGGATGCCTCACCGTCGGCGAGCGCCTCGCGCGCGCGCTCGGCGATCGCCGGCCCGGAGGCGTACGCTTCGAGACATCCATAGTTGCCGCACTTGCAGCGCCGCCCCGTCGAGTCGATCGTCGTGTGCCCGATCTCGCCCGCGACGTCGGACGCCCCGTGGTAGAGTGTGCCGTCGAGGATGAGACCGCCGCCGATGCCGGTGCCGATCGTCACCCCCACCACGTTGCGGCCCCCCCGTGCGGCTCCGCACCACCACTCGCCGACGGTCGCGCAGTTGGCGTCGTTGTCGAGCGTCGCCGGGAGCTGGACGCGCGACGACACTTCATCGCGGAGCGGAAAGTCGCGCCACCCGAGATTGGGGGTCACGATCACGATCCCACGCTCCCGGTCGAGCGGCCCCGGCGCACCGATCCCGACGCCGACGAAGTCGGCGCGGCTCGCGCCGGTCTCGGCGGCCGTCAGCTCCATCACTTCCTCGATCATCCCGGCGATCCGGTCGACCACCCGGTCCGCCCCCAGCTCGGCCCGCGTCGGCTGCGACCGAACGGCATGGTCGCGACTCCCGTCGACCGGCATCACGCCGGCGACGATGTTCGTCCCGCCAAGGTCGACGCCGACGATGTACCGCTGCTTCCTCTTTGGTGCCATCCGATCCTCTCAGCGCGCGGCGGGAGTGCGGGCGAGGTCGCGGGCGAGACCGGCCACCTCGCCCGCCGTGAGGTCGCGCATGCACCGCCAGTGCCCGAGCGGGCAGCGCATCGGTCCATGCCGGTCGCACGGCCGGCAGGGGAGGGTCGCGACCCCGGCGGTCGCATGGTGGGGAGCGAGTGGCCCGAACCCGAACGCCGGGACCGTCGGGCCGAAGAGCGTGACCGTCGGCGTCCCCATCGCCGAGGCCAGGTGCTGGGGCGCCGAGTCGTTGGTGACCACGACCGTACAGCGGCCGATCAGCTCCGCCGTCGCGAGCAGCGACAGGGCGCCGGTGGCGTCGATCGTCGCTCCGCCGCCCGCGGCGCGGATCGCCTGGGCCGCCGCGCGGTCCGTCGCGTCCCCCACGACCACGATCCGCTGTCCGTCCGCTGCCAGCAGCGCCGCGAGGTCCGGGAAATACGGCCACCGCTTGGTGCGCCATGCGCTCCCGGGCGCGAGCGCCAGGAGCGGCGCCCCGTCGTGGCCCGCGTCGCGGAGGAGCGCGTCGACCGCCTCGACATCGGCCGGGCCGGGATAGAGCCGCGGTCGGAGTGCCTCCGGCGGGACGGGCTGGTCGCCGCCAGGCTCGTCGGCCACCGGATCCGCCCTCCCCTGCGGCTCGGCACCGAGCCGCCAGAGTCGCGCCGCGTGGTGCTCCTCCTCGCGGTAACGGACCGTCCGCGTGTACAGCGCGCGGCCTGCCGATCGGTCGAACCCCACCCGCTCGCGGTAGCCCGCGAGCAGGGCCAGCGTCGCGCTTCGGAGGGACCCCTGGGCGAGGTAGGCGATGCGTCGGCCCGCCTCGGCCGACGCCCGCCGATCGCGGGCCGCCCGTGCGCGCAGGCGGCGCGCCGTGCGCCAGAGGCCTCCGACCCCGCTCGCCGCGCCGCGCTTGTCGTAGACCAGCACCTCGCGCACGGCGGGATGCGACATGAGGAGCGGGGCGGCGGCCCGCGTCGTCACCACGTCCACGGGGCCACGCTCGGCGAGCCTGGCGAGCAGGGGGGTCGTCAGGATGACATCGCCCAGGTAGCTCGTCTGGACGACCAGCGAGGCCGCCATCGGCGTCAGCCCGCCGGTCAGTCGACTTGCAGGACGGCGAGAAACGCCTCCTGCGGGATCTCGACCGTGCCGACCTGCTTCATCCGCCGCTTCCCCGCCTTCTGTTTCTCCAGGAGCTTGCGCTTGCGCGTGATGTCGCCGCCGTAGCACTTGGCCAGGACGTTCTTCCGGAGTGGACGGACGGTCGTGCGGGCGATGACCTTGGTGCCGATCGCCGCCTGAATCACCACCTCGAACAGCTGCCGCGGGATGAGGTCCTTGAGCTTGTCGGCGATCTTGCGGCCCGACTCGTACGCCTTGTCCCGGTGGATGATCACCGAGAAGGCGTCGACCGGATCGCCGTTGATCACCATGTCGAGCTTCACCAGCTCGCTCGCGCGGTACTCGAGCATCTCGTAGTCGAGGCTCGCGTACCCGCGGCTGATGGTCTTCAGGCGATCGTAGAAGTCGAGGATGATCTCCGCCAGCGGGAACTCGAAATCGAACTCCACCCGCTGCGTGTCGACGTAGCTCATGTTCTTGTAGACGCCGCGCCGCTCGCCCGCGAGCGCCATGATCGCCCCGATGTACTCGGCGGGGGCGACGATGCGCGCCTTGACGAACGGCTCCTCGACCCGGTCGACCTCCGAGCCGTGTGGCATGCGCGAAGGATTCTCGAGCAGCATCACCGTTCCGTCCTGGCGATACACCATGTACTCGACGTTGGGAACCGTCGTGACGAGGTCGAGGTCGAACTCGCGCTCCAGCCGCTCCTGCACGATCTCCATGTGCAGCAGGCCGAGGAATCCCGCCCGGAAGCCGAACCCGAGCGCGGTCGATGTCTCCGGCTCGTAGTGGAGCGAGGCATCGTTGAGCTGGAGCTTCTCGAGCGCGTCGCGCAGATCCTCGTACTCGGCCGTGTCGGTGGGATAGAGGCCCGCGAAGACCATCGAGCGCACGTCCCGATACCCGGGCAGCGGCTCGGCCGCCGGCTGGTCGGCATCGAAGATGGTGTCGCCGACGCGCGTCTCCTGGACGCGCCGCACATTGGCGACGACGTAGCCGACCTCGCCCGGCCCGAGCGCGTCGGCCGGCACCTGGCGCAGCCGGTTGTAGCCGACCTCCGTCACCTCGTACCGGTCGCCGCCGGCCCCGAAGGTGATCTGGATCCCGCGCCGGATCGCGCCATCGACGACCCGGACCGACGGGATCGCGCCCCGGTAGCGATCGTAGTACGAGTCGAAGATCAACGCCCGGAGCGGCCCCGCGGGATCACCCGTCGGCGGTGGCACCCGCGCCACGATCCGCTCCAACAGCTCGGGCACGCCGATCCCTTCCTTGGCGCTCACGAGGAGGATCTCCTCGGGCGCGACGCCCAGGAGCTCGACGAGCTCCTGACGGCGGCGCGCCGGCTCGGCCCCGGGCAGATCGATCTTGTTGAGGATCGGGATGATCTCGAGCCCGGCGTCGAGGGCGAGGAACAGATTGGAGAGGGTCTGGGCCTGCACCCCCTGCGAAGCGTCGACGACCAGGATCGCCCCCTCACAGGCGGCCAACGATCGGGAGACCTCGTACGTGAAGTCGACGTGACCCGGCGTGTCGATCAGGTTCAGCTCGTACGTCTGCCCATCCCGCGCCGCGTAGCTCATCCGCACGGCGTTGAGCTTGATCGTGATGCCGCGCTCGCGCTCGAGATCGAGCGTGTCGAGCACCTGGTCCTTCATGTCGCGCTTCTCGATCGTGCCCGTGGCCTCGATCAGCCGATCGGCCAGGGTCGACTTCCCGTGGTCGATGTGCGCGACGATGCAGAAATTTCTGATGTGGGCGAGCGGCGTCACAATCCGGGAAATATACGGGGTGGCGGCGAGCCACGGCGGACCCCTACGTTTCGCATCTTCATGGAAGGCTCCTCGCGCGCGGACTTGTTCGACCCGGCGACGCTCGCCTCGATGGGACACATCGAGATCGTGGCGCGGTGGGTGGTGGATGGTTTTCTCACCGGTCTGCATCGGTCCCCACGCAAGGGGTTCTCGGTCGAATTCGCCGAGCATCGCCCGTACCAGCCGGGTGATGACCTTCGCTACGTCGACTGGAAGATCGCGGCCCGTGCCGATCGGTGGGTCGTCAAGCAGTTCGAGGAGGAGACGAACCTCCGCGCGCTGCTGGTGCTCGACGTCAGCCCGTCGATGGACTGGCGCGGTGCGCCGACGCGCCTCACCAAGCTCGCCTACGCCGAGCGGCTGGCGGCCGCGATCGCCCTCCTGCTGCTTCGCCAGCGCGACGCCGTGGGGCTCGTCTGCTTCGACGAGCGGGTGCGCAGCACGCTCGTGCCCAAGGCTCGGATGACCCAGTGGCGGCGCGTGGTGGCGTCGCTGGAGCGGCTGCGTGACGATGGCGCGGACGGTGCGCGGCAGTCCGAGGCGGGTGAAGCGCTCCTGCACGCGGCGCGGCTCGTGCGGCGTCCCGGGATGGTCGTGCTGATCTCCGACCTGCTGGCCGAGGTCGACGCGGTGGACAGGGCGGTCCGCGCGCTGCGCGCGGCGGGCCACGACGTCGTCGCCCTGCACGTCCTCGATCCCGCGGAGCGCGAGCTCGCGGTGTCCGGTGACGCCCTGTTCGTGGATCCCGAGAGCGGGCTGACGGTGAGCGCGGCGGTCGCCGAGGTGCGGGAGGCGTATCGTGCCACGGTGGCCGAGGCCCTGGCCGAGTGGCGCGGGATCTTCGCCCGCGCGGGTGGGCGCTACGAGACCGTGATGACCGATGCGCCGTTCGGCGCCGCGCTTCGCCGGGCCTTCGCCGCGCGGCAGGATATCGCGCACTGACGGGGCGGCGCGCGCATGGGGTTCCTCTCGCCGCTCTTCCTGGCGCTCGGGCTGGGCGCCGCCGTGCCGCTGCTCATCCACCTGCTGCGGCGGCGGACGGGCGTCCGCATTCAGTTCCCCGCGGTGCGCTATCTCGCCCGCGCCGAGCAGGAGCACAGCCGGCGTCTCAAGCTCCGCAACCTGCTCCTCATGCTGCTGCGCGTCGCGGCGATCGTCGCCATCGCGCTCGCGGCCGCGCGGCCGGTGAGCCGGGCGCTGGGGCACGTGGTCGGTGCCGGCCATGCGCCGACGGCCGTCGCGATCGTGCTCGATAACTCGCTCAGCACGTCGGTCATCGTCGATGGGCGGCCGTTGCTGGATGCGTTGAAGGCCGTCGCCCGCCGGGTCGCCGAGCGCGCCGCGCCCGCGGACCGCGTCTGGCTCGTCACCGCCGATGCCCGCACCCGCGGGGGAACGGCGGGAGCGGTCGGAAGCGCCATCGCGCGCACGACCCCGCTCGCCGGGGCGGGTGACCTCCCGCGCGCGGTCCTGAGCGCGGCCGCGCTCGTGCGCGTCGCGGGGGTCGTGGACCCGGTCGTCGCGCTCGTCACCGATGGGCAGGCGACGGCGTGGCCGGGCGCCACCGACATCGGCGGCGTTCGGCTCGCGATCTATACCCTGGACGGGCCGGCGCCGGCGAATCGGGCCGTCACGGCGGCGGTCGCGCGGCCGGTCCGGTGGACACCGCGCGGGGAGATCACCGCGACCGTGAGCGGCCGCCCCGGCCCGGGCGCGGGGGACTCCACGACGTATCGCATCGTGCTCGGGGGCCGAACGCTGGCCCGCGGCGCGGTCGCCGTGGTCCCGCCCGACAGCGGCACCGGGCCCGGTGGGGGCGGCGGCCCCATCTCGCTGCATGCGGCGCCGCCGGAGCGGGGCTGGATCGGCGGGTCGGTCGAGCTCGAGCCCGACGAGCTCCGGGGGGACGACGCGCGATACGTGGCGTTCCGGATCGGCGAGCCGCCGGTCGCCGCGGTCGACTCATCGGCGGGCGCGTTCCTGCGGACGGCCGCCGAGGCGCTGGTCGCCAACGCGCGCGTATCGCTCGGCGCCGCCCGCCCCCCCGCCCGGACGATCCAGATCGTGGCCGCCGAGCGGCTCACCGCGCTTCCCGCGCTCATCGTGCCGCCGTCCGATCCGGTGCGCCTCGGGGCCGCCAACCGGGCGCTCGAGCGGGCCGGTGTCCCGTGGCGCTATGGCCCCGCGGCGCGCGGCGACGTCATCGTCGAGGGACTCGTGGCCGGGGCCGCGACCGCGAGCCGACCGGACAGCGCGAGCACCGCCGGCGCGCCGGTCACGGCACTGCTCCGCTATCCGCTCCAGCCGCAGCCCGGGGCCGTCGCCGACACGCTGGCGCGCACGGGCGCTGCGCCCTGGGTGGTGGCCGGCCCCGACTACGTGCTCCTGGCGTCGCCGGTGGACCCCGCGGCCACCACCTGGCCATTGCGGGCGGGGTTCGTCCCCTGGCTCGGTGACATGCTCGGCCAGCGGCTCTCCGGGACGGCGGCGTCCGGCGCGAGTGCCGCCGTGGTCGCCGCCGCGCCGGGCGCGACGATCCGGCGACCGACCGGCGTCGAGGAACTGGAGGCTCCGGACGGCAGCTCGCGCGTCCTCGCGGGCGCGACGATCGAGGCCCCGTCCGTCCCCGGCGTCTACTTTTTCCGGCGCGGTGGGGCGCGTGTCGGCGCGCTCACGGTCAATCCGGAGGCCCGGGAATCGGACCTCGCTCGGCTCGGCACGCGCGCGCTGGCGGCCCGGTTCCGCGCCCGCGCGGTCGGGGTGTACACGGACCCCGACGGCTGGGAGGCGGCGGTCTTCGACGCCCGTGCGGCGCGGCCGCTGACCGGCTTCTTCCTGGCCCTGGCGCTGGCGCTGCTGCTCGCCGAGAGTGTCGTGACCCGGACGCGGGCACGCGGCGATGGGGCGGCCTCCGTGTCCGTCCGTCGCGCGGCCTGACGCGGGCGGTGGGCGAGTCGCGATAGCGTGGCACTGCCTCTCCTGATCGACGCGGTCGAGCGCCTCCCGGCGTTCACGCGGCTGATGAACACGCTTCCGGCCCCCGGAGCGGCGGCGCGCGTGACCGGGCTCCCCGGCTCGTCCGCGGCCGTGCTCGTGGCCGCGCTCGCGCGGCGGCTTCCGGGTCGCTTCTTCGTCGTCCTCACCCAGGGGTTGCCCGAGGCGGAGCGGTGGCTCGCCGATCTCCAGTCGCTCGCCACCGACGCCGCGGTCGCCCTGTACCCGCCCCGCGAAGGGTTCGGGGAAGCGGAGCCGCACGCCGAGGTCGCCGGCGAGCGCGTCGAGACGATCGAGCGTGTCGGCCGCGGCGGCGTGCGGATCCTCCTCACGACCGCCCGCGCCGTGCTCGAGCGCACACGGCTCCCGGCGGCCGTGCGGTCGTCGCGCCTCGAGATCCGTTGCAACGATGTCCGGCGGCCCGAGGACCTCGCCGCCCATCTCGAAGGGATCGGCTTCGAGCGCGTACCGATGGTCGAAGAGGTCGCGCAGTTCAGCGTCCGGGGCGGCATCGTCGACATCTACGGGTTCGGGATGGCCGAGCCCGTACGGCTCGAGTTCTGGGGCGACGAGATCGTCGAGCTCCGGCACTTCGACCTGCTGTCGCAGCGCTCGACCCGGCCGGCCCCGGTCGCCGTCGTGCTCCCCGTCGACGGCGCGCCCTCGCCGGCGGGCGCGGCCGATGGGACCGAGCGTGTGTCGCTGCTCGACCTCTGGCCACCGGACACGATCGTCGTCGTGCCCGCCGGCGCGAACCTCGAGCCGGAGCTCCGCCGCACCTGGGATGAGGCCCAGCACCACGTGGAGCTGGCCCGCCGGCGCGGCGAGGATGCGCCGCCCCGGGACGAGCTGTATCAGCCGCCCGAGGCCGCGCTCCGCGCGCTGGGCCGCCTGGCGACGATCATCGAGACCGCGGCCGCCGCCGACGGCGCGCTCGCGTTTCCGATCGGGTCGCCGGAGCCGGTCGATCGCGACATCGGCCGACTGGCGCGCATCGTCCGTGACGGGGTGCCGACCCTCATCCTCTGCGACAACGCCGGCCAGTGCGAGCGGCTCGACGAGCTGCTCGCGAGCCGCACGCGCGACGGCGTCGTCCGCGACGGCTCGCCCGCGACGCTCGCCGTCGGCGTGCTCGACGGCGGGTTCGTGGTCCCGCCGGTGGGCAGCGACGCCGGGCTTCGCGTCCTCACCGATCATGAGATCTTCCGGCGCGAGCGGCGGATCCGGCGCGCGCGGCGCTACGCGGGCGGGACGTCACTGGAGTCGATCACCGCCCTCAAGCCCGGCGACTTCGTCGTCCATCTCGAGCACGGGATCGGCATCTACCGCGGGATCGAGACGATCTTCGTCAAGGAGAGCACGGTCGAGGTGGCGGTCGTCGAGTACGAGGGCGGCGATCGTCTCAACGTCCCGCTCTACCGCATCGATCAGCTCGAGCGCTACCGGGCCGCCACCGACGTCTCGCCCGACGCGCCTCCGCCGCGGCTGCACAAGCTGGGCGGCCGACGCTGGACGCGGCAGCGCGACCGGACCCGGGCGGCCATCGAGGAGATGACCTCGGAGCTCCTCGACCTCTACGCGCGCCGTCAGGTCGCGAGCCGTCCCCCGCATGCGCCCGACGGCGCCTGGCAGCGTCAGCTCGAGTCGTCGTTCCTGTTCGAGGACACGCCCGACCAGCGGAAGGCCACGGGCGACGTCAAGTCAGACATGGAGCGGGTGCGGCCGATGGATCGTCTCCTCGTCGGCGATGTCGGCTACGGGAAGACCGAGATCGCCGTGCGGGCCGCGTTCAAGGCCGTGCAGTCCGGCCGGCAGGTGGCGGTGCTCGTGCCGACGACGATCCTCGCCGACCAGCACCTCCGCACGTTCGGGGACCGCTACGCGGACTTCCCGGTCCGCGTCGAGGCGCTGAGCCGGTTTCAGACGCCGGCCGAGCAGCAGGCGATCCGTGCCGACCTGGCCGCCCGGAAGGTCGACGTGATCGTCGGGACCCATCGCCTGCTCAGCCCCGATGTGACCTTCGCGGACCTCGGGCTGATCGTGATCGACGAGGAGCATCGATTCGGCGTGCGGCACAAGGAGCGCCTCAAGCAGCTCCGCCTCGAGACGGACGTGCTGACCCTGACGGCGACGCCGATCCCGCGGACGCTGCACCTGTCGCTCGCCGGTCTGCGCGACATGACGCTCATGCAGACGCCTCCTCGCGACCGCTCGCCCGTGCTCACGTTCGTCGAGCCGTGGGACGATGAGTTGATCGAGGAGGGGATCACCCGCGAGCTCGATCGGGGTGGCCAGGTCTTCTTCGTCCACAACCGCATCGAGACCATCGTCGCCATCCGGGACCATGTGCACCACCTCGTGCCGCGGGCGCGGGTGGCGATCGGCCACGGGCAGATGCGTGAGCGCGATCTGGAGGACGTGATGCGGCGCTTCGTCAACGGCGAGGTGGACGTGCTCGTGTCCACGATGATCGTGGAGTCCGGCCTCGATGTGCCGAACGCCAACACCATGTTCGTCAATCGAGCCGACACCTTCGGCCTCGCGCAGCTCTACCAGCTTCGCGGGCGCGTCGGCCGATCCCACCGGCGCGCGTACTGCTATCTGATGGTGCCGGACGCCGTCGACGACGAAGCCGAGCGGCGGCTCCAGGTGCTCGAGCATCACACCGAGCTGGGGTCCGGCTACCGGGTGGCGCTCCGGGACATGGAGATGCGCGGCGCCGGGAACATCCTGGGTCCCGAGCAGTCGGGCTTCGTGCAGGCGGTCGGGTTCGACCTCTACCTGCGCATGCTGGACGAGCAGGTGCGGCGGCTCCAGCACGCCGGTGGCGCGCCCAAGCCGGCGCCGGCCGATGTCTCGCTCGACGTGCCGGCGTACCTCCCCGACGAGTACGTGCCGCTCCCGGAGGCGAAGCTCGACATCTATCGCCGGCTGACGCGGGTCGCGGAGGCGGCCGAGGTCGACGCGCTCCAGGCCGAAGTTCGCGACCGCTTCGGGGTCCTGCCCCCCCCGGCCGAGGCGTTCTTCGCGCAGGCGGTCCTCCGGCTCGTCGGCGGGCTGCTGCGTGTCGAAGGGATCCTGGTGCGCGGGGGGGAAGCCCGTATTACCTTTCGCGCCGACGCCGTGCCTCGGATGAAGAGCCTGTCGGCCGCGTTCCACGACGTCCAGTTCCAGATCGAAGTTCGCCGCTCGCAGCCGTTGTCCCTCAAGCTGATCCGCTTGGGTGGGACGGACATCATCGGCGGGTTGGTCACGGCGCTCCGGCACACCGCTGATGTCTGAGCTGATGTCCGACCCCGGCCCGCGGGTGTTCCGCTCTGCCGTTTCCCTCATCCAGTCTCCGATGCCACGCACTGCCGTCGTCCTGGCCTGCACCGCCGTGACCGTCTTCGCTGCCGCCGAGGGGTGCAAGGGCTTCCGGGACGCGATGACCGCGCACGTCGACGTCGTCGCCCGCGCGGGCCCGCAAGAGCTCACGGTCACGCGACTCTCGACCCTCGTCGGCGGGTCCAAGCTGCCCCTCGACCGCGACTTCGTGCGGCAGCTCGCCGGCATCTGGGTCGACTACCAGTTGCTGGGGCACGCGGCGGCAGAGGGGGACTCGCTCAACGCGCCGGCCACGGTCGATTCCGCGCTCTGGGGTGTCATCACCAACGCGCGCGCCAAGAAGTGGTTCGACGAGGTGTCCAAGACGTGGGTCGGGGCCGACAGCCTCAAGTACCCGGAGTCGTACGCGAGCGGTGAGGTGCTCGCCGCGCGCCACATCCTGCTCGTGCCCCCGAACGGCGACACCAGCGCCGCCAAGATGGACTCGCTGCACAAGCGGGCCGAGTCGCTACGCGCGCAGGCGACGCCCGCCAACTTCGCCTCGCTCGCCGAGAAGAACAGCCAGGATCCGGGCTCGGCGCGCCGCGGCGGAGACCTGGGCGTGTTCCAGCGGGGACAGATGGTCGCGCCGTTCGAGCAGGCTCTGCGCGGGCTCAAGCCGGGGGAGATCTCGCAGCCCGTGCGGACGCAGTTCGGCTGGCACATCATCTATCGCCCGACCTACGCCGAGGTGAAGGACCAGGTCGCGCGGGTCGCCGGCGCGAAGACGATGCAGGCGGCCGAGAGTGCCTACATCGCCCACCTCGACGCCAGCTCGCACTACCACTACATCCCGTCGGCCACGTCGACCGTGCGGGCGGTCGCCAAGGATCCCGACGGCCACCGCGCCGACCGGACACCGATCGCGACCTATAGCGGCGGCGACTTCACGGCGGCGCGCCTCGCGCGCTGGATGAGTCTCTTCCCGCCCAACATCCGGGCGCAGGTCCAGAGCGCGCCGGACAGCCAGTTGCCGACCTTCATCCGCAACGTCGTCCGGAACGAGCTGGTCGTCCATCAGGCCGACAGCGCCAAGGTGGTGCTCGACACGGCGCAGATGAATCAGCTCCGCCGGACATACGAGCAGTTGGTGACGACCGACTGGCAGCAGCTCGGGGTCGATCCCAAGATGCTCGCCGACAGCTCCAAGACCGAGTCGGGACGCGATCGGCTCGCCGCCGCGCACGTCGAGGACTACCTCGACCACATGGTGTCGATGACCGCCCGCTACGTCGATGTTCCGCCGCCGCTCGACCAGGCGCTGCGCTCGAAGTACGAGGCGCAGATCAACGAGGCCGGGGTCGACCGGGCGTTGGCCCGGGCCTCCGACATTCGGAAGACGACCGACTCGACGCGGGCGGCCAAGGCCCCGCCGTCGGCGGTCCCGCTCCCAGGGGCGACCCCGGGCCCCGCGTCGTCGAGCGGCCCGTCGAGCAGCCCGTCGAGCAGCCCGTCGAGCAGCCCGTCGGGCGCCGCCCCCGCGGCACCGTCCTCGGCGAGCCCGGCGGCCCCGACTGGCACCGCACCCAAGGGGAAACCGTAGACCGATCGCGGGGTATGGCGACGTCATGATGCGGACCCGCATCCATCAGCGACGCGGCCGGGCGCGCCCCGCCGGCCTCGCGCGGAGGCCCGTTGTCAGCTCGGCGGGCCCGGCCGCGGTCGCATCGGCTCGCGGGTCTGCGTGCGCGGTCGCCGGGTTGCTCGCGCTGGGACTGCTGGCGGGAGTCGCCGCCGGCGCGCACGCGCAGGGCACGGGCGGTGCCGGTGCCGGCCGCCCCCCTGCTGCGACGGCACCCTCTACAACGGCACCCCCGAGCACGGCACCCGCGACCACGGCGCCGGCGACCACGGCGCCGGCGACCACGGCACCGGCGACCGCGGCGGGAGCTGCGCCCGCAGCGTCCCCCGCCCCCACGACGCTCCAGGTGTCGGCGGATACCGGCGGCGCGGCCCCGGGCGGTACCCCGCGCACGATCTCGGCGACTGCCGCCACCGCCGGCACGATCGCGGCCGACAGCGTCCCGTCGCTGGCCGCCAAGCCCCGCGCGCCGGCGGGCGGTGGCGCCGGGCCGGCCGGCGGGGCGAGTCCCGCCGCGGCCTCCGATCTTCCCACGACATCGGCGCTCTCGAACGCCTTCCCGAATGGCGCCTCGGTGCCGCTCGACCGGGTGGTGGCGGTCGTCGGGGACGAGCCGGTCCTCTGGAGCAGCGTGCTCGAGCGCGTGAACGTCGAGCGGGCGCAGGGCCGCGCCGTGCCGGCCGACTCGGCCGGCCAGATGGAGCTCGCGCGGCAGGTCGCGAACGAGTTGATCAACGAGGAGCTCCTGGTGCAGAAGGCGCAGGAGCTCAAGGTGGAGGTCAGCGACGACGACGTCGCCCCCGCGGTGGACGCGCAGCTCAAGCGTGTGCGCGCCAACTTCTCGAGCGAGGTCGAGTTCCGGAACGAGCTGAAGAAGGCCGGCTTCGCGAACCCCGAGGAGTATCGGAAGACGCTCATCGATCAGAACAAGCGCGCGGAGCTTCAGCGAAAGGTCATCCAGAAGCTCAAGGAGGATGGCAAGCTGATCCCCGTCGGCGTGAGCGAAGCCGACATCACGGCCGCCTTCAACGCCCACAAGGCCGAGCTGCCGCGGCGCCCCGCGACCGTGACGTTCCGCCAGATCGTCGTGGCGCCCAAGCCGAGTGCGGCCAGCAAGGCGGCCGCCAAGGCCAAGGCGGACTCGATCCTCGCCGAGCTGCATCGGGTGGGCGGTGGCGCCGAGCAGTTCGCCCTCATCGCGAAGCGCGAGTCGATGGACCAGAGCACGCGCGAGCAGGGCGGCGACCTGGGATGGAACCGCCGTGGCAACATGGTGCCGGAGTTCGACCGCTGGATGTTCGCGCTGCCGCCCGGACAGTTGAGCCCCGTGATCGAGACGGTGTTCGGCTATCACATCATTCGCGTCGATCGCGTGAAGCCGTCCGAGGTCAAGGCGAGCCACATCCTGATCCGCTGGAAGATCGACACGGCCCAGGTGCTGGCCGCGAGGGCCGAGGCGGACAGCGTGCTCGCGAAGTGGAAGAGCGGCACGAACTTCGACACGCTCGTGCTTCACCACCACGACCCCAACGAGGAGAAGGGCAGCCTCCAGCCGTTCCCGCGGGACTCGCTGCCACCGTCCTATCAGGCGGCGTTCGCCGGGAAGAAGTCGGGAGACTTCGCCGGGCCGTTCGAGATCGCGGACCGGGGGAGCGGGCACGCGAAGTTCGTCGTCGCGCAGATCCTCGATGCGACCGACGGCGGTGACTACACCGTCGCCGACTGGCGTGACCGGCTCCGCGCGCAGTTGGCGGACGAGCGGGCGATCGCCCGCCTGCTCGATTCGCTGCGCAAAGAGACCTACGTCGCCCTCCGGATCTAGCGCGGCCCGGCGCGTGGGTCCACGCGGGTTCCTGCCGCGGCTCGCCCTCACGCTCGGTGACCCGCGCGGCATCGGTCCCGAGATCGTCCAGGCGGCCCTCCACGACGCGAAGCTCCGCGCGGCCTGTGAGGTCGTCGTGGTCGGCCCCGAGGGGGCGGGCCCTGCGGTCGACGAGACCGTCGGTGCCTGGCGGGCGGGCGGCAGCCCGGCCGCCGCCGGATCCCTCGCCGGCCGCGCGATCGAGCGGGCCGTCGCCCTCGCCCGCGCCGGGCAGGTCGCCGGCATCGTCACGGCCCCGATCGACAAGGCGGCGTTGCTCGCGGGCGGATTCGATTTCCCCGGCCACACGGAGATGCTGGCGTCGCTCACCGGTCGACGGGTCGCGATGATGCTGGCCTCCGATGTCCTGCGCGTGGTGCTGGCCACGACCCATGTCGCGCTTCGCGATGTGCCGCGAGTCCTCTCGGCGGACGCGATCATCGACGCGGCGACGATCACCCGGACGTCCCTCCGCGACTGGTTCGGCATCGCCGATCCCCGCCTGGCCCTCTGCGCGCTCAACCCGCACGCCGGCGACGGCGGTCGGTTCGGCGACGAGGATCGCGTGCTCCTCGAGCCGGCCGCCCGCGCGGCGGCGATCGCCGGTCCGTTCGCGGCCGACACGGTCTTCGTGCGAGCGATGCGGGGCGAGTTCGATGCCGTGATCGCGCCGTACCACGACGTGGGCATGACCGCGATCAAGGTCGCCTCCTTCGGACGCGCCGTGAATGTCACCCTCGGCCTCCCCTTTCCGCGGACGTCGCCGGACCACGGCACCGCCCTCGACATCGCCGGCCGTGGCGTGGCCGACCCGGCGAGCTTCATCCTGGCCGTGCACGCGTGTGCCGACATCGCGACCCGGCTGGCGTCGCATCCCGCCGCCGTGGGGGCGCCATGAGGCGCCGTCACGGCCGGCTCGTCCTGTCGCTCGTCGGGCTGGGCGGACTCCCCGCGCTCGCCGCCTGCTCGATCCGGCAGGCGGGTGCGGCGGCCACACCGCCCGCCCCGGCCCCCGCGTCGACGGCTCATGTCGCCACGGGTCGTACCCCGCCACCGCCCACGGCCGGTCCAGCGGCGGGCACCGACAGTGTCCCCGGGGTCGCGCAGGCCGCGATCGCCATCCAGGCCGACTCGCAGATCGTGCGCGCGATCGTCGCCGAGGGCATGCAGCGGTCGCGCGTCGGGCCGGACCTCGAGTATCTCTCCGACGTCATCGGGCCCCGATTGACCGGCTCCCCTGCGCAGCGGCGCGCCAGCGAGTGGGCGGCCGACAAGTTCAGGGAGTACCGAGCCGACAGTGCCTGGACCGAGCCCTGGTCCTTCGGGCGGCCGTGGGAGCGCGGGCCGATCGCGCTCACGCTCCTCGCGCCGCACGCCCAGCAGTTGATCGGCGCCTCGTGGGCGTGGGCTCCGGGGACGGCGGGCCCGGTGACGGGCGACGTGGTGTACGTCGATGCCCGCACGCCCGCCGAGTACGACGAGCGGTTCGCGGGGACGGTCAAGGGGAAGTGGGTGCTCACCCGCCCGCCGCCGGTCGTCTGGAACTCCGACGGTCCCCCGATGTCCGCCGCCGACAGCGCGCTGGCCGACTCCGTCCAGGCCAGCTACCGGTCACTCGGTGCCTCGCCCGACCTCGTGCAGTTCCGCCAGTCGCTTCCGGGACGCCTCGCCCACGACCACGCGCTCGGCGTACTCGCCGACGGCGGCAAGGAGTTCGGCCTGCTCACGATGAGCGGCTCGCCGCTGGCTCCCTATCCGCTGCCGTTCGTCGTGCTGCCGCACGAGACCTTCGGCATGCTGCACCGTCTGCTCGCGCAGGGGCAGCGGGCGACGCTGCGGGCCGACATTGCCAACAGCCTGGGGCCGGATACCACCTCCGCGGTGAACACGGTGGCCGAGCTTCGCGGCACGAGCAAGCCCGCCGAAGTCGTGCTGCTCGGCGCCCATCTCGACTCGTGGGATCTGGCGACCGGCACGACCGACAATGCCGCCGGGGCGATCGCCGTGCTCGAGGCGGCGCGGATCCTGAGCGCGGCGCACGTCCGGCCGGCACGGACGATCCGCTTCGTCCTCTTCACCGGGGAAGAGGAAGGACTCCTCGGCTCCGAGGCCTACGCCGCCCAGCACGCCGCGGAGCTCAAGCGGTACCAGGCCGTTCTCGTGCTCGACAACGGCACCGGTCGGATCACCGGCGTGTCGCTTCAGGGGCGGAACGACCTGCACGACGCCTGGCGCGCGCTCTTCGCCCCGGTCGCCGGCCTCGGTCCGTTCACCGTCCGCGCGCGAGACAAGGGCGGGACCGACCACCTCTCCTTCCTGCCCTACGGCGTCCCCTCCTTCAACTTCGACCAGGAGTCGCGCGGCTACGGCCACACGCATCACTCCCAGGTCGACACCTTCGACCATGCCGTCCCGGGCGACATCCGCCAGGCCGCGATCGTTCTGGCCGCGACGGCCTACGAGCTGGCGGCCACCCCCGACCTCCTGCCCCGCGGCCCGGCCAGCGTCGTCGTCGGCCAGTAGGACAGCCGGGGCGGCCGGCCGTCAGGGCCGGTCGACGGACGGGCTACGGCGCCAGGTTCCGGCCGGCTGCCTCGTGCTCGACGGCGCCTCGCGCGCGACCGTTGCTGAGCTCCAGGCCGAGGGTCTCGACCCGACGGCCGTCCATGTCCCGGACAATGAACGTGGCGCCCCCGGCGCTCACCCGATCGCCCACCACGGGGAGCCGTCCGAGCGCCCCGAACACGTAGCCGCCGATCGTCGTGTACTCGTCCTCGGGGACGGTGAGCTCGAATCGGCCGTTGAGCTCACCGACATTGGTGCTGCCCGACACCAGGAGCTCTCCCTCGCGGGTGGCGCCGGGCACCGGCTCCTCCGACTCGTCATACTCGTCGAGGATCTCGCCCACGATCTCCTCCAGCAGATCCTCCATCGTCACGATCCCGGCAGTCCCGCCGTACTCGTCGAGGACGATCGCCATGTGCTCCTTGAGCCGCTTGAAGTCGGCGAGCACTTCCTCCACCTCCCGCGAGCCCGGGATCACGTGGGCGGGACGCATGAGATCCACCGGCGTGAACGTCGCCTGGTGCTCTCCGGCGCGTGGGAGCAGGTCCTTGGCGAGCAGGATCCCGACGATGTTGTCGATCGTGTCCGTGTACACCGGATACCGGGAGAACCCGCCGTCGATCACCAGCGCCAGAGTCTGCTCGAGCGTCGCGTCGCTGGGTAGCGCGACGATGTCCGTCCGGGGCGTCATCACCTCGCGGGCGCTCTTCTCCGAGAACTCGAACACGGCGTCGAGCAGCGCCGCGTCGTGGCGCTCGAGTGTCCCGCTCTCCTCGGCCTGCTCGACCAGCAGCCGCAGCTCCTCGGGCGAGTGGACGCTGTCGAGGATCCCCTCATCGTCGGGGCGCCGCCGCACCGCCCGCAGCACGGCCTGGGAGGAGCGGTTCAGCAGGACCGTGAACGGGGTCGTGAGCCAGGCCCAGCCCATGAGCAGGGGCACGAGCCACCGGGCGAGCCCCTCCGGGTGCCGAAGGGCGGCCGCCTTGGGTGCCAGCTCCCCGAAGACGACGTGGAGGTAGCTGACGATCGCGAGCGCGACCGCACCGCCGATCGTCAGCCGGAGGGGGAGCTCCAGGGCGCCCGGCAGCGCGCCGAGCGCGCTACCGATCCCGGCGGCGAGCTCGGACTCTGCCACCCACCCGAGCCCCAGGCTGGCCAGCGTCACCCCGAGCTGGCTGGCAGACAGGAGCGCAGGGATGTTAGTTGTACCGCGCAGCGCGAGTGCGGACAGTCGGTCTCCGTCCTCGGCCCGCGCCTCCAGGCGAGTGCGCCGTGATCGAACGAGCGCAAACTCGGCGCCGACGAAGAACCCGTTCAACAGAACGAGCGCAATGACGGCTAGTAGGCGAACGAGCACCATCGGAAGGTACTAGCCATGGGGGCGTCCCACCACACCGGACCCGAGCGGGACCGTGCACCGAGCCCGGCGCCCGGCGGCGCGCCCGACGCCCACGCCCACCCGCATCCCCATGTGCACGGCCACGGGCACGGCCACGGCCACGGCCACAGCCACGGGCACGGCCACGGGCACGGCGGACACGGCCACAGCCACGCCGGCGGCGACGGCGCGGGGCATGCCGGCGGCCTTCGCCTGGCGCTCGTGCTCACGGTGGTCTTTCTCGTCGTCGAGATCGTCGGCGGGGTTCTCGCCAACTCGCTGGCGCTGCTCGCGGACGCGGGCCACATGTTCACGGATGTGGCGGCGCTCTCGCTGTCACTGTTCGTCGCCTGGTTCAGCCGACAGCCGGAGACGCCGCGCCGGACGTACGGGTACCTGCGGTGGGAGATCCTGGCCGCCTTCCTGAACGGCGCCACGCTGCTGCTCATCTCGGGGTGGATCATCTCCGAGGCGCTGCTCCGGCTCCGCCACCCCGAGCCGGTGGCGAGCGGACTCATGCTGGTCGTCGCGGCCGCCAGCGTCGGCACCAATCTGGCGTCGGCCTACGCGCTCCACGGCGGATCGCGCGAGAGTCTCAACGTGCGCGGTGCCTATATCCACGTGCTGGGGGATCTCCTCGGCTCGGTCGGCACCGTCATCGCCGCGCTCCTCGTCCGCTACACCGGCTGGCTGGCCGCCGACCCGGTGGCCTCGATCGTCATGACGGTGCTCATCATGCGCGGCGCCTGGCGGCTCGTCCGGGAGTCGGTCGACATCCTGCTGGAGTCGACGCCGGCCCACATCTCGGCGGGCGCCGTCCGCGCGCAGCTCACGGCGATCCCCGGCATCGAGTCGGTGCACGACCTGCACGTCTGGACGGTGACCTCGGGCGTGATCGCGATGAGCGCGCACGCGATCGTCCGGGAGCCGGAGCGGCACCAGCATGTGCTCGAGCACATGCACGACGCGATGCGACTGTTCGGGATCGACCACGTGACGATCCAGCTCGAGCGGCAGGAGATGTACGAGCGCGAGCGACATCTGCATCAGTGACCGAGTGACCTGAGCGCGGGCTCACGTTGCCCGCCTCGCGCGCTGCGCGTCTGGATCCTGTACAGTCGCCCATCGCACCCGCCACTCTGTCCCATGAACACCGACCTCCGCATCGAGAAGGACCGGCGCCTCGTCTCGTTGCACATGCTCGGGGGCGAGCAGCTACAGGGCGAGATGTTCGTCCAGCGGGTCGCGCGGCGTCACACGGGACAGGAGGAAGTGCCGGAGGTGCTCAACGCCCCCGAGCCTTTCTTCCCGCTCGTCCGGGCCGGCGACACATTGCTCGTGGCCAAGCATCAGGTGCGCGAGGTCGAGCTGGCCGACAACGGAGATGCCGAGGCCGGGATGGCGCCCGCGGTGCGGGCGGCCGCGGTCGAGGTCACGCTGCGCGACGGCACGATCCGGACCGGACGTGTCTACCTGGAGATGCCGGCCGATCGCCCGCGCCTCCTCGATTTTCTCAACCGGTACGCGCAGCGGTTCCTGACGCTGTATTGCGCCGGTGGCATCCGCCTGATCAACCGCGAGTTGATCGAGCGGGTGCGGACCATGGACTGAGGCTCGGATGGCGCAGTTGGACCGTTTCCTGACGGTGATGGTGGCGAACCACGCCGACTCGATCACGCTCGTCGAGAACGACATCGCCACGCTGCATGTGGAGGGCGTCCCCCGCCCGATCACGCGCCAGCCGCTCTCGGGGCCGCAGCTCCTCATGCTGCTCCGCGAGATCGCGCCCGAGCCGATGACCGGCCAGCTCACCGAGGGTGCGGCGACGGCGTTCCGGTACGTGCACGCCGACAACACCTTCGCGGTCACCACAGCGCGCCGCGACGGCAAGTGGATGGCGTCGATCGGCCTCGCCGACGCGCCGGACGCGATCGACGCCGCCGGCGCGACCCTCACGGTCGCCGCGCCCGCCGTACCCGCTGCACCGGCTGCACCGGCTGCACCGGCCGCACCGGCCGCACCGGCCGCGTCGGCGCTCACCGCCGACCGCGCGGCCACCAACGGCGCTGCGAGCCACGGCGCCGAGGCCACGCCGGCGACCCCACGCGTGGCGGCTACCGGCTCGGCTGGCGGCCCGATCACTGCCGTTCGCGCGAACGGTGACGCGAGCGGTGAGCGGCCACCGCTCGATGAGGCACAGGCCCGGGCGGCGCTGGCCGACATCGATGCCCTGCTCGCGATGCTCGTCGAGAAGGGTGGATCGGATCTTCACCTCCGCTGCGGCGAGCCCCCCGTGCTGCGACTCCACGGCGAGATCGTGCGGCTCGATGCGCACGCCCCGGTCGATGGACCGCAGCTCGAGGCGATGCTCCGCGCGATCATGCCGGAGCGGAACCGCGAGGAGTACGCCGAGGCGAACGACACCGACTTCGCCTACGAGATCGAGGGCCTGGCCCGTTTTCGCGCCAATGCCCTGCGGGAGCGGCTCGGGCCGGGCGCGGTCTTTCGCGTCATCCCGTCGAAGATCATCTCGGCCAACGACCTCGGCATCTCGCAGGAGGTGCAGAACCTCTGCTTCCTGAGCAAGGGGCTGGTCCTCGTCACCGGGCCCACGGGATCGGGGAAGTCGACGACGTTGTGCGGCCTGATCGATCTCATCAATCGGGAGCGGACCGACCACGTCATCACGATCGAGGACCCGATCGAGTTCGTGCACCGGAGCAAGCGCTGCATGATCACGCAACGCCAGGTCGGGCAGCACACGCAGTCGTTCAAGTCGGCGCTGCGGGCGGCCCTCCGGGAGGACCCGGACATCATCCTGGTGGGGGAGCTCCGCGATCTCGAGACGGTCTCGATCGCGATCGAGACGGCCGAGACGGGGCACCTGGTCTTCGGCACCTTGCACACCACGACCGCGGCCAGCACGGTCGACCGCATCATCGATCAGTTCCCGGCCGACCGGCAGGAGCAGATCCGGGTCATGCTCTCCGAGTCGCTCAAGGGCGTGATCGCGCAGACGCTCTGCAAGAAGATCGGCGGCGGCCGCGTCGCGGCGCGGGAGATCCTGCTCGCGATCCCGGCGGTCGCCAACCTGATCCGCGAGGGTAAGACGTTCCAGATCCCGTCGGTGATCCAGACGTCCCGCCGGCTCGGCATGATGACGCTCAACGACGCGCTCGTGGAGTACGTCGACGCGAAGCAGGTGGAGCCCAAGGAGGCCTACATCAAGGCCCAGGACAAGACGGGCATGCTCATGCTGCTCAAGAGCCATGGGCACGACGTGGGGTTCGCCGAAACGGACGAGGTGAGTCCCGGGGCAGGGAAGCCCCTCGGCGCCACGCCGCCCGCGCGGCCCACGCCCGCCGCGCCCACCAAGGGCACGCCGACCCCCGCCGCCTCCCGCGGTCCCCTCAAGCGGTAAGGAACGGCCGGTTGGATGGTGCCGAGGACAATCGCGTCGCGATTGCGCCCGGCACCGGGAACACCAACGGCGGGCGGGATGATGGTGCCCGTCGCGGCGCGCGGGACCGTGGGCACGCGGGCGTATGGGGGGCCCAACCACCCCCGACGGGGGGGGCATCGTGATGCCGCGCGTAGGGGCGGCATTCATGCCGCCCGCGATTCGCATCCCACACGGATGCCTGGCCCGGCATTCATGCCGCCCGCGACCCGCATCCCGCACGGACGCCGTGGCGCCATTCATGCCGCCCGCGATTCGCATCCCGCACGGATGCCCCGGCCCGGCATTCATGCCGCCCGCGATTCGCATCGCGCACGGATGCCCGGCCCGGCATTTCACCGGCCCGCGATTCGCATCCCACGCGGATGGCCGCCCCTGCCGGGATTCCGCGCCGACCGGCGGGGCGATCAGCGCCCGAGGGTATGCAGCGCGATGCGCCAGGTCCGCTGGGTCGAGTCGCGGGCGAGACCGTCGCGCAGGAGCGACACGGCGGTCGTGGTGTCGCCGGCGCGCAGGTCGAGCGCCGCCAGCGCGGCCCGCGCGCGGATGTGTCCGGGGTCGAGCGCAACGGCGCGGGCGAGCAGCGTGTGGGCGAGCGCAGTGTCCTGCCGGCGGAGCGCGTTCGCGCCGGCCCGGTAGAGGAGCGACGCGTGATGCGGCGCGAGTGCCACCGCGGCGGCATACTCCACGCCGGCGGCCGCCACGTGCCCGGAGTCGTCGGCCGCCTCGGCGCACATGTAATGCCCGATGAAGCTCGACGGCGAGCGATCGCGGATCGCCGTGAACGCCGCCGCCGAGTCGTGCCAGGCGCCGATCGCCGACACCGCCGTCACCGCCCCGACGAGCGCCACGCCGGTGAGCGCCACGGCAAACGTCCCGGCGAGCGTCCGGGCGAGCGTCCGGGTGGGTGCCCGGGTGGGTGCGACCGCCCGCGGAGCGGCCAGGAGCAGTGCGCGGAGCCGGGCGAGTCCCGCCGCCGGCCCGCGACGCGCGCCAACCCACCCCGTCGCGACCGCCGCCGCGCCGGGCACGCGTCGGCGCAACAGGGGCCAGATCGGCCATGCAGTCCACGCCCCCCGCGTCCCTCGTGCCGGTCGCGCCTCACGTGTCCCGGTGCACAGCGCGAACGCGGCCCCGGCGGCGGCCGCGACGGCGACGCTCGGTGAGTACAGCGTGCGGTCGGCGAGCACGACCCCGGTGCGGAAGAGGAGGTTCGAGACCGGCAGATAGGTCAGGAGCGACAGCGAGGCGATGGCGCCCCACGGGGTGGGGCGGCGCGCGTGGCGCGCGAGCGTCAGGACGGCCGCGATGACGAGCAGGGCGCCGAGCGCGACGAGCGTCGGGTCGGGATGGAGCGCGACCGCGTCGGGCGGGGAATAGTCGAGCCGCGGCGGCTGCGGAAAGGCGAGGAGCGCCACCGCCCGCGGCACGGTCGCCAGCGCCAGCAGCGTACCGCCCGCGGGACCGGCGAGGCGGAAGGCGTAGTGCGGGTCGTCACCCCCCAGCCTCCCGAGCACCAGCCAGCGGGCGATGAGCAGCGCCACCACCGCGGCGGCCGCGCCGTGGGCGAGTCGCCAGGCACGACGCCGGCGCTTGCCCTCCTCGCCCTCCTCGCCTGGCATCGGGGTGATCGCCGCCGCCCAGACGACGGCCGGCGCCACGACCCCCGTCTCCTTGCTCGCCATCGCCGCCGCCGCGAGCGCGAACGCCGTCCACCACTCCGCGCGGCCGCTGCCCGGCGCGTCGCCCGGCGCGTCGCCCGGCGCGTCGCCCGACGCGCGACCCGGCCTGCGGTCCGGCGCGTCCGTCGGCGCGGTGGCTGCGCCTCGGCTGGCGGGTCGGGTCGCCAGGAGCACCAGCATCAGCAACGCCGCCCCGCACACGAGCTCGGAGCGGCCGACGATGTTGACCACCGCTTCCGCGTGTACCGGCGTGACCGCGAACCAGACCCCCGCGGCGGCAGCCGCCAGCGGCGACCACCACCGTTGGGTGACGCGGGCGACGAGTCCCGCCACGGTCGCGTGCCAGCCGATGTTGACGGCATGGAAGAGCACCGGCGTGCCCCCGCCGGCGGCCCACTCCAGCGCAAAGGCCAGGGTCGTCAGCGGCCGATACAGGAGCTGCTTGTCGTACCAGTACGGCCGCGCCAGGACGGCGGCGAGCGCCGGCAGCCGATGCAGCAGTCGGTCGGTCGCGATGATCGGCACGTCGTCGAGCGCGAAGCCGTCGCGGAGCGCGGGCAGATAGAGCGCGATCGCGACGACGGCCGGAAGCAGCCAGACCCACGTCTCGCCCCGCTGCGTCCCGCCCCGCCCCCGGCGGGCGTCCGCGGGTGAAGAGGTCTCCATCGTCACGATAACGCATCACTCGGATGGAGGTCACCCGGGCCGGCTATATTCCATGGCTATGCAGATTCGGAACGTCGCCATCATCGCGCACGTCGATCACGGGAAGACGACGCTCGTCGACAAGATGCTGCGGCAGGCGGGAGCCTTCCGCGACAACCAGGTCGTCGAGGAGCGGGTGATGGATTCCAACCCGCTGGAGCGGGAGCGCGGGATCACGATCCTCGCCAAGAACACGTCCGTCCGCTGGCACGGCACGAAGATCAACATCGTCGACACCCCCGGCCACGCCGATTTCGGGGGCGAGGTCGAGCGGATCCTGCGGATGGTCGACGGCGTGCTGCTGGTCGTGGATGCGTTCGATGGGCCGATGCCGCAGACACGCTTCGTGCTGCGCAAGGCACTCGCCCTCGGCCGGGCGCCGATCGTCGTCGTCAACAAGATCGACCGCCCGGGTGCGGACCCCCTTCGCGTGCACGACGAGGTGCTGGACCTTCTCATCGAGCTCGAGGCCGACGAGGCGCAGCTCGACGCGCCGGTCGTCTACGCCTCGGCCCGCGATGGCGTGGCGACGATGGATCTCGATGTGCCGCCGGTCGACCTGACGCCGCTCTTCGACGCCGTCGTGCGACATGTCCCACCGCCCCCCGGGAACACGGCCGGCCCCTTTCAGATGCTCATCTCGACGATCGACCACTCCCCCTACCTCGGACGCCTCGGCATCGGACGCATCGAGCGCGGCACGGTGCACGTCGGGGACGCGGTCGCGCTCCTCCCGCTCGATCCGACCGAACCGGCCGAACGGTCGCGCGTGACCAAGCTCTACATCTTCGAGGGGCTGGAGCGGGTCGAGGTCCCGTCGGCCCCGGCGGGCGAGATCGTGGCGCTGGCGGGGCTCGAAGGGGTCGAGATCGGGCTCACGGTGACGGATGTCGAGCACGCCGACCGGCTGGCGGGGATCGCGGTCGAGGAGCCCACGATCTCGGTCGATTTCCTCGTGAACAACTCACCGTTCGCGGGACGCGAGGGGAAGTTCGTGACGTCACGGCAGGTGCGCGAGCGCCTCTACCGGGAGCTCGAGCGCAACGTCGCGCTGCGTGTGGCCGACACCGACTCGACCGACACGTGGACCGTCTCGGGACGTGGCGAGCTTCACCTGTCGATTCTCATGGAGACGATGCGGCGCGAGGGCTACGAGTTCCAGGTCTCTCGGCCCCGCGTGATCACGAAGCATGGCCCGAACGGCGAGCGGCTCGAGCCGTACGAGGAGCTGGCGATCGACGTCCCGGAAGAGTTCCTCGGGGCGGTGATCGAGAAGCTCGGCGTGCGTCGTGCCGAGATGCTGGAGATGAAGAACCCGGGACAGGGGCTCGTGCGGCTCCTGTACCGGATCCCCGCGCGCGGCCTGTTCGGGTATCGCTCGGAGTTCCTCACGGACACCCGCGGGACCGGGATCATACACCACCGGTTCCTGGACTACGGGGCGTGGGCGGGCCCGCTGGCCGGCCGGTCGCGCGGGACGCTCGTCTCGATGGAGGGGGGCACGGTGGTCGCCTTCGCGCTCGCGAATCTGGCTGAGCGGGCGACGTTGCTGGTCGGGCCGGGGACGCCGGTGTACGAGGGCATGATCGTCGGCGAGAACTCCCGGCCTGGGGACATGGATGTCAACCCGACCAAGGAAAAGAAGCTCACCAACATGCGGACCAAGGCGAGCGACGAGAACATCCAGCTCGAGCCCCCGCGGGAGTTGACGTTGGAGGGCGCCCTTGAGTATATCGAAGACGATGAGTTGATTGAGGTCACGCCGCAGTCCATCCGCCTGCGCAAACGGTTCCTGAGCGCGAACGATCGGAAGAAACTCTCGCGAGAAGCCAAGCGGGAACGAGCCTCACTGTAAGCCGCGGCCCGCCGCCTCCTGTCCTCGCGCCCACCGCTCTCGAGCGCACCCCGTCGACCACCGCACCCACCGTCTTCCGCTCGGGCATCCAGCCCTCCGGCTGCGCCGCGGCGCGTGTCCTGCGACCACCCCCAACTCACATCTTGTGACGGAGAGCTCTGCTATGTCGGACCTGTTCGACGCGTCGCCCTTTGGCGCGCCACGGGCGGGTGTCGTGGATGGATCACACAGGGGCGAGGGGCTCACCGCGTTCCTGCACCCGTCGACGGCAGACGTCGACACACTGGACGGGGCTGCTCCGCATCCCCGCTCGGGCATCGCCTGGGGCATGGCCGACCCGATCCTGCGGAAACGCGCCCCCGACGACGAGCCGGACGAGGATGAGGATGAGGATGACGACCTCGACGAGGAGGACGACGACCTCGACGGCGACGAGCTCGACGACGATGACGACCTGGATGACGAGGATGAGGACGACGACCTCGATGAGGACGACGAGGATCTCGACGAGGACGACGACCTCGATGACGACGACCTCGACGACGATCTGGTCGACCTCGACGACGAGTACGACGACACCGACGAAGCGGACCGGCATCGGGGCGGGACCGAGTACGAGCCGGACTGACCCCCGGCGGCGCTGGTCTCCGTCGCCTGTCACCTCGACATTTTTCCCTTGCGTCGCGATGTAGCGGTGTCCATTTTCGCGACGGACGCCGTATAGCCGCGTCAGGCACGCTGGCTGCACGGATACGAGCGGACAGGTGCCGCTCCGGCCCCGAAGCGGCCTCGGCGGTCCCGCGACGGGAGGGAAGGTGATCGCATTTGGCGACCGGGTGCGCCAGGCGCGCCAGCGGATTCGCACGCCTGGCGGCGGACGGTTGACGCAGGGCGACCTGGCCCTCGCTGTGGGCGTGGAGCGCAACACGGTGAGCCGCTGGGAGAACAGCGGCGTCCGCCCCAAGGATCCGCAGGTGGTCCGCAAGCTCGCCGAGGTGCTCCAGGTGTCCATGGAGTGGCTCTTCGCCGAGTCCGAGCCCGAGCTCGGAACGCTGGACCTGGGCGTGGCGGGGCGCGGCGGCATGGGCGCCCCGTTCGCCGGCGGCGTCGGGTCCGGCTCGGGTGGCGGCGGGGCGCTCGGTGCGGGGCACTACGCGGAGCTCGGTCCCGGCGGACCGGTGACGGGGCACGGGGCGGGGGTCGGGCTCGGTGGGGCAGTCGGGCGGGGCGGCGGGATGGCGGACCGGCGCGGGCCGTTCGTTGGCGACCGGCCGGTCCAGGTGCCCTACTCGACGACCGAGGTGCTGGCCCATCGGCTGCCGCCGCGCGCGTACGAGCGTGTGCACGACTACATCGAGCGCGTCGAGCGCGCCGGGGCGACGTCGGCGCAGGCCGAGGAGTCGGCGCGGGTGCTTCTCGATGCCGCGACCACGCGGCTCCGCGCGAGCGCGCCGCGCGAGCGGTCGATCGAGACCGTGCTGGCCGACATCGATGCCGCCTGGCGCTATCTCGCGACCGTGCTGACGGATGAGGGTCGCGACGTCTGATCCTCGTCGCGTGCGACCTGCGCCGCGCCGGCACGCCGCTGCCGCACCTGTGGGAGCACACGGTCGGGAGCGGGCATGCCCCGCTGGCGCTCCGGGCCGACTACCTGCACCAGCTGCGGCGGTGCCACGACGAGCTCGGGATGCAGCACGTCCGGTTCCACGGGTTGCTGTCCGACGATGTGGGCACCCTGGTCTGCGAGCAGGATCGGCTCCGCTACTCGTTCTTCAACGCCGACACGATCTGGGACGCGCTCCTCGCGATCGGCGTGCGCCCGTTCGTCGAGCTGAGCTTCATGCCCAGCACGCTGGCCTCGGGCGACACCACCGTGTTCCACTACCGCGGCAATGTCACCCCGCCCAGGGACTATGCGGCCTGGGGTGAGCTGATCCGCCGGCTCGCGGCGCACGCCGTCGCGCGCTACGGCCGAGATGAGGTCGGACGCTGGCTGTTCGAGGTGTGGAACGAGCCGAACCTGTCGGCCTTCTGGACCGGCACGCAGGCGGACTACTTCCACCTCTACCGGGTGACTGCGGCGGCGCTCAAGGGCGTCGACGCGTCGATCCAGGTCGGCGGGCCGGCGACCGCGAGCAACGGCTGGATCGCCGACTTCCTCGACGCGTGCCAGGCGGCGGACAGTCCGGTCGATTTCGTGAGCACGCACCACTATCCGACCGACGCCTTCGGCCGGCCGGGCGACGACACCGAGGCGCAGCTCGCCGCGAGCGCGCGCAGTGTGCTGCGGGACCGGGCCCGGGCCACGCGCGAGCTCGTGGGCCGACGCCCGCTCTACTACACCGAGTGGAGCACGTCATCGAATCCCCGCGATCCGCTGCACGATGAGCCCTACGCCGCCCCGGTGATCGTGAAGACGATGCTCGAAGCCCGCGGGCTCGTCGACGGCTACAGCTGGTGGACGTTCAGCGACATCTTCGAGGAGAACTACTTCCCGGCCGTAGCCTTCCAGGGCGGCTTCGGGCTGCTCTCGCTCGCCGGCGTGGCCAAGCCGTCCTATCGGGCCTTCGAGCTGCTCCACCATCTGGGGACGGATCTCGTCCTCGCGGTGGAGGATGTCCATCCCACGGTCGATGCCTGGGTCGTGCGGCAGCCGCGGGGGGCGGGGGTCACGGTCCTGCTCACCAATCACGCGCTGCCGCGCCATCCGATCGCGACCGAGCGCGTTCACGTGCAGTTGGCCGGCGCGGGGCGGCCACGCGACGTCCGGCTCCGCCGGATCGATGGCGACCACGCCAATGCCAGGGCGCGCTGGCTGGCGCTCGGCGCCCCGCAGTACCTGTCGCGGCACGAGGTCGAGGATCTCGACGATGTCTCGCGACTGACGCCGGCCGTGCATCCCTGGTCGTTCGAGGATGGCGTCCTCCACATCGAGCTCGACATCCCGCCGCACGCGGTCGCCGCGCTCGCCGTCGACATCGCCCCAACCGGCCGTGCGTCCGCCGACGAGGGACCGCCCGGCTCCTGCTCGTGACGCACGGGCGCCAGGAGGAGGCGCTCGACGAGCTCGAGCGGCTTGCCTTCACCTACTTCAGCAACGAGGTGGACGACCGGACGGGGCTGGTCCGCGACAACACACGTCCCGGGGTCCCGGCCAGCATCGCGGGGTCGGGGTTCGCGCTCGCGTGCTACGCGGTCGGGGCCGAGCGAGGGTATCTGCGGCGGGACGAGGCGGCGGCGCGCGTCCGCACCACGCTCGACTTCCTCTGGCGTGCGCCGCAGACCGACGGTGCCGACGCGACCGGGTGGCGCGGGCTCTACTACCATTTCCTCGCGATGGAGACCGGGCGTCGGGTCTGGACGTCCGAGCTCTCGACCGTCGACTCGGGGATCGCGCTCGCCGGCGCGCTCACGGCGGGGATGTACTTCGACCGCGACACGCCGGTCGAGCGGGACGTGCGCCGGCTGGCCGACGCTCTCTATCGCCGGGCCGACTGGCGCTGGGCGACGAACGGGGGGCGGACGCTGTCGCAGGGATGGCGTCCCGAGTCCGGCTTCCTTCGCTGCGGGTGGGAGGGCTACACGGAGGCGCTCTTCCTCTACATCCTGGGGCTCGGCTCGCCCACGCACGCGCTGGACGTCGACAGCTACGCGGCCTGGCGCGAGAGCTATCGGTGGGTGCGCGTGTACGGGTACGACTATCTCTATGCGGGTCCGCTCTTCATCCATCAGCTGAGTCACTGCTGGATCGACTTCCGTGGCATTCAGGACGCGTACATGCGCGACCGGGGGCTCGACTACTTCGAGAACAGCCGCCGTGCGACGTACGTTCATCGTGCGTACGCGCGCCGCAACCCTCGGCGGTGGCGCTGCTACGCCGCCGACTGTTGGGGAGTGACGGCGAGTGACGGGCCGGGGCCGGCGACGCGAGTCTATGCCGGCGAGCGGCGGCGGTTCTACGGGTATCATGCGCGCGGGGTGCCATTCGGGATCGACGACGGCACGCTGTCGCCGTGGGCGATGGCCGCCTCGCTGCCGTTCGCGCCCGAGATCGTGCTCCAGGGGCTGGCCGCGGTCGATGTCGCGTATCCGGCGGCGCGTCACGGCTACGGCTACTTCGGGAGCTTCAACCCGTCGTTTCCGACCGCGAGCGCATCAGGGGCGCGTCCGGCGCCGGGCGCGGCCGCCGACGGTGGCGGGTGGACGTCACCGGCGCACTACGCGATCAACCAGGGGCCGATCGTGCTCATGGTCGAGAACTACCGGTCGGGACTCGTGTGGCGCCTCATGCGCCAGTGTCCCTACGTGGTGGCCGGGCTCCGGCGGGCCGGGTTCGCGGGCGGGTGGCTGGACGCGGCCGGGTCACCCTCATCGATGCGCGAGCGGCGTCGGCCCGACCGTCGGTGATGCTCCGCATCGTCGGCGTGCCCTTGCGTGGATGGCGATCGTGCTCCAGAGGATGACCCCTGCCGTGCACCCGCGGCGTAATTGATTCGGCCCCCGGCGCCGATTACGTTATCCATCTTCGCCACCGGCAGGGCCTGTAGCTCAGGTGGTTAGAGCGCACGCCTGATAAGCGTGAGGTCGGTAGTTCAACTCTACCCAGGCCCATTTTTGGCCGCGGAGCGGCCAAAAATAAAGAGGAGCGACACGGAAAGGAGAGAGGAGGCGACGGCAGCAGCATGCTCGGACGGCCGTGGACCGCCGCCAGGCTGCGCTCCTCGGTCTCCTTTCTCCTTTC
>JAJPIS010000042.1 GCA_021324635.1 Gemmatimonadota bacterium
GCCGCCCGCCGATCGCATCCCGCACGGATGCCTGGCGGCATTCATGCCGCCCGCCGATCGCATCCCGCACGGATGCCTGGCGGCATTCGTGCCGCCCGCGACGCGCATCCCGCACGGATGCCTGGGCGGCATGAAATGCCGCCCCTACGACCCGGCGGCGCTCCCCCCGCACCCGGCGCCTGACGGCCGGGCGAGGCGTTAGAATCAGGCGTGCAGCTCGCTCTCTTCGACATCGACGGCACGCTTCTCACGGCGTCGGGTGCCGGGCGCCGGGCGATTCACACGGCGCTTCGCGAGTACTTCGGCGGCACGGGCCCGGGCGACTACTGGTTCGACGGGAAGACGGATCGACAGATCGTGCGGGACCTCATGCGCGCCGAGGGGCACGGGGATGAGACGATCGATGCCCGGATGGACGCCGTGCTCGGACGCTACCTCGAGTGCCTCGAGCAGGAGCTTCGCGATCCCCTGCGGCCGCCGGCCCTGCACCCTGGCGTGCCCGAGCTGCTGGCCGCGCTCGAGGACCGCGACGACGTCGTGGTCGGGCTCCTGACCGGGAATCTCGAGGCTGGCGCCCACGCGAAGCTCGCCGCCGCCGGGCTCGACCCGCAGCGGTTCCGGGTCGGCGCGTTCGGGTCCGATCACGAGAGCCGGCCGGCGCTGCCCGCACTCGCGCAACAGCGCGCCCGCGAGCGGCTGGGGCTCGACCTGCCGGGGTCCGCGGTGGTCGTCATCGGCGACACGCCAGCCGATATCGCCTGCGGGCGGTCGATCGGGGCGCGTGCGATCGGCGTCGCAACCGGCCGCTACTCGACCGCCGAGCTGCGCGCGCACGACCCGGCCGCCGTGTTCGATGACCTCGCGGCGACGGACGCCGTCGTCGCCGCGATTCTCGACCAGCCCTGAGCGATCGGGCGAGTCCCGGCGATGCGCGAGGTCGAGCTCAAGGCGATCGTCCCCGACGAGGGGGCGGCGCGATCCCGGCTCGAGCGGGCGGGCGCCCGGTTGACCTTCGAAGGGCGCCTCGAGGACCGCCGCTACGATGAGCCATCGCGGCGCCTCACGCGGCAGGACCAGGTGCTGCGGTGTCGCACGTACCGCGACGCCGCCGGCGCCCCCGCGCGCGCCGAGCTCGATTGGAAGGGTCGGACCGGCGCCGATCACGGCTACAAGGTGCGCGAGGAGCTGGGCACCGCCGTCGGCGATCCCGATGCCCTGGCGCAGATCCTCGACCGGCTCGGCTACGTCCTGATCCGCGAGATCGACCGCGTCGTCGCCCAGTACGAGCTCGATGGCGCCGTCGTGCGTTTCGAGCGCTACCCGCGCCTGGACATCCTGGTCGAGGTCGAGGGCGAGCCCGACGCGATCGAGCGGGCGATCGCGGCCATGGACATCCCCCGCACGGCGTTCTCGTCCGCGCGACTCCCCGACTTCGTCGCCGCCTACGAGGCGCGGACCGGCGGCCGCGCCGCCCTCTGTGCCCGCGAGCTGGCCGGCGACTACCGGTGGGGCCACGATGCCTGACGTCGCGGACGCGCCCGCTGCCGCCGTCACCGTCTGGACCCTCTGGCACGGGGTCGAGATCGCCGGGACCGGATCGGTCGAGCTCCGCGGCGACGCGCTCCGCATCGGCCTGGCCGACGCGAGTGCCGAGCTGACGATCACGCTCGCGGAGCTCGATGGTATCCGCACGGCTGGTGGACGGGTGACCCTCTATGCGACCTCGGGGGACCTCGTGGAGCTGCGCGGCGGCGCCGCACTGGAGGCCCTGGCCGTCGCCATGCGGGCGCGCGCCTGCACGGTCCCCGAGCTCACGCTGCCGCTCCGTGGGCTCGGGTCGGTGCGCACGTACCGCGGCCCCGAGCACGACCGATTCTTCGCCCCATTGCTCGCCGCCCGCCGCCGCGCCCAGGAGGCCGGCGACCCCGCCTCCCGCCTCTCGGCGATCGATGGCCGGGCGCTCTACGCCGAGCTCGTGCGCGTGCTCCACGCGCTGGCCGCCGAGCGGTTTCCGGCGAGCCCACCGGAGCGGCGGGCGCTCGAGGCCGAGCTCGACGACCTGGCCGCGCCGATCCTGCGTCAGGCGGAGCGGGTCGACGAGCGCGCGCGCCGCGTCGCGCCCACGGCTGATGGCACCGGGGGGAGTAACGTGGGGGCGCGGGGCGGGGACGACGATCCCTGGGCCCACGCCGACCTGGTCGCGCGCCTCGACGACGACGCCTTCGTGCGATGGCGGGCGTGGACCCTCGCCTGCCGGGCGCTGTACGCGGAGGCCGATCGCTGCTGGCTCGCGGTAGCCCCGATCCTCGCCGGCACCCCCGTTCCCGGCTCCCCATCCCCCTCTGCCCCCCGCCGGCGCGGCTGGTCGTGGGGACGCGGGACCCGCTCGTGATCGTCGGTGTCGGCGTGGACGCGATCGACATCGATCGCGTGGAGTCGATGATCGCGCGGCACCGGCAGCGCGCGATCGAGCGGCTGTTCACGGCCGGCGAGGCGGCCTACGCGGCGGCCCGTCCCCATCCGGCGCGCCATCTGGCCGCCCGGCTCGCGGCCAAGGAGGCGGCGTACAAGGCGCTCGCCGGCAACGATCTGGCGCGGGGAATAGCCTGGCGCGAGATCGAGGTACAGGTGAGCACAGACGGCGCCCCGACGCTCGCCTTGCACGGCCTGGCGTCGCGTCGCGCCGCCGAGCTGCGGGTCGGCCGCCAATGGGTGACGCTGACGCACAGCGACCGTGCCGCCATCGCCATGGTCGTATTGGAGGCCCTCTAAGGCCTGCCCTCGACGTGGCGCACGGGGCCGGCTACCCGGCGGCACCCATTGCCGATAAATTCGTTCGGAGATGCGCCACTCGAACAGGAACGTGGGTCCGGGACGGACAGCGCTCGCGGCCGTGCTCGCGGTCATGGTCGCGAGCGCCGCCGCGACCGTGGGCGCGCGGCCGGCGCCCGCCCAGCCGCCCGCACACGCCTGGGTCGTTCGGTCGGTCGCCGCCGCCACGCTCGGCGATCAGGGGGAGGCGGGGAGTGAACCGCCCGCCCAGCGACTCGCCAGCATCGTCGGGGTCGCGGTCGGCGAGTACGGCAAGGGCGTCGATGAGCACGGCCGCCTGATCGCGGCCGATGAGCACGACGAAGCCACCGGATTCCTCCGCGACGCGCGGAGCGTGGCCGACCGTCTTCCGGGCGAGAGTGCACCGGCCGTGCGGGCCGTGCTCGACACCCTGATCGTCGCCATGGCCGCCGATCGGCCGCCACGGGACATCCAGCCCATCTACGAGCGCTTCCAGCATGCGCTGGGCACCGCGGGCGCGCTCGAGTTTCCGCGGGGTGGGCTCGACCTGGCCGCCGGGCGGGCCCTGTTCGCCCGGGACTGCGCCAGTTGCCACGGTCCGGCCGGCCAGGGAAACGGCCCCGCGGCGCGGGGACTGTCGACCGTGCCGCCGGCGATCGGGACCGCGGCCGCCATGCACGACGTGAGCCCCAGCCTCATGTACCGCCTGATCTCGGTCGGCGTGCGGGGCACGGCGATGCCGGGTTGGTCCGCCGGGCTGACGCCGGCCCAGCGCTGGAACATCGTCGGCTACCTCACGCGCCTGCGCGGCTCGGACTCCGCCGTCCGGCAGGGCGAGGGGCTCTACTTCCAGCGGTGCGCGGCCTGCCACGGCGCGGCCGGGGCGAGCGACGGCGCGTTGGTCCGCGAGCTGACGACAGCCCCGCCGCCGATCGGGACGTTCCCATGGCAGGCCGACCGCAGCGACTCGGCGATCGGCCAGGCGATCGCCGACGGAGTGCCCGGCACGCCGATGCCCGCCGCGCACGACCTGTCGCGGGCCGACATCGCCAACATCGTCGCCTACATCCGGACGCTCCCGGCCGCCGCCGGAGGGCCGCCCGGCGTCCAGACCGCGGCGGGGCCACCGGGCACCGATGACGGTGCCTCGGCGGGGAGCGACACGTCGACCGCCGCCCGCGCCGCGCGCGCCGTCCGCGCGCAGCTCAACGCCGCCCTCGTCGCCGCCCGGGGCGGCCGGTCGAGCGACGCGTCGGACCGCGCCTTCGACTCCTACATCGCCTTCGAGCCGCTGGAGACGCCCGCGCGCGCCAAGAACCCGGGGCTCGTGTCGGCGATGGAACGCCAGTTCGCCGACTTCAAGGGCGCGATCCGGGTCAGCGATCTCCGCGGCGCGGAACGCGCCCGCGACGCGATCGAGCTCGGCCTGCCCGACGTGGTCGCTCTCACGCGCCCGACCGGCGGCGGATGGAGCGCCTTCTTCCAGTCGTTCCTGATCATCCTCCGCGAAGGGTTCGAGGCGATCCTGGTGGTCGGCGCGGTCGTCGCGTTCCTGCTCAAGACCGGGCACCGCGACCGCCTCCGCTCCATCTGGTGGGGCGTCGGACTGGGAGTGGCGGCGAGCGGCCTGACGGCCGTGATCCTGGCGACGGTGCTTCGCGCCCTGCCCGCGAGCAGCGAGATCATCGAGGGGGCCACGCTCCTGATCGCCGTCGCGGTGCTCTTCTCCGTGAGCTACTGGCTCATCTCCAAGGTCGAGGCGGCGCGCTGGCAGCAGTTCATCCGCGACAAGGTGACGGATGCGCTCGCCCATGGCGGTGGAACGGCGCTGGCGTTCGTGGCGTTTCTCGCCGTGTATCGGGAAGGGGCCGAGACGGCGCTGTTCTATCAGGCCCTGTTCCACGAAGGGTCGCACATCGCGCTCCCGCTGACGCTGGGCATCGTCGTCGGCTTCGCCGGGCTCGCGGTGATCTTCACGCTGTTTTACCGCTTCGGCGTCCGTATCCCGCTTCGTCCGTTCTTCACGGTCACGAGCGCGCTCCTGTACTACATGGCGTTCGTGTTTGCCGGGAAGGGGATCCGCGAGCTCCAGGAAGGCGGGGCGGTCACGATCACCCGCATCGCCGGCTTCCCGCACGTCGACGCGATGGGCATCTTCCCGAGCGTCGAGACGCTCCTCGCGCAGTTCGCGCTGCTGGCGCTGCTCGCCTTCGCGCTCGTCAAGACGTTCTGGCCCAAGCGGTCGGTCGCGCTCCCCACGGCCGTCGTCACCGCGCCTGTACCCGCACCCGTCACGCCGCCGTCCGCCGCGACGCTCTCGCCGGGCGACGCCGCGGCGGGCGCCCGCCTGGCCGCGCTCGAGTCGACGGTGGAGGCGCTCAAGCGCCGGGTCGCGGACCTCGAGGCCGCCGAGCGCGTCGGGTCGTCGTGACGGGGCGGGTCAGCCCGCCGGCACCGGCTCGGCCACCACTCCCGGCGCGCGCGCGCTCACGCGCCAGCGAGCCGCCATCCAGAGCGCACCGCCCACGGCGAATGCCACGGCGATCACCTGCGCGGTCGTGAACGGCCCGAAGAACCGGTCGTCCTTGGCCCGGAAAAACTCGATCACGAACCGCTCGGCCCCGGCGAGCACGCAGTACAGGCCGAACAACCACCCCTCGGCGTGCCGGTGCTTCCGGAATCGCCAGAGGATGAGGAACATGATGAACCCGAGCGTCACCTCGAACAGTTGCGTCGGATAGACCGACAACACGCGCGACGCCGGCGTGCCGGGCGCGAGGTGGAGGTGAAACAGCTCGGTCAGGTTCTGCGCCGTCGACGGCGGCGCGCCGTCGGGGAAACTGACCGCCCAGCGTGACGACCAGGGACGCCCGTAGTCGTCCCCGACCGCCCAGCATCCGGTGCGCCCGACGGCGTAGGCGGCCGCGAGCCCGGGCGCCGCCGCATCGCTGATCCGCGTGAACCGCCAGTGCCGCGCCCAGATCACGAGCGCCGTCGCGACGATCCCGCCGATCAACCCACCCCAGAAGACGAACCCCGCCCGGTGGAACAGATTGCTCGCGTCCCCGGTCAGCACGGCGTAGTAGATCTTGGCGCCGAGCAATCCACCGATCACGGCCGCGAAGACACAGTCCGACGTCACCGACGCGTCGTGCCCGCGCTCGGTCAGGAGCTCGTTGGTCGTGAGCTGCGCGATCACGAACGCCAGCAGGACGGCGAGCCCGAACCCGGTGATCTGGAGGGGCCCGATCTGGTACGCGAGCGGGTGGTGGATGATCGAAGGCGGCACGCGGGATCCGGTGTGTCGGGTATCTCGGGTAGCGTCAGGTGGGTCGATGCGAAATGTACCGGCCCGGGGTCCCGCCCGCCCTCAGGCGGCGCGGAGCCCCGGAATCGGGACCGACGCGTAGGCGTCGAGGTCGAGGTCCGCCCGCTCACCCCGGAGAAAGTGGAAGAGCCCGGCCCGGGCGACCATCGCGGCGTTGTCGGTCGCGAGGCGGGGCGATGGCGCGTACACCGCCGCCCCGAGCGCGACGGCCCGGCCCCGCATCGCCTCGGCGAGCGCCCGGTTGCAGGCGACGCCGCCCCCGAGGACGATCCGCTGCCGGCCGTACGCGGCCGCGGCGCGTACCGTCTTCTCGACCAGCGTCTCGATCACCGCGTCCTGAAAACCGCGCGCGATGTCCGCCCGGATGTCCGACCCGGCCGGGGCCTGGGCCCGCTCCACCGTCTGGAGCACTGCCGTCTTGATCCCGCTGAACGAGACGTCGAAGTAGTCCGGATCGCCGAGGCGCTGGGTCGATCGGAGCATGGGACGGGTGAACCGGAAGCGTGTCGGGTCGCCGGTCGCGGCGAGGCGCTCCACGTGCCGGCCGCCCGGATAGGGGAGCCCGAGCAGCTTCGCGACCTTGTCGAAGGCCTCGCCCGCCGCGTCGTCGCGCGTGCGGCCGAGCAGCCGGTAGTCGCCCCACTCCGCCACGTCCAGGAGCATGGTGTGCCCACCCGAGACCAGCAGGGCGGTGAACGGCGGGACGGCGTCCGCGTGCTCGAGCGCGGTGGCGAAGAGGTGACCCTCGAGATGGTGAACGGCGACGAGCGGCCGCCCGATGGTGAAGGCGAGCGCCTTGGCGTAGCTCACCCCGACCAGCAACGCCCCGACCAGCCCGGGGGCATAGGTGACCGCCACCGCATCGAGCTCAGCGGGCGCGGTCGCGGCCTGGGCGAGGGCCCGCTCGACCACCGGAACGATGCTCGTGAGGTGGACCCGCGACGCGATCTCCGGCACCACACCGCCAAAGACGGCGTGCGCGTCCTGCGACAGGATCACCAGCGACCGCACCGCGACCGGGTCGGCGACGCCGTCGATGACCGACGCCGACGTCTCGTCGCACGACGTCTCGATCCCGAGGATCCGCGGCACGGATGAACGTGGCGAGGGAGGGCGGTGACCGCGATCAGGGCGCGTTCGGCGCGCCCGCCAGGTGCGTGTACAGCCAGAGCGCGATCGCAAGAAAGATCGCCACCGCCTTGTACCCCAGCCGCTCCGTCATGGCGGCGGTGATCCGCCGCCGGAGCCGTGCCGTTCGTGGCGTCACGATGCCGGCTCCCGCAGCAGCTGCGCGATCAGCGCCTGGTTGCCGGGTGAGCCCCAGTCGTCGGCGCCGATCACCTTCTTGCGGATGACCCCGTCGCGCGCGATCACGAACGTCTCCGGGTACCCCGTCGTCTGATACGCCCGCTGGATGCGGCCGGTCGTGTCGTGCAGGATCTCGAACGTCAGCCCGTAGGTCGTCACGAACGCGCGGATGGCCGAGTCCATGCCCGGGTCATCGATGCTCACGGCGACGATGTGCAGTCCGCGCGGGCCGTACGTGCGCTCGAGCGTCTCGAGCGACGGCATCTCCACGCGGCACGGCAGACACCAGGTCGCCCAGATGTTCAGGAGCACGACATCGCCCTTGAAGTCGCGCATCGTCTTGACCTGCTTCGGCGCCTCGACCGTCTCGGCGCGAAAGTCCGGCGCCCGCGAGCCCAGGGTCACGAGGTCGAACTGGCGTCCCACCAGCCGCTCTCCGGCGACCAGGACCAGGGCGAGCGCCACCACCACGCCGCCCACGATCGACCACTGCTGGCGGCTCGTCACACCGGGACCCCGCAGCGCTCGCGCAGCGCGCGGATCTCATGCGCCGGATCGGCCGCCGAGAAGATGGCGTTCCCGGCGACGAAGGTGTCGGCCCCGGCCTGCCAGCACGACGCGATCGTCTGGCGGTTGATCCCTCCGTCGACCTCGAGCAGGGCACGGCTGCCGGTCTCGCGCATGAGCGCACGGGCGCGGGCGATCTTGTCCACCGCGTACGGGATGAACTCCTGTCCCCCGAACCCCGGATTCACCGACATGATGAGCAGCAGATCGAGCACACCCGCCACCTCGCGCACCGCCTCGACGGGCGTCCCCGGGTTCACGACCGCCCCCGCCGCACATCCGAGCTCCTTGATGCGGTTGAGTTGCCGGTCGAGATGCGGCGCGGCCTCGACGTGGATCGTCATCCCCGTCGCACCGGCGCGGGCGAAGCTGTCGAAGTACTTCTCGGGCTGCACCACCATGAGGTGCACGTCGAGCGGGAGGGCCGTCAGCCCGCGGACGGTCTCGATCATCTTCGCGCCGAAGGTCAGGTTGGGCACGAACAGACCGTCCATCACGTCGAGATGGATCCAGTCGGCGCCCCCCGCTTCACAGGCGGCGACCGCCTCGGGGAGCCGGGCCCAATCGGCGCTCAGCAGCGATGGCGCGATCCGGACGGCACTCACGGCACGTGGTTCCCGGCCGACAGGGTGAGGGCGACCGCGGAGCCCGGCGCCACCGCCGATCCTTCGGCGGGCACCTGAGCGGTCACGATGCCCGGCGGCTCGGCCGACGCGGAGTCGACCCGTCCCGTCGTCGCCGTGAGCCCCAACTGCTCGAGCGCCGCGCGCGCCTCGCCGAACGGCCGCCCGACGAGGTAGGGCACGGGGACGGTCGCCGGACCGGCGCTGACGACGAGCGTAATCGCGGACGGGAGGATGAGCTGCGTTCCCGGCGGTGGAGTCGTCGACAGCACCTCGCCCCGCGGCAGCGGGCTCTCGTGCTCGATCGTCTTGCCGACCTCGAGGCCGACCTTGTCGAGCGCCAGGCGCGCCTGTTCCCGATCCATCCCGACGACGTTCGGCGTCGCCGCCCGCCGCTGGCCCGCGCTCACGTCGAGCACGATCCGTGTCCCCTTGGGGGTGGCGGTACCGGGGCCCGGCGTTTCCGACAGCACGGTCGAGCGCGGGGACCCGACATTGTAGCGCGACTCGCCCTGCTGGGCGCGGAACCCTGCCGTCGTGAGCCGCGTCGCCGCCTCGTCGAACGTCAGCCCGAGCACATTCGGCACCTTGGCCTCGGGGGGCTGGCCGCGAACGGGGAAGACGAAGATCACGACCACGAGCCAGGCGAGGGCGAAGCCGCCGGCGCAGACGCCGAGGTACGGCGCGAGTCGCCGGATGCGTCTCGCGTCACTCATCCCGTAGGTCCCGCCGCGCGCCGGAGGCGCGCCGCAAACGCCCCATCCACATCGTGCCGCTGCGGCAGCGTGCGCAACCGGCCGGCGTCGAGCACGCCGGCGGGCACGACATGCTCGGGGGGTGGCTCGAGCCGCCAGTCCCGGTGCTCGGCGAGGAAGTGCTCGACCTGGGCGTCGTTCTCCTCGGGCTCGAGCGAGCACGTGGCGTAGATCAGTAACCCACCCGGGCGGACGATCTGCGCCGCCGACCGCAGGAGCGCGCGCTGGCTCGTGGCGAGCACGGCCAGGTCCGACGGCCGCAGTCGCCACCGGGCGTCGGGGTGGCGTCGGAATGTCCCCGTGCCCGTGCAGGGCGCGTCGAGCAGGACGGCATCGACGGGCCGCAAGGTCGGCGCGAGCGCATCGGCCACGAGGCTCACGACGTTGCGGGCTTCGACCCGCCGCACGTTGCTGACGAGACGCTGCTCGCGGGACAGCGCCCGGTCGGCGGCCACGACGAGCGCGGCGTCGCGCGACAGCTCGAGCGCCTTCCCGCCGGGCGCGGCACACAGGTCGGCGACGATGCTCCCCGACGGCACGCAGGCGTACTGGGTGACCAGCGTCGCGGCGGGATCCTGTACGAAGAACAGTCCCTGACGAAAGGCGCCCAGGTCGCTGAGCGAGGGCGTCGAGCGAAGCTGGACGCTGTCGCGGACGAGCGGGGCGTCCTCGACGTGCACGCCCGCCGACTCCAGCATCGCCTCGAGCTGCTCGCGCACGGTACCGTACGGGCGCACGACGAGCGGCGCCTCGCGGTTGTTGGCGGCGAGCAGCGCCGCCGTCTCGTCGGCCCCCCACCGCGCCACCCACCGCGCCACGAGCCACCGCGGATGCGAGAACTCGAGTGCCAGCGCGTCGAGCGGATCGGTCGGGGTCGGCGGCTCGAGCCCCGCCGCGTCGGCGCCCGCGCCGGTACGCTCCCGGTCGAGGCGACGCAGCACGGCGTTCGCCAGGCGGCTCGCCCCCAGTCCGTGCCGGCGCTTGGTCAGCTCCACCGTCTGGGCGATCGCCGCGTACGGGGGGACACTGCCCATCGCGACCAGTTGGTAAACCCCGAGCCGGAGGAGATCGGTGACGTCCGGATCGAGTCGCGCCAGCCCGCCGCGCACGCGGCTCGAGAGGACGGCGTCGATCCAGGCGCGGCGCCGCAGCATGCCGTACACGAGCTCCTGCATCCAGCGGCGATCGCGGGCGTCCAGGCGCGCGGCCTGTCGCTCGAACGCGGGGTCGAGCAGCTCACCGCTCCGCATGTCCGCGCACACCTCGGCCGCCGCGACGCGCGAGTCGGTGATGCCGCCCAGCGCTGGACGCCGCGTGCCCGGTGTGCCCGGTGTGCCCGGTGTGCCCGCCCCGCCGCCGTCCCCGCCCCCGCCCCCGCCCCCACCACCGCCCCCACCACCACTCCGGCCGCGACCGCCTGCGCCGGCCGGTGACAGTTCGTCGATCATCCGAGGAGTCCGGCGAGCGGAGAGGAGGGCACCGCGACTTCGCGCTTCGCCATCCGCCCGGCCAGGTGCGCCAGGCGCCCGGCGTCCACCGCGTGACGCATGGCGAGCGCCATCCGCACGGGGTCCTTCGCCGCGGCGATCCCCGTGTTCATCAGCACGCCGTCCACCCCCTGCTCCATCGTCACGCAGGCGTCCGACGCCGTCCCGACGCCGGCGTCGACGATCACCGGGACGCCGAGGCGGTGCTTGATCGTGCGGATCGCGTACGGGTTGAGCAGGCCGAGCCCGGAGCCGATCGGCGAGGCCAGCGGCATCACGGCGGCCGCTCCCGCATCCTCGAGCCGGAGGGCGGTGATCAGGTCGTCGTTGGTGTAGGCGAGCACCTGAAAGCCCTCACGCACCAGCATCGTCGTGGCCTCGATCACGCCGGCCGAGTCCGGGAGCAGCGTCTGCTCATCGGCGATCACCTCGAGCTTGACCCACTCGTTGAAGCCGGCGGCGCGCGCCAGCCGCGCGTAGCGCACGGCGTCGCCCACCGTGTAACACCCCGCCGTGTTGGCGAGCAGGAAGAGATGCGACGGGTCGAGGTGCGCGAGGATGCTCGTCTCGTTGGTGCGGTCGAGGTCCACCCGTCGCACGGCGACGGTCACGACCTCCGCCCCCGAGGCCTCGATCGCGCGCCGCATCAGATCGGCGCTCGCGTACTTCCCGGTCCCCACCATGAGGCGGGAGCGGAACTCGCGCCCGGCGATCGTGAGGGGCTGATCGAGGAGCGATGGGTCCGCCGTCAGCATCCCGGTCACCGTCAGCCTCCTCCCACGAAATGGACGACCTCCAGCTCGTCGCCGGCACGCAGCCGGCGCGCGTCGAGGCTCGCTCGGTCGCGGACGATCTCGCGGTTGTGCTCGACGACGACCGTGCGGGGGTCGAGGCCGAGCAGGGCGAGCACCTCGGTGACCGTGGCCCCGCCGGGCACCTGGCGTGGGCGGCCGTTGATCGTCAGCCCGATCGCGGCCGGGGCGCGAGAGGCGGGAGTCGCATCCTCAGCTCCGGTCGCGACGCCCGGAGGAGTCGGCGCCGTGCGCGCCCGACCCGCCTCGATCCGTGCTGCGTGCGTCTCGGACGGCGTCATGTACGGAAAGATACTCGGCGGCGGCGACGCCGGCATCGGACGCGCCCCAGATCCCGCGGATGGCCGCGACACCGTGGGCGCCATCGGCGAGCAGCAGCGGCACGTCCGCGGCCCGGACGCCGCCGATCGCGATCACCGGGAGATCCACGGCGTCGCAGATCGCCCGCACGAACGAGGTGCCACGCTCGGGGAGTCCGGGGTGCGACGGCGTCGCGAAGACGTGCCCGGCGACCAGCCACGCCGGCGGCTGCTCGGCGGCGGCGACACGGGCCTCCTCGGGCGTGTGGACGCTCGCGCCGATGGATGGGATCGGCGCGCGCGGTGCGGCGCGGCGGAGGGCGAGGGCCGCGTCGGCGCTCGACATCGAGCGCGAGGTCAGCTGGACGCCGCGGGCGCCGCCGGCCAGCGCCACGTCGAGCCGGTCATTGACGACGAGCCAGGCGCCCGTCTCCTCCTGCACGGGCGCGAGCAGTGCCGTGAGATCGAGGAGCCGGCGCCCGGTCAGCGTGGGTGCGCGCAGGTGCACCGCGCCACGGGGACCGAGCGCCCGCATCACCGCGGCCGCGGCGGCCGGGAAGTCGGGTGTAGCGACGATCTCGTCAGTCGTGACGGCGTGGACGACGGGGACGACGGGGACGACGGGGACGACGGGGACGACGGGGGCGATGGGGGCGCTCACGTGCCGAACCGGTCACCAGGACGGATCCCACGACCGCGGGCCCACTCGCCCGGGCTCATCCGCCCGCGCCCCGCGGGCTGGACCTGCGTCACGCGCACCGCCTCGGCGCCGGTGCAGGCCACCACGAGCCCGTCCTCATCGACCGCCGTGATCGCGCCCGGCGTGTCCCCTGGTCCGCTCGGCCCGTCCGCCCCTCCCCCGGCCGGCCGGTCGGCCCCGACGACCTGGGCCCCGAAGAGCTTCACCTCCGTGTCGTGCCAGACGGTGACCGCGCCCGGCCGGGGGTCGTAGGCACGGATCGCGCGCGCGACGACGGCCGCCGAGCGCGACCAGTCGATGCGGGTGGCCGCCCGATCGAGCTTGGGCGCATAGGTCGCCCGGGCATCGTCCTGCGGGACCTCCCGCGCGACGCCGGCCTCCATGAGCGCGAGCGCCTCGATGAGCGCCTGGGCGCCCAGCTCCGAGAGGCGAAGCTGGAGCTCCCCCGCGGTCTCGTCGGGGGCGATCGGCGTGGCGAGTTGCAGGATGACCGGCCCCGCGTCGAGCTGCGGCACGACCCGCATCACGGACACGCCCGTCTCGGCGAGTCCCTCACGGATCGCCGCCTGGATCGGCGCCGCTCCGCGCAGCGCGGGGAGCAGCGATGCGTGGATGTTGAGGGTGCCGCGGGGTGGCAGATCGATGACCTCGCGGACCAGCAGATGCCCGTAGGCGACGACGACCGACAGGTCGGGCGCGAGCAGCCGCAGCGTGTCGAGGAACTCGGGTCCGCGCGGCCGCTCGGGCTGGAGCACGGTCAGTCCCTCCTCGTCGGCGATCGCCTTGACCGGCGGCGGGACCAGCTGCGAGCGGGAGCGGCCGCGTGGCCGGTCGGGTTGCGTGACGACGCCCACCACATCGAAACCCTCACCGAGCAGCGCGCGCAGCGCGGGCGCCGCGAACTCGGGAGTGCCCCAGAAGAGCAGGCGCAGGTCAGAGCTCCTCGTCGTCGTGGTGGTCGGCCACGACCGCGGCCGGGACGACCGTGCGGACGAGGCTCGGGTACTTGGCCTTCTCCTCCTCCCACTTGGTGAGGGCCGAGCGGCGCTTGAGCAGGCTCAGGTAGTCGATGAACAGCTTACCGTGGAGATGATCGATCTCGTGCTGGAGGCACCGCGCGAGCAGGTCGGTCGCGTCGAGCTCGAACGGGCGACCGTCGCGGTCGAGCGCACGCACGACGACGTGCGCGGGGCGCTCGACTTCGCCGAATACCTCCGGGATCGAGAGGCAGCCCTCCTCGCCCTTCGACGATCCGTCGCGCAGGATGATCTCCGGGTTGACGAGCACGATCGGCCGCTGGCGGGTCCCGTCCCGGTCGACGTCGACCACGGTGACCCGCTCGAGCCGACCCACCTGCGGCGCCGCGAGCCCGATCCCACGGGCCGCGTACATGGTCTCCAGCATGTCATCCATCAGCCGCCGCACGTCGTCCGTCACCGCGGCCACCGGTCTCGTCTCCTGCCGGAGGACGGGCGACCCCAGCAGGTGAATGCCGAGCACGCTCACGAGTCGGGCTCCCGCGTCAGGCCGAGGCCGCGGCCGTCGCCTTGCCGGTGGACGGAGCGCCGGCTCCGGGCGCGACACGGGCGATCCGCCCGCGCTCGACGACGACACGGGCCTCTCCCGATCGCACCGTCAGGCGATCCTCGAGCGTGGCCGCGCCGTCCTTGCCCAGCGTCTTGATGTGGACGACCTCGCCGACCAGGCCGCCCGTGGTGACGATCTCGTCCCCTTTCTTGATCGACAGCAGCGCCTCCTCCTGCTTCCTCTTCTGCTGCTGGTTGGGCCGAATGACGAGGAAGTAGAAGATCGCGATCATCGCCGCGATCATCACGAATTCTCGAGTCCAGAGCGGGTCCATGGTGGTCCTGAGGTTGGTCACCGCGTGTCGCCGCGGGCGATGCGGGGCGCGCTAGTCGCGACTGGTGATCTCCGGTGGCGCGGGCAAGGGGTGCCCGGCCCGGATGGCGGCGCGCGCCGCACGGGCCAGGTCCGTCAGGAAATGTACATTGTGCAGGGAGAGAAGGCGCGGGCCGAGCATCTCGTCGGAGGCGAACAGGTGCCGGAGATACGCGCGCGAGAAGCGTGTGCACGTCGAGCATCGGCACAGCGGATCGAGTGGCCGGGGGTCGTCGCGCAGCTCGGCGCGGCGCACGTTGATGCGCCCGCTGCTCGTGAACGCGGTGCCGTTGCGCCCCATGCGGGTCGGGGCAACGCAGTCGAACAGGTCGACGCCGCGCGCGATGCCGGCGATGAGGTCCTCCGGGAAGCCGACGCCCATGAGGTACCGCGGCCGGTCGCGTGGCAGCTCGGCGTCGACCACGTCGAGCATCGTGTACATGTCGGGCTTCGCCTCGCCGACGGACAGGCCGCCGATCGCATAGCCCGGCCAGTCGCCGAGGTCGGCGATCGCGTGCGCGGCGGCGCGGCGGAGATCGGGATGGATACCGCCCTGCACGATGGGAAAGAGCGCCTGCGGCGCCCGGCCGTCGGTCGCCGCCATCGCCTCGAACGCCTCCCGGCACCGCGCGAGCCAGCGCACGCTCCGCTCGGCGGCATCGCGCGCCAGGGCGTGCGGCGACTGTCCGGGCACGACGTGGTCGAACTGCATCACGACGTCGGCGCCCAGGAGCCGCTCGATCCGCATCACCGACTCGGGGGTGAAGTGCCGGCGAGAGCCGTCGATGTGGCTCCGGAACTCGACGCCGCCCTCGTCGACCGTGCGCAGCGTCTCGAGCGAGAAGACCTGAAAGCCGCCGGAGTCGGTGAGGATCGGCCCGTCCCACCCCATGAACCGGTGGAGTCCCCCCATGGCATCGACGATCGCCTCGCCGGGGCGGAGGTGCAGATGGTAGGCGTTGGCGAGGACCATCGAGACCCCGGTCGCCGCGAGCTCCGCCGGATCCAGCGCCTTGACCGTCGCCTGTGTCCCCACCGGCATGAACGCCGGCGTGAGGACCGGGCCGTGCGGGGTGAC
>JAJPIS010000069.1 GCA_021324635.1 Gemmatimonadota bacterium
CATAGGCCTTCTGCTTGGTGTTGGCGAACTTCGGGATCGCGATCGCGGCCAGGATGCCGATGATGACGACCACGATCAGCAGCTCGATCAGCGTGAAACCCTTGCGATTCTGCGTCATACGGGAAGCTCCGGCGGCTGGGTAGTGAACCTGCTGGACCGGGCTCGCTCTGAGCGCCGTTCCGTTCTCTGCTCGGACCCGGCCCCAGCTCCGAGACCGGTTGCCGCGGAACCAATGCAAAGGCGTAGCCGCGCCGCGGCCGCGCTCGAACTCATTGACAGTTGGAGATTTACGACTTTGGGCCGTGCCGGGTGATCGGTCCGGGCGTCGGCACTCTGCCGACATCGTTGCAGAGTGCGACCGGGCCGATCGCGCGTTGTGACGGAAGCGCACCGCCATGTGACGGCGCCTCTGCGCCCGGCCACATGAATGCCCGGCCAGGCATTGGTGCGAAATGACAGGTAGGGGCGGCATTCATGCCGCCCGCGATTTGCATCCCGCACCGATGCCGGGACCACCGCGTCCCGCATCCCGCGGCCCCGCGTGGTAGGGGCGGCATTCATGCCGCCCGCGATTCGCATCCCGCACCGATGCCGGGGCGGCATTCATGCCGCCCGCGACCCGCATCAGGCACCAATGCCGGCGCGGCATTCATGCCGCCCGCGACCCGCATCCCGCACCAATGCCGGCGCGGCATTTCACGCCGTTCGCCGTTGCCGTGCGGCAATACATGGCGCCCGGCGCGGGCGCGGAATGCCACACCCGGGGCGGCATCCCCGGCCGCCCAGGGATCCGTGTGGGATGCGATCAGCGGGCGGCATGAATGCCGCCCCTACGGGACATCACGATGCCCCCCCGTCGTTGGCGGTCGGGGCACCCGCGCACCCGCGCACCCGCGCGCCAGTGCGAAATGGGAGAGGCGGGCGGCGTGAATACCGCCCGTACGATCAGACCTCGATCCGCACCCGCAGATCGTCGCCCGCGATGTCGGTCACGGTCGCAAGCGTCCGGCTGCCGTGGCGGGTGAAGCTACACGTGATCCGCGAGCGGCCGAGCCGTAGCCCGCGGACGACCAGGCGGTGCATGAAGGGCGGGAGCAGCGGCTCCCGGACGGTGAGCATCCGCCCCGGCGCGTCGGGCAGGATGCCGGTCACGGCCTGGAGCAGCATGAAGACCGCGCCGGCGGCCCACGCCTGCGGCGAGCAGCTCACGGGGTAGAGCACGGGACGCGTACCCTGGCCTCGCTCGAGCCCGCAATACAGCTCGGGGAGGCGATGGTACGGCATGCCGGCCGCGACGTCGTGGAGGGCGCTGCACGTCGCGACCGCGCCGGCCGTGTGCCGATAGAGCGCGAGCCCGAGCGACATGATGGCGTTGTCGTGGGGCCACACCGACCCATTGTGGTAGCTCATCGGGTTGTACACCGGATGCCGCGCGCTCAGGGTGCGGATCCCCCAGCCCGATACCATGTCCGGAGCCAGGAGGGTCTCACCGACGCGGCGCGCCCGCGTCGCGTCCGGCACTCGACTCCAGAGCAGATGCCCGGCGTTGCTGGTGACGGTGGGGATCGGTCGCTTCGCACCGTCGAGGGCAAGCGCATAGGTACCCAGCTCCTCGAGCCAGAAGCGCGCGTTGATGGCGGTGCGGAGCGCCGTCGCGTCGCGCGCGAGCTGCGCCGCTCGCGCCGTGTCGCCCAGCGCCTCGTACAGTGTCGCCATCCGCGCCTTGGCATCGTAGACGTATCCCTGGACCTCGACGAGGGCGATCGGTGGCTCCGGCAGCCGGCCGTCGGGCCAGGGCACGCCGTCGACCGAGTCTTTCCATCCCTGATTGGTCAACCCGCCGCCACGCCCCGTATGGCCCCGGTACTCCACGAACCCGTCCCCGTCGACATCGCCGTACCGATCGATCCACGTCAGCGCGCGCTCCGCATGCGGCAACATGGACCGGACGAGCGCCTCGTCGCCCGTCCACCGCCACACTTCGTGCAACAGGACGAGCCACAACGGCGTCGCGTCGACAGTGCCATAGTAGGGCACGTGCGGGATCTCCCCGGCTCGCGCCAGCTCTCCCCGCCGGATCTCGTGCATGATCTTGCCGGGCTGCTCCTCCGTCCACGGGTCCTCGCGCGTCCCCTGATGGCGGGCCAGGTACCGCAGCGTATCGACCGCGATGCCCGGATGCAGCCCCAGCGTCTGCAGAGACGTGATGATGGAGTCACGGCCGAACGGGGTGACGTACCAGGGAATGCCGGCCGTGATGACATGCTCACCGTCGACCTCGATGTAGAGCGCGCGCAGATCGTCCACCGCCTGCGCGATCGCACCGTCGAACTCGGCGACATTGGTCCGCCACTGGGTGCAGTGTCGCCGCCACCGGTCGTACCAGCCGGCGAGCGCCGCTCGGCGACCTTCGAGCGTCCCGGCGAGGTGCTCGGTCCCGGGGACGGTATCTGGTGCGCCGAGGGCGTCCGCGAGTACCTGCCACTCGAGGACCACGCCCTGACCCGGCATGAGCGTGAAGCGCCAGTGCGCCGTGCGTCCGCTGACGGAGTGGGGCGGAGTCATGAATCGAATGCGACTGCCGATCAGCGCGCCGTCGCGTCCGCGGTAGCGGAAGCGCAGCTCATCGGCCGTCCACTGCGGGGCGTAAAAGGTGCCGCGCTGCTCGCGCGGCCAGCCGCGGACTTCGAAGATGTCGGCGAAGTCGCACCCGCTGGTCAGGTCGATCCAGTAGTCGACCGGCTCGTGCAGGTAGCTGGTCACCGTGAGGCGCTCCGTTAGCCCCTCGTCGGTGAGCAGCTCGCGGCGGATATGCACTCGGTTGGTGGCCGTCCACAGCGCACCACCGAAGGCGGCGTCCGACACGGCGAGATCGATCTGTGCGGCGTACATGTGCGGAGCCTCGGAGGACAGCACCTTACCCGGGCCGCCGGCAACGTGGAGCTCGTACTGACTCAGGATCCGGGTGTCGTCGCGATATACGCCGAGTCCCGCGTCGCCGGGCGCGATGTCGCCCCGCTCGTTCAGCAGCGCGAAGGTCCGCTCGTGCTTGAGAACGAGGTTGTCGACGACCGTCGACGAGGGGTGCGCGTCGATCGAGGCGTATCCCACCGCGTCCTGCATGCTGACCGGCACGAGTGCCACCGCATCAGCGACGAGCGGGGGCGACGCCGTCTCGCTCACCTCACGCCGCCGAACCGACCGCCGGCGCCCGCCGAGTTCGGCCCGCGCTCCGCGTCGTCCGCCGCGCGTCCAGCGCGGCCCGAGCGCACGCACGGGCGTACACCCGCTCGTACCCGTCGACCATCTGCGTGCGGCTGAAACGTTCGATCGCCCGTGCCCGGCACCGTACGCGGTCGAACCGGTCGAGCGGACCGCCGATCCGGATCAGCTCTGCCATCTCCTGGACATCGCGCACGAGGAACCCGGTGACGCCGGGCTCGATCAGCTCCGGTGCGCTCCCGCGCGGAAAGGCGACGACCGGGCACCCGCTGAGCATGGCCTCGATCATGACGAGCCCGAACGGCTCCTCCCACTGGAGCGGAACGAGCGTCACGCGGGCATCGCGGAGCAGCGGCGCTTTCTGCTCGATCCCGATGCCGCCCAGGTACTCGACATGCGGGAGCCGCAGCCGGGGCGCGACGACGGTCGCGCCGTACTCCCGGTCGGTGGGGTGCACACTCCCGGCAATCCGGATGCGAAGCCCGGCCGCGGCGGCGGCATCGATCGCGAGATGGGGCGCCTTGGCCGGCGCGAACCGCCCGACGAAGCAGGCGAACGACTGCGGGGTCGGCCGGCATGCGTAGCGCGCGGCCGACAGCCCATGGTGCACGACCGACAGGCGGGGGAGCGGCTCTTCCCGCGCGGCCTGGTCGGCGGAGATCGCCACGTAGTGCACCCTGGGAAAGGCTCTATAGAACGCGGAGAGCGTCTCGTCGCGCTCGTGGTGGATGGTATAGACGAGCACGGGACGGGGGCGCAGCAGCCGCGCGCACGCGAGCACGGGGGCCGTATGGGCGTGGACGACATCGTACGGTCGGCCCCGCCGCGCCGCCCGGGCGATCTGGTGCAGAGCCCATGCGCTGTGCTGGAGCTCGGCCGCGGGCTGAGGCGGCCACTGTGCTCGCTCGTAGAGCCACTCGTGACGGGCGGTTGTATGTGAGTCTCCGGTTCCGAAGACCGTCACCTGGTGACCTCGAGCGACGAGCCCGTCGGCGAGGTCCGCGACCACCAGCTCGGTTCCACCATATCCACGAGGCGGGGTCGCCACGAACGGCGTAGAGATGAGCGCGATTCTCATGCATTCCTCGGTCCTGCCCTGGCGCACCGCCAGGCGGGAGCAAACGGAGGCGAGCCGAACTGCGCGCCTCGGCGCCGACGCGAGCGACGGCGGGAGAACCGCCCAGCTCGCCCGACGTCGGCACGGGAGTGATGTCTGCACGGCGCTTGCCACTGTCCGCGGGATCCTCACGCGGCAGGCGGGGCTGTGAAGCGCCGCTCGCTAGGGCGCGACGGGCCGACTCATGACGGCGCGGCCCCGCTCCGCGCGGGTCAGCAGATCCCGGACTTCCTCATCGCTCGTCTGGGCGAAGTCCTCGTACCACAGGCCCACCGCGTAGAACGGCTCCGGCGTGGCCGCGCACACGACGTCGTCCGCGAGGTGTCGGAACTCGTCGCACGTCTGCTCGGGAGCGACCGGGGCGGCGACGATCAGGCGCGCGGGATGCTCCTGCCGGAGCGCGGCGATCGCCGCGCGCATCGTCGCGCCGGTGGCCAGCCCATCGTCGACCAGGATCACGGTCAGCCCTTCGAGGTCCGGGAACGGCCGGTCGTCGCGATACCGGTGCTGCCGCCGCTCCAGCTCCAGGCGCTCGGCTGCCGTGACCGCCTGCACAGCCTCCGGGGACACGCCCGCACCGGCGATGACGTCCGGGTCCAGCACGCGCACACCGCCGCTCGCGACAGCCCCCATCGCCAGTTCCTCGTGGCCCGGCACACCGAGCTTGCGCACCAACAACACATCGAGCGGCACATCCAGCTCGCGCGCGACCTCGTACGCGACCGGCACGCCGCCGCGCGGCAGCCCGAGCACGAGCACATCCGGGCGGTGCGCATAGCCCGCGAGCCAACTCGCGAGCTGACGCCCCGCATCGCGCCGGTCACGGAATCGCGCAGCCATCAGCAGTCACGAGCGCACGTCGGTGAGTGATTGGGCCCCTCCGCGGTCCATCGACCGCTTGAGCCCCGCACGAAAGATACCCCTCGGGCGGCTTCACCGACTGCGGTAAACGGTCCGGCTCGCCGCCGCTCGGCGGGCCGCGCCCGCCCGCCCCTTCCCCGTCCGCCGATCCGGCCTCGCGCCGACGGATCGCCCACGGATCATTGATAGGGCGGCGGAACGCGCACCGAGCCCGCCTGCACCTCTACCCGCACCGGCCCGTACCGGTGCAGCGAGTCGGCCGACGGGATGACGGTCACCACCCCGGCGATCTCGTACCGGCCCGGGTCGACCGCGATGCCCGGACCGTTACCCGCCGACTGAAGCTCGACCGTTTGGCCCGGGGCCAGCGAGTAGTGTTGGACCGGCACGTAGCACTCGAATCCGGGGGCCGCCGCGTCGAACAGCGGGGTGGCCGCCGAGTCCTGCTCACGATCGTCCCGCCGCGCCCTGTACACACGGAGTCGGACCAGGCAGTTCCCACCGAGGACATCGAGCGCCGCCGCATGGGAGCTGACGTTGGCGACCGTGACGATGACCCGTACGATCATCGGCGGCCACCGCGACCGCAGTCCGGTGTTCCGGCCGCGGTACTGGAACTCGCCGACCGTGAGCGGGCCGACACCGCGGATGACGGTCGGCCTGGCCCCCGCGGTGTCGCGGCGGACCTCGAGCGCGTTGCCCCGGACGTTGCCGGATGCGCACGCCGTTCCGATGCCGGCGATGCACGCCACCGTCGCGAGCAGCTGTCCGACTCTCGACCATAACCCCACGGCGCGGCATCCGCCGCGCCGTGGGCACTCCGGAGCGTGGCCGCGCCTCCCGCCGCCCGGCCGCACCCGGGCCGCGGGCTCACGCGCGTTCAACGCGGCCGCATCCCGTAGCGTGTCTGGAGTACCTGGTCATCCGATCGGACTGCCGTTGGCGGCAGCGTGGTCCGGCGCGAGCAGGATGACGTCGCTCTCATCGGGCATGGCGCCCAGCACGAGCACTTCACTGAGGAAGCCGGCGATCCGACGGGGCGGAAAGTTCACCACGGCGACCACCTGCCGTCCCACGAGCGCGTCCGGCGTGTACCGTCGGGTGAGCTGCGCACTCGACTGCCGAGTGCCGAGCGTCGGGCCAAAATCGATCACGAGCCTGATGGACGGCTTGCGTGCCTCGGGGAACGGTGTGGCGTCGAGGACCGTCCCGACGCGAAGGTCGAGCTTCCGAAAATCGTCGATGGTCGCCATCGCGTCCGCCTGGTGCCCCCCGGGCAGTCCTCTCTGGAGTGGTTGAGCCCCGGGCCGCCAATGCCGCCGGCAATCGGAGCGGAGTGGGCTAAGATAACCCGGATAGCGGCGCCGCGCGCACGTCCGCGTGCACCTCGGCGTGCACCTCGGCGTGCACCTCGGCGTGCACCTCCGCGCGCGCGCCATGATTAGCCGCCTCTCACGAACCGCGTCGCTGATCGCGGTGACGCGATGCGGGAGGCACCAGTCGATGCGCCGAGATGCCCCCGCGCCAGATCGCGGGCGACCGCCGGGTCGCTCGCATTGCTGCCCTCTCGCGCCGGCAGCGCCGCATCGCACTCGCGATGAGTGCTGTCGTGCTCACCGCTGCGTGCGCACAGGTGCCAGCGGCGCCCCAGCCGCACGATCTCCGCGCGTTGCACCATATCGTGATCATCATGCAGGAGAATCGCTCGTTCGATCACTATTTCGGCACGTTCCCCGGTGCCGATGGGATCCCCATGCGCTCGCCCGGCGTGCCGGCGGTGTGCGTTCCGGATCCTGCCGCCCACACCTGCCTCGCGCCGTATCACGACACGTCCGACGTGAACGGCGGCGGCCCACATTGGTCGGGTGATGCACTGGCCGATCTGAACGGCGGCCGCATGGATGGTTTCGTGGGACAGGCCGAGCGCGCCGTGAGCGGGTGCCAGAACCTGGATGACCCCAGCTGTCGAGGGACGCGCGTGACCGACGTGATGGGGTATCACGACGCACGGGAGATCCCGAACTACTGGGCGTACGCGCGGACGTTCGTCCTTCAGGACCGTCTTTTCGAGCCGAACGCGTCATGGAGCCTGCCGGCGCACCTCTTCATGGTGTCTGCCTGGTCGGCCCGCTGCACCACGCTGGACGACCCGATGAGTTGCGCCAACGCGCTCGACGACCCGCTGAAGAGCGACTTTCTCGTGCCCTCTTCCGGCGCCTACGCCTGGACCGATCTGACCTACTTGCTGCACAAGGCCGGCGTGTCCTGGAAGTACTATGTGGCGGAAGGGAGCGAGCCGGACTGCGACGACGACGGGATGCGGTGCACGGACAAGCCGCAGACTGCTGGGACGCCGAGCATCTGGAATCCGCTGCCCGGCTTCTCGACGGTTCGACAGGACGGAGAGCTCGGTAACGTCCAGCCCGTGGACAGCTTCTACGTCGACCTCCGCCGCGGCCGCCTGCCGGCCATTGCCTGGATCGTTCCGAACGGCCGCGTGAGCGAACATCCGCCGGCCAGTATCGAAGAGGGCCAGGCGTATGTCACGGGCCTGATCAACTCCATCATGCGCAGCTCCGCCTGGTCCTCGACCGCCATCTTCCTGGCGTGGGATGATTGGGGCGGCTTCTACGACCATGTCGTCCCGCCCAAGCTCGATGGCAACGGCTACGGCTTTCGTGTGCCCGGTCTGGTGATCAGCCCGTACGCGCGGCGCGGCTACATCGACCACCAGACGCTGAGCTTCGACGCGTACGCGAAATTCATCGAGGATGTCTTCCTCGGCGGGCAGCGGCTGGACCCCCGGACCGACGGCCGCCCTGACCTCCGCCCCACGGTCAGAGAGGCAGCCCCCGCACTCGGCGACCTGCGCGCCGACTTCGACTTCAGCCAGCCGCCTCGCCCTCCCTTTCTCCTGCCCGAGCGGTCCTGACGGTCCCGCGCCCCGGGGGATATTTCCGGGGTTGCGCTACTCTCTCCTGCCCGCCCCGTGCCGGAGGAGTCCCCGCACCCGCGCCTGTCCGCCGTTCGTCGGGGGGAGGAGGAGCCGCACCGCAGGCAACGCGGTGCTCGCGAGCGCGAACGTGCCGTGCGGGTTCCCGGGGCCGGGAGTGAACGTGACGTTGAATGCGCCGGTGATCGTCCCGGTGCTGCACTTGACGCCCTGCAACAGATCCGACGCCGCCGCGTTCGCGAGGGGTAGACTGTACGTCCGGCACTTTCCCTTGAAGGTGCCGACCGTCGCCGACAGGACGGTCGCCTTCTGGAAGTTCGGGTTGGACACCGTGTCCGTGAGATCCGCCACGTCCGCGAGGGTGTCCGGCAACACCAGCTGCGTGTACACGAGCTCGTCGACGTTGGTGCCCGTCCATGTCACCAACACGAAGGTCGAGTCACCGGGCGCCGGGTTCGCGCCCGCGCTCTGGCCGACCAGCTCGAGCGCAAGGCCCTGATAGTTCTGCGCTGCCCCGTCCACCGTCACCGACACGGTCGCCGGCGTGACATTCTCCGCCAACGCTGCAATGGGATAGGTCAGCAGCCGATAGCGGTCGAACTGGCCGGCAGCGGCCGCGTTCACCGCCAGTGTGTCCAGGTGCGCCGCCTGCCGGAAGGATGCGGTCACTGTCGGTGCCGTCGACCCGCCACAACCGACCAGGGCAACGCCTGCTGCGACTATCGCGATGTGAACGCACCGAATGCGCATGTGCAGATCTCGAGAGCGGGATACGGAACACGGCACCACGGCGGCAGCCCGCCGAGCGCCGGCGAGGCGACCACCAGGATGCGCGGGAAGATGCGCGATGGACCTCCGCCGCGCGAGGATGTCACCGGCCGGCTCCGCAGCGCGCGCGGGGGGGTGATGGCCCCCGCGAGTCGCACGATGTGGCTGCATTCGCCGTATCGCAACACCGCACGGTCCACCGGCAGATACATAAGCAGATGCGAGCAGGTACACGAGCGATCCCAGCCATGTGAGCCGTGCGGCATCGACCCCAACTTGACGTCCGGACGTACGGTACCCAGCTTCGCCTGCATGATCTCGGACCCGATCTCGGACCCGCGGTCCGGACGCCCTCGTGCGCCGGCTGGTCGCGGGCGCTTCGCACCGCACCTCGCACCGCACCTCGCACCGCGCCTCTGCCTCACGATGCTCGTCGCGCTCGCGATCGGCGCGTGCACCGATCAGGGGCCGATCGCCCGCACACGGGCGCAGGCGGCGAGCGGGCCGCTGCCCGCCGCGCCCCGGTACATCCTGGCGCTCGCGGCGCCGGGGCCGGTCCCGCAACCGCTGGTAGCCGCGATCCGCACCGCCGGCGGCCGGATCCTCAGCGCACACCGCGCGAGCGGGATCGTCGTCGTCGGCGGCCTGTCGGCGACGGCGGCGACCGCGCTGCGCCGGCAATCGGACGTGGCGATGATCGCGCCCGATGTCCCGCTCCGTCTCGAGCATGATCCCGCCCTGGCGCGGTGGACGGCGCCGACGCCCGCACACCATGTCCGCTCGGCGGTGGCCGTTCGGGCCGCCAACCCCCGCACGGCTGCGTTCTTTTCCGCGCAGTGGAACATGCGACAGATCCAGGCCGACAGCGCCTGGCAGATCACCTCGCAGGGGGCGGGGGCGACAGTCTACATCCTCGACACCGGTGTCGACACCGCCCACGTCGATCTCAAGGGCCTGATCGACGTCGCGCGCAGCACGTCGTTCGCGTTTGCGGATACCGACACGCTCCAGAAGAACCCACTGCCCTTCTCGCACGATGTCGTCGGCCACGGCACCTTCGTCTCCTCGATCGTCGCGTCGAACGGCGTGAATGTCGCTGCCGTCGCTCCGCAGGCACGCATCGTCATGGTCCGCGTGCTCAACGATAGTGGGAATGGCTCCTCGTCCGCGCTGCTCAACGGTATCCTCTACGCGACGGACAACGGCGCCGACATCATCAACATGAGCCTCGGGGGGTACATCCCGCGGAACTCCGGCAGCTTCCTCTCCTTTGCCGACATCTACCAGCGGGTCGTCGACTATGCCACCCAGCGTGGCACGGTGCTGATCGCGGCCGCCGGGAACGAGAGCGTCAACACCAATACCGCCACCGCGCCGACCGGCAGCTTTGTCGATAGTCTCAATACGCCGGCGGGACTGGCGCACGTGCTGAGTGTCGGCGCCACGGGCCCGATCGGGCAGACGAACTTCGACCAGATCGCGTCGTACTCCAACTACGGCCAGGCCGGCGTCGGCGTCTTCGCCCCGGGCGGCAACAATGCCTCGGACACTACGGCCAAGGGTCTCCAGGACCGCATCCTGGGGGCGTGTAGCTCGTCGACGAGCTTCTGCTCGGGCCAGGAAAACCAGTACCTCGTCGGCGTGGGCACGAGCTTCGCCTCGCCGCACGCCGCGGGTGAGGCGGCGGTCGTCAAGGCGAACGCCGGCGGCGCCATCTCGGGCCCCGCGCTCGAGAAGTGCCTGCTCAACACGGCCACCGAGGTCACCGGCCACCGCCCCGACGTCAACTACAATTTCGGCCGCATCGACGTCCTGAGCGCCGTTCGCTCCTCGGGCTGCAAGTAACCGGGGTCCGTTAAGACCACGTCCGGCGTTTCCCGCCGCCCCGGCGTCCGCGCGGATGCCGCCGCGGGACGCCATCCCGTGCCGGCCGTAGGGGCGGCATTCATGCCGCCCGCTGATCGCATCCAACCCGGATGCCGGCCGGCCTGCGACGCCGCCCCGGATGTGGCATTCCGCGCCCGCGCCGATGGCATGGACACCGAACGGGAACGGCGAACGGCGCGAAATGCGGGGCCAGACGTTGGTGCGAAATGGGAGTAGCGGGCGGCATGAATGCCGCCCCTACGGAGGCATCACGATGCCTCCGGTCGGTGGTGGTTGGGGCGCCCACACACCCGGGCGCCCCGCCACGGCGCCGTCATCCCGCCCGTCGTTGCCCTTCCGGTGCCCACGCGCCCGCAGCCCGCGCCGACCCGCACACGTCGTCCGCGTTGCCGGTGACCGTATGTCCGCGGCGGCGCCATCATCCCACCCCCCGCCGTTGCGGCTCCCCGGTGTCAGGGGCAATCGCGAAGCGATTGCCCCTGACACCATTCAACGACCCCTTCCTTTGGTGGCCGCGGGACGCGGCCCGCGTGACACGCCGGGCCAGGCATCCGTGTGGAATGCGAACGGCGGGCGGCATGAATGCCGCCAGGCATCCGTGTGGAATGCGAACGGCGGGCGGCATGAATGCCGCCCCTACGCGCGGGGCGGCCTAACGGCCGCCCCGCTACGAACCCGTTCCCGCCGAGCCCTCGGACCGCGACTCCATCCCCATCTCCGACCGACCCGCCGGTCGCCGTCCCGATGGCTCACGGTGGACCCGGACCGGTCGCGCGCGATCGGCTGGCGATGCCATCTCCTGATCGCCGCTCATCGCATCGATGTTGATCGACTGCTCGGCGATCTGGGTCAACAGCTGATCCGTCTGCTTCTCCTCGTCGAGCGTCTGCTGAAGCAGCTCCGCCTGCCGATCGAACCCCATCTTCTGGGCCCACGTGCGCACGGTGCCGTACCCGGCCATCTCGTAGTGCTCCACGTGTTGGGCCGCCGAGAGGAGGCCGGCGTCGAGCACGTCGGGCTCCGGCTTCTCGCGGATGAGCTCCGCCCCCTCGCGGATGATCCCTTCGATCCCCTCGCACTTCTTCCCGCGCGGCGTCGCGCCCAGCTCCTTGAAGACCCGATCGAGCCGGGCCACGTGACCGCGGGTCTGGCGCTCGTGCGTGGTGAACGCCTTCTTGAGCTCCTTGTGTGAGGCCGCCTTGATCATTCGCGGGAGCGCCTTCAGGATCTGATTCTCAGCGCTGTAGAGATCCTTGAGTTGGTCGACGTACATCGACTGGAGCGAGTCGAGTTCCACGGGCACACCTCCGGCATGGGTGTGGCCGTACGTACGCATAGGACGGACCAGCCTGAGCGACGGACGCCCGTCTCGCATCGCCGCGCCGCACCGGCCGCGCTGCCGGTGCCTCGACCCGCGATGCCTTGCGCGAGCGGGTACCGCGAGGGTATCACACCCCAGCACTCTCGCGCGCCGACCACCGACTCCTCCCCCCGATGCCCTCCCCCGCGACCGCCACCGAGTCCCGTCGCACCGCCACCCCGTTGCCCTCCCCCCGGACCCCCTCCCGCCCGTCCACGCGCGCGTGGCTACTGACGTCCCCGATCCTGCTCCTCGCCCTTGTCCCCTTCGTCGCCAACTTCCACTCGGCGTCTCGCGCCGGGCAGCGGTTCACACGCGACTGGGCCGTCGACCTCCTCAACACGGTCGAGCCATACGGGATCCTCATCACGGATGGCGACAACGACACCTTCCCCCTCTGGTACGCCCAGGAGGTGGAGGGCGTCCGCAAGGATGTGCTCGTCGCCTGCTCCTGCCTGCTCGAGACGGACTGGAACGTTCGCGACATGATTCGCCGGCCGATCTATCCGTACGACGCCGCCAAAGGTCCGGCCGTCTACCGCAACCACCAGTGGCCCAAGCCGTCCGGACCACCGCTCAGGTTGACCATGGCCGCGGCCGACGCCATCCCGTCCTACATCGAGCTCCAGCAACCGCGCGTCTTCACCAAGGACAGCATCGTCGCCACCATCCGCGCCGGCATCCTGACGCGCGGCCAGCTCGTCATCCTCCAGTTCATCAAGGATTCGTTCCCGGAACGGCCGATCTACTTTTCCTCGCGAAACACGCCCGACGCACTGGGGCTTGGACCACACCTCCTCGCCCAGGGACTCGCGCAGGAGCTCGTGATGCGCACCCCACAGCCGTCGCGCGACACGGTGAGCACGCCGATCGGCCTCATGGACCTTCCGCGCAGCACGACGCTCTGGACCCAGGTGTATCGCGGACCGGCCGAGCTCGTGCATGAGGGACAGTGGGTGGACCGCGCCTCGGTCAGCATCGTGTACCACTACGTGCTCGTCGGGTACTACCTCGCCAACGCGGTGGGCCAGCTGGGGAACCGGCCGCTCGCCGACCAGATCATGAACCGGGTCGAAGCGATGGCCCGGGCCTCTGGCCTTGAGCGTACAGCGAGCTGATGGGCGCGGACGGAGTAGAGGGCCCGACCAGGAACACCCACTTCCTCCCGCGCCGCGCCGCGCGGCTCATGCGCCTCAGGCTGCCGACAGCCCGCGGCGCAGCGCACGCCGAACGGCGTCGCTGAACGTGTCGATCTCGTCGGGCGACGTGAAGACGTTGGGAGTGACGCGAATCCCGCTGACTCCTGCAAAGGCCGTGGGGCTCGTGATGATCCGGTAGCGGGACCAGAGCCAGTCGTGGAGTCGCAGCGGGTCGATGCCGTCGATGCTGACGAGCGCGAGCGCCCCGCTCCGTGGGTCGTCGAGCGCGGTGCGCACGTGCACCCGGTCACTCTCGGCGGCGAGGGGCCGCGCCCACCGGTCGCGCAGCGCGCGGAGCCTTGCCAGCTTCCGCTCGATGCCAATGCTTCGATGAAATGCGAGGGCGCCCGCGATGGCGTTGTGGTTGGCCGCTGGATGGGTGCCGATCTCCTCGAACTTGCGGACGTCGTCGCGCATCGCCGCCGGTGCGGGCATGAGGGGCCAGAGCTGCGCGATCCGGTCCCGGCGCACGTAGAGAAATCCCGTGCCGACCGGAGCGAGCAGCCACTTGTGGAGGCTCGCCCCGTAGTAGTCGCAGCCGAGTGCGTCCCGACTGGTCGGGATGTGCGCGAACCCCTGTGCCCCGTCGACCAGGAGCGGGATCCCGCGCGCCCGTGCCTGCGCGGCGATCGCCGGGATCGGAAGCGGTTGACCCGTCCAGTTAGTGAGCTGCGGCAGCTCGATGGCCCGCGTGCGTGGCGTGATCGCGCTCGTGATCCGGTCGACGACGTCACCATCGCTCGCCGGCGGCAGATCCAACGGCACGCGCACGACCCGGATCCCGTCCCGCGCCGCGCGCTGGTCCCAGGCGGCGAGCATCCGGTCGTAGTTGTGGGTCGTCACGACGACCTCGTCGCCCGCATGGAGGTCGAGACCGAGGATCGCGATCTCGTTCGCCTCGGACGCGTTCCTCGTGATCGCCAGCTCCTCCGGCGCGCATCCAAATTCCGCGGCGAGCCCCCGCCGAACGGCTTCGATGCGCGGCTCCTGGTCGTGCCACATGTACTCGACCGGCGCCAGGTTCCCGTACCGGAGGTCGCGCACCATGGTGTCGAGGACGTGGCGTGGCGCGGGGCTACACCCGGCGCTGTTGAGATAGATGACGCCCGGCGGGCGCTCGAACGCAGCGCGGATCGCGCCCCAGTAGGTCTCGTCGGCCGTGAGCGCAGCGGGCGAGCGACTCGCCGCGTACACCCCGGCCTCGTGCGCACGACGCAGGGCCTGCGGCGCAAACCGTGGCGCGAGTGAGCGGGCGGCGACGGCGGCAAGCCCGGCACCGACTCCGCTGCCGAGTTCGAGCAGGAACGCACGACGGGATGGCACCGGGGCCAAGCTCGCAGCCGGTCGGTCGAGTCGCAACGCAGCCGGATCACCCGGTGGCCCGTGCGAGCGTCCAATCGGGCTCGACCTCTGACGCCCACGCCTCGCGGGCCGCGAATGGCGCGCGTTCGCCCGCGCTCGCACGAGGCGTGCGTAGGGGCAGGGCAGAGGCCCGCCGGGCGGTGTGCGGTCGAGGCCGATGGAGCGGACGAACCACAATCATACGATCACCACGGGGCGAGCTATGCGGTTCAAATGGGCATTCGCAGCATCCCTGGTCATGGCACTGCCGGGTGTAGCGCTGGCGCAGGGTGGGGCAGGCGGCGGTGCTGGCGGGGCTGGCGGCGCGGGTGGAACAGGAGGCACGACGAGCTCCGGCACGAACTCCGGAACGGGGGCCCAGGGCGCGACGACGGGGGGCGCTGGCGCCGCCGGCACGCCGGCGACGACCAATGACAACGGCATGATGAACGGCACCGACACGACGGCCACACGCTCGACGTCCAACGGCCAGGTGAGCCCGAACAACAGCATGGCCGACACCGGCGCGGCGGCGGGAAAGCGGAAGCACCACAAGAAGCACCACCACACGAGTGGGGGCGAGGTGAACGCGAACACGCCCGACACGGCCAATCAGACGCAGTCCGGCGTGACCAACAAGCAGGGGTCGTCGACACTCGGCACCGGAGTCACGAAGACAAGTCCCACGGCGGGCGAGCCGGTGACCGCCAAGGGGGACACGCTCCGCAAGGGCCGCGACTCGACCCCCGGAAGCAACCCGTGAGGCGCCCGTAGACGGCCCGCAAGGCCGCGGACGGCAGACGGGGAGCGGGCCAGCCGGCGTGTGCGGCTGGCCCGCTCTGCTGCCCGTCAGCTGCCCGGCCCGCTCCGGCCCCCC
>JAJPIS010000057.1 GCA_021324635.1 Gemmatimonadota bacterium
CAGGGATGAGTCACGGTGAGGTTCGACACATCTGGGCGTCGAGCCCACGTGGATTGGCAAACACCGTTCCACGTCCCCGGGTTCCACATCCGCGAGCGTTGGGGCGGCCACCGGCCGGTCGAGCTGTTCACACGGCCCTGGCGCTTGGCCGATTTGTGACGGTCGCGCGGCGTGGCGTGGGCGGCCGAGTGGCGGACCCGCACTCTTCTTGCGTCGGGGACCAGCGCGCGTCCGTCCACTTTCGCCGAGGATCCGATGCCGAACCAGCCGCGGGCCGACGAGGCGTCCGCCCGCCAACAGCTCATCGACGGGCTCCAGGGCGACCTCGCCCGTGAGTACAAGGCGATCATCCAGTACGTGATCTTCAGCCAGACGCTCGATACGGCGCGCTACATGAACATCGCCGATCAGCTCGCCGAGCATGCGCACCAGGAGCTGAATCACGCGCTCGCCGTGTCCCGCCAGCTCGACTACCTCGGCGCCTACCCCGTCCACGAGCCGGCGGCGGTCGAGGTGTCGGAGGAGAACGAGGGGATGCTGTGGGCGGACCTGCGCGCCGAGGACGACACGATTCGCAACTATCGTGAGCGGATCCGTCAGGCCGAGGCGTTGGGGGAAGTGGCGATGGCCGAGATCCTGAAAGGGATCGTGCGCGAGGAGCAGGACCATCAGATCGACCTCGCGACCGCGCTCGGCGTCGTTCCGGACGATCGCGTGCGCAAGGAGCGGGGGCCGTCGAGCGGCTCGGGCGCGAAGGCCAGGCGGTAGTCGCGATCGGCTGCCGCCTCCGTGGTGACGGCGGTAGCGGGTCGGTCTCCGAACAGCCGGACACGCCGAGAGGCAGTCGCGAGCGGCGGCTGCACGACGCTACTCTTCACGGATGACCCCGTGGGTGCGGCGACTGCTCGTCGCCAACGTCGTCGTATTCTTTCTCCAGCAGACGGTCCCGTCGACGACGATCGCGCTGGCGTTCGTGCCGGCGCTCGTGCTCGTCCGCCCGTGGACGATCGTCACCTACATGTTCCTCCACGGGTCGTTCTGGCACATCCTGTTCAACATGCTGGCGCTCTACTGGTTTGGTCCGCGTGTCGAGGAGCGGCTCGGCGGGCGTCAGTTCCTGGCGCTCTACTTCGTGAGCGGAATCGCCGGGGCGCTGTTCTCGCTCCTGACCTCGGCGGCCGCGATCATCGGCGCCTCGGGGGCGATCATGGGCGTGATGGTCGCCTTCGCGCGCTACTGGCCGCGCGAGCGCCTCTACATCTGGGGCGCCGTGCCCGTCGAAGCGTGGCTGCTGGTGCTGATCTACGTCCTGCTCGACCTCGGCGGGTTCGGCGCCGGGATCGCGCACTTCGCGCACCTGGGCGGTGCCGGAGCGGGGTTCCTCTACTTGCGCCTGACGGAGCTGCTCTCGCCGGCCCGGCGCTGGCGGCGGAAGCTCGAGGTGCGGCCCCCGGCTCCCGCGTTCGCCGACGGCGAGCAGCTCCGGCGCTGGCGTGACATCCGCCTGGACGACCTGCACCCGATCAACCGCGACGAGGTCGTCCGCCTGCTCGGCAAGGTGCAGCACACCGGGACGAAGAGCCTGACGCCCGACGAGCGCGCGACGCTCGACCGGTTCGCCTCGAAATAGGGGCGGCCTGGCGGTCGCCCGCTGATCGCAATCCACATGGATGCCCGGCCCGGCATTGCACGCGGCCCGGCGTTGGCGGAACGGCCCGCGGGACATGGCGAACGGCCAATGCCGGGCGGCATGAATGCCGGCCCCGCATTGGTGCGGGATGCGAATCGCGGGCGGCATGAATGCCGCCCCTACGCGCGGGGCACGTTGGCCTGCGCCGCGACGACACCATCATCCCGCCCGCCGTTCCCGGTGCCGCGGGCATCCACGCCCCCACACGCGCGCTCGCACCGCCACGACGGGCTCACCATCGTGCCCGGTCGTTGCGTTCCCGGTACCAGGGGCAAATCGCGGAGCGATTTGCCCCTGGTACCATCCAACAAACCCCGTTCCTTCGGTTGCCGCGGGACGCGGGCGGCGGGACACGGCGAACGGCGGGCGGCATGAATGCCGCCCCTACGCGCGGGGGCGCGCGGTGCGGGCGGCGGGACACGGCGAACGGCGAACGGCGGGCGGCATGAATGCCGCCCCTACGCGCGGGGCGGCCTGGCGGCCGCCCCGCTACGGCGACGACGTGCGCTGGCCGTGACCCAGGGCGTCGAGGCCGGCCTGGGCAATGATCTCGTCCTGGTCGGACGACATCCCGCTCACCCCGATCCCGCCGATCACCTTGCCATCGGCCGCGATCGGCAGCCCACCCGCGACCGGGACCACGCCGGCGAGCGCCACGAGCCCGGGGTTCCCTTTGACGGCATCGGCCAGCGCACGCGTGGGACGCTTGAAGCGGGCGGCCGCCCGGGCCTTGGCGATCGCCACGTCGAGACTGCCGGTCTGCACATCGTCGATCCGGTGGAAGAGGATCAACTCTCCGCCGACATCGACGACCGCGATCGCCACCGTCCAGCCGCGCTTGTGCGCCTCCGATTCGGCGGCCGCGGCCATCGTCTTCGCCCCGTCGAGGCTGACGACCTTGGCATCGAGGAACTGCGCGCGGGCCGCCACGGGGCGGAGCGCCGCCACGGCGAGAAGCGACAGAGCGGCAGTCAGCGTGCGGTGACGGCGGGGCTGAAGGGACATGTCGGGCGCTCGAGGACGGAAGAGGGAGAGGAGGTCCAACCAACCGCGAGCGCCCAAGCTACGCGGACCGCCCGGAAGCACGCCAGGGCGAGGCGCCGGTGGGGCGCCCCCGCCCCCGCCCCCACCCCCGTCCCGAGCGCGCACTCGGAGGTCCTTCGTCGGCGACGACCAACGTCGCCCCGCCCAGCGGGTAGGTGCGGAGCAGATCGATGTGCAGCAGATCCTGACGCAGGTCGTTCCGGACCGCGAGCGGGGTCCAGCACATCACCCCCCGATTGGGCTCCCGGCCCGGGCGCGGAGCGGGAGGGGCACTGCACCGCCCGGAGGGTGCATCCGAGCCGGGCCCCACCGGAACCCGAGCGGGCGAGGTAGCACTCGACCGTCCGGTCCTCGCGACTCATGCGCCGGAGACAACGGACCGAGGACCGCCTGTCCGGGACAGACCCCTATCGTGTTGCGGCTAGACGACCGGTCGTCTTATAATACGTAGCACCCGTGGGCTGTATTACGCCGCGGCGGGCCGCACGCGTGCGCGACCAGCTCGGTCCACGAGGGTCACCGTATGGCCGAGAGCACAACACGTATCCCGCCGGCTGGCGCCCCGCCGCCGGCGTCCCGGCCCGGGCGCCCGGGGCGGCCCGGAGGGCCCGAGCGGCGCGGGCGGGGGCGGCCGGCGGGCTCCGGCGTGCGCGAGCGCCTGATCGACGCGGGACTCCGGGTGATCTATCGCGCGGGATACACGGGCGCCGGGATCAGCGACGTGGTCGCCGGGGCCGGGGTTCCCAAAGGGTCGTTCTACAACTATTTCGATAGCAAGGAGGCGTTCGCGGCAGCGGTCGTCGACCGGTTCGCCGATTGGAACCTGGGGCGACTCGTGGCTGCGCTGGGCGATCGGCGGCGGACGCCGCTCACCCGGCTGCGGACGTACTTCGCCGAGCGACGGCGGGCGCTGGCGGAACATGGGCACGGCCGCGGGTGTCTGCTCGCCAACCTGGGGGCCGAGACGGCGGATGTCGTCGGCGTCGTCCGCGAGCGGCTCGCGGCCCGCTTCGCGGAGTGGCAGCGGGTCGTCGCCGGCTGCCTCCGTGAGGCCCGGGAGCTGGGCGAGCTCTCGCCGGCCGCCGACGTCGATGCCCTCGCCGCGTTCGTGATCCACAGTTGGGAGGGCGCGCTGATCCGGATGAAGGTCGATCGGTCGGCCGCCCCGCTCGCGACGTTCGATCACTTCGTGTTCGACGTGCTTCTCACCGAGAGCAGATGATGGCCGACGCTCTGATCATCGACGCCGTGCGCACGCCACGGGGCCGCGGCAAACGGGGCAAGGGCGCACTGACCGAGATCCATCCACAGGAGCTCCTCGCCCAGGCCCTCCGGCACGTCCTCGAACGGAGCGGTGTGCCCGCGAGCGACGTCGACGACGTCGTCGCCGGCTGCGTGTCGCAGGTCGGGGAGCAGGGCGCCAACATCGCCCGCAACGCCGTGCTCGCCGCCGATTGGCCGGATGGCGTCACCGCCACGACCGTGAACCGATTCTGCGGCTCGGGGCTCCAGGCGGTCAACTTCGCGGCCATGGGCGTGATGTCGGGCGCGCAGCAGGTGGCCGTGGGCGGCGGGGTCGAGAGTATGTCGCGCGTGCCGATCGGGTCCGACGGCGGTGGGACGGACGGCGGCAACGTCCATCTCCGCGAGCGCGTGTTCCAGGTGCCGCAAGGCATCAGCGCCGACCTGATCGCCAGCCGCGAGGGCATCAGTCGCGAGGAGGTCGATGCCTTTGCCCTGACGTCGCAACAGCGTGCGGCCGTGGCGCAACGCGAGTGCCGCTTCAGCACGAGTCTTTTCCCGGTGGTGGACCCCGCGACGGGCACGGCGGTGCTCAGCGAGGACGAGTTCCCGCGCCCGTCGACGACGCTCGCCGCGCTCGCCGCCCTCCCGCCGTCGTTCGCGGAGCTCGGCGCGCTGGCGGCCGGCCCACGCGGGGAGACGCTCGACGCACTCGCGCTCGCGCGCTACCCCGAGGTCGGCGCGATCCGCCACGTCCACACGGCCGGCAACTCGAGTGGCATCGTCGACGGCGCGGCGGCCGTCCTGCTCGCGTCCGCGCAGTACGTCCGGGCCCACGGGCTTCGGCCGCGGGCACGCATCCGGGCGATGGCCACCGCCGGCGCCGAGCCGCTCATCATGCTGACGGCCCCGGCACCCGCGTCGCGAAAGGCCCTCGCCGCCGCCGGCATGGCGGTCGGCGACATCGATCTCTGGGAGATCAACGAGGCGTTCGCGGTCGTGCCGCTCCAGACGATGCGCACGCTCGACATCGACCCGGCCCGCGTCAACGTGAACGGCGGGGCGATCGCGCTCGGCCATCCGCTCGGGGCGACGGGAGCGATGCTGCTCGGCACCGCGCTCGACGAGCTCGAGCGGCGCGACCTCGGCACGGCGCTCATCACGCTCTGCATCGGGGGCGGCCAGGGCGTCGCCACGATCATCGAGCGCGAGCGCTAGCGTCCACCGCGCGTGGACAGGAGCACGACGGCGACGACGGTGAGCGGACCGCCCGGGTCCGGCGGTGCCGGGGCCGCCGGGGGCCGAGCGCGCGGGCCCGCATGACCGCGGAACAGACGCGGGCCGCCGCGGTGCCACGCCCATCGATCGCCCGGGGCATCCTCGCCCCGGGGAGCGCGATGCGCTTCGTCGTGCTGCTCGGCGTCGTCAGCCTGTTCGCCGACATGACGTACGAGGGCGCACGAAGCGTCGTCGGCCCGTTCATGGCGGTGCTCGGCGCGGGCGCGGTCGTCGTCGGCACCGTGAGCGGCGCGGGAGAGCTGATCGGTTACGTGCTCCGACTGCCGGCCGGCTACACGGCCGACCGCACGCACCGCTACTGGCCGATCACGATCGCCGGCTACGCCATCAATCTCGTCTCCGTCCCGCTGCTCGCGCTGGCCGGGAGCTGGCCGGTCGCGGCAGCCCTCATCATTCTCGAGCGCGCCGGCCGCGCGGTCCGCAAGCCGGCGAGCGACGCCATGCTGTCGCACGCCGCATCGGCGATGGGACGTGGATGGGGGTTCGGGCTGCGCGAGGCGATGGATCAGACGGGGGCCGTGCTCGGGCCGCTCATCGTGGCGCTCCTTCTGGCGCGTCACGACTCGTACGGCACGGCGTTCGGCCTGCTCGCCATCCCGGCGGTGCTGGCGCTGCTCGCGCTGCTCGTCGCCCGCGCGGCGTATCCGCACCCGGAGTCGCTCGCGGTCAAGCGGCCGGTCCTCGGCGAGACCGCCGGCATCCCGCGGGCGTTCTGGCTGTACCTCGTGGCCGGCGCGTTCCTCGCTGCCGGGACGGTCGACTTCCCGCTCGCGGCCTACCACTTCGCCCGCGGCGGGACGGTGCCGGCGGCCCGGATCCCACTCCTGTACGCGGTCGCGATGGCAGCCGCCGCCCTGTCGGCGCCGGCGATCGGGCGACTCTACGATCGCCTGGGGCTGACGATCGTCGCCGCCGCGAGCCTCGTTCCCGCCGTCGCCGCCCCCCTGCTCTTCCTGGGCGGCCCGACGAGCGCCGCTGTCGGCGTCGCCCTCTGGGGCGTCGGGATGGGCACGCAGGACGCGACCGTCCGGGCCGCGATCGGAGATCTCACCCCCGCGCACCGTCGGGCGAGCGCGTACGGTGTGTTCGATTTCACCTTCGGCGCATCGTGGTTCGCCGGCAGCGCGCTCATGGGGCTCCTCTACGGCCGTGCGCCGCTCGCCCTGGTGGCGTTCTCCGTCGCGGCCCAGTTGGTCGCCGTCGGCCTGCTCGCGGCCGCCGCCTGGTCGCGGCGCCAGGGCGGGTGACGCCTCTCCGCGCGCGCCGCGTCGCGACGTTCACCGCGACGCTGACGGCGACGCTGACGGCGACGCTGGTGGCGCTCGACGCGTGCGCGTACCGGGCGCCGGCGCAGACTCCGCCAGCGGCAGGCCCGCGCGCGGGCGTCCGCGTCGCGCTCCTCACCAAGCCGGTCTCGTTCCAGATCCTCGAGGACTACGACGCGGGCGACGACCTCCACGACGTGGCCCGGGATTTCGCCCTCTTCCGCGACCTGGGCGTCACGACCTGGCGGGGCGGCATCAGTTGGCTGGAGGTCGAGCCCGCGCGCGGACAGTTCCAGCTCGGCTGGATCGACCGCTTCGCCGCGCTCGCCGCCGACTCGGGGATCACCCTCCGGCCGTATGTCGCGTACACGCCCGCCTGGGCGGTGACGCCGGACGGCGCGGGGGCGACCGCGGGGGCGACGGCCGGCCCGGCGGCGCCGACCGGCGAGACGTGGCACGATCCTCCGCGTCGCCTCGCCGACTGGACCGCCTTCGTCGATACGCTCGCGCGGACGCTCGGGCGCCATCCGAATGTGCGCTCGATCGAGATCTACAACGAGGAGAACACGACCCAGTGGTGGAGCGGCTCGGCGGCCGCCTACGACTCCGTGCTCGCGGCCGCCGCGACAACGATCCGCCGCGTAGCGCCTCGGCTCCAGGTGATCCTGGGCGGGATGGTCTGGCCGGACTCGGCGTGGACGGTGCGGGCCTGTCGATCGACGCGGGTCGACATCGTGCCCTTTCACGCCTATCCGGAGACCTGGACGCCGGATTCGGTCACCCTCGAGACGTACCTGCACGACTTCGGCTACGCGCGCTTCCTCCCCGCCGAGCGCACGTCGTGCGCCGGGGCGCCGGTCTGGATCAACGAGACGGGGTTCGCGACGCTGCCGGGGAAGACCGAGCAGGACCAGGCCCGATGGTGGGCGCGCGCGGTGGCGACGTTTCTCGCCGAGCCGGCGGTGCAGGAGATCGGCATCTACGAGATCAAGGATCTGCGATCGTCCGCGCCCGCGATCGGGGGCGCGCCCAACTATCACCTGGGCATCACGTACGCCGATCGACGGAAGAAGCTGGCGTTCGAGACGCTCCGGACCCTCGTGCGGCTGCTCGGGACGACGACGCTGACGCTCGGCGACCCGCAGCTCGACGTCACGGTGCGCTCGGGGCCAGAGCCGGAGGGGCGCCGCATGGACGGGCCGCAGGTCCATGTCTTCCTGCGCCCCGACGGGCGGCAGGTGGTCATCGCGTGGGACAGGGCGGGGCCGGTGGTCCTGGACCTGCGGCTCCCCCGCGCCGGTCGCACCGCGCGAAGTTTCGCCCTCGACGGGACGAGCACGTCGCTGTCGGGTCTGGCCGGTCGTGCACTGCGCGGTCTCGCCATCGGCGCGGGCGAGGTGCGCGTGGTCGAGGTCGACCCCTGATGGTCCTGCTGGCCCTGCTGGCCCTGACGAGCCTCATCACCCCGGCGACCCCGCTGCCTCGCCAGCCCGAGCGGCCGGCCGACGGCCCCGGATCAGTCCCGGTAGGGTGAGTCTTCGTCCGAGCGGATGGCGGCGCTGAAGGCGCCGAGCGGGCCGGCGATCTCCTCGGCGAGCCCCACCAGCATGCCGCTCAGATGGTCGCCGTAGGCGAGGAGCCGCGCGGCGCGGGTCCGGTCAGCGAGCAGGAAGGCCAGTAGCGGCGTGTCCGCCTTGGCCGCGTTACACATGCGGCAAGCGAGCACGAGGTTGTCGCGGCGGTCGTACGCGAGCTGGCCGCGGCGCGGCGTGACGTGGTCGAGGGTCATCGACCGGGCAGCCCCGGTGCGTCCACAGTACGCGCAGACGGGTCCGTGGCGATCGAGGAGCCACTGGCGCGTGGCGGTATACGCCGCGCGGCCAGTCGGTTGCGACGTGAGGCGTGGCGGCGCCGACCGGGGGGCTCGAGCTCGCGAGCTGCGCCGCCGGCGGCGTGAAACAGACTTTCTCATCCCGAGGAAAGATAGCGCCGACCGGACCCGTTCGCGGTAGCCGGCGGTCCTCCAGTTGCGTGGTGCAGCCCCATCGCAGCCAAGACGAGAGGCGACATGCATTGGTCTCGACTTCTGTTCGGGCGGCCGTTGCGCACGAGCGAGGAGCAGGGCGAGCGGATCGGAACGCTCCGGGGGGTGCCCGTGCTGGGGCTCGACGCCCTGGCGTCGGCCGCCTACGGCCCCGAGGCGGCGCTCACCGTCGCGCTTCCACTCGGCCTCGCCGCCACACGGCTCATCGAGCCGATCGTGGCCGCGATTATCGTCGTGCTCGCCCTGGTCGCGCTCTCCTACCAGCAGACCATCGCCGCCTACCCGGACGGCGGCGGCTCGTACACTGTCGCCTCGCAGAACCTCGGCCGGATGGCCGGCCTGGTGGCGGCGAGCGCGCTCGCCCTGGACTACATCCTCAACGTCGCGGTGGCGATCGCCGCGGGGGTGGGCGCCATCGTGTCGGCCGCGCCGACGCTTCTCCCGCTCACGCTCTGGCTCTGCCTCGCCATCCTCGCCGGGCTCACGATCGTGAACCTGCGCGGCGTCCGCGAGGCGGGGCTCGTGTTCATGGCCCCGACGTACCTCTTCGTCCTCTGTCTCGGCGGCGCGATCCTGCTCGGGGTCGTGAAATCCATCGCCGCCCACGGGCATCCGCTTCCGATGAGCCCCCTGCCGCGCCCGCGGCCGATCGCCGGAACGGCCCTCGGCGCGTGGCTCCTCCTCCGCGCGTTCGCGAGCGGCACGACGGCCATGACGGGCATCGAGGCCGTGAGCAATGGCGTGCCGCTCTTCAAGGAGCCGCGCACGGTACGCGCGCAGCGGACGCTCGTGACGATCGCCGCCATCCTCATCCTGTTGCTCGCCGGGATCGCGTTCCTGTCGCGCAGCTACGGCATCGCGGCCACGCCGCCGGGCCGGGCCGGCTACGAGAGCGTGCTGTCGCAGCTCGTCCGCGCGGTTGCCGGCCGCCATGCGTTCTACTACGTCACGATCGCATCGGTCGTGACCGTGCTCTGCCTCTCGGCGAACACGAGCTTCGCGGACTTCCCGCGACTCTGCCGGCTGCTGGCGCTCGACCAGTATCTCCCCTCGGGCTTCGCGCACCGTGGGCGCAGGCTCGTCTTCTCGGCGGGCATCATCGTCCTGGCGCTGCTCGCGGGCGCGCTGTTGGTGGTGTTCGGCGGTGTCACCGACCGCCTCATCCCCCTCTTCGCCATCGGCGCGCTCCTCGCGTTCACGATGTCGCAGTGGGGGATGGTCGCCCACTGGCGGCGGCGCCGGGGTGCGCACGCGCGGCGCTCGATGCTGCTCAACGGCGCCGGTGCCGTCGCCACGTCGGCGACCGTGCTCGTGGTCGCGGCGTCGAAGTTCACCGAGGGCGCGTGGATCACGGTGCTCGTGATCCCGCTCTTCATTGCCCTGCTGCTCCGCATCCACACGGCCCACGTGCGAGTCGACCGCGAGCTGGCGGCCGCCGGGCCGTTCGACATCGCACCGCTGCCACCGCTCGTCGTCGTCCTGCCGATCAAGCGCCTGGACCGCGTGGCGCGCAAGGCCCTCCGGCTGGCGATGCGGATCTCCCCCGAGGTGGAGGTGATCCACGTTCTCACGGACGAGCCACGGATGGAGGACCTCCGCCGCCGCTGGACGGAGCTGGTCGCGAGCCCGGTGCGGGCCGCCGGCTATCCCCCGCCCACGCTCGTGTCCGTACCGTCGGCGTACCGCGAGTTCGTGCGCCCGGTCGTGCGACACATCCGCTCGCTGTGCCGCGTGCATCCCGACCGGTATGTCGCGGTGGTCATCCCCGACGTCGTGGAGCGGCGGTGGTACGACTATCCGATCCGCAACCTGCGGGCGCTGATGCTGCGGACCGCGCTCCTGCTTCGCGGCGGCCCGCACGTGCTGATCGTCGACACGCCGTGGCACCTGCGCGGCGGGCCGCGCTCGGAGCAGGAGCAGCCACTGGGCACCACTCCGCGGCCGACGGCACGGCACGCCACGGCACACGCCGCCGCGGGGTCGACGCCGCCGCGTGGCGAGTGGGCGGCCCGCGGCGCCGACGAATCCCGAACGGAATCTCGCGTGGACGGGTCAGGAGCGGCTTAGAAACTCACGGATGTGCGTGTTGAGGAACGCGGCGTCGGCGGAGTCGGCGGCGGCGCCGGCCGGGTGGCCCCAGAGCGAGGGGATCGGGAGGAACTCGACGTGGCGGATGAACTGCCGCTCGTACTCGGCGTCGGTGAGCGGGAAATAGAGGTCGGTGGCCGACGGCATGTAGAGCACCGGGACGGTGATGGATCGGAGCGCACGCTCGATGTCCCCACCGAACCCGGGCGTCGTGCCGACGTCGTGCCGCTCCCAGGTGCGAGCCTGGAGGATGTAGTCGTTGGCGTCGGCGCCCTCGAAGCCGTGCACGATGGCGGCCATCGCGTCGGCGACCGATTTGGCGGGTGGGGTCGTCGTCCGCCACAACTCCTGCCGCCACCACTCCTGCGAGTACAACCATCCGGCCCACACGGCGCCGAACGCGCGAATGCCGCGCGCCGGCTCGTGCTGGTAGTCGCCGCTGCGGAAGTCCGGGTCGGCTTCGAGGGCGGCGATCTGCCCCTCGAGTCGCACGACGCCGTGGCCGTAGCACTTGGCCGTTCCGGACGTCGCGACGATCCGGTCCATGAAGTCCGGGTAGCTCACGGCCCACTGGAACGCCTGCTCGGCGCCCATCGAGAACCCGATCACGGCCTCGAGGTGCGTGATGCCCAGCTCGCGGGTCAACAGGGTGTGCACCGCGGCCACGTTGTCGCGAATGGTGGTGACGGGGAAGCGCGGGCCGTGGAACGGCTCGGGCGTATTGCTCGGCGACGACGAATGCCCGTTGCCGAACATCTCGGTCGCGATCAGGAAGTAGCGCGTGGTGTCGAGCGCGAGCGTCGGCCCGATCAGCCAGCCGTAGCCGGTGTGGTCGGCCATGTAGTGCGACGGGAGCAGGATGGCGTTGTCGCGCTTGGCGTCGAGGTGTCCGTAGGTCGCGTAGACGAGCCGCGCGTGCGGAAGGGTGGTGCCGCTCTCCAGTTTGAAGTCGCCGAGATCGTACACGCGGGCGGCGCGATCGGGCGCCCGCTGCGCGGTCGCCGGACCCGGACGCGACAGGGCGGCGAGGGCCAGCAGGGCGATTCGGGCGATCGGCAGCGGCAGGACGCGCATGCGCACAGGGGCCTCGGGCAAGAACGGGAAACGTGGGCGGGACGGATACGCCGGCGTCCCGCGGCCACCAAAGGAACGGGATTGTTGGCGATGGTGCCAGGGGCACCCGTAGGGGCGGCATTCATGCCGCCCGCTACTCCCATTTCGCACCGATGGCTGGCCCGGCGTTCACGCCGTTTGCCGTTGGCGTTCGGCGTTCATGTCGCCCGCGATTCGCATCCCACACGGATGCCGGCCGGCCCCCGGATGCCGACCGGGATTATAGTGGAGGATGCGCCAATCGCCGACCGGGCGTCAGGGTCGCCCCGCGCCCGAGATCCGGCCGCTCGAGCCGCACCATCGGGAGCCGGTCCGGGGGATCCTCGAGCGCACCGGATACTTCACGGCCGTCGAGATCGGAACCGCGCTCGAGCTGGTGGACGACTGGCTGGTCCGGGGCGACGCCAGCGGCTACCTCTGCTTCGTCGCCTCGTCGGGTGCGAGTTCGGTCGACGGCTACATCTGCGTCGGCCCGACGCCGCTCACCGAGGGCACCTACGATCTGTACTGGATCGCCGTGGATCCGGCGGCTCAGGGCCGCGGCACGGGGCGCCGATTGCTGGCGTTCGCCGAGGGGCACGTGCAGGGACGGGGCGGGCGGCTGCTCCTGATCGAGACATCGTCGCAGCCACTCTATGCGCCGACGGTGCGATTCTACGAGCGGTGCGGGTATGCGCTCCTCGCGCGCATCGCGGACTTCTACCGTGCGGGCGACGACAAGTTGATCTTCGGTAAGTCGCTGGTCCGGGGCGCGGCACCGGACGCGAGCCGGTGAGCAGCGCAGGCCCACGCGCGGGCGCGTGAGCCTGCACCGTGGGCCGATCCGACTTCCGCTCCGGTCTACCGTCCGGACATCCCGTTCATGCCACCTGCATGGTCGAGCAGGTTCTGGGCGGCGATCATGTGGGCCTGGAAGGCCGGGGCGACCTTGACGACGAGCGCCTTCACATCCGCGCTCTTGAGGGCTGGCAGGAGTGTGCCGTTGATGGCGTCGATCACGGCCTTGTGATACGAGACCTCGTGCTGGAGGAACGCGCGGTCGAAGGCGGGGCCGGTCGCGGACGCGAGTGTCTTCATCGCCGCGACGTGGTCCTGATAGAGGGCGAAGTCCGGGCCGGGCGGTGTGGGAGTGACGCCGAGCTTGGCGGCGAGGTCGCGGCCCTGCTGCCGCACCGCTTCGTGGTCGCGGCGGATCATGGCACCGTAATCACGGACCGCCTTCGTGCTCCCCTTGGTGGCGGCGAGTCCGCCGGTCTCCATGTCCCACGTGTTCGCCGCATCGAAGATCGCGACGATCGTGGGGTCGTCGAGCGCGCCCGTCTGGGCGGACTGCATCTGCGCCGGCGCCGAGTGGCTGAGGGCGAGGAAAGCGCCGAGGGCGCCGAGGGCGAGCGCACTGGCGCGAGCGGTCAGGGTACGCATGGATGCTTACTCCGGTCGAGGAGGGAAGTGGGTCGGTGCGACGTCGACTCGCACCCGCCATCCTCTACGCCGGCCGCCGCGGGTCGGATCTCCGGGCCGTCAGGGTGCCTCGATCGTCAGCGGAACGACCGTGTCGCCCCAGTGGAGATCGAGCTCCGCGTGCGTGCTGTCGACCATCGGGAAATCGAACGTCAGCGTCTCGAACGGGTCGCCGTGCCGCGGGGTGGCCGAGACGCGGAGGGCGTCCTTCCCCTGCGGGTACGGGATGTGGAAGACATGGGCGGCACGACTGAAGATCATCGTCCATCGCGACGAGTCGGGGATCGCCCACAGACTGTACGTCCCGGCGGGCAGTGTCCGCCCGTTCACCGTCACGGCGCGGCTCACGGCGAGCGTCGTCGCCTGATCGGCGCCCGGGTCCCAGGGCTGGCCCCACGGCACGAGGGCCCCGAACAGGCGACGGCCGCGGGCGACCGGGCGATTGTAGACCACGGTGATCTCGGTGTGGCCGACCGTCTGCGACACCGAGCCGTGCTGGCTCTTCTTGATCGCGCCATGGCAGCCCGCAACGGCGAGCGTGGTCGCGGCGGCAGCGGCGAGCGCCCGCCCGGCAGCGCGTGCAACGGTGGTCATGCGCGCCGGGGGCGCTCCGGGATGACCCACGGTCCTCAGGACGCTGACGGAATCTTGCTGAAGTGGGACGCGACGATCTGCCAGCGGCCGTGCTGCTCGTGGTAGACGCGCGTGTACCGGTACGCACCGCTCAGGTCCGTGCCTCTCGCGATCACTCCGGTCCAAGTGGTGACGCCGGTCGCGACCGCGACGCGGTCGTAGACCCGGGCCGTGCAGCTGTCGATCGTCGCGCTCTGCATCCGCAGCTCGGGTGAAGTGAAGAAGGCGATCTCGTCGTGCTTGTTGGCGACGCCGCCCCGGAAGTTGATGTGCTCGAAGTCGTCGGCGAAGAGCCCCTCGAGGAACGCCGCGTCCTTGGCGACGAAGGCGTGGGCCGCGTCGCGCTCGAGCTGGCAGACGGCGTCGGCCGCCGACGGGGCGTTGGCGGCGGTGATCGGGGTGGCAGGAGCGAGGGTCACGAGAAGCGAGACGAGGAGGGCGTGCACGTGGTCGGTCTCCGGGTGACAGGGTGCGGTCGAGGTTGGTGAATGAAGGTCAGGCCCGATCGGACACCGAAGGTGCCCAACGCCCGGGTCGGTGACGGCCTATAAACGTACGGCGCGGGACCGGCCGCAACTCGCGTGGCTGTTGGGAGATACAAAAAAGTTCAATATTGAAACGGGGCCGCTGGTGTTGTATTTTCGCGCACCGGATACCGGACCGCAAGCGGCCGTCGGGCCATCGGGCGAACACGCACCCTCTGGAACGAGAACGCCGTGGGAGACCCTCAGTCCTCGGACGCGTCTGTCGCGCCCCTACCGAGCATCCGTGCCCTGCGCGAGGTGCTGATCGCGCATCTCGACCATCCTGAGCCGGTCGACGGCGAGTTGCATCGGGCCTTGCGGGCGGTCACGGACGAGGCTCGGCAACGGGACATCGCGGCGGAGCAGTTGCTGGTCCAGCTCCATCACCTGTGGGACGGGCTGCCGGCGGGGCCGAGTGTGGGCGGAGCGGCCCGGGGGGAGCGGGCGCGGTTCCTGGATCGGGTGATCACGCTCCTCATCCGGCAGTATTACAGGCCGGAGTGAGCGCCGCGGGGCTACCCGGCGCGCCGGCGCTCGGGGCCGGTGTAGGTTCCCCAGCGCGGGTGGCGGCGGTCGGCGGTCACCGGCGCATCGTAGATCTCGAGGCAGGCGTCGAGTGCGGCGTTGATCGCGGGCGCGGAGCCGATCCCGACGAACGCCGGCCAGACGGCGGCGATCACTCGGTCACGCCCGATGCCCGCGACGCGAAGCTCTCGAGTGTAATCGCAGAGGGCGTCACGGAGCTCCTTGCTCGCGAACGGCGACGGCTCGTCGGGACTCGCGCGGATGGCGGCCGCGGCGGCCACGAGGCGTGGCGGAAACGGTGGCAACTCGTGCGCGTCTGCGGCTCTCGAGCGTTTCATCGGCACCGTGTTCGGTCTGACCGATCGACCGCCGGCCGATCCCCGCCGCCTCTCTGGCATCACCCTCCCGGGCACTCCCTCCCGGTCACTGCACGAACGTTGCCGCGGGGGGCGCCCCGACCCGTTGGCGGGTAAACTCGGGCCCGGCAACGTATTGGAGCACGGCATTGCGTCGAATGTTCCCAGGGTCGCCCCCGAGCGAGCTGAGCCGTGGGGCGCACGCGGCGGCGGCTCGCCGGCGCGGCGGTCCGCCGCGCCGCCCGTTTTAGATTTCGGCCTTCTCGGCTACGGAGTACCGCGGATGACCGGATCGGTGGAGCGCGCGATTCTCGCCGGCGGATGTTTTTGGGGTGTACAGGATCTGATCCGCCGCCAGCCCGGCGTACTCTCGACGCGGGTCGGCTATTCGGGCGGTGACGTGCCGCACGCGACCTACCGCAATCACGGATCGCACGCCGAGGCGGTGGAAATCATCTTCGACCCGGCGACGATCAGCTACCGCCGGCTGTTGGAGTTTTTCTTCCAGATCCACGATCCCACCACCCCGAACCGGCAGGGCAACGATCGGGGGCCGAGCTACCGGTCGGCGATCTTCTACACCACGGACGAGCAGCGGCGGATCGCCGAGGACACGATTGCGGACGTCGACGCCTCGGGTCTCTGGCCGGGGAGAGTGGTCACCGAGGTCGTCCCGGCGGGTGACTTCTGGGAGGCCGAGCCGGAGCATCAGGACTACCTCGTGCGCGTCCCGGACGGCTACACGTGCCATTTCATCCGGCCCGGCTGGGTCCTTCCGGCGAGGGCGAAAGCGCAACTCGCGTAGGGTCGGCGTTCCGGACTGCATTCGCCCCGTGCGTCTAGCCCTCTCCACGGGCGGCGGCGACGCGCCCGGCCTCAACGCCGTCATCCGGGCGGCGGTGCTTGCGGCGGTGAACCGCGGCTGGGAGGTGCTCGGCATCAAACGCGGATTCGCCGGGTTGCTCGGCGAGGACGACGTCGTGCCGCTGACCCGCGAGTCGGTGCGCGGGATCGGGCATCTTGGCGGGACGATCCTCCGCACGAGCAACCGCGGGAACCCGTTGCACTACCTCCGCCCGGGCCCCGACGGCTCGCCGGTCGCGGTCGACCGGTCCGACGAGCTGATCGCCAACGCCCGGGCGCTCGGGATCGACGCCGTGATCAGCATCGGCGGCGACGGATCATTGGCGATCGCGCAGCGGCTGCACGAGAAGGGCCTGCGCGTGATCGGCGTGCCGAAGACGATCGACAACGACGTGAGCGGGACGATCACGACGTTCGGGTTCGACACCGCCGTCAATACGGCGATCGAGGCGGTCGACAAGCTGCACACGACCGCCGAGAGTCACGATCGGGTCTTCGTGATGGAAGTCATGGGGCGGGACGCCGGGTTCATCGCGCTGCACAGCGGGCTCGCCGGCAGCGCCGACGTGATCCTGATCCCGGAGATCCCCTACGACATCGACCGGGTGTGCGAGAAAGTGCGCGCGCGCGACCGCGTCGGCCGGTCCTTTTCGATCGTCGTGGTGGCCGAGGGGGCGTTTCCGGTCGGCGGCCGCGCATCGACGCTCGGCGCATCGCTGCCGGGCGAGACGATCCGGCTGGGCGGGATCGCCGAGGCGCTCGCCCGGCAGATCGAGCAGCGGACCGGCAAGGAGGCGCGGTCGTTGGTGCTCGGGCACCTCCAGCGGGGCGGGATGCCGACCGGCTACGACCGTCTCCTGTCCGCGCGCTTTGGCGCCGCCGCCGTCCGGGCGGTGGCCGAGGAGCGGTGGGGGCACATGGTCGCGCTCCAGTCGCCGCGCATCGTGACGATCCCGATCGCCGACGTGCTCGCGTCCCCGAAGCGGGTGGACCCGCAGAGCGACACCGTGCTGACGGCGCGGGAGATGGGGATCAGCTTCGGCGACTGACGCGCGCCGCACCCGCGGGAACCGATCGGTTTCGTCGCCGTGCGCCCGACGTGAGCTCGTTTGAGTACTTGACGCGCCGACGCTCGTCTTTTTACAATACCGAATGGTTTACCAGAACCTCGACGCCACGTTCCTGGCGTTGGCCGACCCGACGCGGCGGGCGATCCTGTCGCACCTCATCCCGGGCGAGCTGTCGGTGAGCGCGCTGGCGGCGAACTTCCCGATGACGTTGCCGGCGGTGCGCAAGCACGTGCGCATGCTCGAGCGTGCGGGGCTGGTGCGGGTGCGGCAGGACGGGCGCGTGCGGCGGGCGCGGCTCACGGCGGCGCCGCTGCGACTCGCCATCTCGTGGATGGAGCGCTACCGCGCGTTCTGGGAGTTCCAGTTCGATCAGCTCGAGGCGGCGCTCACCGACGGCGCCGTCCCGCCGCACGCCACCGGGCGGCGCGCGGTCGCGGCGCGGCGGCCGACAACGCGGAAGGCTGGCCGGCGTGCACGCCGCTGAGGCCGAGGGGGTCGAGGTCCGTCGGGTCTTCTCGGCCACCCCGGAGCGCCTGTTCGATGCCTGGACTCGACCGGAGGTGATCAAGCGGTGGAACACGCGGCCGGGCGTGACGGTGCCGGTGGCGGAGGTCGACCTGCGGGTGGGCGGCCGCTACCGGCTCCATCTCTGCGGGCCGGACGGGACGGTCCATCGGGTGGAGGGGGTGTATCGGGTGGTGGAGCCGCCGGTGCGGCTCAGTTACACGTGGGTGGCAGAGATCGACGCGACGCGCGCGGAGTCGGTCGTCACCGTCGACTTCCGCGAGTGTCCGGGCGGCACCCAGGTCACGCTCCGACACGAGCATCTACCGACGCGGGACTCGCGCCGCCGGCATGCCAGCGGGTGGTCGGCGTGTCTCGCACAACTCGACCAGGTCATCACGGACGATGAAAGAGGACGCAATCATTGAACGGACGAGCGCTGGTCCCGTCGACCGCACCTCGTCGGGACCGGGCGGGCTCGAGCGAGCGCTGGTCGATCGATTCGACGCCGAGCACCGGACGACGATGCGAGTGCTGCGGGCGTTCCCGGCGTCGCGTGGTGCGTTCCGGCCGCACGAGCGGTCGGCGACGGCGTTGGAGATCGTGGCGACGCTCGTCCGGGAGCAGTGCGGCGTCCTCTCGGTGCTGGACGGGACGTGGTCGATGCCGCCCTCCTTCCCTGCGCCGCCCGAGAGCTGGTCCGCGGCGGTCGCCGCGATGGAGGCCGTCGGGCCCCGAGTGACCGCCGCGCTGGAGCGAACGCCGGCCAGCCGACTCGATGAATCGGTGCCGTTCTTTGTCGGTCCGCGGCAGGTGGCGCCGATGCCGGTTCGGGAGCTTCTCTGGTTCTGGCTTCTCGATTCGGTCCACCACCGCGGGCAGCTCTCGGTCTACCTGCGCCTGGCCGGCGGCCGGGTGCCGGCGATCTACGGGCCGTCCGCGGACGAACCGTGGACCTGATCTGATCCGCAGCCGGTCGTACAGGTGGCGACGGCGAGTCCGACGCCGGCTCGCACGGGCCTAGCGGGGTACGAGGGCGAGGGTCGTCGGCCCCGCGAGTGCCGCCGCCCCGGACCAGAGGCCGCCGGGGAGTCGAACCCCGCTACCGCGTGCTGCGCCGCCTCCGAGAGCGCTCCACCCCCTGCCAGTTGACAGCGCTGGCATCCGTGACATAGACTGTCTATGTGACGGTCGGCGCTCGCGACCCCATCCCTCCCGGTACCCTCGACATGGTCATTCTCAAGACCTTGTCGGGCGGCCGCGAGATGCACGGTTTCGAGATCGCCAATGCCATCCAGCAGACATCGCACGATGTCCTGCAGGTCGAAGAAGGCTCGCTCTATCCCGCCCTCCAGCGCATGCTGATCAAGGGGTGGATCGTTGGAGAGTGGAGTCGCACGGCCGGTAATCGCCGGGCGCGCTATTACCGACTCACCGCCGCCGGACGCAAGCATCTCGCCGAGGAAATCGACGCGTATCAACGCGTGAGCTGGGCGATCGGGCGTATCCTGCGGCCTGCCTAGGAGGCTCGATGCTCGTCGGCGAATTGTGGCGACGGCTGCGGTTCTGGCTGAATCGAGACGCCTCGAGCGCGGACCTCGATGAGGAGATGCGTCTGCACCTAGCGCTGCGCGCCGAGCAGCTGGCCGCCTCCGGCAGTCGCGGCGCCGAGAGTGCGGCACGCCTGGCGAGGAAACGCTTCGGAAACGTGGGGCGCCTCGCCGAAGTGAGTCGCGGGATGTGGAGCGTCCGGTGGCTCGATGATCTCTCGATGGATGCGCGATTCGCCGTACGACAGCTTCGACACGCGCCAGGATTCGCCACCGTCGCCATCCTGAGTCTCGCCCTCGGCATCGGCGCCAATAGCGCGATCTTCACGCTCGTCAACGCGGTGTTGCTCACGTCTCTTCCGGTCCGCAACCACGGCGCGCTCTATCTGATCGGCGATGCCACCGCGTCCGGCGTCGGATCCGGCTTTCCGGGCGGACCACTGGTGGTCGCGTCGTACGACCTCTACCACCAACTCGAGGACACACACGTATTCGATGACCTCTGCGCGGTGCAGAGCGAACCTGTAACGAGCGTCAGCGTCCGCCGTGGCGCATCGAGCGTGGCGCAGCCTGCGCACGCCAAGCTGGTCTCCGGCAACTTTTTCAGCGTGCTCGGCGCTGACGCGGCACTCGGACGTGTGCTTGCTCGGAGCGATGATTCCGCCTCGGCCACCCCGGTCGGCGTCGTGAGCTACCGCTACTGGAGAGACGTCCTCAACGCCGATCCGACGGCCGTCGGATCTGTCCTCGACGTGACGGGGATTCCCATCACGATCGTCGGGGTCGCGGGCCCGACCTTCTACGGACAGACGTTGCAGGCCGATCCGCCCGACATCTGGCTGCCGCTCTCACTCGACCGGCGGCTCGAACCGGAGAGAAAGCTGCTCGACTCCCCGGAACAGCGGTGGCTGTACCTGATCGGCCGGTTGACTCCCTCAGTACCACCGGCGCAGGCGCAGCTTCGCCTGACGGTCGCATTTCAGGATTGGCTCCTCAACAGGTTCGGCCAGGATCTCTCGGATCACGAACGTCGGGAGGTGAGCAAGAGCTACGTCCGCCTGTCGCCGGCAGGCGGTGGGGTCGGAGGCATGCGAAGCGAATACGCGGGGACCCTCCGCCTGCTCCTGGCTGCCTCCATGGCGGTGCTGCTAATCGCCTGCGCGAATATCGCCGCGCTCCTCGTGGCGCGTGGAACGGCGCGACGGACGGAGCGCTTCGTGCGCCTGGCGTTGGGCGGCGGCCGCTGGCGATTGATGCGACAGGCCCTGACCGAGAGCTTGACGCTGGCGCTCACCGGAGGAGCGCTGGGTCTGCTCGTCGCCGCCATAGGCACGCGGATGCTCATCGCCGCGGTTTTTCGCGGCGCCATCTATGTGCCGATCCACAGCACGCCCGATCTCCGCGTGCTCGCGTTTACGTTCGCGCTCTCAGTGGTTGCGGCGGTCACCTTCGGTCTGTTCCCTACGCTCCGCACGGACGCGGAGATCACCTCCGCCGTGACAACCGTCCGGGTCAAGGGTGAGGGACCTCGGATCAGGCGACGCCTGGGCCCTGGACAAACGCTGATAATTGCGGAAGCGGCGCTCGTGGTCGTGGTCCTCGCCGCGGCCGGCGCTTTCCTCCGCAGTCTGGCCAATCTCACGCATCAACAGTTGGGGTTTGACCCGACGCACGTGCTGGCTGTCACGATCGATCCTGCACACGCCGGCTACGATCACCCGCGGCTGGAGCCGCTATATCGTCAACTGGACGCTCGACTCAATGCGCTTCCGGGGGTCGAGAGCGCGAGCTTCTCGACGTACAGTCCTTTCGATGAGTGCTGCTCCCAGTTCACGATCGCCGTCGACGGTCGCGAGCCCTCTCCGGGCGCACGCTTCTTTGCGCGCATCGATCGCGTCTCGGCGCGATACTTCCGCACTATCGGAACCCCTGTACTCCAGGGGCGCGGCTTCGACGACCGTGATGCACCGGCCGCGACGCCGGTGGCCGTCGTCAATCAGGAGTTCGCCCAGCGGTACTTCCCGAACGAGAATCCGATCGGCAAGCGATTCGGGTTCGGGGGAGATCCCAGGCACGGGCGCGACTTCGAGATAGTCGGCGTCGTCGAGACGGCGAAGTACGAGGATGCCCGTGAGGAGCCGACGCCCATGGCGTTCCTGCCCTTTCTGCAGCAACCCCGGAACGCGATCTCCGTTGTGTCGGAGACTGACTTCGCGCACGTGATCCAGCTCCGGTCCGTAAGCCGGCCGGAGACGCTCGCTCGCGAGGTCCGCGCGGCACTTGCGGACATTAGCGCCGATCTTTCGCCGTTACGCATCGCGCCGATGGCGGACGACCTCGGCGACACGCTGAGCCAGGACAACGTGCTGGCTGAACTAGTGACCGCATTCGGCATGCTTGGGCTCATGCTCACGTGCGTTGGCCTGTACGGCATCACCGCCTTCGCCGTGCATCGCCGGACGAGTGAGATCGGCATCCGGATGGCGCTCGGCGCCCAGCGCGGCCGCGTGACCCTAATGGTGATGCGGACGGTGCTGATCCAGGGTTTGCTCGGATTGGCGATTGGGATCGTGGCCGCTGTCGCGGTCAGTCGATTCATCGCCAGTCAGCTCTATGGCGTCAGCGCCACTGATCCCCGAAACGCGGTGCTTGCCGTGATCGGACTCGCCGCATGTGTGGCGCTCGCGGGCTTCCTCCCCGCGCGACGGGCTTCGCGTATCGATCCGGTGACCGCCTTGAGGCACGACTAGCGCGGTCGAAATCGCGGGGCCTCGCGCGTCAGACGTTGGCCGTTAGGCGTTAGACGTTGGACGTTGGGCAACGGCCGGGCGACGCAAACGTCCAGCCTCCAGCGCTAGCGGACGCCGCGGCTTCACGTACACTTCCGGCGCCATACACATCGGAGCGTTGCGTGACAATCTTTGCTCGTCTCGCCCTCGGACTTGGATTCCTGTCGGCGGTTGCCGACCGATTCGGACTGTGGGGGCCGCCCGGTGCGCCCAACGTAGCCTGGGGGGATTGGGCCCATTTCGTCGCTTACGCCGGGCGGATCAACCCCGAGCTTCCCCCTTCGCTCGTACCCGCTGTCGGCGCGATCGCCACGGCAGTCGAGGTCACGATCGCCGTGGCGTTGATCATCGGATTCGAGACCCGGCGTGCGGCACTCGCGGGCGGCGTGCTGCTGTCGCTCTTCGCCCTCGGCATGACGTTCGGCACCGGCGTCAAGACGGCGCTGGACGCGTCAGTCTTCGCCGCCTCCGCCGGTGCGTTCCTCCTGTCGCGCGCCGCCACGTTTCCGCTGAGCGTGGACGAACGGCGACGGCGCGGGACGATGACTTAGGCGCTACGGACCTCTGAGCCAGGAAGCCGTCGGCGCATGTCGTCCGCAGACTCATTGAGCAGATTCGGCAATGCCTCGCTGCCCGCATGAATCAAATAGCGGTGCTGGCGACTCTCACGCTTCCTGACATGTGTGCCACATGTGCGCCGCAGCAGAGCCCGTTGATGCGGAGGCCCCGGGCCCCCGATATCAGGCTTGGATAGAGGCGCATGTAGCGCCCAAGTCTGTGGACGCCAATGGCAATAAGACGCTAGGCGGGGCTGAGATGTGGCCTTCCGTTGTGCGGTTGCGCATCAAATGAGGCTGACACATCCACAGAACGAGCCTGTTCGTCAGGCGAAGGAGCGGTGGATAGGGCGCCGAACGCCCGCGACCGCGTGTGCGGTTCAACGCGAATCATCGAGTGTGCAACAACTTAGAGAGAGGCGCGGGCCGGAATCGAACCGGCGAATAGCGGTTTTGCAGACCGCTGCCTTACCACTTGGCTACCGCGCCACAACCGGGCCGTAAGCTATTTCGAGCGAGCGACTTGAACAAGTCGGACCGGGACGTGTCGGCGGAGAATGGATCCGCCTCGGCGCGCCAGGGCGCTACATGAACTTGATCCGCTCCGCGCGCGCGGAGTGTTCGATCAGCTTCACGAGACGGCGACGGCGGGTCGCGTCCTGTTTGGCGCTCGCCACCCAGGCGATGGCCATCCGGCGGTATGAAGGCGGGAAGGCGTTGAAGGCCGTCCACGCGCGGTCCTGCGGCGCAAACGTCGCCACGAGCTCGGGCGGGAGGACCGTCGGCAGCGGTGCGGTGACGCGCGATTCGTGGCCGGCGAACGCGGCGCGACCGGCGGGCGTCATGAGGCCGAGGCGCTCCAGTCGAACCACGCGGTCGATGTTCCGCTGCGTCCACCGACTCCGCGGCCGCCGCGGAGTGAATCGCTGGACGTAGCTCTCGGCGTCCAACGCTCGTACCGTCGAGTCGATCCACCCGAAGCAGAGCGCCTCCTCGACCGCGTCCTCGTAGGAGACGGTCGCCTTCCCCGTCCCCTTCTTGTAGTAGCGCAGCCAGACCTCGGGCTCCCGCGCCGCGTTCCGCGTGAGCCAGCGCCGCCAGGCCGCGCGATCGGCACAGTGGAGAGGGCGCATGAGCGTACGGCCAGTATACTGCCACCGGGCCGCACCGGGCCGCCACCTGGACCCACATGCCGGCACTCCGCCGCGTCGGCGGGCGATGGCGACGCCCGTGGGCGCCCGGACCGGCGACCGGGAGGCGAGGCCGGACGGCCGGAGGCCGCGCGCCTGCCGCCAGGGCGCCATGCCCCTTCGTGTCGACGCCCACCTTCACGCCGGCCGTGCGGGTGTCGATCTTGGCAACGCTCGATCGACGTTCAACACAGGCGGGGAGGCACGCCCGACCCGCACCGCCAGAGCCGCGTCCGGAACCCCCAACCCGCCGAGGGAGCGATGCCGACCGAGTCGATCACCCGCCGCCGAACCGCCAACCGCGTCCTGTGGACCATCCAGGGACTGCTGGCGCTCCTCTTTCTCTTCACCGGCATCACCAAGCTGGTGCTGCCCGCGGCCGCCCTGGAGGGTCCGGTGCACTTCCCCACCGCCTTCCTCCGCTTCATCGGCGTCTGCGAAGCCCTGGGCGCCATCGGCCTCGTCGTCCCGTCCCTCCTTCGCATCCTGCCGGTGCTGACGCCACTCGCCGCCTGCGGCCTCGCCATCATCACGACCGGCGCGACGGTCGTGACACTGATGGGCGGGCTCTTCAGCATGGCCCCCCTCCCGTTCGTCGCCGCCCTGCTCGCGGCGTGGGTGGCCTACGGCCGGACACGGATCGCCCCCATCGCCGCAAAGTCGGGACGTTCGACACCGGGTCAGGGCGGCCGAACGCTGGCCGCCTGACCGCGAACGCCTCACGGGACACCGGTGACTGGTCGCCGGCGCTGACGCCGGATCGGCGCCGTATATTCGGCACCGTGCAGGGACCGAGGGGCTCGACTCGCAAGGGAGGACGGGAGGACGTGGACGCATGACACGCGGGAAGAAGGGGGCGCCGAGCCGCACGACGGCCAAGGCGCCGGCGCCCAGGCGAACAGCGACGGCCCGGCCCCCATCGCGGGCCGGCGCCAAACGCACACGAGGCGCGACGCCGGCGGCAGCGGGGGCAGCGGGGGCAGCGGGGGCACCGGCTACGCCGGCGGCGGCAGTGGACCCGCGGTTCGAGCGGGTGGTCGCGGCGTTCGCGGGGGACCGGTCGGTCGTGAAGCGACGGATGTTCAGCTCCGAGAACGTGCTCGCCGTCGGCGGGAAGATCTTCGCCATGCTCACCCGCGGCGCGCTCGTCGTGAAGCTGCCCCGGGACCGCGTCGATCAGCTTGTCCGCGACGGCATCGGCGACCGCTTCGATCCCGGCCACGGACGCGTGATGAAGGAGTGGGTCGTCATCGGGGCCGGCGGGCCGGACTGGACGGACATCGCCCGCGAAGCCCGGGCGTTCGTGCGCGATGGCGCGCGCTGATCCGCCCGCAGCCGCACCGCTCACCCGCGGATGACGGGCACGCCACCGACCGGCACGCCACCGACCGGCACGCCACCGACCGGCTCGCCACCGACCGGCTCGCCCGCGAGCCGCACATCGGCATCGGCCGGTGAGCAACCCGGCGAGGCGAGGGCGCGCGCCGAGCAACAACGGCTCGTGCTCCAGGTCGTCCAGCCCGGACTGCTCGGGCTCATGGACGGCTCGGTCTCGACGCTCGCACCGCTGTTCGCCGCCGCGGCGCTCACCGGCCGCCCGCTCAGCGCGTTCTACGTCGGCCTCGCCGCGTCGGTCGGCGCCGGCATCAGCATGGGACTCGCCGAAGCGCTGTCGGACGACGGCGCCGTCACCGGCCGCGGCAACCCCATCGTCCGCGGCGCGATCACCGGCGGTGGCACGGCCCTCGGCGGGATGTTCCACACGCTGCCGTTCCTCATCCCACACCTCCGCACGGCACTCTCGATCGCGTACGTGGTCGTGGTCGTCGAGCTGGTCACGATCGCCTACATCCGCTTCCGATACATGAAAAGCCCTCTCCTGCGAACGATCGTCCAGGTGATCGGCGGCGGCGCCCTCGTCTTCCTCATCGGCATCTGGCTGGGCCGCCTCGGCGCCTCCTAGGCCCCGCGCGGGTCCCGCGCAGGCCACCTATCCAGCTCAGCAGCGCGTAGCGCGCGCCGCTCACCCCGCCCGCCCGACTCGCCCCGCCCGCCCCGCCCCCGCCGGGGCGACGGCCACGCCGCCGAGCGCGCGCCAGGACTCGCCAGGACGCGCGCCGGCACGCGCCATCACGGGTAATCCAGTGCCAGGCCGCCGTGCCGGAAGCCCGCGCGACGAACAGCGGCCGCCCGTGGACTGCTCGCGGCCGCGATCCCGTCGATCGTCTCCAGTGACCGCGGCCGACGCCGCGGGTCGCCCTCCCCGCTCCCGGCGCCGCGCCCGAGATACTCGACGAGCGCCCGCACCGCGGCCGTCACCTCCTCGTCCGTCAGCCCCGGGGCGAGTCGCACCCGCCGGCCCCGACCCTCGGCCGCCAGCACGACCACGCCGCGCCGCGTCACCAGGATGGCCCCGGCACCCCGCGGCCGCGTGAGTGGATCGCGCTCCCCCGGCGGCTCGAGCGGCGAGCGGGGAAGCGAATAGATGTTCGCCGGATCGGTCGCCGCGAGCGCCACGTACGGCGCCTCCGGATCGTCCCGCGCCCCGCGCAACCGCTCGACCGCGTCCGGCGTCGCGAACTGCGCCCCACCCAACCCCTCCACGAAGTACCCGCGCCGAACCTCGCCCCGATACTCGAGGCGCCTGAGCTCCCGATAGATCGCCCGCCAACTCACCGGCGGACGCTCCCGCCGCCACCACTCGCGCGTCACGACGCCGTACCGCACGAGCCACACCTGGGCGATGCGCGCCGCGTGCGTCTCCTCGTCCGGCCGCTCACCCATGACGCCGGGCGCCGACAGCAACGACCACCGCCCGATCCACCCGGCCCCGCCCCCACCGCCGCCCCCCCCGCCGCCGGTCTCGCCCGGCCGGTCTGGACGCCGCCAACGCGGGAGCCGCGTGACGTTGACACGGCGCTGGACGATCCGACCGACCGACGGAGTGAAATCGGAGGGCAGCCAGCGTGTCGGATCGGGCTCGTTCCGCCTCGGGCGCCACGGCAACGGACGCGCCCGCACGACCTCGCGTAGCGCCTCCACGGTGTCGTTCGTCGCGAGACCGGCCGCCACGAGCTCGCGCAGCGCGTCGCGCGTGGCGAGCGGTCCGAGCGACGCGCCGGCCGTGAGGTCGGCGACGAAGGACGCGCCCTGCCCTGCGAGCACATCACGCACCGCGGCCGCGGCGTCGCTGAGCGGCGGCGCATCGGCGGGGTCGAGCCAGAGCGCGCCCGCCCCACGCGGGAAGAACCGCACCGTCGCCAGCGTCGCCGTCGCTCCCGGCGAGGTGGACGCCCCCGACGATGCGCTTTGTGCCGATGCCGCGCCCTCGGCCCGCGACGCCCCGCCCGCCCACACGATCGACCCGGCCGCGGCGAGCCGCCCGAGCCAGGCCGGATCGTACCGCTCGACGCGCGACCGCAGGTAGTCGCGCTCCCACCCGACGGCGGGCCGCGCCAGGCCCGCGAGCTGGTCCACGACTGCCGCCAGTCCTTCCTCGCCCGTCACGCGGTCGCGCGGGTCGACGTGCTGCCATCGCTGGAGGAAGCTGGCGAAGGTCGCACGGTCCGTCGCCCGAATCTCGGCCCGGAGCGCCGCGAGCGTCCGCCGCCGCGCCCGCTCCAGCAGCGCGCGACTGCACCACTCGGGCGCCCCGTCCCCCGACTCACCCCGTTCCCCGTCACCAGCGGGCCGCGGACGAATCGCGCCGCGCACGAGCTTCCCCGCACGATGCCAGTCGGCGAGCCGCGACTCGATCCAGTCGGCGGGCCACGGATACCGGGCCACGATCTCGGCAACGGTCACCGGACCGCTGAGGGCGAGGAACCGGCCCAGGATCTCGCGCCGCGCGGTCCGGTCGCCGCCCGCGGCCGCCTCGTACCGGGACACGAGCTCCCGCGGCACGATGCGCGTCTGGTCGGGCGCTCCGGGCGCCGCGGCGCCGATCGGCACCGCCGCCACGCGGTCGCTCTCGAGGAGCGCCGACAGGGGATCGGCGCCGCCACGCCACTCGGCGGCCGGCGCGACCCGCGTCCGCAGCTCCTCCGCCGTGAGATCGCCGGCACGCTCGAGCAGCAGCAACAGCTCGTCGGCGTCGCGCGCCCGACGCCGGGCCACCGTCCCCCGCCGCTCCGCGAGCAGGACCTCGAGCGCGCGCGCTGTCGGGTCGTCGAGTCGCGTGCCGTCGACGCCCATCAGCTCCTCGAGCATCCCGCGATCGATCGACAGCAGCGTCGCCGCCCGCTCGGCGCGCGGCGTGTCGTCCGTGTAGAGCCAGTCGATCACGAACCCGAACTGGAGCCCGCCCGCGAACGGCGACGGCCGCTCCGTCTCGACCACGTGCACGGCGATCCGCCGCTCAGAGATGCCCTGCACCACCGCGCGGACCGCCGGCAGGTCGAAGGCATCCTGAAGCACCTCGCGATAGGTCTCGACCAGCACCGGGAAGGTCGGGAAGTCCCGGACGACCTCGAGCAGGTCGAGCGCCTTGAGCCGCTGGAGCCAGAGCGGCATCCGCCGGCGCGGCGAGCCCCGCGGCAGGAGCAGCGCGCGCGCCGCGTTCATCCGGAAGCGCGCCCCGAAGAGCGGCGCCCGCCCGACCTCGTCGACGATCCGGCGCTCGGCGTCGCCGGCGCTCATCTCGAGGAGCGCCGCGACCGGCGGCGCGCGCCCCACGTCCGGCAGCCGGAGCATGATCCCGTCGTCGCTCGTCTGCACCTGGAGGTCGACCTCGCCACCCAGCAGCTCGCGCATGCGATGCGCGAGCGCCATCCCCCACGGCGCGTTCACGCGGCCGCCGAAGATCGAGTGCACGACGATCCGCACCGCCCCCATCTCATCGCGGAAGTGCTCGACGACGAGCGTCTCGTCATCGGGGACGACCCCGGTCGCCGCGCGCTGCTCGGCCACGTACCGGCGCAGGCTGCCGACGCTGGCCGCGTCGCACCGATAGCGGGCCTCGAGCGCGACATCGTCGAGCGCGCCGCCCGCGAGCTCGCGCCGGATCTCGCCGACACGTCGCGCCAGCTCGACACTCCGGGTCACGAACTCCCCGTGCCAGAAGGGCATTCGCGCCGGGCGGCCGGGCGCCGGCGTCACGATCACGCGATCGTGCTCGATCGCCCCGATGCGCCAGGTCGCCGAGCCGAGCTGAAAGACATCGCCAACGCGCGACTCGTGGACGAACTCCTCATCGAGCTCGCCGAGTCGCGTCCGGTCGGGCAGGTTGACGGTGTAGAGTCCACGGTCGGGGATCGTCCCGCCCGAGATCACCGCCGTCAAACGGCTCCCACGGAGGCCGGCGACGCGGCCGGTCGCCCGATCCCACGTGAGACGGGGCTCCAGTTCGGCCGCCAGGTCGGTCGGGTACTTCCCCGCCAGCATCGCCAACGTCTCATCGAAGGCGGCGCGCGAGAGCCGATGGTAGGGGTACGACCGTCGCACGAGCGCGAACAGGTCGTCGGCCGTGCGCTCCTCGACCGCCGCCATCGCGACGAGCGACTGCGCGAGCACATCGAGCGCGTTCTGGGGCACGCGCAGGGCCTCGACCTCGCCGGCGAGCATCGCGGTGCCGATCGCCACGCACTCGGCGAGATCGTCGCGATAGGTGGGCACGAGCACGCCTCGGCTGACGTCGCGCAGCGAGTGGCCCGCACGGCCGACACGCTGAAGCCCCGCCGAGACGCGCTTCGGGCTCTGAAGCTGGAGCACGAGATCGATCGAGCCGATGTCGATCCCGAGCTCGAGGGAACTGGTCGTCACCAGCGCCCGCAGCTCGCCCGCCTGGAGCGCGCGCTCGAGCGTGAGCCGTCGCTCCCGGGAGAGCGAGCCATGGTACGGTCGCGCCAACGGCTCGCCGGCGAGCTCGTTGATCCGGGCGGCGATCTTCTCCGCCTGCGCGCGATTGTTGACGAAGACGAGCGTCGTCCGCGCCCCGCGGATCGCCTCCACGGCGAGGGCCGCCACCGCCGGCCACACCGAGCCGCCGACCCGCGCCAGATCGGGGACGGGCGACCGGATCGTCAGCGCCATCGGCTTGAGCAGCCCGCAGTCGACGATGCGCACCGGGCGGAAGCGCGGCCCGCCGTCGTCGGCACCGGCGGCGGTGCCAGCCGCGGAACCGCCCTCGCGCGCGGGCTCGCAGCCCCCAAGAAAGCGGGCCACTTCGTCGAGCGGCCGCTGCGTCGCCGACAGGCCGATCCGCTGGGGCGGATCGGCGCCCGCGGCGCGGCACAGTGCGTCGAGCCGCTCCAGCGTGAGCGCGAGGTGCACGCCGCGCTTCCCCGCGGCCACGGCGTGGATCTCGTCGATGATCACCGCCCGCACGCCCGGGAAGAGCGTTCGCCCGCGCGACGTGGTGAGGAGAATGTTCAGCGACTCGGGGGTCGTGATCAGGATGTGCGGCGTCACCCGGAGCATCCGGGCGCGGGCCGCCGGCGTCGTGTCTCCGCTCCGCACGGCCACCCGGATCTCCGGGAACGGCTCACCGGCGTCGGCGAATCGCCGCGTGAGCTCGGCGAGCGGACGCTCGAGGTTTCGATGGATGTCGTTGCCGAGGGCCTTGAGCGGCGAGACGTACAGGATCTGGACCGCGTTCGGGAGCGGCGCCCTCTGGCCATCGACGATGAGGGCGTTCAGCTCCCAGAGGAACGCGGCGAGCGTCTTACCGGTCCCGGTCGGCGCCAGGATCAGCGTGTGGCCACCCTCGGCGATCGCCGGCCACCCGGACTCCTGAGGCGGGCTCGGCGCGCCGAGCGTTTCCTCGAACCACCGGCGGACGAGCGGATGGAAACCCACCGACGAGCCCGGCGGCGATCCCGGCGACATGTGGGAAATGTACCCGCCGCGGCGCCGCGACCCCGGCCTGCGACCGGCATTGTCCCTCGGGCATGTCCCTTGCTTTGGCTGGGCCTGCGCGGCGGAAGCGGATCCAGACACTTGCCGGGGGAGAGCCAATGTTGCTCTGGTGGATCATCGTCGGACTCATCGCGGGATGGGCGACGGGTAAGATCATGCGGGGCTCGGGCTACGGGCCGTTGCTCGACATCGTGCTGGGGATCGTCGGAGCGTTGATCGGCGGCTATATCATGGCCGCGCTGGGTTTCTCCAGCGCCGGCGGGACGATCTACACGATCCTGGTGGCGATCGTCGGTGCCTGCATTCTGGTCGCACTCGTGCGACTCATCACCGGCAGACGAGCGGCCATCTAGCGCGGGTCCTCCTCGCTCGGGCCCGAGCTCGCGGACGGACGCGGGGGCCGGCTGCGTCACGTGCAGCCGGCCCCCGTCGCGTTCGATCGGATCGGTCAGCGATCCGGCGGGCGAGGGGACGAGCGGGCCGCCACACCGACCCGCGCGCCGAGCGCCCCGCCGAGTGCCGCGGCGACGGCCGTGCCGACCTGCGCCGCGCTACCGGCCAGGAGGGCCGCGAGGGCCAGCGCCAGCAGCACCAGCAGGGCGCCCGGGATGCCGACTACATGCCCGAGCGCGGTCACGAGCGCGCCCAGCGGGCCACGCGTCGCCGTCCAGAGGAGGAGCGCGCCCCAGGCCAGCGCGGCCGCCACGCCGGCGGTGACCGCACCCGTCGGCTCGCCCACGGGCCGCGGTCGCCGGGCCGTCCAGACGCCCCAGAGAAACGCCACGACCGCGACGTCCCACCATGGCCCGACGACCGTCGCCAGCACGAAGGCCGCGACCAGGAGGAGGAGCGCGCCACGCCCGCGACGCATGCCCGATCGCGAGTGGGGCCGATCCCGAGGGACCGAGCCGGCGTCGATCATCGGTGCGGGCGATACGCTCATGGCGCCGGCTCCAGTGCCAGCGTCGAGCGCACGTCGGACGGGGCGAGATCTGCGGGCCGCAGCGGGAAGCGAACCGAGTCGAGCGTGCCGGCGAGCCACCCGGGCAGGCGATCGGCGTAGCGCGAGCTCACCGGGTTCCCGGACTGACCGCCCGGGTAGGTCGCCCACCCGTGCACCGACGGCCCGAGCGCCACGACCATGCGCCAGCTCGGCCCCTCGGTTCCGTCGCCCGACGATGGGCTGAGCGTCTCCGTCCCTCCCTGCACCGCGAGCCCGAGCCGGGAGAAGGCGGGGATGTGCAGCAGATGGAAGATGTTGTCATGCCGGATCCGATCCCACCGCCAGCCGCCGGCGTCCGGCGGACCGTAGCGGCGCACGGTGGTGTCGTACGCCGCCGCGAGGCTCGCCGCGAGCACATCGTCGCGCTGTCCGACGACGCCGGCCCCGTGCTCGGTCCACCACACGCTGGTCGAGTCCCGTAGCAGCTCGGCCAGCACCGCGCTCGACGGAGTCGCCACGCGTGGTCCCGCGCCGGGCGGCTGCAACTCGTCCCAGGTCCGGCGCGTGAGCTCGCGCATCGCCGCCTCGAACAGGACGGCCCGCACGTTGTCGCGCGTGTACCGGCGGTCCCACTGCGCGAGCAGCCGCGCCGCCGCTCGCGCGGTCGAGGAGGCGCGGTGGGCGCTGTCGGCGCGACGTGCGGCGGCGAGGAAGTACGGGACGAAGTAGTCGGCGCGGGCGCTGCCCGGATCCGTCTGCCACCGCCGCATGTCGTCGGGCGTCACCGATGAGTCGGCACGGAGGAGCGCGTTGATGCGCATGGCGCGCCAGGGCGGTGGCCAGTCGGACCCGAGGTACAGCCCGCGCGCCGGCCCCGCCGCGGTCGGGTCGACCGGCTCCTGGTTCGCCGAGGCGAGGTAGCCCTGCGCCGGATCGACCGCCGTCGGGTACTGGCCGATGGCGAGCGCGCCCTGCCAGTCGCTGGCGCTGCTCGCGCCATCGCGCATCACGTCGCCCCGCCCGGTGCCGGGCCGGAGTGGGTAGCGGCCGGTCGACCGGATCGCGATGCTGCCGCCCCGGTCGGCCACGAGCATGTTCTGCGCGGGGACGTCATAGTCAGCGGTAGCGCGCAGCCAGTCGGCCGTCGAGTGCGCGTGCATCCCGTCGAGTAGCGTCCGGAGCGCGTGTCCGCCCTCGAGCGCGGTCCAGCGCATGGAGACCCAGCGGCCGTCGACCTGCCGGAGGGGGCCGCGGTGTGTATAGCGGACGGTGTCGACGGCGAGCGCGCGGCCACTCGGGTCACGGTAGACCTCGACCCTGCGCGTGAGAGGCCGCCAGGACCCGTCGAGCCGGTACCGCGTCGGGCGCCGCGCGTCGTCCACGGTCTCCCAGTAGAAGTCCGTGACGTCGGCACCGGTGTTCGTGAACGTCCACGCCACATCGCGGTTGAAGCCGAGGATGACGCCGGGCCCGCCGGCGAGCGCGACCCCTTCGACGTCGAGATGCCCGGGCACGACGAGATGCACCTCGTACCAGATCGAGGGAAGCGTCAGCTCCAGGTGCGGGTCACCGGCGAGCAGCGCGACGCCATCGCGCGTCCGGCGCGGCGCGACCGCCCAGTTGTTGCTCCCGAGCGTCGGCCCCTCCCCGGCGACCGCGTCCCGCAGCGCGTCCCGCAGCGCGTCCCGCAGCGCGACCCGCCGCGACGTCGAGCCGCCGCCGAGTGGTGCACCCGGTCCGGGCGCCCCGGGCGGCGGCAGGCGTCCGCCGACGACGTGCGGCTCGGGAACGGACGGCACCGGCGGGACGATCGGTTCCTGGATCGGGCTGTGCGTCGGCAGGAGCGCTCGCGCCGCCGTATCACCCACGAGCCGGGCCACGCGCCAGCGCGCCAGCTCCTCGGCGGAGTAGGCGAGCGTGTACGACATGCGGTCGAGGAGATGAAACGCGTCGACCGGGCGCCAGTGCGATGGCCGCCGCCCGAGGAGCCGGTACTCGATGGGAAGATCGGCGGCCCCGAGCTGATCGATCCACGCATTCACGCCGTCGGCGTACGCGCGGATCGCACGGGCGGTGGCAGCGGTCGAGTCGAGGGCGGCGACCGAGCGCTCCGCGGCGCTCGGAAGCCCGAGCGCGCGCGTGTCGCGGTCGAGCGGGAGCGCGGCCGCGCCGACCAGCTCGGTCAGCGTGCCGGCGCCCGCGCGGGCCTGAAGCTCGATCTGGAACAGGCGGTCCCGCGCGACGACGTAGCCCTGGGCCCGGTACGCGTCCTCCTCGGACGTCGCGAAGATGTGCGGCACGCCGCGGGCGTCGTAGCGAACGTCGACGGGCGCCGTGAGCCTCGGGATCCGTCCGGCGGCGGAGCGCGGCAGCTCGGCGCCGCGCGCGACCGCCCACACACCCGAGATCGGATCGAGCAGCGCACCGAGCGGCGGGAGCTGGCCGAATGGCACCGCGCCGGCCACCACGACGGCGGCCAGCAGAGCGAGCGCGAGGGCCGCGCGAAGCGGATGCGCCGGCGGGCGCGATACGGTCGGGACGGAGCCGTGTCGCTCGCGTTGCATGACGCCGGCCGTCACGCCGCGCGCCCGCGGGACGCCATATGCGACGCCGTATGCGACGCCGGATGCGGCGTCGTGGTACGGCCCGTGCGGCACCCATCGGCTCCCCGCGCCGGGCGCAGGTGCACCGAGGGGGTGGGACGGCCTACGGCCCCGCTCGACATCGGGGCCCGTCGGGCAGCGAAGCAAACCGCATCAAGGAGATCACGATGCCCAGCAACGAGAACCTGCAATCGCTCTACGTCGACCAATTGCGCGATCTGTACAGCGCCGAGTACCAGATCCTCGACGCGCTCCCCAAGATGGTGAAGCAGTCGCACCACCGCGAGTTGGCGGACGCGCTCGACAAGCATCGGCAAGTCACCGAGACGCAGGTGCAGCGCCTCAAGGACATCTTCTCCGACCTGAACGAGAGCCCTGGCGGCGAGAAGTGCGAGGCGATGGAAGGCATCCTCAAGGAAGGGAAGCGCGAGATGGGGCAGTGGCACGATCGCGCGGTGCTGGACGCGGCGATCATCGCGTCGGCGCAGCGGGTCGAGCACTACGAGATGGCCGGCTACGGGACCGCCCGCTCGCTGGCGCAGACCCTGGGGCTCGACCGGCACGCCGATCTCCTTCAACAGACGCTCAATGAAGAGGGCGAGGCGGACCATACGCTGAGCGGCATCGCCGACTCCGTCGTCAACGCCGACGCGATGCGGGCGATGTAGGCACCCCCGGGAGTGTCGGCGGGCGAGTCGCCTCCCCAGCGGATGCCCGAGGCGGCCCGCCGGCTGGCGCGGGGCGCACGCCCGAGGCCCTCGTCGCGGGATCGTGGAGGGCGGCGAGCGCCTCCAGCGCGATCGGGCCTGTGGGGTGGTCACCCGCCCGCCCCGCCTCGACCGAGCCCGCCCAGGGCTCGAGCGGCCGCGACACATCGACCGGGACGTCGTGATCGAGCACCTCGTGGACGGCACGGGGCGGCTCGAGGGCGGCGACCCGGGCGCGCGCGTCGATCCAGGACTCCCCGTCGATCGCGCCGCTGCACGCGCAGCCGAGTCGCGGAGCCAGATCCAACAGCCGCCGCTCACCCAGCGTGATATGGTGAGCGACCTCGGCGAGATCGTCGCGGGCCGTGGGCTCGAGCAGCGCGTGGCCGCGCCGCTCGGCGTAGAGCCAGTTCGGCGCCGGCGCCCCGCCCGGCACCGAGTAGAAGCGCCGCCCATCGCGGAACCGCCGCTCGTCGACCGTCGGCGGCTGCGCGGCGGGGTCGATCCCGCGCTTGGCGAGGCTACGGAAGAGCGCGGCCGGCGTCGCGTGGCGGTCGACCGCGGGATCGGCCGCGCCCGGGCACTCGCCAATGTAGGTGACGTGCACCCCGAACCGTCCGGCGCGCGCCCGGACGTAGCGGGCCGCGGCCACCGGCGGGGGGGCGAGCGACAGGACGTATGGCACGAGGGCCGCCATGCGCCGGAGTCGCTCGGCGACGCGGGGGCAGACACAGAGCACGACAGGCGCTTCGGCCCGCCCCGGCAGGGCGCGCACGCAGGCGGCGGCGATGAGCTCATCCCCCCAGCTCGCCGGGATCACGGCACTGTATCCGGCCGCATAGCACGCGTTCGCCACCTGTGCGGGCGTGGCCGGACGCGCGGCGAGCAGCGTGTCGGCGCCCAGAACGATGACATTCGGAGTAGCGCTACCCGACCGCGCATGCGTCGCGGCGGCTGGAGCTGAGGACATCGTGCAGGAATGAGAGGTGCGCAGCGCCACCCGCCGGCTCTCGGCGCGCGCCCCGCGCATCGAGCCCGGTCGGAGCGAGGGCCCGGGGGATCTCACTACCCGACGAGCGGGGCAGGTCTCCGTTTCAGGCCGAGGCGGCCCGCTCGATCACCCGGAGGATCTCGTCGACCGTGCTCGCGCCGTGGTCCCGCGCGTACCAGCGGCGCACCTCACGATACCGGCTCTCCTTGTCGAGGAGTCGGCCCTCCCCCACCACCCAGGCCTGGAGCTCGCGCGGCCTCGGGCCCCACCAGCCGCGCTCGCGGTACGCGGCGTCGAGCACGATCGCGATCGGGATCGACCGCGCGCCATTGCTCAGGTGCGCGTCCATGATGTCGAGGTTCGCGTCGCGCGGCAGGATCCGGAGGTCGAGCGTGTCGGCGGGGGCACGCTCCACGAGCCGCGCGATCACGGGCAGTGTGTTCACGGCGTCGCCGCACCAGTCCTCGGCCAGGACGAGCAGGTGCCAGCGCCCACCGATCGCCGCCAGCCGGGCCACGGCCGCGTCGCTCACCTGGGCACGCGCGGCGACCGCGTGCCAGAGTGCGGCGTTGGCCGCGACCGAGGCGAGGAACGCCGAGAACGGGACACCCGACTCGTACCGCTCTTGCGGGATCCGATCGATGCCGACGGACGCCATGTCGTGGTGGAGGGGGACCGGGTGATCTCAACCATAACCGGCCGTGCCGGGTAGCGCATCGACGACATTCCCGATCGACCGCGTGCTCGACCACGTGCGTGCGGCGGTGCAGCGGTTCGCGGACGCCGCGATGTTCGAGCTCGCGGCGGCCGGCTATCGCACCGTGTTCCATCAACTCGTCGGGTGCGTGCTGTCGATCCGAACACGCGACGAGGTGTCGCTCCCGGCCGCGCTCCGCCTGTTCGCCCGGGCGCCCACGCCCGACGCGTTGGCCGCGCTCCCGCCACGCACCATCGACCGGCTGGTGCACGACGTCACGTTCCACGCACGCAAGGCCCGACAGGTGCGCGACATCGCCCGCCGAACGGTCGACGAGTTCGGGGGCACCCTACCGTGCGACCCGGCGATCCTCACCACCTTTGCCGGGGTGGGCCCGAAATGCGCCAACCTCGCATTCGGCATCGCCTGCGGCGGAGCGGGCATCAGCGTCGACGTCCACGTGTGGCGGGTCACGAACCGCTGGGGCTTCATCGCGGCCGCAACCCCCGAGCAGGCGATGTCGGCCCTCGAACGCGTGCTCCCGCGGCGCTACTGGGTCGAGATCAACCGGCTCCTCGTGCCCTTCGGAAAGCACATCTGCACCGGCCTTCGCCCCCGCTGCTCGACCTGTCCGGTCCTGGCGTGGTGTGCCCAGGTGGGCGTGACCGAGCACCGGTGAATCGTGCCAGCGATATGACCGCTCATGCGACCGCTGACGCGACCGCTGTCGTCGCGGTGACGGCCGCCGGCGCCGCCCACATGGCCGGCGCTATCGATCGGTCATCACGCCTCTGACTCGGCCCGGGCCGTACGCGCCGGGCCCTGCACCGCGGGCCGCCGGTCGCCACCGGTCGGCGAGCGATCCCAGGGCGCGGACGACTTGCTCGTGACCTTCCCGGAGCAGGGCGGCCAGGATGTGCTTGCAGATCCGCTCGCGCCAGAGGTGGTCGCCACAGTCACACCGGGGGATCCTGGCGGTGTACAGATCGACCCAGTGCTCCTGGGCACCGCCGGTCACGAGGTATCGGCCGCTCCCGACACGCGCGCCCTGGAGCCCGAGGCTTCGCTCCAGACGGTCGAGATCGACGCCGCCGGCAGCCGCGAAGTCGATCGCCGGGGCAGGCAGAAAATCCGGTGTGTACACTGGCGTAACTCCCGCATTGGTAAGTGTTTGGCTCATGCGTATCATACACCGAACACTCACCGAAAGTGCCGCCCGGCGGGGGCTCATTTCCCCCGGGTCACTGACCCGGTCACCCCCTGGATCACCAGTGGCCCGGTGGGCTGGGCTGCCCCGCCAGCGGGCTCTTCGGTGACCGCGATCGCGCGGAGGGAATCGGGTGCGAGCGGATAGGTCGCCTCGAACTTCGCGCTCCCGTCCGCTTCGGGCGTGAACGTACCGGCGCTGATTCTCGTTTTCGGCGTCACCAGCCAGAGCTGGTATGCGCGCCCGGGCGGCGGCGCGGGAACGGCGTGGGCCAGGAGCGTCCAATGGTTCGTGGCGTGGTTCCAGAACATCCACGCCCAGGGCGCCTCCGGAGCGCCCGCCGTCAACCGCACCGCCGAGACCTGGCGGCCCGTGAGCTGATTCAGGACCGAATCGCGGGCCACGAGCGAATCCTGAAGCGCCGCCGCCCGGAGCCCGGTCGCCTCGGACTCGGCGGCCGTCCGCTGGATCTCGCGGGCCGACCGGGACTCGCTGAGGAACACCACCGCTGCCGCGGCCAGCGCCGCGAGCGCGGCGACGCTCCACGGCAGCACCGTCGGGCGTACCGGGCGTGCCGGGCCGCCGGCCGAGCCGCCGGCCGACCGCGCCCGTCGGGCGCTGCCGCCGTGGGCCGGGGGCCGTGCGCCCGCCGCCCGGTCGGTCCCCCCATCCGGCGCCGCGGCCGATGCCGGACCCGTCGTCGCCGCCGGGACGTCGGCCACCGCGAGGTCGGCGCGGGCCCGTGCGAGCAACCGCGTCCGCACGCGGGCTCGGCGCACCGGATCGTCGGCCATCTGCGGGAGCGCGTACGCGAGATACGCCGCCGCATCGCGCAGCACGGCGAGCGCCGGCCCGCACTCCGGGCACGAGGCGGCGTGCGCGAGCACCGCCGTCTGCTCGTCGGCCGGCAGCACGTCGAGCGCTGCGTCGGGGAGCATCTCGACCGCTTCCGCGTGGCTCAGGTCGCGCGTCACCGCCCTGCCTCCTCCACGGTCGCGGCGCCCCCGCGTCCCCCGCCCTCTCCGCTCCGCAGCAGCGCGAGTGCGTCGCGTAACTTCTGGGCGGCGAGACGGGTCCGGGTCTTCACGGTGCCCAGTGGCTGGCCCGTGCGCTCGGCGATCTCCGTCTGGCTCAGTCCCCCGTAGTATGCCAGCTCGAGCACCTGCCGCTGCTCCGGTGGCAACGTGCGGAGCGCGCCGGCGACCAGGTCGCGGCGCTCCGCGCTCTCGACCCGCCGCGCCGGATCGTCCCCGGCATCGACCAGCCCGGCCGGCGACTCCGGACCGCCGGGCAGCACGGGCGTCAACGGCTCCTCACGCAGTCGGCGCCGCGACCGCAGACGATCGAGCGCACGACTGCGCGCGATCGTGAGCAGCCACGTCCCGACCTCTCCCCGTGATGCCTCGTAGCGGGATGCCTGCCGCCACGCCTGCCAGAACGTCTCCTCGACCACATCTTCGGCGTCGTCCCCATCGCGGACGAGGTGAACGACGAGGGCGTACACCGGGCGAGACCAGCGATCGTACAACTGCGCGAGCGCGGCGTCGTCCCCGGCACTCAGCCGCGCCACCAGCTCGCGGTCCTCCGCCCTCGTCGGCGCTGCGGCCATCCGCATCTTATACGCGGCGTCCGAGTCGGGCGGATTCATGCTGGCGAATGTACCACCGTCAGCGGTGCCGACGCTGGTGTCCGGCCCCGCGCGCCACGGCCGCCTGGTCGGTGACCTCCCGGGCGGTGGCGGCGGCGCGATCGGGGACGGCCATGGGCGAAAGTATAGTACTTTTCGCCTGCATGTCCGGCCGCCACGAGAGTCCCGACTCCCCGCCCGCCTCGGTCCCCTCTGGGCCGACGGGTACCGCGTCAGCTCCCGAGCAGACCGTGCCCTGCGCGAGCTGCGGTGCCGCGGGGGGCAACGGTCGATTCTGTAGCGAGTGCGGGGCCCCGCGCGACGGGGCAATCTGCCCCGCGTGCGAGTCGGTGCTCAGCCCAGGGGCCAGATTCTGCCATCGGTGCGGGACGGCCGCCAACGCTCCGCGCTCCGCCGCCCGGACGACGTCCGCGCTCCCATGGGCCGGGGCGGCGCTCGCGCTGGTGGCGCTCGTGGCGCTCGTGGCCGGCCGGAACGTCGCGCTGAGTCGCCACGGGGCGAGCACCGAGGGCGACGGTGGTGCGGTCGAGACCCCGGTGGCCAGCGATGCGGGGACGCCGGACGCCCCCGGGATCGCCGATGCGTCAGCCGGCGGCACTGGCGGCGGCGCGGGCGCCGTGGGCGGCGGCCGCCTGCCCGACATCGCGTCCATGTCGCCGCAGGAGCGCGCCGACCGGCTGTTCGACCGCGTCATGCGACTCAGCGAGGAGGGCAAGCAGGACAGCGTCGAGTTCTTCGCGCCGATGGTGATGTCGGCCTATCAGATGCTGGGCACGCTCGACGCCGACCAGCACTACGATGTCGGCCGGCTCGGCGAGGTGACCGGCGCGCGGGACCTCGCGCGCGCGGAGGCCGATACGATCCTCCGCGCCGACCCCACCCATCTGCTCGGCCTCGCCCTCGCGGCGCATGTCGCCGCCGACGCCAAGCAGGACGCGGCCGCTCGCGCCTTTTCCCGCCGTCTCGTGGCCGCCCTCCCGGCCGAGCGGGCCAAGGACCGCCCCGAATACCGCCGCCACCAACACGACATCGATGCGGCCGTCGCCGCCGCCAGAGCGCTCGGCGTCCGCTGATGGGTGTCGGCCGCCGGGCGCCACGACCTGCCGACCCGCACCGGGCGGCACGATTGCCGCCCCGGCGCCGGCGCGGGATGCCGGATGCCGGCCGCGTAACATGCCGGGTCGGGCGTCCGTGCGGGATGCGAGCCGCGGGCGGCATGAATGCCGCCCCGACGCGCGGCGCCGCGGACGCGGCATGAATCCCCCCGACGCACGCCAACCACCGGCGGCGTGAAAGCCGCCCAACACGCGCCAACCACCACCGTGCCTCACACCCGGACGATTCACCTCGCGCACAGCCCGGACTCGGACGACGCCTTCATGTTCTACGCGCTCGCGCAAGGGAAGATCGACACCGAAGGGCTCACCTACGTTCACGAGCTCCAGGACATCGAGAGCCTGAATCAGCGGGCGCGACGCGGAGAGCTCGAGGTGACGGCGGTCTCGATCCACGCGTACGCCTATCTCGCCGATCGCTACGCGCTCCTCCCGCACGGGGCATCGATGGGCGATCGCTACGGGCCGCGGCTCGTCGCCCGCACCCCGATGACCCGCGGCGATGTGCGGGGGCGTCGGATCGCCATTCCCGGTCCGCTGACGACCGCGTTCCTGGTGCTCTCGCTCTACGAGCCGGCATTCGTGCCGGTGCCGATGCCATTCGACCGGATCGAGGAGGCGGTCATCGCGGGTGCGGTGGACCTCGGGCTCCTGATTCACGAGGGCCAACTCACGTACGCGGAGCAGGGTCTCCACCTCGTGGCCGACATGGGTGAGTGGTGGTTCCAGGAGACGGGGCTTCCGCTTCCGCTCGGCGGGAACGTCATCCGCAAGGACCTCGGCCCGTCCCTCATGGCCAAGGTCTCGCGGCACCTGCGCGAGAGCATCGCCTACAGCCTCGCCCACCGGACACAGGCGCTCGATCACGCGATGCAGTACGCGCGGGGCCTCGAGCGGGCCAAAGCGGACACCTTCGTCGGGATGTACGTGAACGACTGGACCCTCGACTACGGCGAGCGCGGCCGAACGGCCGTCCGCACCCTGCTGGACCGGGGCGTGTCGAGCGGCGTCATCACGCGGCCGGTCGCAGTGGAGTTCGCCGACTGACCGGCGCGGTGTGACCCAACCGTCGGGGCGGCATTCATGCCGTTCGCCGCCCGCCGTTCCGCACATCATGCCGCGCCGCATCCGGCGGCCCCGGCGTAGGGGCGGCATTCATGCCGCCCGCGATTCGCACCCCGCACGGATGTCTGGCCCGGCATTCATGCCGCCCGCCGTTCGCATCCGCACGGACGCCTGGCCCGGCATTTCGGGCGGTCGCCGTTGGCGGAACGGCCCGCGTCCCGCGGCCACCAAAGGAACCGTTTTTGTTGATGGTGCCAGGGGCAATCGCGGAGCGATTGCCCCTGGCACCGGGAACCGCACCGACCGGGGCGGGATGGTGGACCCGTCGCGGCGGGGCCGGGCGCGTGTGGGTGCGTGGATGCCCGCGGCACCGGGAACGTGCGCGGACCGTAGGGGCGGCATTCATGCCGCCCGCGATTCGCATCGCACACCAATGCCCGGCCCGGCATTCATGCCGCCCGCGATTCGCATCGCACACCAATGCCCGGCCCGGCATTCATGCCGCCCGCCGTTCCCATCCCGCACCAATGCCGGGACGGCATTCATGCCGTTCGCCGCCCGCCGTTCCGCACATCATGCCGCCCGCGTCCCGCATCCCGCACCGATGCCGGGACGGCCGCGTTCCTGGCTGCATCGGCGGCCGGTCATGGGCGCTTTCCAATCCGGGCGGCCCCGCCCGCTCGGCGTCGGCCGGCAGGAGCGCGCGCCGTTGGGAGTTACAGGCAGATTTCGGCGCGCGTCCTAGAGCGTGGCCCCACAGAGGATCCCCCCCCGCCCGGAGCATCGCGTCTCGCGCTCCAGAGGCTCCGTGTCACCTGGCGGCGTGCTCTCGACGTGGGATCGCGTGGCGGGGGCCGCAGGCGACAGCGTCGCCGCGAGTCGGATCGCGCGGCGGGTGGCGGCGGCCACGTCGGCCGTGGCACTGCTCGACCAGATCGCCGCCGGGGCGGCTGCGCTCCTCGCCGCCGAAGGCGTGGTCGTCGCCCGACTCGCCGGCACCGGCTTTCGTGTGGACGCGGCGACCGGGTCGCTCATCCCGATGATCGGCTTTCACGCGCCGCTCGCGGCGACCCTGGCCGAGGAGGCGCTGCTCCAGGGCCAGCCGATGGTGGCCAACGACGCCGCTTCGGATCCGAGGGTGAGCGTGCACTTCCTCTCCGCGTTCGCGCCGCGTCAGGTCGCGATCGCGCCGCTCGTCGCCGGCGACCAGCCGCAGGGGTTCATCCTCGCTCTCAATAGTTGCCGGGGCGCGTTCGACGCGCCGGACGCCGCCACGCTTCAGCGGCTCGCCGACTACGCCGCGATCGCCCTGTCCCGCGCCGAGCCGGCGGCGCGAGCCGGCGGTGCGACCGCCGCCGGCCGGGATACGGGCGACGCCATCCGGCAGATGAATCAGTCGCTCGAGCCGGAGCGCGTCGCCGCGGTACTGGCCGAGCACGCCGTGGCCACGACCGGGGCGCGGGGCGCGCGGGTGCTGCTCATCGACGACGCCGGGGTCTCGATCGCGGCGACAGCCGGAGATGCGACCGATCCGATCGGGTACCTGGCCGAGCCGGATGGGTACCTCGGCATGCGTGCGATCGCGGAGCGGCGGCCGGTCGGCGCCGGCGACCTCCGGACCTGTGCCGACCAGTGGGCGCGTCCGGCCACCGGGCCCGGCGACGCCGGGTGCGGGCAGGCGAACGGACTCGCCGTCCCCCTCCTCGTCGGCGGGGCGGCCATCGGGGCCGTGACCGTGTTCGGCAAGGAGCAGGTGGGTGGAGACTTCGATTCGGCCGATGAGGCCGCGCTCCAGGTGCTGGCGGATCATGCCGCCCTGGCGGTCGAGAGTGCCCGGCTTCGGCGGACCGCATCCGCCATGACACGGCACGCCAACGTGCTCGCCGCGGTCGCCCGATCGCTGGCGCGGAGCAACACGCCCGAGGCCGTGCTCACCGGGGTGTTCGAGGTCGCCCGCGACGCGCTGGGCGCGCACGGCGTCAGCGTCTTCCTCGCCGATCCGGCCACGCGACGTGTCGACCTGGCGTACAGCGAGGGGGCGGGCGCGCACATCATCAACTGGACCGCCAACCGGTTCTGGTCGCTTCCGGTCGGCACGGTCACCGCGTCGGGCGTGCCGTTCTACGCGAACACCGAAGCCGCCATGCACAACGGGCTCACCCCTGACGAGGTGCCCCGCTATCGGGCCGCGGGGATCAAGAGCCTGGCGTTGCTCCCGCTGCCGGACGGTGGCCAACGCGGCACGATCGTCCTGCGGTTCACATCGATGGAGCGCTTCGACCCGGCCGCTCGACGACTGCTCGAGGACTTCGCCGCGCAGGTCGCGATCGCGATCCGCAACGCACAGTTGGTCGAGGGCGAGCGGAGCGCGCGGGAGCGCGAGCGGGCCCTGGCCGAGTCGGTCCACCAGACGGACAAGCTCGCGGCGCTCGGCGAGCTCGTGGCCGGAGTCGCGCACGAGCTGAATAACCCGCTGACCGGCATCTCGGCGTTCGCGCAGCTACTGCTCGAGGAGCCGCTCACCGAGGAGCAGGCCGAAGCGGCGCGCGAGATCAAGCGCGAGTCGGACCGCGCCGTGAGCGTGATCAGCGACCTCCTCATCTTCTCCCGAAAGACGGGCCCGCGGCAGTTGCCGGTCGACCTCAACGCCGTCGTCCAGCAGAGCCTTCGGCTCCGGGCGTACACGCTCCAGTCATCCGGGATTGCCACCAAGACGGAGCTCGATGCGTCGGCACCGACCGTGCTCGGGGACGAGCGCAAGCTCCAGCAGGTGCTGCTCAATCTCGTCGTGAACGCCGAGTACGCGATGCGCCGGAGCGAGCAGCGTCTGCTGACGGTGCGCACGGCGACGCGGGAGATCGCCGGGTCGGTGCGCGCGATCATCGAAGTCGTGGATACCGGAAACGGTATGGGGCCGGACGTCGCGAAGCACATCTTCGAGCCCTTCTTCACCACCAAGCCCCCCGGTGTCGGAACCGGCCTGGGGCTCAGCGTCAGCTATGGCATCGTCCAGGGACACGGCGGGACGATCGAAGTGCGGACGGCGCCGGCCGCCGGTTCGACATTCTCCGTCATCCTCCCGCTCTACGTGCCGTCTGGCGGGACCCTCCACGCGACCGGCGACGACACCGCGCGTCCGACGATCCCGCGCGACACCCCGCGGATCGGGATCCCGCTCCCCACGACCGACCGATCGCGCGATGCGGCCGGCGCCGGTGCTCGTACACCGTCCTTCCCCTCGCTGCATGTCGACTGATCTGTGCTCCGTCGCTCCTCCCGCCGCCACGGCCCCGGCCACCTCGGCCGGCGCTCCGGCTCCGGCGGTCGGCCGCACCCGCTCGCGCGCCCAGGGCGCCCCGCGCCGACTGCTCGTCGTGGACGACGAGGCGTCGATCGCACACGCGCTCTCGCGGTATCTCACGTCGCGTGGGTTCCACGTCGACACGGCGGCATCCGGGCAGGATTCCCTGACCCTGCTGGCCGAGAACCGGTTCGAGCTGATGCTCTGCGACGTCCGGATGCCGGGCCTCTCCGGCCTCGACGTCGTCCCGCGCGCCCTCCAACTCGACCCGGACCTGGCGATCCTGATGTTGACCGGTGTCAACGATGCGCCGACGGCGACCGGCGCGCTCGCGATGGGCGCGCTCGACTACCTCGTCAAGCCGGTCGAGCTTCCGGATCTCCAGGAGGCGATCGAGCGTGCCCTGCACCGACGCGACCTCGAGATCGACCGGCGGACGGTGGAACGCATGATTCGGGAGGAAGTCGCCACCCGGACGGAAGAGCTCGAGCGGGAGAAACAGGCGCTCCGCGCCATGGTGGTGGGCACCGTCGAGGCGCTCGTGAATGCGATGGAGGCCAAGGACATCTATCTCCGGGGCCACTCGCAGCGGGTCTCCGAGCTGTCGGCCTCGATCGCGGCCGAGCTCGGGCTCGACGTCGACACCGTCGAGTACGTCCGCATGGCGGCCAGGATCCACGACATCGGCAAGATCGGGATCCAGGAATCGATCCTGAACAAGCCCGGCGCATTGACGCCCGAGGAGTTCGATCACGTCAAGGACCACGTGCGCATCGGCATGGAGATCCTCGCCCCGCTCAAGCCGCTCGGTCAGGCCTTGCAGTACGTCGAGGATCACCACGAGCACTGGGACGGCCAGGGCTATCCGGCCGGGAAAGCCGGCGCGGATATCTCGATCGGCGGCCGCATCCTGGCCGCGGCCGACGCGTTCGACGCGCTGACGTCGCAGCGCGCATACCGGGACCCGCGCAGCCCGCGGGACACCGTGCGGTACCTGGCCGCCCGCGCCGGCGATCTGCTCGATCCGCGCGTCTACGCTGCCCTCTCGAACGTCATCCTGCGCCGGAAGTCCCTCGTCGCGAGCTTCATCGAGGACTGACGGGAGAGGCGTCGGGTCGGGCCGGCTGTGTGGCCCGCCCGCCCCGCCGCGTCAGTGCGTGTGGCTCTTGGCGTGGGTCACCCACCCGGTGACCGTCGCCACCCGGGCACCCTGATGGCGCGCGACCGCCAGATCGGCTTCCGTGGGACCACCCGTTCCCGTCGTGCTGGTCGCGCCGTACGGACTGCCGGCCGTGAAGATGGCGCGGTCCGTGTAGCCGGGCGGCACCATGATCATCCCGAGGTTGGCCATGACCGTCATGACCGACCAGAGCGTCGTCTCGTGGCCGCCGTGCGGCGTCTGGACGGTGGTGAAGGCCGCGCCGACCTTGTCGACGAACGCGCCTTTGGCCCAGAGCGGGCCGGTCTGGTCGAGCACGTGCTTCAGTTCGGACGCCATGACCCCGTAGCGCGTTGGTGACCCGAGGATCAGTGCGTCGTAGTTCGCGAGGTCGTGCACGGAGCCAAGCGTCGGATACATCGCGGCGAGTCGATCGCGGCTCTCTTTCCACTTGGGCTGCGCCTCGATGACGTGCTGGGGCGCGAGATCATCGATCCGGCGCGCGTCGACCTCGGTGAAGCGCACCGAGCGCGCGCCGTCGACGATCGCGTCGGCCAATTGTGCCGTGTGGCCGGTTCGGCTGTAGAAGAGAACGAGCAGTTTGGGCATGGGAGGAATGTCGTCAGGGGCTGCGCTTGACGCCACGTGCCAAGCAGTGTATTCAGCGTTTCGGCACGCGGGGTGACAGCGCGATGCTCGCGGACCGGCGGCACGGGAGGCACCTCAGGGCATGGGCCCTGCACCGCCGGCATCTCGATGGAGCGATACCAAACTCTCAGGGAGGCGGCCATGCCGCGCGGTGACGAGCTGCGGGAGGAGTTGACGGGCGGGTTCCGGTTCTCCGACCGCGACGACGAGGGCGAGGACCTGGGGTACGGCGGGATTGGCGGCGGAGGCGGCGGGTCCTCCTACGATGACGACGATGAAGAGGACGGCGGCTGGGCGATCACCAAGGACGCCAGCGACGACCTCTGGGATAGCACCGACGAGGACGACGACGAGGACGAGGAGGAGGGAGGAATCGTCGCCGAGGTGATCGAGGTCGAGGACGAGGAGGAAGGTGATCTCTTCGGCGGCGGCCCTCGACGCCGCGGGACCCGCGGCAGGCCGCCGGGGTCGACTTCCACGACCGGAACCGCCGGCGCCGGGACGGGCACGGGTGGCGGTCGCCCGAAGGGCGGTGCACTCGGCGGCTCGAGCAGCGGGTCGGGCAGCGGCGCGAGCGGCGCCGGCGCTCGGGCGGGCGGGACCGGCTCGGGCGCCGGGAGCGCCCGTGCCGGGGGGGGCGGCGCGTCGGGGGCATCCGCTCAGAAGGCGGCCGGCCGGCCGACCTCCGCGAGCGGGAGCAGCACCGCCGGAAAGTCCGCGCACAAGGCAGCGTCCAAGTCGAGCGGCAAATCGGGACAGTCGCGGACACCCACCAGGAAGAGCGCTGGCGGCCGGTCGTCGGCCAAGTCGGCGAGTCGGTCGACCCGGAAGTCCGCATCCAAGCGGCCGGCGGCCAGGAAGGGGGGCTCCGCCGGCAAGGCGGGGCGGGACGGCAAGGGACGGAGTGGGTCGCGGAAACCCGGACGGAGCGGGCGCCGGTAGCGCGGGCGCATCGCGCGGCGCCCGGGTCCGCTCACCGGGAGCACGTCGGGGCCGGTCGCGCATCCTGCGACCGGCCCCCGTTCGTGGTAGCTTCTCGCCATGCGGGTCGGCGATCGGGAGACCCTCGAGACGCTGATCGACAGCGAGGGCCGGCTGTCGCGCCCGGGCGCGTCCGAGCGGGCCGGCCAGGTGGCGCTGGCCACCGCGCAGGAGCTGCGCACACCCATCTTCGGCATCTCGTCCGCGGCCCAACTGCTCCGCCTCCGGGGCGCCGACGACCCGATCGTCGAGAAGCACGCCGCGCGGATCCTGCGCGAGGTCGAACGCCTCAACCGAGTCGTCGCCGAGCTCCTCCAGTACGGCCGCGCGCGTCGCGCCGTGCGTGCGGCGGGGAACCCGGACGACGTGTGGGACCGGGTGCTGGCCGCCGACGCCGAGCTGCTGGAGCGCCACCGGCTGACCGTCGAGCGCCGGCGCGTCGAACCGCCCGTCCGGTGCCAGCTCGACGAGGAGGAGCTCGCCCAGGGGCTCCGGAACCTGCTGGCGCACATCGCTGGAGTCGCGCCGCCCGGGAGCGCGATCGCGATCGTGTCTGATGAAACCGCGTCGGGCGCGTGGCGCGTCCAGGTCCGGTACGGC
>JAJPIS010000093.1 GCA_021324635.1 Gemmatimonadota bacterium
AGCGAGGCCCCATTCAGGGCCCGAGAGGGCGACGGCACGGGGGTAGTGCCCGTGAACCACGCGCGGCGAGCGTCCGTTTCCGACCGCGCAAGTCGCTCGAGAGAGTGTGGCACTCGGGGTCCGGGTCCTGGACACCGCCGAGATTCGCCCGGCACGTCAACGGCGGGTCAGCGTCACCCGGGCGAACGGACGCCGACCGCGCGCGTCGTCGTTGTCCATGTGCCACGCCCAGCTGTCCGTCGCGCGATCGTAGACGAACGTGGTGTGGAAGCGGTCGGTCGGCGAGTAGGTGAAGAGAAACGGGATCGAGTCACCGGCTGCGACGCCTCGCCCCTGGCCAGCGGGCAGGAACGCATTGTAGTCGGTGTTGTCCATCCAGAGCGCCCCGTACTCGTGGGAGTGCGGGTCGTGCACCAGGTACACGATGGCCTCGTAGGCGGGCGTTCCCGCCGGCGTGCGCTCGCGCGAGACCTCGTGCATCTCCATGTACTCGCCGCCCAGCACCCACCGGAACGTCACGTCGTGGACGACCGTCCGGCGCGCCATCGGGCCTCGCAGCACCCAGCGGCCGGCCAAATGGCTGAGCAGACTGTCGCGTGCGACCGACTGCGCGCCGAGGGGTGCGACGACCAGGAGCCCGGCGAGGGCGAGCGTGAGGCGTTTCATGGCGTGTCCCCTAGAGCCCGCGAAGTGCGTCCAGGGGGGCGACGAGGGGGGGTGCCCGAACCCGGACCGTGAAACGAGTCCCGTTGTTTCGGGACTCGCCACGTGGCAGATTCGAGTAAACGGACGGCTGGAAGTTACACCGGCGACGGAGAGGTGCGAGCCGCGGGGTGCGTCGGGGGCGGCGACCGTCGCTACTACCACGACGACGCCGGTGGCCTGGCGGGACCGTCGCCCGGCACGCACTGTCAGTGGGTCGGGCGAGATTCGATCACGGAGCGTCCCGTCGGAGCTCGCGATGCGGATCGCGTCGGCCGCGACGGATGGTGCGCGTTGGTGGAGCGTCGTGGGAGCGCTGGACCACTCTCTGGCACCGGGAAGGGTACTACCATGACGAAGCAGCTTGCGTGGACGGGTCTCGGCCTGTGTGCTGTCGTCGCCTGCACGTCCAGCTCGACCCCCACTGGCCCCACGCCTCCCAGCGACGTCGTGGTGAGCGCCGTCTCGGGCGACGCGCAGAGCGGCCCGTCGAGTGCGCCGTTGCCCACTCCGGTCCGCATTCGCGCCACCGATCACAAGGGGCACCCTCTCCGCAACTTCACCATCAGTTTCGTTGTCACCTCGGGGGGCGGCTCCGTCTTTGCGCCGGCGGTCACGACCGACGAAGCGGGCTATGCCGACGAATTGTGGACCCTTGGTCCCCGATTGGGGCCGCAGACCCTGGCAGCGCGGAGCGTCACCAGCACCGGCGTGGCCGAGACGTATGGGACGTTCACCGCGACCGGGCTCCCGCCGAACGTCCCGGTAGTCGGCAGCAACAGCACCGGCATCATTCTCATGAATGCCAACGGGTCGAACGTCAAGCAAGTGCTGACCACGGGCGCCCAGGATTACAGCCCCAATCTGTCGCCGGATCGCAGCCAGATCGTGTTCTTCTCATCCGCGCGCGTGCCGGACAGTACGTCGGTGTTCGTCATGAACGCCGATGGGACCAACGCGCACCAGGTTGGTCCTGCGCTCTACTGGTCGTCAGGCCCGCCGCAATGGTCCCCGACCGGGCAGTTCATCGTGTACGCCGGACAGCCGAGTACGGTCTTCAGGGGTGTTCCCGCGCCCGCCAATTGCTGCGCCCCCGGCATCATCGTCATCGACGCGTCCGGCGCGATCCACTCGATCCAGATTTTCGAGGAGGATGAAGCGGGGCCGGCGGCGTGGACCGCGAACGGGCAGGACGTGCTGTTCTTCTGTGACGATGCGTGTTTCGGGTCTTCCGGCCTGTTTCTGGAGAACGGGGACCGACAAGTGCTGGGGTGCTCGGGCTCCTCGGGGCCGACGGCCTGTTCCTATGTGAACTTCAACGGGCCTCGGGCGTGGGACGTGGGCGCCGTCGCCGCCTCACCTGACGGTCAGCATATCGCCTTTGTCGGCGAGCCGGAGGGAACGCGGACCAGCTATCTCTACACGATGAACGCCGACGGCACCAACATCACCCAATTGACGACCGCGTTGGGGTTGGGCGCGCAGTTGTCCTACTCGCCGGACGGAGCGATCATCGCCGTGGATCACGGGTTCATCAACGCGGACGGAACTGACTATCAAGTCGTGAAAGGGTGCCCCTGCTCCTTTGCGGCAACGCCCACCACCTTCAGTGCGGCTCCGCCGGCGCTCTTCCGCGCGAGGCGTCACGGGCAGTGGCACGCACTTCGTCCCGTGAAATGACCGGAGGCCGGCGCCTCACCTCGCGCTGGCGATGCGGGACTGACTCGAGGCGCCGTCCGCAGACTGGGCCGTAAGAGCGGCTCTCGGCGCCATGACCGGCGAGCCCCGCGCCCCACTGTCCTACCAGGGCCCGCCTTGCATCTGAGTTGTGGCAGCCATGCAGTGCGAGTGACGGTATCCCCGGTTTAGGTCCGGTCTTAAGCTGACAGTCGGGTCGTTGTGGGTCTCTGGAACTGCTCTGCGAATTGGGCTGGAGTGAGGGTGCCGAGCGCGCGATGAGGGCGCGCCGTGTTGTAGTCTTGTCGCCATCCTTCGATTGTGCGCCGGGCGTCAGCGAGCGAGAGAAACCGGTGCTGGTTGAGGCATTCGTCACGCAGCCGGCCGTTGAAGCTCTCGATGAAGGCGTTCTCCACGGGTTTGCCCGGTCGGATGAATTGGAGCTGCACCCCGCGGCGATGGGCCCAGGCATCCAGCGCGCGACTCTGGCACTCGGGGCCGTTGTCGAGCACAATGCTGTGCGGCAGCCCGCGGGTGACCGCCAGCCGCTCGAGCACCGCGACCACGCGATCGCTGCCTAAGCTCAGACCGACTTCGATCACCGGGCACTCTCGCGTGCAGTCGTCCACGACGGTGAGCGCGCGGAAGGCGCGCCCATCACTCAGCGTATCCCGCACAAAGTCCATCGACCAGCGCTCGTTGGGTGCCGTTGGGGTGGGGAGCTCGACCCTCGGCACGGCGACCCGTTTCCGGCGGCGACGTCGGACCGCGAGGCCTTCCAGTCTATAGAGTCGACGAATGCGCTTGTGATTGTCGCAGACACCCTCTTGCCGAAGACGCCAAATCAGCCGCGGGTATCCCACCGGGGATGCGCCTCGGCGAGCGTGCGGAGTCGCGCGCGGAGCTCGGCATCGTCGCGATGGCCCCGGTGGACGTAGCGCACCGCGCTGCGGTGGAAGCCAAGCCAGCGACACGCACGCCGTTCACTCCCAGCGGTGTGAACCGCTCCGGCTTTCCCGGAGACCTGGTTACGTGAGTGCCGCGACGACGGCTGGGGTTTCCTGACTCCGGTAGTACATGGTCTCGAACTCGGCCGGCGGTACA
>JAJPIS010000090.1 GCA_021324635.1 Gemmatimonadota bacterium
GGGAGTGGGAGCGGCAGCTCGCAGGCGGGGAGGCGGAGCGTGAACGTCGAGCCTGCACCGGGGGTGCTCTCGACCGTCAGGTCGCCGTGCATGAGGCGCGCGAGGCGGCGGCTGATCGCGAGGCCGAGCCCCGTGCCCGGCGCCCGGGCCGCGAGCGTGGTCGTGCCCTGCACGAACGGGTCGAAGATCCGCTCGAGCTGATCGGGCGCGATCCCGCAGCCGGTGTCGGCGACGCGCACGTAGGCCGCGCCGGGCGCCCGGCCGATGCCACAGGTCACGTCGATCCGGCCGCCCGAGGGCGTGAACTTGATCGCGTTCGAGAGGAGGTTCACGAGGATCTGGCGCACGCGATCCTCGTCGCCCGTGTAGCCGATCCGGAGCGTGTCGGCCGACTGCTCGAACGTCATCCGAAGCCGCTTCGCGTCGGCCAGTGACTGCACGAGCCCGATCCCGTCCGCGATCACCGCCGCCAGCCGACCCGGCGCCGCGGCGACGGCGATGCGGTTGGCCTCGATCTTGGCGAGGTCCAGGATGTCGGTGACCAGCATCGCCAGGTGTTGGCTCGAGGCCGTGATCCGCCGCACGTAGTCCCGCTGCTGATCGGTGAGCGGGCCGGCGATCCCGTCGGCCAGCAGGTACCCGAACCCCAGCACGGCGTTGATCGGGGTGCGAATCTCATGGCTCATCGCGGCCAGGAACTGCGACTTGGCGGCGTTCGCGCGCTCCGCCTCGCGCCGGGCCGCATCGGCCGCGACCCGCGCCCGCTCGGCGTCGGCCGTCGCCCGCCGGAGCGCCTCGTTGGTGCGGGAGAGGTCCACCGCCTGCGTCCCGACCAGCTTCACCGCCCCCTCGGCGCGCGCCCGCGCCGCCCGGAGCGACCCCGTGAGCGAGCTGGCCGCGAAGGCCACGATCCCGAAGGCGACCAGCGAGAGAACGTCCGCGGGTCGGTCGATCCCGAAGGAGTGCACGGGGCGCAGGAGCACGTACGTGACCCCGAGGATCCCCACACACGACGTGAGCAGCGCCGGCCCGAGGCCGCAGTAGAGCGCGCTCAGGGCCACGGCGACGTAGAAGAAGACGAACGGCGCGTGGCCGAGGAAGGCCTCCAGCTGGGCGCTCGCGAGGAGCGCCAGCGTGCTCAGGACGGCCGCGACCGCGTAGCGCGCCCAGTGCCGCCCATGGGTTGGAGAGCCAAGGGATAGCATGTGTCTCGACCGCTCCCACGCCTCGCAATGTATGCGCTCCAATATAACGACGCCCGCAGCGCGCGGAACACGGGCGCGGAACACCGGTGCGGGACACCGGCGCGGGACACCGGCGGTCGTGAGCGCCCAGCCGAGGGCTGGCCACGGGCGCCCCGTGCCCGTGACATCCCGGGCGGCGGGGTGCGCTGCCCGACGGCCTGACCGATGGCGCCGGCGCGGGTGCTTGCCGCGCGCGCGGAGACGGTCGCCCGGGTGAGTCGTCTCTTATGGAGGACTCTCGGACATGACTACGCGCCCGGTGCGACCTCGGATCGAACCGACGGCGGCCGCCGGAGCCACGGCGCCGACGATGCCACCGGTGCATCGATCACCGCACCCATCGGCACACCGGGCGGCGCGGGCGGCGGAGCCCATGCCGGAGCTGTCGTCACCGCAGACGCTCCTGCCGTTGCTCATCGTCGACGACGACGAGTCGGTCTGCCGGACGTTCGCCCTCGTCCTCAGGCGCGCGGGGTACACCGTCGACGTGGCGCAGAGCGGAGAGGCCGCGGTCGAAGCGCTGGGGCGCGAGCAGTTCTCGGTCGTGCTCTGCGACATGCGGATGCCCGGGATCGACGGCGTCGAGGTGCTCCGCCGGGCCCGGGCGCTCGACCCCGAGGTCGCGCTCATCGTCATCACGGCGGTCGACGACGCGGCGACGGCGATGGCGGCGCTCCGGGCGGGGGCGTCCGAGTACCTCACCAAGCCGATCGATCGGGAAGTGCTGGTCGGCGCCGTCGCGCGCGCGCTCGCCGAGCGCGAGGCGGCCGAGCGCCGCACCGCGAGGGCGATCGGCGACGCGGTCGCCGCCCGGACCGCCGCGCTGGGGCGGGACAAGGTCATGCTCCGCGAGCGGAACGTCAGCATGGCCCAGGCGCTCGTCCGGGCGATGGAGGCCCGTGACCCGTATCTGCGGGGCCACTCCCAGCGCATGGCCGCTCTCGCCAGCGAGATCGCCCGGGAAGTCGGCCTCGACGCCGACACGGTCGATGCCGTCGACCTCGCCGCCCGGGTCGCCGATGTGGGCAAGATCGGCACGCGCGAGAGCGTGCTCCACAAGCCGGGCCCACTGACGCCGGACGAGTACGACCACGTGCAGGACCACGTGCGGATCGGGCTCGAGATCCTGAGCCCGCTCGAGCACCTCGGCCCCGTGCTCGACTACGTGCGCGACCACCACGAGCACTTCGATGGGACGGGGTATCCGCGCGCCGTCGAGCGGGACGGCATCTCGATCGGCGGTCGGATCCTCAGCGCCGCGGACGCCTTCGTCGCGCTGACTTCGCGCCGGTCCTACCGCGAGCCGCTCTCACCCACCGACGCGCTCCGCCACCTGCGGAACTACGTCGGCCGCCTGCTGGACCCGGCGATCTTCGCCGCCCTGACGGCGGTCGTGACGCGTCAGGCCGCGCCGGCGGGCGGCGAGCGCCCTCGGCGGTAGGGGCAGCGTTCCATCCCGCCCGGCGGGGGCGGGCGACGATCAGGGGACGATCACCACGCCGTAGGGGCGCTCGCCGACCCTGATGGTGCGCACCACGCGCTTGTGGAGCACGTCGACGACGCTCACCTGATTGGAGCGGCCGTCGGCGGTGTACAGCGTGTTGTCGTCCCGGCTCAGCGCGACGCCCCACGGCCGCTGGCCGACCGGGATCGTGTCGGTGACCATCATCGCCGCGATGCTGAAGATCGAGGCGCGGTTGGCGCGACCGTTCGCGAAGTAGACCGTCTTGTCGTCACTCGCGATCGCGACGCCGGTCGGCTTGGTGCTGTCACCGACCGGCACCGTGCGCAGCGGTGTGTCTTTTGGAAGGTCGATGACCGTCACCGACCCGCCCGCCTCCGACGTCACGACGGCATACGCTCCGTTCCGGGAGAAGGCCACGAACCGTGGCCGTGCGCCGACCGGGAACTCGGCGCGCCGGGCGCCGGTCGCCGCGTCGAGCACCGTCACCGTGCTCGACGTCTCGTTGGTGACATACACACGCTGCCCGTCCGGTGTCACCTGGATCCCCTCCGGCTCCTTGCCGACCGGCACGCTGAAGCGCTGCTGCCTGGTCGCGATGTCGACGGCGGTCGCCCTGCCCGGATCCTCGTTCGAGACGTAGAACGTCTTCCCGTCCTCCGACAGCGCGACCTGCTCGGGATCGCCACCGGCCGGGATCTTGCCCGTCAGCGTGCGGGATGCGACGTCGACGACGCCCACGGCGTTGTCGCGGCCGAGCGCGACGTAGATCGTCTTCCGATCCGGGCTCAGCGCCATTCCGCGCGGCCGATTGCCCACCGCGACGGTGGCCACGACCGAGTCGGTCCTGGCGTCGATGACCGACAGCGAGTTGCTCCCTTCATTGCTGACGAAGAGCGTCCCTCCGGACGGCGCCGCGCCGGCGGGCGCCGCCGCGGCCGCCGAATCCGCGGTGCCGGGCGTCGCACCTGCCCCTGCTCCGCTCGACGCCGGGCGCTCGCCGGTACAGGCGGCAAGCGCGCCAACGCTCGCGAGCGCGAGTGCGGCGAAGGTCCAGCGACCGCGGTGCGGACGCGCGTGTGGCGCAGCGTGTGGCGCAGCGTGTGGCGCGCGAGGGGCGAGGCCCGCCGGGCGGCGCCTGCTCATGTGGTCGGTCCCTTCCATGTGGTGTCCTGCCCGACCGCCGGCGGCAGCGCCGTCGAGTCTCGGTTCGCGCCCTTCGCCAGGTGCGGTCGGCCGGGGGCGAGGCCGCCCACGGCGCGCGCCCGGAGGTAGTACCAGATGTCCTCCTTCTGCTCCGGCGACAGCAGGTTGCCCCAGGTCGGCATCCCCTTACCCGGCCGGCCGTTGGTGACCGTCTGAAAGAACGCCTTGTGGTCGATCGTGCCGTCCGGGCCGACCGAGTGGATGAGCGCGGGCGCGAAGCTGCTGCCGACCGCGTCCTCACCGTGACAGCGGGTGCAGTATACCTCGAACATCTTCCATCCGTTGTAGACCACCGCGTTCACCGCGTGATGGTCGACGGAGTCCGGACGTTGTCGCGTGAGCGAGGCGACGGATCGAGCGGCGACGGCTCGAGCGGCGGGAGCGCGCGGCGGCCCGGCCGTGGGGGAAGGGGTCGCCGCGGGCCGCGGCGGAATCGGGTGCGCGGCGCCGAGCAGGGCGAGGCTCGCGCCCGCCACGGCGGCCGCCACGCCCAGGCTCAGGACGCGGGTCCGCCGGGCGATGCGACGGCGCAGCGGCGCCGCGCGTTCGGCTATGACATCGGTTCTCACCATGAACGCTCGAGGTTGGTGCTCCTGTGAGGCGGGGCGGCCGAGCTAATGAGCGGGCGCTCCCGCGGCCGATCCCGGGGCGAGTGGTAGCAACGGGACGCCGTAGTCCCGGAGGATCCGGTCGATGTCCCCCCGCCGGCGCGTCAGCGCCTGATCGAGGGTGTCGCGCAACCCACGATCGGACCGCCGCACGCCGAGGGTGACGCCATACGCAAGAGGAAAGCCGGTCACCCGGTCGGTGTCGGGCAGCATCGTGACATCGAGCGGGACCGACGACCGCCTGGCGAAATAGCCGCCGATCGGTCCCCAGACGATGGCGACGTCGATCGTTCCCTTGGCGACCGCGTCCACGATATCGCCCGGGTGGTGCTCCTGGTTGTAGAACGTCGTGAAGCCGACGATGCGCTGATTGATGCCGCGGGCGCCGAGCGCGTGTGCGGGCGGGGTGTTCTCGTAATTGTCGCCGATCGTATTGACGCCGATCCGAAGCGACTTGAGCAGCGTGTCGTCGAGCGACGTGATCCGCAGGTGGCGATCCTGCCGCGTGACGGCGACGTACGCCGATCGGTAGTACGGCTGCGTCTGAAGAACGAGATCGTAGCCCTGGGGCGTTCCCATGATGATGTCGCACGCCTCCGACCCGAGCGTCATCCGCACGAAGCCCCGTCGGGTGGGCCACCAGACGTACGACAGGGAATCGCCGAGGTCCTGGGCGAGCAGCGCCGCGATCCTGTTCTCGAATCCCTCCCGCTCCTGATCGGAGAAGGGCATGGCATCGGGGTCGGCGCAGACGCGGAAGGCGTGCGGGGGTCGGCCGTGGCCGGGCGCGAGGGGCGCTGGTGCGCCGGGCTGTTGCGCGGCGAGCGCCCGAGGTGCCCCGAGCGTCAGCGCGGCCGTGAGCGCGGCGGCGAGCGCGGCCGTCAGCGTCGCCGGCAGAAGGACGTCGGCCATGGTTTCACCTACCCCGGACAGGAGACCGGGTGCCGCGGTGGCCGACCGCGACACCCGATCCCAAGGTGCTCCAGCAGTGATGGACAGCGACAGCGCTGTCGCCGTCCCCTTATCGACCAGCGGCCGTGCTGCGCGCCGAATTGTCGAGCGCGAAGACGGTCAACACACCACCCTGCGTGCTGAACTGTCCGGCGTCGCCGAACGCGCCGAGCGCGCCCAGTCCGGCCGTCGGATCCTCGGCGCCGATGCCTGCCGCGACACCGATCCCCGCCCAGCCGCCGATCCCGGACAGGACCGCGACGTACTGCTTGCCATCGGCGATGTACGTCATCGGGTTTCCGATGATGCCCGACGGCGTCTTGAACTTCCACAGCAGCTTGCCCGTCTTCGCATCGACGGCCTTGAGCCATCCTTCCATCGTGCCATAGAAGACGACATCACCGGCCGTGGCCAGCGCGCCACCGTAGGCGGCCAGGTTCTCCTTGTCCTCCCACACGACCTTGCCGACCGTCGGGTCCCAGGCGATGAAGCGGCCGCGGTTCCCGCCGGGGCCGGGGAACATCCGCACGATCGCGCCGACGTACGGCTGACCGGCGGCGTACTTCACCTCCACGCCCTCGTAGTCCATGCAGATGTTGTTCGTCGGGACGTAGAAGAGCTTCGTCTTCGGCGAGTAGGCCGACGGCTGCTGATCCTTGAATCCGATCGCGGCCGGGCAGATCCCTTCCGTGTTGCCCTTGGCCGTCGTGCGCTTCGCCGCGTCCTCGACGGGGCGGCCGGTGGTGAGATCGATGCTCTTGGCCCAGTTGACCGGTCCGTAGGGGTTGGCGACGAGCACCTTGCCGTTGGTCCGATCGAGCGTGTAGCCGAAGCCGTTCCGGTCGAAGTGCGTGAGGGCCTTGACCTGCTTGCCACCGATCGTCTGATCGGTCAGCACCATCTCGTTCACGCCATCGTAGTCCCAGGCGTCGTGCGGCGTCATCTGGTAGACCCACTTCACGGCACCCGTCTCCGGGTTGCGGGCCCAGATGCTCATCGACCACTTGTTGTCACCCGGGCGCTGGTCCGGATTCCACGTCCCCGGGTTGCCCGAGCCGTAGTAGAACAGGTTGAGCTCCGGGTCGTACGAGTACCAGCCCCAGGTCGTGCCGCCGCCGCGCATCCACTCATCGCCCTGCCAGGTGGAGACGCCGAGGTCCTTGCCCTTCATCGACTCGTAGTTCTCGTTCGGGACGCCCTGGATCTTGACGTCGGCGTCCGGCCCGGTGCTGTAGCCGCGCCAGAGCTCGTGCCCGTCCATGGCGTCGAAGGCCGTCACGCGGCCGCGGACGCCGAACTCGCCACCCGAGATCCCCGTGATGACGACGTTCTTCACCACGAGCGGCGCGTTCGTCATCGTCTCGCCCTTGTGGAAGTCGGCGCTCTTGACCTGGTAGACCTTCTTTCCGGTCTTGGCGTCGAGGGCGAGGAGATCACCCTGGAGCAGCTCGATGTAGAGGATCCCCGCCGGGTGGTCCGACGTCGGCGGGTGGAAGGCGAGCCCACGATTGACGACGTCGCAGCACGCGACCGGGATCACGTTCGCGTCCTGCTCCGGCGTATACGACCAGATCTGCGGTGCCCCGTCCTTCGTCAGGTCCAGGGCGAAGACCTTGTTGGGGAACGAGGACGAGACGTACATGACGTTGCCGACGACCAGTGGATTTCCTTCCTGGCCGCGCAGCGTGCCCACGGAGAAGGTCCACGCGGGGACGAGATGGCTGACGTTCGCGGTCGTGATCTGCGTGAGCGGGCTGTAGCGCTGTAGGTCGTAGGTCCGACCCGTCATGACCCATTGATTCTGGTTCTGGGTCATCGCGCCCAGGTCCTGCGCCGCGATCGGTGCCGCGAACGGTGCCGCCGCGAGGAGTGACGTCGCGACCGCGCCGATGCGCATCGAGCGAGCGAATTGACTCATGACAGCGATCCCTCAGTGAGGGTGGGAAGTTCGTGGCGGTGGCACACCGCCGGAACGCACGTCGATCCAGCGCGCGCTGTCGCGCTCCGGGGGACTTCGCTCAGTGCCGACCATACGCCGACCCCGCATGGTAGAGGTCCGAGGGAACGTGACGGGCATCTGTACGTGTCGATCGCCCGGGCCGGATCTCTCGCGCCCGAGGGCTGCCGGCGAGACCGGGTGCGGCGCCTCGCGGGGCGGCGCGGCGCCCCGCGACAGCGGGCGGCGTGGCGCGCCGGGGGAGGGGCGCTGGAAGTGCTCGGAAGGAAAGTACTTGGATCACGACAGCCGACCTCTCCGCCGCGATGGGGTAGGATGGTGTTCGCCGGGGCGCGCATTGTCAAGCAGGCGCCCGCCCGCGCGGCGGGTGCGGCGCTGCGCCGCACCCGCCGCGCCGCACCCGCCGCCTCGGTCAGAAGAACAGCATGAATCCCGTCGCCGCCTGACTCCCGGTGATGCTCTGTTGCGCAAAGCCCTGCCCGCCCTGGTTCTTCGCCTGCGTCCAGTCGTACTCCCCGACCCAGCGGAGGGCCTTGGTCCACTGGTAGCTCAGGATGCCGGACCCGTCGAGGTTGCTCTTGAGGAGCGGCGGACCGTTGACCGGGTCGACATTGTCGAGGCTGCTGGCCTTGAGGAGACTTCCGCCGAAGCTGCCGCCGACGCTCCACTTGGGACCGAGCTTGAACACGACCTGCCCGTAGCCGCCGTAGGACGTCCGACCCTTGCCGCCGGCATCGACGGCGAGCGGCGACGTCAGGAGCAGCGTGCTCCCGATCCCCTTGCCGTAGTAGCCGGAGGCGACGATCGAGATCACGGAGGTGTTGAGCTTGACGCCGGCGTCGCCGGCGACCGCGCTGACCGACGTCCCGCCGCTCGGCGCGTTGTACGCGTTCTGCCAGAGGCCGCCGACCCAGAGGAGCAGCGAGCTGGCGCTCGCCGTCCCGCCGGTCGCGCCGCCGCCGCCCAGCGCTCCGGTCCAGCTCAGCTCACTCTCGATCCGGGGGATCCGCGTGTACTTGTAGACGGCCGATGGAATGGTGCCGCCGGCGGCGCCGCCGATGGTGCTCGGGTCGAAGATGCCGATCGCCCACTGGACCGACTTGCTCGCCGGCGTGCTGTAGGTCATCTGGGGGACGAAGTTCGGGTACACGTAGCCGAAGCCGATGCGGCCGAGCGTGGTGCCGCCGGCCCCCAGGTTCCCGCCGGTGGCGCCGATGCCGAACAGGGTCATGTCCTGGAGGATGTTCTGCCGGTCGAAGAGCCCGAGCTCGCGCCCGGCGAGGATCTGGCCCCAGTCGCCGCCGAGGGTGAGGTAGACCTGGCGCATGTCGATCTGGGCGCCGGCCTGAGTCCCGTTCCCGAAGTTGTCGTGAACGTTGCCATTGCCGCCGCCGCCGTTCTGGATCTGCGGCGCGAATCCGAAGTGCACGCCGAGCTTGAGGGGCCCTTCGGTCCCCTTCACGTCGAACGTGGCGAACGCCGGGAGCAGTCCGGTGCGGATGCGCGGGTTGGTCCCTTCGCCGGTCGGCACGAGGCCGCCGTTGACCACTTTGCCGTTGTCGCCGGTGTTCGCGAACTGGTAGACGAGGAAGGCGTTCACGTTGCCCGAGAAGTTCAGGCTCCACCCGTTGCTCATCTGCATCGTCAACTGCGCCCGGGCGGTCGCTGGAACGACGGCGATGCTCGCGACGAGGAGCGCCGCAGCAGTTCCGAACAGGACTAGACGCTTCATGTCGGCTCCACTCGTTGAGTTGAACAAGAGAACGACCCACCGCACCACTCCGACCATCCCGACCATCCCGACCATCCCGACCATCCCGACCACCGTGCGCCCGCCTCGCGACTCACGGTGCGTTCGGCCCTCCATCCCCCTCTCCCTGCTGCGCCAGCAGCTGGGCGTTGATCTCGGTCATCGCATCGATGATCGGGGTCGAGGCATGATCCCGCCACCAGTAGTAGTCGTCGAGCTGTGAGGCGTACACGGACGGGGCGAACCGGAAGCGCAGCGCGTGCGCCACGTGGAGCGACTCCGCCGCGGCCGCCACGTGGGCGCCATCCACGGATGGCACGTGCGCGCGGCCGCGCGCATCGCCGTGCGCATCGCCGTGCGCATCGCTATGTGCATCGCTATGTGCATCGCCGTGTGTGTCGGGCCCGGCCCGCGCGGTCGCCACCTGCTCGGCGCCCGCCCCGGCCAGGAAGCCGGTGAGGTAGGCATCCTTGCCGGCCGGCGGGAGCGACGACCAGTAGTCACCGGCACGGAGCACGGCGGGAACCGCCGGCTGCGCGGCACGCTCCGCGGCCGGCGGTCCGACCCGCCGTACCACCCGCGGCGCCCCGGCCGCAATGCTGACGGCGGCGGCGCCGCCGAGCGCCATGACGATGCCGACGCGCGCCGCGCGCGCAGCCGTGGAGCGCACGCGCGACCAGCGGCCGCGGACTGCGGGACGCGCGTCAGGACACGATTCAGGGCGCGATCTCATGCTGCGCACCGTCGTGCGGGGGCCGACCGGCGGCGGGCCGAGCGCCGTGGCGCTTGGCCCTGCCGATCACATCCCGCGCGTGGCCGGTGTGGCGCGGGCCGATCCCGCGCCCGTCGTGCGTGGCAGCGAGAACACGAGGACCGCGTCCCCGAGCGGGTAGCCGAGCTGGAAATTGCCGCCGCAGGCCACGGCGATGTACTGCGTGCCGTCGAGCATGTAGCTGACCGGGGCCGAGTTGCAGCCGGCGCCGCCGGTGAAGTGCCAGAGCAGCCGGCCGGTCCGCGCGTCGAAGGCATCGAAGCGGCCGTTCCCCTCGCCGGTGAAGACGAGGTTCCCCGCGGTCGCGAGCGAGCCGCCCATCATCGGCTGGTCGACCTCGGCCTGCCATGCCTTCTTGCCCGTGTTGAGATCGATCGCCGTGAACGTGCCGTACTGCCGCTCGCCGGGGATGGCCTTGAAGGCGGAGCCCAGCCAGAGCGTCCCCTTCTGATAGGGCGCGTTGTGCGTGATGTAGTGCATCGGCTGCTCGAGCCCGGCGACGTACGCGTACCCGAGCGTCGGGTTGACCGACATCGGTGACCATTCCGCGCCGCCGTTCGCGCCCGGCAGCATGCGCGTCCCCTCGGGGGTCGGCTGGGCGAACATGCTCTCCTGCCGGTCGAACGGCACCGACTTGCGGATCAGCTTCCCGGTCGCGGCATCGAGGATGTAGACCCACGCCGTCTTCCCGGCCTCGGCGACCGCCTTGCGGCCGTCCTTGAGCGTGACGATGACCGGTGGGCTCGTCGCGTCGAGGTCCCAGACGTCGTGCGGCACCTCCTGGTAGTACCACTTCACCGCTCCGGTGTTGACATCGAGCGCGAGGATGCAGTCCGTGTACAGGTTGTCCCCGGGCCGCACGCCGCCGTCGAGGTCCGGCGACGGATTGCCGACCGCGACGTACATCGTTTTCGTGGCCTCGTCGACGGCGGCGTTCATCCAGACCGACCCGCCCCCACGCCGCCAGGCGTCGGCATACTTGCCGGAGTCGGCCTTCTCCTGCTGGATGTTCCGGTGCAGCGGGTCGCCCTCCCACGTCGTCTCGGACCACTTCCCCTGCCATCCGTTGTCGGGGATCGTGTACGTGTTCCAGACCTGCTGCCCGTTCTCCTTGTTGTAGGCACGGACGAAGCCCCGGATGCCGTACTCGGCCCCGGAGATCCCGACCAGCACCTTGTCGTCGACGATGATCGGCGCGTGCGTCTCACTGTAGCCCGCCTCGGGGTCGGCGATCTGCACCGAGAACTTGACCTGCCCCGTCTTGGCATCGAGGGCGACGAGCTGCGCGTCGAGCGTGAGCATGTAGACCGTGTTGCCGGAGATCGCGACGCCGCGGTTGTTCGGGCCGCAACAGAAGATCTGCGTCCCGAGCTTGTGCTCGTAGCGCCAGAGCTCCTTGCCGGTGCGGGCGTCGACGGCCATCGCGACATCGTACGGCGTCGTCACGTACATGACGCCGTCGACGACCACCGGGCTGTTCTCGAACGAGCCGAGGCGCGAGATGCCCGTCTGGTACATCCACGCGACCCGGAGGTTGCGCACGGTCGCGGTGTTCACCTGGGCGAGCGGCGACCATCGCTGGTTGGTGTAGTCGCGCCCGTACATCAACCAGTTCTTGCCACCATCGGTGCGAGCGTTGACGAGCATCTGGTCGGTGACGTTGGTGAACGTCGGCGCCCGCTCGCTCGTCCTGGCGTTGGTCTCGACCTGCTCTTGCGCGCGCGCTCGCGGTGCGAGCGCAGTCACGACGGCGGCGCCGACGAGTCCCGCCGCGAACAGCCGCGTGCTACGCATTCCCCCTCCCGGTGATGACACGATATGGCCCAGGCCGTGACCCGGGACGCGTGCGGACGGGTTCCGCTGCATTTCTCGTGCTGCAATGTCACGCATCATCGGAGCGCGTGACACGGGATCGTCGGAGGTGGCGGCGTAATTTGGCGCAGTTGGTCCAAATTGCAAGAGACGTCGAGGGGAAGCGCCCGACGCGCTCCGCGGCGCACTCCGTCACCCGACCCGCGCGGGCTCGCCCGTGCGGCTATCCGTGCGCCTATCCGTGCGGCTAGCCGTGGGGCTAGCCGTGGAGGCCCATCACGATCGTGTACGGCACCTTCAGTGACTCGGCGAGCAGGTGGCGCCACGACGCTTCGCGGCTCGCCGAGATGGGGCTCGTCCGCGTCGGGGATGTGTAGGCGGTCAGGCCCAGTTGGCCGGAGACGAGCTCCAGGCGCAGCATGTGAAAGGGGTCGCTGACGAGGATCGCATCGTGCGCGCCACGCGCGTGCATGAGCGTCGCGACGCCGCGCATCGACTCGTTGGTCGTCCGCCCGCGCGCCTCGGTCAGGACGACGCCGGCCGGCACACCTTCGCGGAGGACGTACGCTCGGCCGACATCGGCTTCGGTGATCGTGTCGTGTGTCCCGCGCCCGCCGGTGAGGATGAGCACCGGGGCGAGGCCGGCGCGCCAGAGCGCCAGCGCGTGATCGAGCCGCGCGCGCAGGACGGGCGACGGCCGGCCCGCCCACTGGGCGGCACCGAGGACGACGATCGCGGCCGCCGGCCGCGCATCGTCGCGCCGGCTCCAGACGACGACCGCCAGGATGGACGCCGCCCACACGGCGACGAGCCCGCCGACCAGCACCCTGGCGAGCCGACCGGTGAGACGGCGCACCGCGGCCGCCCGGCGTCAGCGCCGCCCGGGCGAGCCGGGCGCGGGGACGCGGGGTGCGGCGATGCCGGGTGGGGCGATGCCGAGTGCGAGGGTCCGGGCCGCGGCACCGCGCGGCATCGCCAGGTGCGGCGCCGAGCGGTCGGCAACGGCGAGGTCGGTAAGGGCGGTGTGGGGCACCGCGAGGGCGGCGACGGCGCGGTGGGCGGCGCTCACGTGCGCTCCCCGGTCGTCACGCGCTGGAAGATGACGGTCAGGCGCTCGCCGGCGGGGGAGCCGCTGGCGACGCCGCTCTGAGAGAGGAGCGCCGGCTCCCATCCGCCCCGACTCCGCTCGTTGAGGAGGTCGGTGAGCGCGTCCTCATCGTCCCGGGTATGATGTGTCAGCCGGAGCATGACCGCCTGGTATTCCTTCATCTGCGCGAAATTAGCGAAAACCGCCGTCAGCGGGAACGCCCCCGCACGCACTCCCGCCCACTGGCACACACTCCCGCATCCACCCGCGTCCACCCGCATCCACCCGCGTCCACCCTCTGCCCCCACGGCTTCCGAGTCCCGCCCGATGACCGGATCCAGCTCCGCACGCGACCGCCACCCCGACCCCGCGGCACCCGGCACACCAGACGATCGACCGGGCGCTGCACCCGACCCCACACCTCGCGCCACGCCGGACCCCCCGTCCGGCACGACCTCCGGCACGACCTCCGGCACGACGTCCGCGAGCAGATCGGCGAGCGACGCCCACCGACCCGACCGCGCACCGGCGACAGTGCCACCCGCCCCGTCGCCCTACCCGACGCTCGCCCTGGCGCGGCACCCGCTCGTGCATCACAAGCTCACGCTCCTCCGGGATCGGCACACGTCGACGAAGATCTTCAAGGAGCTGGTCGACGAGATCGCGCTGCTCCTCGCCTACGAGGCGACCGGTGATCTGCCCCTGGAGCCGGCGCCGGTCGAGACGCCGCTCGAGCCCACGGTCGGATACCGGGTGAGCGGAAAGAAGCTCACCCTCGTCCCGATCCTCCGTGCCGGGCTCGGGATGGTCGACGGGGTACTGCGCCTGGTGCCCGGCGCCCGGGTCGGGCACGTGGGGCTGTACCGCGACCACGACACGCTGGAGCCGGTCGACTACTACTTCCGGGTGCCCGGGGATGTCGCGGAACGGGACTTCTTCGTGCTCGACCCGATGCTCGCGACCGGTGGCAGCGCAACCTCAGCCGTGTCGTCCCTCAAGCGCGCCGGCGCTCGGCGCATCCGGCTCCTCTGCATCGTCGCCGCCCCCGCGGGCGTCGAGCGGCTCGCCCGGGCGCACCCCGATGTCCGGGTCTTCGCCGCCGCGCTCGATCGCGAGCTGAACGCCCAGGGCTACATCCTCCCCGGGCTCGGCGACGCCGGCGATCGCCTCTTCGGCACCCGGTGACGATCGGCCGGCGTTGCACGCGGTCCGCGTCCCGCGGCCACGCCGGCACCGGGAACACCACGACAGGACGCCGCAATGTCCCTCCGCCATCCCACGCCGGCCGGCATCCCACGCCGGCCGGCATCCCATGCCGGGCGGCATCGGTGCGGGATGCGCGTCGCGGGTCGCCCCGCGGCACATTCCCGGTCCCCCGTGTTGTTGCCCCGATGACGCGGGCGTCAGCCCAATCGCCCGCCGACGACGACGGTCCCGCCGTCGGCGGCGGGCGATTCGGTCAGCCGAACCACTCTCGCGGGCACTCGCGCTGCTGACGCGCGGCGTCGAGGACCCAGCGCTGCGCGTTGGGGTCCATCACCTCCTCGGGCACCCGGTCGAACCACCGGATCGCGGCCGCCGTATGCCCGATCCGGCGCCACAGCTCGCCGACCAGGTACGTGAGCACGGCCCGCTCCTCGCGCGCGACACCGTCGTACGACTCGAGCGCGCGCTGAAAGCTCCACACCGCCTTGCGCCGGAAGTACCGCTCGGCCTCGACGTCGCCCTCATCGACGCAACACCACGCCGCACGGAGATAGAAGTCGGCGATGTAGCGCGGTTCCATCGACTGCCACTCGGCGACTTTCGCGGCCGCCTCGTACTTGGCCGACCCCGGGACCCGGAGCTCCCCCCCACTCACGGCGCCGCTCGCGCCCACGCCCTTCGCGCTCGCCGCTTTCCCCGACCCGGAGGATTGTTCCGATCCGGTCCCGCCCGCCGACCCCGCCGACCCCGCCAACCCGGTCGAGCCCGTGCCCGGCCCGTCAGTCGGACGGAGGGTCGCTGCGCTCACGGTCGGCGCGAGCTCGTTCCACACATGCTCCTTCACGAGCGGACTCGGGTCCACGTCCTCGGTGAAGTCCCGCTCGGCACCGGTGTACCCACACCGGCTGCACATGTGCACGAGGTACGGGAGCGGCTGCGTGCCGGCGGCGCGCTCGTGGAAGTCCGTGCGCTTGCCGCCGAAAGAGTTCGTGGCGACCACCGATTGAGAGATGAACCGCGTGTCGCACACCGGACACTGCAGCTCGATGCGTTGCAGCGTCGTCATTCTCGTCTCTCCCGCATCGCAGATTCCCCCGGGGAGAGGCAAAAGGAAGTTCCATGCCAGGACCGAAGGCCGCGCGCCTTCGGCGCGAGAGAGGAGTGAGGAGAGAGGAGAGAGGGGAGCGAAACGGCAGCGAAACGGCAGCGAAACGGCAGCTACGAAGGCCTTCGCCGTCCGTTGCGCTCCTGTTCAGCTCTCCTCTCTCCTCTCTTCCCCTCTCTCCTCTCGCGCCGAAGGCGCTTCAGGCGGTCGCGGCGGCGGAGTCGGCGACGCCCATGAGCTCCTGGGCGCTGGCGCGCAGGCACCAGGCGAGTCCGCGCGCGGCCACGGCGGGTTCAGCCATGCGGGCGCCGAGGTAGTAGCCACTGCGCTCGGGGAGCACGAAGCGATCCGTCGCGCGCGCCTGGTCGCTGACGCCGCCGGAGAGATATCGCAGCCGCAGCCCGAGTCCGGATCGGTCGAGGTCGGTGCTCGCGGCACGCTGGATGACGGGCTCGAGCTCGCGCACGCGCGCGAACTGGCGCCGCCCGTAGCCGAAGTACTCCCAGGCCGCATGCCCGGGGCTGATCGCCCGCGATGTGTGGACCGCCAGCCCCTCGTTGAGCAGCAGCTCGCGCAGCGACGCGCGCCGCCCGGTCTCCCAGTACGAGTAGTAGCCATCGGCCTCGGCGACGAGCCGGGCGAGCTCGCTTCGCGACGTCGGCGACGTGTAGCGCACCGCGTGCGCGATCTCGTGCGCCAGCCAGAGCGGAATCAGCTCGGGGTCGAGCCCGAGCCCCTGGGTCTCGGCGTTGGCGACGCCCGTGAAATGCTCCAGGCAGACGAACGCCGTCCCCTTGCCCCCCACCACCAGCTCGCCGGCGTTGGCCGCGCCGACGCCCACCATGAGCACGACATCGACCGGCATGTCGACCGCCAGCAGCTCCGCGCACTGCTCCTCGGCGCTCCGGGCGAGGGCGACGACGTCGCTCCGCTCGAGCATCGCCGTGAGATCCTCGCGGTCGGCGAGCGCGGTCGCGCGGACGACGTCGAGGAAGTGCGGCCCGTCCGGGTCGAGGACGTAGTTGTGCCAGTAGGCGGTGAGGAGTGGGCGGTGGGCGTCGAAGTAGCGGAGGTAGGCGGCGATCCGATCCCTGCTGTTGAGTACCGAAAGATAGTCAGGAATGAGATTGATGAGCATCAACAGCCAGGGCCGGGGTGGCGGCACGCGACCGATCGGGCGAGAAGATAATTCGTCCGGACGATTCGGGTAGAGGGAATTTTTTTTTCTGATGCGCGTGGACGGCGTGACATGCCGAACCGCGAGCGGCGGGCGGGCGGCGTGACGTGCCACCACGCCATCGCCGCGGGATGCGAGCAGCGCCGGCATGAACGCCGCCCCGACGGGACGACGTTACTTGCCGACGCAGAACTCGGCGAAGACGCGCGCGAGGACGTCGTCGGCATCGATCGCGCCGACGATCGCCTCGAGCGCCACCGCCGCATCGCGGAGGTGCACGGCGGCGACGACGGACGGGAGCGCGCGCGCGGCCCACGCCTCCCGGAACGCGCCGAGCTCCGCCGCCGCACGCTCCAGGGCATGCCGGTGCCGTGCCCGTGTGATGAGCGGCACATCGGGCGCGGGCGCGCCCCACCGCGCGGCGACCACGTCGACGACGATCGCCAGGAGCGGCCGAAGGCCGGCGCCGGTGCTCGCGCTCACCTCGACGATCGGTACGTCGGCGGACCCCGTGCCCGATGCGCCCGACCGCGCGGCCGCGCGCCCCGCGGATGCCCCGGGCGACGGGTCGGCCGGTCCGGTGGACGAGCCGGACCAGGAAAACGATGCCGTGTCGACCGGGATGGTGTCGCGCTTCGTCCACACTCCGATCACCGGCGCCCCGGTGTGCTGCCGCACCCGATCGATCGCGGCGCACAGGCCCGCACGAGTCTCGCCACAGGCCAGGACGACGTGCGCGGCCGCGAGCGACCGCTCGCTGACCTCGATCCCGAGCCGCTCGACGACGTCGGCGCTGTCGCGGAGGCCGGCGGTATCGATGAGATGGAGCGGGAAGGGCGCGCCCTCGGGCTCGATGGTCGCATCGACGGCGTCCCGGGTCGTCCCCGGCACGTCGCTCACGAGGGCCCGCGCGCGGCCAATGAGGGCGTTGAAGAGCGAGGACTTTCCGACGTTCGGCGCCCCGGCGATCACCACCCGCGCCCCCTCGCGCGCCAGCTCGGCCGCCGGGGCGGTCGCCAGCATCGCCGCGATCTGGTCGGCCGCCGCCGAGGCCGATGCCGCGATGCGCTCGCGCGACACCGGCCCGTCATCCTCCTCGGGGAAATCGATGTCGTACGCGATCAGCGCCTCGACGCCGACCACCGCCTCACGAAGCCCGCGCACGCGCCGCGAGAGCCCACCGTCGAGCTGGGCGAGCGCGGCCCGCTGCATGGCGCCGCTCCGGGCGTCGACGAGGTCACCGACCGCCTCGGCCTGCGCGAGGTCCATCCGCCCGTTGAGCACCGCACGCCGCGTGAACTCGCCGGGATGCGCCGGCCGCGCCCCGGCGTCGACCAGGGCGGCGACGATCGACGCGGGCACGGCCGCGCCGCCGTGCGTGATCAGCTCGACCGCATCCTCGCCGGTGTAGGACCGCGGCGCGGCGTACACGAGGGCGACCGGCCGGTCGAGGAGCGTCCCGTCGCGGGCGACGACCGCGCACCAGCACGTCCGGCGCGCCTCGATCGGCCACGGCCGAATGACCGCCGCGGCGATCGCATGGGCGCGCGGACCGCTCAGCCGCACCACGGCGAGCGCGCCGCGGCCCGGCGGAGTCGCGAGCGCGACGATCGTCTCCTCATCGGTCGTCACGGCCCGCACTCCACGATACCACCGGGCGGCACGATCCGCACGTCCGCGCGCCGCGGATAGCGGGCGAGCACCGGCTCGAGCTGCCGCAGCGCATCGAACGGACCGGACGTCAGATGGTGGAATGTCCCCCAGTGGTAGGGCACGAGCAGTCGCGCATCCAGTCGGTCGAAGAGCGCGAGCGCGTCGGCCCCCGACAGATGGCCTCGGCGAAAGCCCGGCTTCCACCAGGGCGCGTATCCGATCGGCAGCAGGGCCAGGTCGAGTCGCCGGCCGGCCGACCAGAGCCGACGCGCCACGAGCTCGTGACTCGTCGGCGCCAGGCCGGTGTCGCCGGCAAAGAATACCGCCGCGCCCACGCGATCGGCGCCCCCACCCGTCTCCCCGCCGCTCGCCCGCGGCGCGTCGACGAGGTACGTGTTCGAGGCCCCCCGCCCTCCCCACCGATCGACGCCATAGCGGCACCCCCGATGCGTCGCGCGTCCCACGTGCACGGCGACGCTGGGCGAGAGGGTGAGCGTCGCCCCTGGCGAGGCCGGTCGCACATCGAGCGCGTCGCGCCCGACGGGCGATCGAGCGAGCGACCGGGCGAGCCAGCGCGCGACGGCCGGCGGGGCATAGACGCGGGGCGGCGGCAGCCGGGCCCCGGCCGCGTCCCGCGCCAGTGCGGCGAGCGACGCGAGGGAGAGATGATCCGCATGGGCGTGGGTGAGCAGGATCGCGTGGGGCGCCGGCCGGCGCGCGGTCGGCCCGGGGTGGCTCGCGCGCGGCAGGATGCCGGCGAGGCGGCGGTCGAAGTTGGGGTCGGTCAGGAGCCGCAGGCCACCGATCTCGAGCAGCAGTGTGGCGTGCCCGATGTAGGTGACGCGCAGCGTCATGCGGTGATCATCCGACCATCATCCGGGCATCATCCGGGCATCATCCGGGCATCATACCGGCATCGTCCGGGCGCTGCCGCACATCGTCCCCGCGTCATTCGCGCACCGCGTCACGGCCGGCGGCCGCTGCCCTGCGCCGTCGACGCCGCCGCCACGGTCGCGCCCTTGCCGCCGGGGCGCGCGCGGGTGGCCGCCAGCTTGCCCTTGCCGTCCGCGCCGGCGCCGCCGCCGCTCCCGCCTCCCACACCCGTCGCCTTCGCGCGCTCGTTGGAGAGATACCACTGCTGCGGGATCGTCGCGACGTTCTGCACGAAGTAGTAGAGGTTGAGCCCGGCCGCGATCCGCCAGAAGAAGACCATCATGAAAGCCGGGAAGACGTACGACATCATCTTCGTCTGCGGGTTCGGCGGCACGTTCCGCATCCCGATCCAGGAGACGAGGAAGGAGGTGATGCCGAGCAGGACCGGAAGGATGTAGTACGGATCCCGCAACGAGAGGTCGTGGAGCCAGAGGAACGGCACGCCGCGGAACTCGATCGTGCTCCGGAAGACGAAGTAGAGGGCGGCGAAGATCGGCCACGGGAGGAGCATCGGCAGACAGCCGGCGATCGGGCTCCAGGGGCTCATCCCATGCTCCCGATAGACCCGCATCATCTCCTGCTGGAGGCGCGCCTGGTCGCTCTTGTAGCGCGACTGCACGTCCTGAAGCTCCGGCTGGAGGCGCTGCATCTTGAGCTGCGTGCGCATCGCCCGCTGGTTGAGGGGCCAGAGCACGACGCGCGTGACGACGCCGAAGATGACGAGGATCCACCCGTAGCTGATCGGCAGCACCTGCTTGAGCCACAGGATCGTCAGCACGACCAGCGTGACGAACGGCTGGAGGATGACGTGGAAGAAGCCGGCGTACGGGTTGAGGTTCTCGAACCCGTAGCCGATCGCCCGCAGCCGGCGGAACTCCTGCGGGCCCGCATACAGTTGCAGCGCGAACTGGGTCCCGGCGCCGCTGGCCGCGGGCGTGAGGGGGAGGACGGCGGTCGCCGTATCGTGCGTGGTCGCGGCATGCTCCCCGGGGACGGTCGGCGAGAGCTGTTGCGGCGGGGTCGGCGCGCCGCCGACCATGTCGACCTCGGCGAACTGGCGGTTCCGCGCCGTGTCCGGCGCGAGCACGCCGACGACGAAGTACTTGTTCTTCGCCGCCGCCCACTGGATCGGGCCGGGCCGCGAAACCACCTCGTGCTCCTTGAGCCGCGAGAAGTTCGTCCCCGACGGGTCCTCGCCATCCCGCTTGGTCACGAACGCCAGCTCCCCGACGTCGCCGGCGGAATCCGCCTCGAAGGATGGGAAGCCGGTGGGAAGCCGCACGACCAGGTACCCGGGCGGCGCCTGCCCCGCGGCCGCGGAGACGGCGCCGGCGACGGCCGCGCCAGGCCCGGTCACCGAGCCGGTCACGTGGGCGAGATAGCCGTCCGCCCCAAAGGCGTACGTGATGACGACGTGCGATGGCGCACCGGCCGAGGACGGGACCTCGGCCTCGTAGCGCACGAGCGGCGCGCCGTCCGACCCCCTCCCGAGCTGACCGCGAAACGCGACGTGGTCGAGCGCAATCGTGTCGTGCGGCGTGATGATGCGGTAGCCCAGCAGCGTCTCCCCGGGGCGGCCCAGCACGACCGGCGGCAACGCGTGGGCGACGGCGGCCGTGCCGGCGGATGTGCCGGCCGGCGTGGTCGCCCGGTAATCGCGCATCGTGACCGCGAGCGGCGCGGCGCCGACGTTGCTGAAGGCCACGATCGTATGCGGCGTGGTCACCGTCAGGGTCTCGGCGACGGGCGGCGCGATCGCGGCCGTCGCCTGCACCCTGGCCTCGGCCGCTGCCGCACGCGACGCGGCGGAGCCAGCGGGGCCGGTGCTGGTCGGCGCCCCGACCGCGGGCGCCGTCGCGCCGCTCCCCGGGCCCGCCGCCGCCCGCTCGGACGCCCCACGGGCCCGGGCGATCGACTCCGCGGCCGCCGAATCGACGCCGTGGGCGCCGGGGATGCGCGGGCGCGGACGGGGCGGCGGGAAGACGACCTGCATGACGATGAACACCGCCACGCAGAGCCCCAGCGCCAGGAAGTAACGTCGATCCATTGGTCAGTCAGTCGGGGAAGCCATCACGGAACCGGATCGTACCCGCCTGCATGAAAGGGATGACAGCGGGCGATGCGCCGGATGGCGAGCCAGCTCCCACGCCACGCGCCATAGCGATGGAGCGCCTCGAGCGCGTAGGCGGAGCACGATGGAAAATAGCGGCACGAGGCGGGAAGCAGCGGCGAGATCCCGACCTGGTAGCCCCGGACGCCCCAGATGAGCGGCCATGCCAATAGTCGTGCAACTCCACGGGCGAGGGGCCGCACGCCACCCTGTGGTACGTCCCGCGTGTGGACAGCCGCCGCACCCGCGGCAGCGTCGGACGCAACGTCGGACGCAACGTCGGACGCAACGTCGGACGCAACGTCGGACGCAACGTCGGGCGCAGCATCGGGGGCCACCCCGAGTGCAGCACCGGGCGTATCATCGGGTGCGGCATCGCGCGAGACATCGCGCATGGCGTCGCGCATGGCGGTCCGTATGGCGTTGCGAAAGGCGCGCCGCGGTCACGCCAGCGCGAGGCGCCGGCGGATGAGTCCTTCCAGCCGATCGACCTGAGCCGCGAGCGCGTCGAAGCGCGCCTCGTACGCCGCCGGCAGCGCCCACACGACGACGTCGACGCCGGCCCCGACCCCGCCACCGGCCGCCGAGCGAAGCCCGGGCAGGAGCCGCCGCCTGGCCAGCTCGCGGAGCCGGCGCTTCAGGCGATTGCGGTCGACGGCGGTGTGCTTGTATCGCGGCACGACGATCCCGACTCGCGGCGCGCCACGCGTCGTGGAGAGGGCACGCACATCGAGATGATCGACGCGGATCCGCGCCCCGCTGCGCCGGACGGCGAGCATGTCGGCCCCCCGGGTGAGCCGGTCCTGTCGCCCGAGCCGCTCGGGCGTGCTCAGGCGCCGGAGTACTTGCTCGGCAGCCGGACGGTCAGGCGCTTCCGTCCCTTCTTGCGGCGCCGGCTCAGAACCTCGCGCCCCCAGCGGGTCGCCATACGCGTGCGGAAGCCGTGCGTCTTGATGCGGCGCTTGTTGCGGGGGCGATACGTGGGCTTGCCCATATGTCGGTGCTCCGGGTGCTCCGGGATGAACGCATTGGTGACCGCATTCGTGATGCAAAGCCCGGAAAGCTATGCCGCACGCCGACATGGATCAAGTCGACGGCTACCTGGCTCGGCCATGACGATTGACTTTCCCACAAGCCGCGTCCATCTTCGCCGCCCCTCCCCCCCGCGCCACGTTCGCGCCCCGCTCGCGCCCTGCTCGCGCCCCGCTGCACCATGCCCGACGTCTCCTCCTCCCCCGCCCTCTCCCCAGCGTCGCCCCTGGCGTCCCCCGGGCCGCCACGGGCGTCCACGCTGGGGCTCACGCCAGCCGAAGCCTGGTCCAGGCTGCTCGACCGGGCGCGGGAGGATCTCACCGAGCAGACGTTCCGGACGTGGCTCGAGCCGACGGAGGCGCTCCGCTTCGACGGAAACACGATCATCGTCGGCGCGCCGGACCAGTTCGCCGCCGATTGGAACGACTCCAAGCACTCGCAGCTCCTCGCAGCCTACGCCCCCATCGCGCTCGGCCAGCCGCTCAGCGTAGTCTTCAAGGTGCACGAGGAACGGAAGACTCGCCCGCAGATGGATCTCTTCGTCGCCCCGCCCGCGGCCCAGCAGCGCGCAGTTCAGCAGCAGAATGGCGTCAGTACAGCGCCTCTCAGCGACAGGTACACCTTCGAGCACTTCGTCATCGGGAAGTCCAACGAACTGGCGGCGGCCGCTGCCCAGGCGGTGGCGCAGGCGCCCGGGAAGGTCTACAACCCGCTCTTCCTCTACGGCGATACCGGCCTCGGCAAGACGCACCTGATGCAGGCGGTCGCGCACGATGTGATCCTCCGGCTTCCCGAGACTCGCATCACGTACGTGGGCACGGAGCAGTTCACGAACGAGCTGGTGGCGTCGATTCAGGCGCGCACGACCAACGACTTCCGCCGCCGTTATCGCGAGACGGATCTGCTCCTGATCGACGACGTACAGTTCCTCAAGGGGAAGGAAGCCACACAGGACGAGTTCTTCCACACGTTCAACGCACTCTACGAGGCAGGTCGCCAGATCATCCTCACGAGCGACCGGCCGCCGTCCGAGATCCCGGGCCTCGAGGCGCGGCTCGTGAGCCGCTTCCAGTGGGGCATGGTGGCCGACATCGAGGCGCCGGACCTCGAGCACCGCATCGCGATCCTCCAGCACAAGGCGCAGCTCGACCACCTCGAGCATACGATCCCGGAAGACGTGATCCGCTTCATCGCCGAGCACGTGCGGTCGAGCATCCGGGAACTCGAGGGCTCGATCATCAAGCTGCTCGCCTACGCCTCGCTCCGGCACCGGGCGATCACGGTCGACGTGGCGGCGGAGGCGCTCCACGACAAGCTCCGCGGCCGCGCCGACGACGGCCGGGACGACGGGCGAGGCGGGAGCACCAGCGGCATCACCGTCGAGACGATCCAGGATGCGGTCGCGCGCGAGTGGGGCGTCACCACGGACGGGCTCAAGTCCAAGACCCGCACCAAGGCACTCACGACGCCGCGACAGGTCGCGATGTTCCTCTGCCGCGAGTTGCTCGGCGTTCAACTGGTGGAGATCGGCAACGCGTTCGGCGGCCGCGATCACTCGACCGTCATCCACAGCCTCGACCGCGTCGCCACCGAGATCACCGCCGACACGATGTTCGCCCAGCGTGTGGGAAACTTGCGCTCGGGGCTGGAAAAGCTGCGCTCGTAAACGACCGTTTGTCGATACCGCCGGTCTCGTGTGGAGTGCGGACGTCCTCTGCCCACACGCCTGTGTACAGCACGGCGCTTTCCCACAGCGATCGACATTCCCCGGCCTATGCAAAGTCGCATGGAATCCATAGCTTACCGCGACTCTGCACACGTCCACAGCCTCTACTACGACTACTATTCTTTTCTCTTTACAGCAGAGCAGTAGTAGAGCCGTTCCAGCAGTGTGGACAGGAACGGGACCGGGCAGTCTGCACCGAGCTGCACCGAGTGGCACGTCGGTCCCGCATGCTACCCTGAGCTCCGTGGAGTAGGGAATGCGCTTTACGATCTCCCGTGAGAAGTTGCAGGAGGGACTTGCGGCTGTGGCAGCGAGCATCCCGTCCAAGACGACGCTCCCGGTGCTCGCGAATATCCTGCTCGAGACGACGGATCGGGGGATCCGCCTGTCCGGGACGGACCTCGATATCGCGGTCAGCACGGAGGTGACGGCTGATGTCGAGCTCGCAGGTGCCGTCACGGTCCCGGCGAAGAAGCTGACGGAGATTGCGAGGGAGCTGCTCCCCGCGCCGATCAAGGTCTCGGCGTCGGGCGAGCAACGCATCACGCTCGAGTGTGGCCGGGCACGCTTCAAGCTGCTCGGCATCCCGCGTGACGAGTTCCCGACATTTCCGGCCGTCCGGTTTTCCGATGGCTGGCGGATCAAGTCGGGAGAGCTTCAGAAGCTCATCGCGCACACCTCGTTTGCCGTGTCGACGGAGGAGAGCCGGCCGATCCTCAATGGGGTGCTCTGGGAACTCCGGCCGGAGCAGATGCGGATGGTGGCGACCAACGGGCATCGGCTGGCGAAGATGGATGTGCCGCTCTCGGCTGGCGCGGCCGCATCCAGTGATCTGATCGTTCCGCCCAAGGCGCTCGAGCAGGTTCAGCGGCTCTATCCCGCCGAGGAAGACATCGAGATCGCGCGGGGCGACAATCACCTCGGCTTCCGGTCGCCGGTGACAGTGGTCTACACCCGTCTCATCGAGGGCCCGTACCCGAACTACGACCAGGTCATCCCGCGCGACAACGACCGGGTCGCGATCGTCGACAAGGCCGCGCTGACGGGTGCGCTCCGGCGCATGGCGATCGTCGCGTCCGACCAGACACACCGCATCCGCATGGCCCTCAACGCGGGCTCGGTCAAGTTCAGCGTCCAGACCCCCGACCTGGGCGAGGCACAGGACGAGCTTCCGGTCCGCTACACCGGCGACCCGCTCGACATCGGCTTCAACGCCGCGTACCTCCTCGAGGTGCTTCGGCACATGCCGACCGACGATGTGAAGCTGACGTTCAAGGCGCCCGAGCGCGCCGCAACGGTCGAGCCGGAAGGCTGGTCGGACGCCGCCAAGTTCATCTGCCTCGTGATGCCGCTCCGCCTCGTGGACTGACCGGTCGAAACAGGTCCGCTCGGAGCTGGTCGGCCGCTCAGCGATCCCTCACCAGCTTCGCGCGCCAGTCCGCCTGCTGGTGCAGGTGTTGCGCGCGGCCGTTGACGCCGACATCCAGGTCGAGCGTGGCCGTCGTGTGGGCCGAGAGCATGATGCCGGTCGTGCGATCGAAGAACTGCTGCGTGGTGCCGTCCCCTGAGCCGTCGAGGGTGATCAGCTGTCCGCTTCGGCGGCCGTCCCCGTGCATGCTGGCGCGGCTCCGGTGCGAGACGAGGATCGCCGGCGCCCCGCTCACCGGGTCGGTCGCCGTCTGGCTCTCGACGGTGTAATCGCGGACGGCCTGCGTGACGAGCGGCACGCCGCCCAGACACGTCGTATCACTCAATGTATCCCGCCAGGTCGTGCCGAGCGCGAAGGAGCGCGGCCGGTCGGTCGCGAGCTCGCGGGCCTGGCCGATCGTCGGCCCGCTGCCGCACGTCGTGCTGCTCGTGGCGCCCGCGCCGGGTCGACTCGGGCTGGTCGACGGCGCACCTGGTCCACTCGAACCTGGCTCGCTGAAGTGCACCGCCCCCGTCGCCGAGTCGATCGTGGCCGCGATCGACTCGCTGGCGCTGTCGACGACACGTCGCGTCGTCACCGAGTCGCCGACACCAGGCGGCCGCGCGATCCCGACTCGGCCCGGCCCACGCGCGCCGCCCGCGCTCCCGCGCGCGACACTCGACGCACTGCTCGCGCCGCTGCTGGTGGTGCTCCCCGAGCTGCGCACGGCGCCGCTCGCCGCGCTCACCGCGCTCACCGCCGTGACCCGTGAGCGCACCTGACCGGTGAGCCGCAGCTCGGGGCCGACCCAGCGGGCATCGTACGTCAGCGACGTGAGCGTGATGATCGTATCGGGGCGGGCGCTCGAGTCCGTCGGCGACGAGACTGTGCCCACGCTCGTGATCTCGTACGTGGCCGGGCCCGCGACGTAGCGGGAGGGCAGGGGCGCGGTGCGGGCGGCGGCCGGCGACGGCGAGCGGCCGCGCGCCGGCGCTCCGGAGGGCGATGGCGCGGAGGAGGGGCCCGGGTGCGGTGCGCAGGCCGCCATGCCCCAGAGTCCGGCGGCCCCTGTGCCACGCAGGAACATGGCAGCCAGGCGGCCGGCGCGCCGATATGGCGTCCGGCATCGCGTCTGGATCGGCATCTCGATCACGTGAGTGTGGTACGATCTCCGTCGTTGGTCCGTCGCGCTCCCGACACCCCACGCCGCCGGTCTATAAGCCGGGTTCTGTCGAGCGCACTGCCGCAAGCGACAGGCACTCGGACGGTCATTTCTCTCGGAGTGTGGTCGCCCACACCCTCGAGCAGCCTACCCGCGGCGTCTTGGTCGGGGCGGGCCACCCCTCGCCGCATACTTGGCCTTGCTCCAACTGGGGTTTACCATGCCGTCCCCGTCGCCGGGGACGCGGTGGGCTCTTACCCCGCCATTTCACCCTTACCTGATCCCCCGATCGCTCGAGGGCCATCGGCGGTGTGTTTTCTGTGGCACTGTCCGTCGCGTCCCGCCGTGTCGCCACGACGATCCGCGCCCAGGCGTTACCTGGCAGTCCGCCCTGTGGAGCCCGGACTTTCCTCGATGGCATCGGGCCTCTCGACCCGACCCCGATCGCGACCGTCCGACCGGCGGCGTCGAGCCGGGATGACGATGCGCGCAATCTAACGGGTCTCCGGTCGGGGCACGGATGACGCGGCGGTGACCGCGTCGCGCGAGACTGGCCGGCCATGCCACACTCCGGGCGGCGCGTCCCCGTCTCGACGATCCTGACCGAGCCGGAGCGACGCTATGTCGACGCGGTCGGCACCGATCTCTTCGAGGCCGTGCACCGCGACAGCATCGACGACGTGGTGGCCGACGTGCGCCAGCGCCGGGTGCGGGCGACCGTCGTCTCGGTCGCCCGGTGCCTCGTGCCCGCTCAGCCGCGGATCATGAGCCGGATCGCGAGCATCGTGCGCGATTTCCCGCACGTCGCGGCGGTGGCGCTGCTCACCGACGTGCGTGGGTCCGAGCCCGCCGCGCTGTTGGCCCTCGGCCGGAGCGGCGTGCGGACGCTCGTGGATGCTCGGCAGCCGGTTGGCTGGCGGACGCTGCGGGACACGATCGCGCTGCACGAGCCCAGCGACTGGGCGTTCGAGGCGGCGGCGCTGACCCAGCTGGAGGCCGATCTGGGCGAGGCGCCGGGTGACTGCCGCCGCTTCTTCACCCTGCTCTTCACGGCCCCGCCGCACATCGTTCGAGTCGAGCAGTTGGCGCAGCTGCTCGACGTCCTCCCGACGACGCTCGCCAGCCGGTTCAGCCGCCATGCGCTCCCGTCGGCCAAGTCGTATCTCGCCTGGGCGCGCCTGGCCCGTGCTGCGGCGCTGTTCGAGGATCCGGCGCTGTCGGTTGCGGCCGCCGCGACCATGCTCGAGTACTCGTCACCCCAGAGCTTCGGGCGACATCTCCGGACCAGCATGGGGCTCACCCCATCGGACTTTCGCCGGCGCTACACCGCGCGGGCGATGCTGGAGCGCTTCCGCCAGGACCTCGTCCTCCCCTTCCTCCCGACGCTCCGGCGCTTCAGCCCTCTGGCTCCCGCGTGCATCGGCGGCCGGAGCCGCGTCCGTCCCGGGTGATCCGCGCCGGGCGCGCGGCGCCCACGCGCGGTGCCCAGTGCGAGCGGGCCGTCGCGAGCGGGCCGTCGCGAGCGGGCTGTCTCGAGCGGTCACGCCATCTGGGCCACGATGTCGCTGGCGCGGACGAGGGCGGTGACCGGAATCCCCACCGACTCGATCGCTTCCCGCCCACCCTCCTCCCGATCGACGAGCGCCAGCACGCCGGCGACGATGCCGCCCGCCCCCCGGACGGCCTCCACGGCCCGCAGGGCCGACGCGCCGGTGGTGATCACGTCCTCGATGATCGCCACGCGATCGCCGGGCTCGAACGGGCCCTCGACCTGCTTGCCGGCGCCGTGCCGCTTCGCCTCCTTGCGGACCGTGAACGCACGGAGCGGCGCCGGCCCGCCCGTCCCCGTGCTCGATGCGGCTCCCGATGGTGTCCCCGCCTCCGCGGTCGCGAGCATGCTGGCGTAGCTGATGGCGTACGAGATCGGGTCGGCGCCCAGCGTCAGGCCGCCGACGGCGGTCACGCCGGTGCCCCACCCGCTCGCCGCCAGCGCCGCGAGGCCGGCGGGGCCGATGAGCGCCAGCCCTTCCGGGTGCATGGTCGTCAGCCGCGCGTCGATGTAGAGGGTGGATTGCCGGCCCGACGCGAGCGTAAATTGGCCTCGACGGGCCGACCGGGTCGCGAGCAGGGTGGTGAGCCGCGCGATGCGGCGGGTCTCGTCGCGCATTCCGCGGCAGCTTAAGGGCGGCGGCGTGGTGCCGTCAACGGCGGCCGTCAACGGCGGTGACGATGCGACTTCCCATCCGGTTCTCCTCGCTCGCACTCGGGGCCGTCGTCGTGTTCGTCGCCACGGTCGCCGTGATGGCCGACCGGGAGCTCACGCGCCACGCCGAGGATCGCGGGCTTCGCATCGCCCTCTGGTGTGTCGGCGTGGTGATGCTCGCGGCGCTCGCGCTCGCGGTCGCCCACGAGCGGCGGCTCACCCGGCGGATGGCGGAGCGCTCGGCGGAGCTGGAGCGGCTCTCGGCGGAGCTGCTCCGCGCCAATCGCGTCAAGAGCGAGTTCCTCGCCAACGTCTCGCACGAGCTGCGGACGCCGCTCAACGCGATCGTCGGGTTCGTGGACCTCATGCGCGACGGAGTCTACGGCGAGCTGACGGCACGGCAGGTCGCGCCCGTTCATCGCATCGAGGCGTCGGCGAGCCACCTCCGGTACCTGGTCGACCAGATTCTCGATCTCGCCAAGATGACAGCGGGTCGGCTGGACGTGTATCCGGAGACGGTCGACCTTCGCCCCTTCCTGCTGGACGTGGCCACCGACGTCGAGTCGCTCGCGGTCGAGAGGGGGCTCGCTCTCACGCTCGCCGCCGGGGCGGCGCTGCCGCGACTCCGCACCGACCCCACGCACCTCCGCCAGATCCTCGTCAATCTGCTCGGCAACGCCGTCAAGTACACGCCCGAGGGTGCGATCACGCTCCGCGCGCGCGTCGTCGCCGCGGGCGATGTGCCCGCCACGCTCCACCAGCCGCCGACAGTGACGTCGCGCATCGCGGACGCGCCGGCGGCGAGCATCGGGCCGGCGAGTAGCGGATCGGCCTGGGTGGCGATCCAGGTCATCGACACGGGGGTCGGCATCGCCGAGGCGGACCAGGAGCGGGTCTTCGAGGAGTTCGAGCAGGTGGGCACGGGCGTCCGCGGGGACTCGGCGCGCCGCGGCACCGGACTGGGACTCGCGATCTCCCGCCGGCTCGCGCGACTCCTCGGCGGCGACATCACGGTCGAGAGCCAGCTCGGGCAGGGCTCGACCTTCACCCTCTGGTTGCCCGTCGACGCGGTGGACCTCGTGGCCGCCCGCCGGCCGTCCCCCGCCGTCGGCCAGGCCGCGGTCGGCACCACGTCGTAGGGCGCCGGAGGGTGCCGAAGGGTGCCGAAGGGTGCCGAAGGGTGCCGAAGGGTGCCGTGGGGTGCCGTGGGGTGCCGTAGGGAGCGGCAGCGCACGCCGTCCGGCGATTGCTGGCCAGTCGGGTTCCTCTTCCTGTAACTTTCCCGCGTGCCGCGCGAGCAACTGACTGGAACGAGCCTGGCTGGATACGCGCTCCGCGACCTGATCGGGGAAGGCGGGACCTCGGCGGTCTACCGCGCCGACCATCCGCAGCACGGGCTCGTCGCCGTCAAGGTACTGCGCGAAAAGCTGCGCGACGACAAGACGGCGGTCGCGCGCTTCGTGCGCGAGGCGCAGTACGGCGCGCGCGTCACCCATCCCAATGTGGTGCGGACGATCGAGATCGGCGAGGCGCGCCCGGGGATGCACTACCTGGCGATCGAGTGGGCGACGGGCGAGCTACTGGAACGCTACGCCAAGCGCAACGCCCCGATCCCGATCGACGAGGTGGTCGACATCGTGCGGCAGATCGCGGGCGCGGTCCAGGCGGCGCACGCGGCCGGCATCATTCATCGCGATCTCAAGCCCGAGAACGTGATGTACGATCCGGCCGCGCGGCGCGTGAAGCTGCTGGACTTCGGCATCGCCGCCGACCGGGACATGGCCGCCGAGGATCGTCTGACGCGGGCGGGGTTCTTCGTCGGGACGCTCATGTACGTCGCGCCCGAGGCGCTGTCGGGGGAGATGGTGACCCCGGCCGCCGATCAGTACAGTCTCGCGACGATCGCGTACTTCCTCCTCACCGGGTGCCACCCCTTCACGGCCAAGGGACCGCGCGAGATGTTCACGCAGCTCCTGACGCAGCCGCCGATCCCGCTCAACAAGGCGCGCCCCGGGCTCCTGTTTCCGCCGGCCGTCGAGTCGGTCGTCATGCAGGGGCTCGCGAAGCAACCAGGGGCGCGGTTCCCGGATGTGCTGTCGTTTGCCAACGCCCTCCAGACCGCCGCGAACACCAGCGCCGCGGGGAGCAAGAGCGGCATCTTCTCGCGGGTGAAAGGCGTGTTCGGCCGAAAATCGCCGTAACGGCGACCGCCAGGCCGCCCCACGTAGGGGCGGCATTTCATGCCGCCCGCGATTTGCATCCCACACGAATGCCTGGCCCGGTATGTCGCGCCGCCCGCGTCCCGCGGCCACCGTAGGGGCGGCATTCATGCCGCCCGCGATTTGCATCCGCACGAATGCCGGGGCGGCATTCATGCCGCCCGCGATTCGCATCCCACACGAATGCCTGGCCCGGTATGTCGCGCCGCCCGCGTCCCGCGGCCACCAAAGGAACGGGGTTTGTTGGATGGTGCAGGGGCAATTCGCGTCGCGAATTGCCCCTGCACCGGGA
>JAJPIS010000048.1 GCA_021324635.1 Gemmatimonadota bacterium
CACCGAGGACGACACCGAGGGCGACACCGAGGACGGCGTCGCAGCCGACGGCAGCCCCAGGCGGATGCGCGCGCGAGCGAGGGCGGCGTCGGCATCGAACGTCGGCGCGGCGGAATCGCGTGTCCCGGCAACGATCCGGCGCACGAGCTCGAACAACGCCCGCCGCTCCGGATCCCCGCCGATCCATTGCTCGACCGCTGCCCGCTGCCCCTCGGTCGCGTGCCCAGCGGCCACGCGCTCCATCAGCGACCAGTCCGGCGGCTCGTTGTCGACCATACGCGATACGACAACCGAGCCCGGCCTTCACCCTACATCCGCCTCACCCCGACCCGGCCGGTGTCACCCGAAGGCGGAGAGCGCGATCCGCATTGCCTTCAACCCGCGCGTGATGAGTGCCTCGACGGCCTTCACCGCGACATCCATCGTGGTCGCGATCTCGGCGTGCGAGAGTCCGTACTGCCACCGCAGCACGCAGGCCTCCCGGCACCTCGGCGGCAAGCCCGCGAGGGCGGCGGCGAGAGCGGCGGCGAAATCCCGCGCCTCGGCCCCAGCCTCCGGCGTCGGCGCGGGCTCGGCGGGGGGCGACGATTCGGCGAACTCCCGCTCGCGCCGCCGGTGCTTCAGATCGTTCAGGGCACGGTTTCGTGCCGCCCGGAACAGGTAGCCACGCAGTGTGGCCTCGGCCGGACGCCACGCCTCGCGCCCTTCCCAGATCCGACAAAACAGGTCCTGGACCAGCTCCTCGCTGCGATCGCGCTCTCCAATGCACCGGGCGACGAACGCGCACAGCGGTTGGTAGTAGGCGAGATACATGGCCTCGAACGCCGACGGGTCGCCATGGCGGATGCGCGCCACCCAGTCGTCGCCGCCTCCGACCAGGGCAACCGCAGGCCGCTCCGGATCGGCGGGAGGTCGGCCACGGGCGTGGCGATTCATGGCCGTGCGAGGAGCGGCTGCCGGCTTAGCCGGCCCGGATCTGCGACGGTGCGATGTCGTCCGGGAGCGCCGCGGTCCCGAATGCGGCTCGCAGTGCATCGGACGACTCCCGTCGGTACGCGCCGACGCGCTGTCCGGCGGCGACCAGCTCCTCGGGCCCCGGATCGAGCCGCCCGGCGAACCCGAGCAGGACGCGTCCAAGCCGCTCGCCGGGCCGCGCGTCCCCGCCCTTGGCCTCGAGCGCGTCGGCGTACGCGGCCAGCCGCGTATTGAACTGTCGCGCGGCCACGTCGGCCCGGTCGGGCGCGACCTGTGGGTCGCGGCGCAGTGCACGGAGCAACGCCGCCGACACGAGCGATGCCGTGCGGTCGTCGAGCGCGTCGCGCTGGGCCGCCAGGAGCCCGGCCGCGCGGCGCAGATACCGCAGCTCCCAGCGCGCATGGTCCACGTCGCCGCCGGTCGCCGTCTCGGCGAGCCAGCGTACGTCGCTCTCGGGCGGCTCCGCCAGCAGTGACGCCACGAAGGTGGACGCGCGGCCCCGACGGTCCCGGTCGGCCCGCCACCGGCGCCAGAGCTGGATGCGCACGATCACCCGTCGGTGGCGGCGGCCGGACGGCCGCGTCAGGCCTGGAGGACCGGGAGCCCGACGCGCTGGCGCACCACGCCCTCCTCGTGCAGGAGGTCGGCGAGATGCACGCTCTCCAGCACATCGTCGATCTTCTGCTGAAGCAGCACCCACACCGGGCGGATGCTGCACTGCTGGGCCGCCGAGCACCGTTCCTCTTCCACCGGATGGGTCACGCAGTGCAGGTCGAAGGTGCCCAGCTCCGAGGCCGTGATGACGTCCCGGACGGAGATCTGCTCGGCAGCTCTCGCCAGCACGTACCCGCCGCGGGCCCCTCGGGTGCTCTGCACGACGCCCGCCCGGCGGAGACGCAGCAGGATCTGCTCGACGTAGTCCGTGGGCAGGCGCTCCCGGGCGGCGAGGTCGCGGCCGGTGACCGGCCCCTCCTCCGCCCGCCGGGCCAGGTGGAGGGCGCAGATCAGCCCATACTCGGCCCAGGTCGTAATCCGCATGCTTGCAGGTTAGGGCGGACGGCGAGCCGGAGCAAGGTCGGGCCCCGCCCGCCGCCCGGCGCCCGCGTCACCCACCCGCCGTTGCGTTGCCGTTCCGCACGTCGGCCGGCATCGGCGCGGCATGCCGGTAAACGCCCCCGTAGGGGCGGCATTCATGCCGCCCGCCGTTCGCATCCCGCACCGATGCCCGGTCCGACATTCACGCCGTCCGCCGTCGCCGTTCGGCATTCATACCGCCGGGCGTGGGCGCGGGATGCCAGACGCGGACGGCATCCCATGCCGTCCCGGCATCCGTGCGGGATGCGGGTCGCGGGCGGCATGAATGCCGCCCCGGCATGGGTGCGGGATGCGGGCCGTTCCGCCAACGGCGACCGCCCGAAATGCCGGGCCAGACATCCGTGCGGGGTGCGAATCGCGGGCGGCATGAATGCCGCCCCTACGGTGCGCGCACGTTTGCCCCGTGCGCGGCGGCACCCGCGTCGCGCCCGCCGTGGTTGTTCCCGGCGGGCACGCGCCGTG
>JAJPIS010000121.1 GCA_021324635.1 Gemmatimonadota bacterium
AACAATGGCGGCAACAATGGCGGCAACAATGGCGGCAACAACGGGCGCAACAACGGCGGAAACAACGGCCGCAATAACGGCGGCGACAACGGCGGCGACAACGGCGGCGACAACGGCGGGGACAATGGTGGCTTCTTCTGCATCATCTTCCCGGTCTTCTGTTGACGCCGTGAGTTGATGCAGGGCGCCTCGGCGCAACCGCCGGGCCGGATGTCGAGACGTAGTCGAGCGCGGATGGGCGCGGAACGCGTCCCGTCCTCGCGTGGAGGAGGTGTGTCGATGACCCAGCGGAGGGCGAACGCCGTGGTCGCGCAGGGCACAGCAGTGCTCGTGGCGCATCCGTGTCCGAGATCGGGGGCAGTGCCCACGACCGTCGCGCGCCCGCGGGCGCAACGCGGGGCGACGGTCTCGTGATGGTGCACGGCGTGGTGCACGGCATGGTGCACGGCATGATGCACGGCGCACCGATCTTCGCCGGGTCCGCCTGGAAGATCCTGGCGGGGGCGGTCTACTTCGCCCTCCTCGCGCTCGGCGGCCTCGCCGATGCCCGCACCCGGCGCGTCCCCAATCGGCTGGTCGCGATCCTGGCGCTGGCCGGGCTTGCCTTCTCCGCCCTGGCGGCCCCTGTTCCACGCGGTCTCTGGATCGGCGCGGCCGGCATGCTGGTGGGGCTCGCGATCTGGCTGCCATCCTGGCTCCTGCATCTGCTCGGGGCCGGTGATGTGAAGTTCTTCGCGGCCGCCGGGGCATGGCTGGGCCCGCGCGGCGCCTTCGAGGGCGCGGTCCTCGCCGCGTTCGCGGGCGGCGCGCTCGCGCTCCTCTGGATGCTGCGCTATCGCGGTCTGCGCGGCGCCGGTGTCACGCTCTGGCTCGCGAGCGTGCAGCCCTCGACTCTCGCCCGCGCGGACACGGCGCACAGGCGTGCCGGCGATCCGACTCCGGCGTTGCCGTACACGGTCGCCCTCGCTGCGGGCGCCGCCCTGGCCGCCTGGTATCCGAGCCTTCTCTTCTGACCGCGGAGACCTCGTCATGGTGAGGATGCGGAGCAGCCTGGCCGGTCCCGACGCGCGGGGAACGGGGGGCGTGCGGCGAGCGTCCGGGTCGCACCCGACGCGGCGCTCGCGTGCGCCGTCCCGGTATTGCGCCCAGGGAATGGCACGGACCGAGGGCGGCGCGATGGTCGAGTTTGCCCTCATCCTCCCCATGCTGCTGCTGGTGATCTGGGGAATCATCGACATCAGTCGGGCGTTCGACACGCTGAGCACGCTGAATTCGGCGGTCCGCGAGGGGGCGCGCGCGGCAGCGGTGACATCGAGCCGGCCCGACACGGGCGTGACCGCGTCGGCGATCAAGACGCTCGTCGCGACGGCGTTCCAGCCGGTCGGCGCACCGTTGGACACCTCGCAGATCACGATCACGTGGGACGGCGCCCAATCCACCGTGAGCGCCACGTACCAGTTCCAGGCGATGACCCCGCTGCGCTGGGTCCTGACCGTCTCGCGGTCGGCGGTCTTTCGCTGGGAACAAACAACCGCTCCCTGAGCGACGGGCGTCATCATGGCCGAGAAGCGATATACCAGCGTCTTCGGATTCGCGATCGTCATCGCCGTGCTCGCGACCTACGGCGTCTTTCGCACGGTCTGGAGCATCCAGCGCACCAGTCACGTCGCCACCTCGGCGGTGGTGGTCGCGAGTCGCGACATCCCGGAAGGGCATGCCATCGATCGAGGGGACGTCCGGACGAGCGAGTGGCCCGCCCCAACCGTTCCCGCGGGGGCGTTCGCGGTCCGCGACTCGGTGCTCGGACGGGTGACGCGGATGGCCGTGTTCACCGGCGAGCCGATCATCCCGGGCCGACTCGCCCCGGTCGGCACCGGCGCCGGCATCGAGGTCAAGATCAACCCCGGCAAGCGGGCAATGGCGATCCGCATCGATGAGGTCGCCGGCATGAGCGGCCTCATTCAGCCCAACAGTCGGGTCGATGTCCTCGTCAGCATGCGCGACGAGTCGACGCCGGGCGGCAAGCGTGTGGCCAAGCTGTTCATGGAGAACATGCGCGTCCTCTCGGTCGGCACGCAGGTGTACCGGGACGAGAATGGGAAGCCGATTCGCGCCGCCAGCGCGACGCTCGAGGTGACGCCCGAGGAGGCCGAGCGGCTGGCGATCGCCGTCGGCACAGGGAGCATCCAGCTCGTCCTCCGCGGCTACGGCGACCCGGACAGCATCAAGACGGCCGGCGCCACGTCGACCGACGTGCTGTCGCAGTTGCGGGCCGGGTCGGTCGTCGCCGTGGCGGCGGAGCCGCCGAAGCCGAAGCACGCGCCGACGAGACGGGCGGATCCACCCAGACCGGCCCCGATCGTCATCGCGCCCACGCCGCCGCCGCAGGCCGCGCAGCGTCGGAATCCCGATTCGGTGACGGTCCAGGTGTACCGCGCCGGCAAGGCATCCCAGCAACGCTTCCAGCGGTCCGACTCGACCGCGGATTCGGCCCAGTGACGACACACCGGCGCTGGGCGCTCGTCGTGGCGGCCGTGAGCGCCGCACCGGCCGTTGCCGTCGGGCAGCAGGACGTGGTCGTCCCGATCACGGTCGCGGTCGGCCAGTCGGTGCCGATCACGCTGACGCAGCCGCTCACCAAGGTGTCGGTCGCCAACCCCGATGTCGCCGACGTGGTCGTGATCAGCACGACCGAGGTCGTCATCAATGCCCGTGCACCGGGCGAGAGCGACGCCATTGTCTGGCTCCAGGACGGCGGCCGGATGCACTACCGGATGGCGGTGCGGTCGACCACGCAGCACCGGCAGATCGTGATCAGCCTCGAGTTCGCGGAGGTCGATCGCACACTGAGCCGCGATCTGGGGCTTTCGGGGCTGTATACGGACCAGCACAACCAGGTCGGCACCGGTGCCTTCGCCGGCGGCGCCGGCTCCGCCGGGACGACACCGGCCATCCCGACGAACGACTTCCTCACCGTCCTCACCGACTTCGACACGCAGCACCTCCTGGGGCTGCTCCAGGCGCAGGAACAGCGCGGGCGTGCGCGCAGCCTGGCCGAGCCTCGCATCATGGCGTCCGACCGGGAGCCGGCGGACTTCCTGGCGGGCGGCGAGGTGCCGGTCCCCGTCGTGCAGACGGGCGGCACCGCCGGGCCGAGCGGCGCGGCACCGATCACGATTCAGTACAAGGAGTACGGGGTCCGCCTGCATTTCGTCGCCGAGATCCTCAACGACACCCTGGTGCGGATCACGCTCCGGCCGGAGGTGTCGGCGCTGGACTTCACCAACGCGATCGTCCTCTCCGGCTTCCGGATCCCCGCTCTGACGACCCGACGGGTCGAGAGCACGGTCGACGTCCGGCGCGGCCAGAGCCTCGTTCTCTCGGGCATGTTCAACGACGTCTGGCAGCGCACCCGAACCGGCATCCCGCTGCTCCAGCACATCCCGATCCTCGGGCTGCTCTTCTCCAGCACGCAGTGGCAGCACAACCAGACGGAGCTGCTGATCGTCGTCACGCCGGTCGTCGTCGACCCGGTGCGTCCCGACGCTCGCGACCTGCTCCCGCTCGTGCCCGACACGACGCTCCCCGCACGGGAGGCCATCCGCCCGCGCCTCCCGGAGCTGCCGGCGTCCAGCATCCGCCCGGTTCCACACTAGCGCGACGACCCGGCCGCCGCTGCATGCCGTACCGCGCACTGATCGTCGGGGGAGCCGCGGGATTCGATCCCACGGCGGCGGAAGTGTTACAGCGGATGGACTTCGCCGACACGGTCCTGCTCCCGAGCATCGATGACGCGCTCGCCGCCATCCCGCACGAGCGGTTCGACATTCTCGTGGTGCCGCTCTCGGACATGCACGGCGCACAGCTCGCGATGCTCGATCGGGCGCTCCGCCGTGCCGGCACGACGTTCGTCATCGGAACGGCGACCCGACCCGATCCCGAGCTGATCCTCCGGGCGCTGCGATCGGGCATCCACGAGTTCCTGCTCCTGCCGCTCGATGCGGCGGAGTTCGGAAGCGCGGTCGAGCGCCTCCTCGCCCGCCACGAGCCACGGGCGCGAGATGGTCACGTGCTGGCGTTCTACAGCGGCAAGGGCGGGGTGGGCACGACGACGGTGGCCGTGAATGTCGCCGCCTGCCTGGCGGCACTCCACAAGCCCGGTGAGGTCGCGCTCGCCGACTTCGTCACCGGGAGCGGTGATGTGCGACTGCACCTCAACCTGACACCGACGTACGACCGGAGCGACCTACTCCAAAAGCTCGACCAGATCGACAACGAGCTGCTCCGATCGGTGCTCACGCCGTGTGCCGACGGTCTGGGCGTGCTCCCGGGGCCGGAAGCCGGCGAGCTGGAGCCGCCGCTCGACGCGACCGCCACCCGGATCATCATCGACCAGTTCCGACAGGATCTCGCGTTCGCCGTCATCGACTGCGAGCGGCAGCTCGGCGATGGCACGCTCGCGGCGTTCGACGCGAGCGACCGGATCGTGCTCGTCACCGAGCTGACCGTCCCGTCGCTCCGATCCACCCAGCGCACGCTGGCCGTGATCCGACGCCTCGGCCAGCCCGATGCCAAGGTCGCGGTGGTGGTCAACCGGCAGCAGTCGGGGGAGGTGCTGTCCCCCGCCGACGCGCAGGAGGTGCTCCAGCGCGAGATCTTCTGGCGCATCCCGAACGACTACCGGACCGCGGCGACCGCCATCACGAACGGCCAGCCGGCCGTTCGCCAGGATCCACGCTCCAAGCTGGCGGCGAGCTACCGCCAGATGACGGAGAAGCTCGGCAGCCCGCATCTGTCGCCGTCCCGCAATGGGCACCATGCCGGCGGCGCGGCCCGGATCGCCAAGCTCTTCGGGCGTGCCCAGAGGAGGACATAGCGATGGCCCTGCGCAATCCGGTCAATGGCCGCACGCCGACCGCTGCCCCCGCCGCCCCGGAGGCGCCCCGCCCGCCAGCCTGGGTCGCCACGCCGGGTCGCGGTGGCCCGCCGGTCAGCTCCCCCGGTACTCCACCGGCGTCTCTCTATGGGCCGCGGCGCGAGGAGCCGCCCGCGCTCAGCCCGGTCGATCAGCTCAAGGTCGACCTGCACCGCCGGCTCATCGCCCGCCTCGATCTCGACGCCCTCGAGCAGATCCGGAGCGAGGCGGAGCTCGCCTCCCAGATCCGGCACGCCGTGCTCGAGTTCCTGCGTGAGGAGGCGACGCCGCTCAGCCAGCGGGAGCGCGAGGAAATCATCGAGCAGATCGTCTACGAGGTGACAGGGCTCGGCCCGATCGAGCCGCTCTTCCGCGATCACACGATCAGCGACATCCTCGTCAACGGCCCGCGGGAGATCTACGTGGAGCGCGCCGGCCGCCTGACCCGGGTGGCGGCGACGTTCCGGAACGATGCCCACCTGCTCGCCGTGATCGACCGGGTCGTGAGCCGCGTCGGCCGACGCGTCGACGAGGCGTCGCCGATGGTCGATGCCCGGCTGCCGGACGGGTCGCGCGTCAACGCGATCATCCCGCCGCTCGCCATCGATGGGCCGGTGCTCTCGATCCGCCGCTTCGCGACCGACCTGGCGGCCAAGCACCTGGTGCAGAACGGCACGCTGACGGACGAGATGATGCAGATGTTCTCCGCCTGCGTGAAGGCGCGGCTGAACATGCTCATCTCCGGCGGGACGGGCGCCGGCAAGACGACGTTCATGAACGCCCTGAGCTCCTACGTGCCGCCGACCGAGCGCATCATCACGATCGAGGATGCCGCCGAGCTCCAGCTCCAGCAGGATCACGTCGTTCGCCTCGAGACGCGGCCGCCCAACGCCGAGGGGCGGGGCGAGGTCGTCGCCCGCGACCTGGTCAAGAACGCGCTGCGCATGCGCCCGGACCGCATCATCATCGGCGAGGTCCGATCGGCCGAGGCGCTCGACATGCTCCAGGCGATGAACACGGGGCACGAGGGCTCGCTGACGACGATCCACGCCAACTCGCCTCGCGATGCGCTCTCGCGCCTCGAGACGATGATCCTCATGGCCAACACCAACCTGCCGAACCGGGCGATGCGCGAGCAGATCTCGTCCGCCCTCCACCTCATCATCCAGGTCGCGCGCCTCAGCGATGGCACGCGGCGGGTCACGAGCGTGGTCGAGGTCACCGGGATGGAAGGCGACGTGGTGACGACCCAGGAGATCTACCGGTACCGGCGTCAGGGCATCGCCCCCGACGGGCGGGTCCTGGGTCAGTTCGAGACGACGGGCATCCGGCCCAAGTTCCTCCAGCGGCTCCAGGTCGCCGGCGTCGGGATGCCGGACCACGCCGCGACGTCGAGTTGGTGAGATGGTGACCGCCCTCCTGATCTCCGTCTTCGCCGGGGTCGTCGCCCTGGTCGTCGTCGGCTACCATCTCGTCAACCGCCGCTGGCTGGCAACGCGCGAGGCGGCCCGGTCCCGGCTGGTGTCGGACCAGGACGGCCCGTCGGCTGCCGTTCTGATTCGGAGTGAGGAGCCGGCGAGCACGGTTCCCCTCCTCAACCGCATCCTCGCCCGACAGCAGATCACGCCGCGGCTCGCCGGCCGCCTCCGCCGTGCGGGGCTCAGTGGGCTCACCCCCGGCGCCTTCGTTCTCCTCTTCGGCGTCTGCGCGCTGCTCTTTGGCCTGGTCGGCGCCGCCGCCATCGGGTTCGTCGGTGCCACCATCGGCGCGGCGATCGGCGCCTACATCCCGTGGACGGCCCTGGCCTGGGCCGAGCGGCGGCGGATCGACCAGTTCGACGAGCAGTTGCCGGCCGCGATCGACATGCTCGTCAGCGCCCTCCGGACCGGCTACTCCTTCCACGTCGCCTCGAACTTCCTCGGCCAGGAGCTCGCCCCGCCCCTGGGACCGGAGTTCGCGCGCATCTACGACGAGCAACGGCTCGGGATCGACCCGGAGACGGCGCTGCTCGGGATGCAGGAGCGGATCGGGAGCGTGGAGATGCGGATGTTCGTGACCGCGCTCCTCATCCAGCGGAAGACCGGCGGCAATCTCGGCGAGGTGCTCACCAACACGGCCGATCTCATGCGCGAGCGGATGGACGTGAAGCGGCAGCTCGACACGCTCACGGCCGAAGCGAAGTGGTCGGGGCGACTGCTGACGTTTCTGCCCGTGGTCACCTACTTCGGGCTCTCCTTCATCGCCCCGGACTTCATGCAGAATTTCACCGACTCGGTCACCGGGAAATACCTCCTCGGCCTGTCGGCGGCCTGCGTGCTCACGGGCTACTTCATCATGATGAAGATCGCCCAGGTCGACTTCTGAGGTCGCCATGGTCCCCCTCTCCGTCCTCATCCTGGTCGTCGTCGGCGTGGGCGCTCTCGCGATCGCGGCCTCGGCGGCGCTCGCCGAGCAGGCGCGACGCCGCGCGGTCGGCCGTGCGGCCGGAGCGGTCCTGGCCGACGAGAGCGGCCCGAGTCTGCTGGTGGATCGACCCGGCGACGGCGACGCTCCGGTGGAGCAGCTGGTGCTCGCGATCGGCCGGGTCTGGAAGCCCGACGAGCAGACCGAGGGCAAGCTGGTGCACGCCGGGTTCGATGGGCCGTCGGCCCCCCTCGTCTACGGCGCCATTCGGGTCGCCTCGGTGGTGGCGGTGCCGCTCCTGGCGACCGTGCTCATCTCGGCGCCGACTCCGAGCGTCCGCCTGCTCGTGTTCGGTGCCGCGGGACTCGCCGGCTACATCCTCCCCGTCTATCTCCTCGAGCGTGCGGTCCGCCTGCGGCGGCAGCGCATCCTCCGGTCGCTACCCGATTGCATGGACCTGCTCGTGCTCTGTGTCGAGGCCGGATTGGGGTTCGACGCGGCCGTCCTGCGGGTCGCCAAGGAGATGCGAACGACCCATCCCGACATCGCCGGCCAGTTGCTGCTCGTGAACCGCCAGGTGAACGCCGGCGTCAGTCGGGAGGAGGCGTTGCGCGCCGCGTACGCCCGGACGGGCGTCGAGGAGCTCCGCGTCCTCGTGCAGCATCTGATTCAGAGCGAGCGGCTCGGGACCAGCATCGCCCAGGTGCTGCGCGTGTATGGGCAGACCTTGCGCCGGAAGCGCAAGCAACTCGCCGAGCGCAAGGCGGCGACGGCGCCGCTCAAGATGACGATCCCGATGGCGGCCCTCATCCTCCCGGCGCTGTTCGTCGTGATCCTCGGACCGGCCGTGATGCAGATCTCGAAGCTCTTCCATCCGGGACGCTGACGGATGACAGGGCGCGGGCTCCGCGGACTGGGCGGGCGGTCGCCTCGCGTGCGCCACGTCTCCGGCGGGCACCTCGGCCGGGCGCGGCGGGGCGTCACGATGATCCTCATCCTGTTCGTCACGGTCGTCATGATGGCGTTCGCGGCCATGGCCGTCGACGTGAGCCGGATGTACGCCGTGCGCAGCGAGCTTCAGCGCTCGGCCGACGCGGCCGCCCATGCCGGCGCCCTCCGCCTGATCCGCGCCGCCTACAACACCGCCGACGCCGAGGCGACCACGATCGCCGGCGCGAACCAGGTTCAGGGAGCGTCACCGACCGTCCGGTCGATCGAGTATGGAAGCTGGGATCCGGCATCGTCGACCTTCACGACCCAGTGCGTGGCCCCATGCACCGCCGCCGCGGCGGCGGGCGCGACCGCCCTCCGCGTCACCCTGACGGGCGGGTCGACGGCCCCGATCTTCGCGCAGTTCGTCGGCGGCGGTGGCTTCACGATCACCGTGTCGGCCGTCGCCTGGATCGCGCCGACCATCGCGCAACACGACTGTAGCAAGCCGTTCTCCCTGCGCTACGAGTCGCTCACCGATCTCCTGGCATCCTTCGAGGGGCGGACCGCCGACTCCGAGCGGACGCTCGACTCGACCGACGTGGCCACGATCCGGGCCAACGGGCCCCAGCTGGCCGCCTGCTTCACGATCAATCCCACGGATCGATGCGCGCCGACGGCCCCGCCGGCCACCTACGCAGGCACCTATCAGGATGCGCAGCTCTACCCGCCGGCGACCGAGGGGACCGACCCGTTCCTGACCGAGATCGAGGAGCCCTGCGCCAGCTCCGAGACACTCGGTCCGGGGGACGTCCTGGAGCTGGACCCGCCGGCGACCGTCAAGCCGGGTGACACGAACGGGGGGACCGATGCCTGGTGCACGCTCTACGCGCCGTATCCCTGCGCCATGAAGCTCGCCCTCTGGGACTCGGCGGCACCACCGGGCGCCGTCGCCAGCGATGGGAACACCTGCGGGGCCGGGACGTGCGTCCGCGTCCGGGCCGTGGTGCCGTTCATCGTCACGGCGGTCACGGAAGGCGGCGGCAACGTCAACGCCGCCATCCAGGCGTATCCCACACTCGCGATCGATGAGGCGCCGGTCGGCCCGCCTCCCGCCGGCCCACTCGCCCGCGTGGTGCTCGTCAGGTGAGTCGCGTGGGTCACGTCCCGCGGCGGCCGGCGACGTGCGTCGCCGCTCCGATCGCACTGTGCGCGATCGTCGGCCTCGCGCTCGCCGGCGGCGCAACGCGGCTCGCGGCGCAGTACCCGGACGTGCCACCGCCGGTCCGGTGTCGCCCCGCCGGAGACGTTGCACCCCCGCTCGATCCGGGCGGGACTCGGCCCATTCGCGCGATCGCCATCGTGCCCTTCCAGAGCACGCTCGACCCCGCGGATTCCGCGAACACGGCGCTCGCCGAGGTATTCGCCGGCCGGCTCCGCGTCCGCCTGGCGGCGTTCGCTCCGGTAGAGCTCTGGGCGCCCGGCCGGTGGCCACGTCTCCGGTCCGCGTCCCAGGTCATGGCCGCCGGCGCGGCGGCGCACGCCCGCTTCCTGCTGCTCGGCCGCATCGACCCCGGACCGGCCGGCATCGTGGTGAGCGTCCGGCTCGCCGAGACGGCGCACGGCCTCGACGTGTGGAACGCGACATACGGTGGTGTGCTGTCGGAGATGCACGCCTACGAGACCGGTATCGCGCACGCGGTCGCGGCACACCTGACGCCGGCCGGTGAGCGCGCCGTCGCTCCTCAGCCGACCCGCAGCGGCGCGGCGTACCTGCACTATCTGCTCGGCGCGGTGGAGCTCGAGAGCAGTGCCCGCGGCGCCGCACAACGGGCGATGACCGAGTTCTCGACCGCCGTGCACCTGGACTCGGCGTTCGGCGGCGCATGGGCGGGACTCGCGGCGAGCGCCGCGGAGCAGCTCCAGCGCGAGGGAACGGCGTCGGCCGGCGCGGACAGCGCCACGCTCACGATCGCCGAGCACGCGGCGGTCCGCGCCCTCGCGCGCCAGCCGATGGCGTCCGAGAGCTGGCTCGCCCGCGCGGCCGTCGATGAGATCCGGGAGCCCCGCGACTACGGCGGCGTCCTGTCGGAGTACCGCCGGGCGATCGAGCTCGATCCGTGGGCGGCCGGGCCGCACGTGCGATACGCGACCGCACTCCTGGAGCTCGGCAGTTACGAGGCCGCCGATGAGCAGCTTCGGATCGCGCTGCGCGCGGCGCCGGGCTCGCCCGCGGCGCTCATCACGCTCGCCGGCGCGCGGCTCCGCCAGCGGCGGTATCGCGAGGCGTGTCGCGCGCTGGACCTCGCCGTCGAGAGCGATCCCCGCGCGGGAGAGGCGTACGCGCTCCGGGCCTTCGTCAGACTGCGGCTGCACGACATCCGCAGTGCCTGGGTCGACGCCGAGACAGGGCTCCGGCTGGGCGCCTGGCTGACGGCGGAGGTGGCGGCGATCGCCACCCACGCGGCCGCACACGACACGGCCGCCGCCCGCGAGCAGTTGGCCGCGTTGCTCGTCGAGAACCCCGGCGGGCTCCGGCGCCCGACGATTCGGGAGGGCTACTATCTGGCGCTCGGGTTCGCCGCCCTCGGCCGGGACGACGATGCCGTCGATCTGCTCAACCGCATCCGCCCGCGCGGGGTCGGGCTCCGCTATGTCCTGGCCGATCCCGCCTTCGAGCATCTGCGGGGCCGCGCGCGACTCGATCAACTGGCGAACGCGCTCCGCGGCGCGGTCGCGGCCTCCTTCTGAGCGATGGCGATCCCGGTCGACGCACCGGCGCCGATGTCGGTCCGCGAGCGCGCCGCCATTGCGCTGCTCATCGGCGGCGGCGCGGCCGCGCTCGCGCTCGTGGCGATGATGGCACACCCGCAGTTCGGGGCCCGCGACTTCACCTATCAGTGGCGGGCGGCCCACGCTCTGATCGAGGGGCTCGACCCGTATCGCGTGATCCGGCCCACCGGACCCTATCCGTACGAGAACTACTACTACTACCCGGTGCCGGCGGCGCTCACCGCGATGCCGTTCGTGATGCTTTCCCCGATCGCCGGCGCGGCGCTCTTCGTCGGTCTCTCGTCGGCAGCGCTCGCGTACGCCCTGACGGCCCAGGGGCGGAGCCCCCTGGTCCTCTTCCTCACACCCGCGTACCTCGTGAGCGCCGTGCTCGGGCAGATGACACCACTCCTCCTGGCGGGCGCGCTGCTGCCGGCGCTCCAGTGGTCGTTTGCCGGCAAGCCCACGATTGCGGCGGCGCTGGCCGTGGCCCGACCGTCGCGGCTCGGGCTTGCCTGTGCCGCGGCGCTCGTGGCCGCGACGCTGGTGCTCTGGCCGACCTGGCCAGCGGGGTGGCTCGACGCGATCCGGCACACGCCGCATCACCGGGCCGCCGTCCTGCGGCCGCTCGGGTTCGTCGCGCTCGCCGGGCTCCTCCGCTGGCGTCGGCCGGAAGGGCGGCTCGTGGCCGCCCTGGCGTGTGTTCCACAGGTCTTCTTCTTCTACGACCAGCTCCCGCTCCAACTCGTCGCGCGAACCGTCCGCCAGGGGCTCACCCTTGCGGCCCTCGGCTGGATCGCGTGGGGGATCGGCTGGGGCACCTGTGTGCACCGGCCGATGTGCGTCGAATCGAGCGAGCCCTGGATCGTTCCCCTCCTGTACCTGCCAGCGCTCGCGCTCGTGCTGCGCCGCCCGAACGAGGGGCCGGTCGCCCGCTGGGCCGACCGACTCGGCCGATCGCTGCGCGGACTCCTCAGTGCGAGTGTCTCCTCCCTTCCATCGGGTATCGGGCGATGAGCGTTGACGATCAGGATCTCATTCGAGGCGAACGGGTCGTCTACACCACCCATCTGCACTGGATCGTGCTGGTGGCGCCGTTCACCTTCGCGAGTGTCCTGCTGCTCGCCGGCGTGCTGTTCATCGCACGCCCCGAGTTTCTGCGCGACCGACTCGATGATCTCACGGCCGCGGCCGCGATGCTCTTCCCCACCGCGATCCACGAGTCGGTCGTGCTGGGCTTCGCCCTGGTGCTGGTTGGCATGGTGGTGGCGGTCGCCGGGCTCTGGCAGCGCGCATCCACCGAGCTGACGGTCACCACCCGGCGGGTCACCGTGCGGACGGGCCTCGCCCTCCGACGGACACTGGAGATCCTGCTCCCGCAGGTCGAGAGCGTCGAGATCGACCAGACCCTGTGGGGCGGCGCGATGGGGTTCGGGACGGTCGTCGTCCGCGGGACCGGGGGCACGCCCGAGCCGATCGCCATGGTCGCCGACCCGTTCCGATTCCGGCGCGAGGTGCAGGGCCAGATCGAGCTCGCGCACCCGCCGAGTGCGCACGTGTCCACCGAACCGTGGGACACGGCCGACAGCCGCGCACGCGTCCCCTGGTAGACGCAGAGCTCCTGCCGTCCGCTACCGCACGACCTCGGGCCCGCGGGCGCGCGGCGCGCCACCCCGGCCGCTGGGCGAGGGGAGGGTTGCGGGCTCGGTACTGCTCAGGCGGCCGAGATCGATGCGCACGACGCCGTTCGGCGCCGGTGGCAGGAAGATGTTCGTGAACCGGTGGCCCCAGAGGACCTCGTCCGCCGTGTACGAGCCGCGCACGGAGACGATCTGGAAGAACGTCTCGTCCGTCCCGGAGAGGAGAATCAGGAACTCCGCCTCGGAGTCGATCAGGTCCTGCCGAGTCAGACCCCACAGGGGGCTCTGCTCGTCGATCGGGTGCACGACCGTCCAGGAGAGCGAAAAGAAGACCACCGTCGTGCGCTCGAGCGCGAGCTGCGTGAAGGTGCGGGTCCGCCCCGACGGGGTCTCCTGGAACCGCGCCAGGCTGACGGTCGCCTGCACGCCGACGATCTCGTTCCGGTGCGCGTTGGCGATCCGGAACATGAACCCCGCCCCACCGCGATACGGGGCGATCACGGCCCGGTCGCTGAAGCGGATGTGCGGGACCGGGCGCGAGAAGCGCGCGAAGATGATGCCGGTCACCAGCGCGACGCTCACCAGCCCGACGAACGCTTCGACGAGCACGATGATGTTCGACGCCGGCGTGACGGCCGTGATCGAGCCGTACCCGATGGTCGCGAACGTCTCGACACTGAAGAAGAACGCCTGGAGGAAGCCTCCGGACCGGAACGCACCGTCCGCCTCCGCCAGCGCCCCCGGACCCGCGGCCATGTACGCGAGGGCGAAGAGGGCGTTGATCAGCAGGTAGACCCCGGCCATCGTGACGAGGAACGACGGCCAGCCCATCGTGAGGAGCAGGTGGTACGGGTTCCCCAGGAGCGCGCCGATCCGGCTCCCGCGCTGCACGTTGAACGAGCCGTCGCGGTTCATCAGGCGGCGGCTCTGCGCCGCGACGACCGATCCGAACCCAAGATCGTTCGGGACAGCCTGCGGCGACGGGGCGGGAGCGGGAGCGGTCATGGCGGCCGGATGCTCAGAGGGCGGGGATCAGACCGGATACTAACCCGGAACACCCGATCCGAAATCCCGCCGCGGCTGTATCTTGCCCTCATGCGCACGGAGCGCGTCCACATCGTCGGCGGCGGGCTGGCCGGGTGCGAGGCGGCCTGGCAGCTCGCCGAGCGCGGAATCGCCGTGACGCTCCACGAGATGCGTCCGACGCGCACGACCCCGGCACACCGCACCGATCGCCTCGCCGAGCTCGTCTGCTCCAACACCTTCAAGAGCACGGAGCCCACGAACGCCCACGGGCTGCTCAAGGCGGAGATGCGGGTGCTCGGATCGCTCGTGCTCACCGCCGCCGATGAGGCGCGCGTTCCAGGCGGGACGGCCCTGGCGGTCGACCGCGATGCCTTCGCCGCCGCCATGACGGCGCGCGTCACCGGGCACCCACGGATCGAGGTCGAGCGCGGCGAGGTCACGGTGATCCCCAGGCCCGGCATCGTCGCCACCGGTCCGCTCACCTCGGACGCCCTGGCCACCACCCTGCGGGATCGGCTCGATGCGGCGGGCGGCGACCGTGGCGGCGACCGTGGCGGTGACCGTCCCCGGGAAACGCTCGCCTTCTATGACGCGATCGCCCCGGTGGTCGATGTCGAGTCGCTCGACCGGGCGGTCGTCTTCCGTGCCTCGCGCTACGGCAAGGAGACGATGCCGGCGGTGCCCGACGTGCAGGCCGCGGCCGGCCCGGACGGGGCGGCCGAGGGCGCCTACCTCAACTGTCCGTTCACGCGCGAGGAATACGAGGCGTTCCTCGCCGCCCTCATCGCGGCGGATCAGCACCAGGGGCACGCGTTCGACGCGGCCCCGTACTTCGAGGGATGCCTTCCGGTCGAGGTGATGGCCTCTCGCGGACCGGATGTCCTGCGCTTCGGGCCACTCAAGCCCGTCGGCCTGGTCGACCCGCGCACGGGCCGCCGACCCTACGCGGTGGCGCAGCTTCGCCAGGAGGATCGCGCCGGCCGCATGTGGAACCTCGTCGGCTTCCAGACGCGGCTCCGCATTCCGGAGCAGCAGCGGGTCTTCCGCATGATCCCGGGGCTCGCCGCGGCGGAGTTCCTGCGGTACGGTTCGATCCACCGCAACTCGTACGTGAACACACCGGCCGTTCTCACGCCCTACCTCGCGCTTCGCGACGATCCGCTCGTGCTGCTGGCGGGGCAGATCACGGGCGTCGAAGGCTACACCGAGAGCGCCGCGACCGGACTCATCGCCGGACTCAACCTCGCGCGCCTGCTCGACGGCGACCCGCCGCTCGTGCCGCCGCCGACGACCATGCTCGGGGCGTTGTACCGCTACCTGCGCGACGCCGACCCGCGACACTTCCAGCCGATGAACGCCAATTTCGGGTTGCTGGATGACCTCGCCGAACCGATCCGTGACAAGCGCCGGAAGCGGGAGCGCTTCGCCGAGCGTGCGCTCGAGGCGATCGAGGTGTGGCATCGCCGGCCGGTTCATGTCTGAGCGGGGCAGCGGGCCGACGGCGGCCGCCGCTGTGCTTCCGTCGGACACGGCGGTCGCCGATTTCCTGACGCACCTGGCCAAGGAGCGAGACGTCTCGCCGCACACGGTCCGTGCCTATGCGCGCGACCTGCGCGAGCTGACCGGCTACCTGTCGGACTACTACGGCGCGCATCCCTGGACGTGGCAGGGTGTCGACCGGCTCGCGGTCCGCGGATTCCTCGGTCACCTGGCCCGGCGCGGCGTGTCCAAGCGCTCGATGGCGCGCGCGCTCTCGGCGGTGCGCACGTTCTACCGCTTCCTGCACCTCACGGAGGTCGTCGACGCCAATCCCGCCCGCGCCGTCGGGACCCCGCGGCGCAGCCAGCACCTGCCGACCTACCTCGACCGCGGGCAGGCCGACCGCCTGTTCGCGGCCGCCGAGTCCGCGGCGGCCACGGGACGATTCGCCGACGTCCGCAACCTCGCCATCCTGGAGCTCTTCTACTCGACCGGCATGCGGCTGTCCGAGCTCTGCGGCCTCAATCGCGGCGATCTCGATCTCCTGTCGCAGCAGGTCAAGGTCAGGGGGAAGGGGCGCAAGGAGCGCATCATCCCGGTCGGTGACCACGCCACCCGGGCGCTCCGTGCCTACGATGCACGGCGCGAGGCGCTCATCGAGACCGTCGGCCGTCCGGCGGACCGGCTCGCGGTGTTCCTCAACCAGCAGGGGCGGCGCCTCAGCGTGCGCGGTGTGCAGTCCGCGATGACGCGTTGGTTCCGCGGGGTGGATGAGCGCGCCGGACTGAGCGTGCACTCGCTCCGCCATACGTTCGCCACGCACCTGCTCGACGCCGGCGCCGATCTCCGCGCGGTCCAGGAGCTCCTCGGCCACGCCTCGGTCGGCACGACCCAGGTCTACACGCACACGAGCGTCGAGCGGCTCAAGGAGGTCTACCGCAAGGCGCACCCGCGGGCGATGTGATCGGATGGTGCTGAAGACGCTGGAGCGGCGATCGAAGGCGTTCCTCATCCGTGCCCTCGGCGCGCTGACGCGGGCACGGGGCGCGGCGGACCGCCCCGACTGGGGGAGCCGGCCGCACCGCGTGCTGTACCTCCGCTACGACCGGATCGGCGACATGGTGCTGGCAACGGGCATCATCAAGGCGATCCGCGATGCGCACCCGACGGTGGCGGTCGACGTCCTGGCCTCCCCCGCCAACGCGGGCGTGCTGCGCGGGAATCCCCACGTCGACCGCGTGCTCACGTTCGACAAGAGCCGGCCCTGGACGTACCCACGGGCGATCGTCCGGATGCGGCGCCGCCGCTACGACGCGGTGATCGACGCGATGGTGATGGCACCGTCGTTGACGACGATGATGCTGATGTGGGCGAGCGGCGCCCGGCACCGGATCGGTGTCGGCGATCGCGGGAACGCCTACGCGTTGACGCTGCCGGTCCCCCGCGTGCGCCACGCCGAGCACTACGTGGATCACTCGGCGGCGATCCTCGCGGCCTTCGGTGTCGATCCCCAGCGGACCCGGCCCGCCAGGATCGAGCGCGCCACCGCCACGCCCGACGGCGCGAGCGGCGAGCCGACCGGTACGTGCGGCGGGTGGGGCGTCTGGCGTCCCGAGATCTATCTCGCGCCGGACGAGTGGTCCGAGGCCGAGGAGCGGTGGAGCGCGGTGCGGGTCGGCATGGGCGGCGGACGGGCCGCGATGTGGCGACTGGTCGCGAACGTGTCGGCCGGAGGGCGCTGGCGATACTGGCCCGAGTCGAGCTTCATAGCCGTGCTCTCGCGCGTCCGGGCCCGGTTTCCCGACGTCTGGCAGCTCGTCATCGGCGCCCCCGACGACGAGGCGCGCATGCAGCGCATCGGGCGCGGTGCGGGCGTCCCGGTCGCGACGACCGCTGGGTACCGGCAGATGATGGCCCTCGTGGCGACGGCGGATTTCGTGCTCACCGCCGACACGTCGGTGACCCACATCGCGTCGGCGTTCGGCAAACCGTCGGTCGTCATGTTCGCGCGCGGCCGGGCGCCGCTCTACGGGCCCTACGGGCCGGCAGGCTGTGCCGTGGTGACGCCGGCGCTCGCCCTGGACGCCCTCCCGGTCGCTCCCGTGGCAGCGGCGGTGGAGGCCATGCTGGCGGCCGGGACGCGCGACCATTCCCTGCTCGCGAGCCGCGTTCCCGCGTTCCACCCCCGGGCGGGCGCGAGCACCAGCACCAGCAGCGCCGGCGCCAGTACCAGCACCACCGCCGGCACCGACGTCGCGACCGCGACCCCGCCCGGTGGCCTCCCGCGGGCCGGGTCCGCCGCGCCCGCTCCGTCCTCTCCCTCGGCGCCATCCGCCCCGTCCCACCTGTCCCCGCCGCCCCCGCCGCCCCCGCCGACGCCTCCCGCGCCTGGGTGAACTGGCCGGCCGTTAGGTTTCCGCCATGATGAACGGATCGGGGATCCCAGTCTTCCGCGCCACGACCATCCTCGCGGTCCGGCGCAACGGCCAGGTCGCGCTCGGGGGCGATGGGCAGGTGACGGTCGGTGAGACGGTGATGAAGTCCAACGCGCAGAAGGTCCGCGCGCTCCGGGGCGGGAAGCTCCTGGCCGGCTTCGCCGGGTCGGCTGCCGACGGGATCACCCTGTTCGAGAAGTTCGAGGAGAAGCTCGAGCGCTATCCCGGGAACATGCCGCGCGCGGCGGTCGAGCTCGCCAAGGACTGGCGCAGCGATCGCGTGCTGCGACGGCTGGAGGCGCTGCTCGCCGTCGTCGATCGCGAGCACGGGCTCGTGATCTCCGGGACCGGGGACATCATCGAGCCCGACGACGGGATCCTCGCGATCGGGTCGGGCGGGTCGTTCGCCCTGGCCGCCGCCCGGGCGCTCAAGGACAACACCGCTCTCTCGCCCGCCGAGATCGTCCGGAAGGGCCTCGAGATCGCGGGCGAGATCTGCATCTACACGAATCACAACATCACCGTCCTGGAGCCGACGGCATAGCCGGCGGCCCACGAGTCTATGTCATCGAAGCACACCCAGCAGGCGCTCGAGAAGCTCGCGGATCTGACGCCGCGTCAGATCGTCAGCGAGCTGAATCGCTACATCGTCGGCCAGAGCGAAGCCAAGAAGGCGGTGGCGATCGCGCTCCGGAACCGCTGGCGGCGCCAGCGCGCGCCGGACGCGATCCGTGAGGAGATCTCGCCCAACAACATCATCCTCATCGGGCCGACCGGCGTCGGGAAGACGGAGATCGCCCGCCGACTCGCCAAGCTCGCCGGCGCCCCGTTCGTCAAGGTCGAGGCGTCGAAGTTCACCGAGGTCGGGTATGTCGGACGCGATGTCGAGGGCATGGTGCGCGACCTGGTCGAGAGCGCGATCGACATGGTGCGCACGGAGCGGGAGGCCGAGGTCGAGGATCTGGCGGCCGAGCGCGTCGACGACCGGCTCCTCGACCTTCTTCTGCCCGCACCGTCCGACGGCAGCGCCAACGGTGTGCGGGGCGGGGGAGCCGTCGCCGGGTCGGCGGCCGCGCCCCAGCCGGCGCACGCCGCTCAGGGGCGCGCGGCCGGCGGCGGGGCGGTGTTCGTGGTCTCCCCGCGGGGCGACGTGTCGATCGGTGGCGACTCGGGCCCCGCGGGTCCGGCTGTCGGGGCCGGCGCGGGTGGCGCGGGTGGCGCGGGCGGCGCGGGTGGGGGGGGCGGGGGGGGTGGGGGGGGATCGACGGCGTCGGCCGGCGGCGTGACGCGTGCCGGCGACGGGGCGGGGGCGGCCGAGGATCCCGCGCAGGCCCGCTATCAGCGCACGCGCGCCAAGCTGCGCCAACTGCTCGTCGACGGGCAACTCGAGTCCCGCGAGGTCGAGGTCGAGGTCACGCACGCCGGGCCGCAGATGTGGGACATGATGCTGCCGCAGGGCGCACCGGAAGGGATGGAGAACTTCATGGAGATGCTCCAGGAGATGAGCCCGAAGCGCAAGAAGAAGCGCACGGTCAAGGTCTCCGAGGCTCGGCGCATCCTGATGGAGCAGGAGCTGGACAAGCTCATCGACCACGAGGACGTCACGAGCGACGCCCTCGAGCGGGTCGAGAAGCTCGGCATCATCTTCCTCGACGAGATCGACAAGATCGCCGGCGAGCGCGGCCCCACCGGCGGGGGCGGGCCGGACGTCTCCCGCGAGGGGGTCCAGCGCGACCTGCTGCCGATCGTCGAGGGGTCGAACGTCCAGACCAAGTACGGAATGGTCAAGACGGACCACGTCCTGTTCATCGCCGCCGGCGCGTTCCATGTCTCCAAGCCCAGCGATCTCATCCCCGAGCTCCAGGGACGGTTCCCGATCCGCGTCGAGCTCAAGCCGCTCACCGAGGAAGATTTCGTGCGGATCATGACGGAGCCGGAGAACGCCCTCACGAAGCAGTACGCGGCGCTGGTCGAAGCCGAGGGCGCGGCCCTGAGCTTCACCGAGGACGGCATCAAGGAAGTCGCGCGGACGGCGGCCCAGGTCAACGAGCGGATGGAAAACATCGGCGCGCGCCGACTCCACACGGTGATGACGACGCTGCTCGAGGATGTGCTCTACGAGCTGCCCGACCGCGGCACCGATCCGATCACGGTCGACGCCGCGGCCGTCCGCGACCGCCTCCGCTCGGTGGTCGACGACGAGGACCTCCGGAAATACATCCTGTAGCACCGACATCGGTGGGCAACGCCACGCGCGGCGCATCCCATGCCGGCCGGCATCGGTGCGGGATGCCGGCCGTGCGGGGCATCACGGTCCCCCGCCGTTGCCGTGCCCGGTGCAGGGGCAATGCGCAACGCGCATTGCCCTGGACCATCCAAAACCGCCGTTCCGTTGGTGGCCGCGGGGCGCGGACCGCGTGCAACGCCGGGTCAGGCATTTGCGCGGGATGCCACGCGCGGCGTGACATGCCGGGCCAGGCATCGGTGCGGGATGCGCACAGCGGGCGGCATGAATGCCGCCCCTACGATGCGCGCACGTCGCCACGTGCCGGTGTTGGCACCGTCATCGCGCCCGTCGTTGCCCATCCCGGTGCCCACATCCCCGGTGTCCACATGCCCGGTGCCCGCATCCCCGGTGCCCACATGTCCGGTGCCCGCATCCCGGTGCCCGCATCCCGGTGCCCGCATCCCGGTGCCCGCATCCCGGTGCCCGCATCCCGGTGCCCGCATCCCGGTGCCCACGTGGCGCGATTGGCGCCGCGGTCCCGCCCCGCCGTGGCCGTTCCCGGTGCCAGGGGCAATCGCGTCGCGATTGCCCCTGGCACCATCCAATAAACCCCGTTCCTTTCATCCCGTGCCGCCCCGCCACTTTCTCGCGATCCCGGACCTGTCGCGCGCCGAGCTGACGGCCCTGCTCGACCTCGCCGAGCGCATGCGCCGGCGGGTGTACGACCGCAAGCCGCTCGCCGGCCGCTCGCTGGCGATGATCTTCATGAAGTCGTCGACCCGGACGCGCGTGTCGTTCGAGGTCGGCGTCTGGCAGCTCGGCGGGCACGCCCTCTTCCTCTCCCCCCGGGACTGCCAGCTCGGGCGCGGTGAGCCGATCGCGGACACCGCGCGCGTGCTCTCACGCTACGTGGACGGCATCATGATCCGGACCTTCGCGCAGGCCGACGTCGAGGAGCTGGCGCGCTACGCCTCGGTGCCGGTGATCAACGGGCTGACCGACCTCCTCCATCCGTGCCAGGTGCTCGCCGATGTGCTGACGGTGCGGCAGGCCTTCGGGACGCTGGAAGGGAAAGCGGTCGCCTGGGTCGGCGACGGCAACAACGTCGCCAACTCGTGGATCAACGCCGCCTTCCGCTTCGGCTTCCCCCTCACGCTCGCCTGCCCCGACGGCTACGAGCCGGACCCGGCGATCCTCGCCCGAGCGCAACGGGAAGGGTCGGCGCCGGTGCGCGTCGTGCGGGACCCGGGCGAGGCGGTTGCCGGCGCGCACGTGGTGACGACGGATGTCTGGGCGTCGATGGGGCAGGAGTCGGAGCAGGAGCGCCGGGCCCGGGCGTTCGCCGGCTACTGCGTCGACCGACGGCTCATGACACGGGCGGCGCCGGACGCCATCTTCCTCCACTGCCTGCCGGCGCATCGTGGTGAGGAGGTGAGCGCCGATGTCATCGACGGACCACAGAGCCGCGTCTGGGACGAGGCGGAGAATCGGCTCCACGTGCAGAAGGCACTCATGACCATGCTGATCGCGGTCGAGGAGAACGCATGACGGAACGCGCGACGATCGTCGAGGAGGGGGAGGTAGCGCCCGATTTCACCGTCGAGACGGACGAGGGCGCGACGCTGCGCCTCTCGTCGCTCCGCGGCGCGCCTGTCGTGCTGTACTTCTACCCCAAGGACGACACGCCTGGATGCACGATCGAGGCCTGCGAGCTGCGCGACGCCTTCCCCCGGTTCGCGCACTCGCGCGCCGTGATCCTCGGCGTGAGCCCGGACGACGTCGCATCGCACCGGAAGTTCAAGCAGAAATTCGACCTGCCGTTCACCTTGCTCGCCGACACGGATCACGCGATCGCCGAGCGCTACGGCGTCTGGGTCGAGAAATCGATGTACGGCCGGAAGTACTGGGGCGTCCAGCGGGCGACGTTCATCATCGACCCGCGCGGGACGGTGGCCAAGATCTTCCCCAAGGTCAAGCCCGAGGGCCACGCCGCCGAGGTCGAGGCCGAGATCCGGAAGCTGCGGCGCTGAGCCGCTCCGCGCGCGTCGGCGGCACGCCGCCGACCCGGTCGTTCCACGCTGCCGTTGTTGTTTCCGGTGCCAGGGGCAATCTCTTCGCGATTGCCCCTGGCACCATCCAATAAACCCCGTTCCGCTGGTGGCCGCGGGACGCGGGACCCGTACGACATGCGGGGCCAGACATCGGTGCGGGAGGCGGGCAGCGCGCGGCATGAATGCCGCCCCTACCCGGCATCGTGGCAGTGCGTTGTGTCCGCAAGCGGTCGCGATGACCGATTCCGCCGCATCACGCGAGGCGTCCGACGGCGCATCCTGTGACGGGACGGGCGGCGCGCGTGACGGTGACCCCGGGGGGCGCTCCTAGCTTGGTCTCCGTCACCGCACGCCGGCACAACTGCACGAGGCACACCCGGGTCGGCCGCCCGCAGGGTCGGCGATCCCCGGCAGGCGGCCCGAAGATGCGAGGCACGCAATGCGAGCACTCCGGACTCTCCCCATCACGGAACATCGCGGCGCGACGCGACAGGGCTTTTCCCTGATCGAGATGCTCATCGTCGTCACGCTGGTGGCGATCGTCACCGCGATGGTCATGCCCAAGGTCAACTACGTCGCCTACCGCGTCGACGTCGGCGCGCGCAGCTTCCGCGCCGCCCTCCAGCGCGCGCAGGCGTACGCCGTCAGCTCGCAGCACAACATGCTGGTGGCGGTCGACGCGGCGAACGCCCGCCTGTACGTGGTGGAGGACGTCAACAACAACCTGACCGCCGATCCGGGCGAGCGGGTGACGACGGTCGCGCTCCAGGACGGCGTGGTCTTCGGGACCCCCACGAGCACGTGGGCGGGGGCCCCGGTCCCGACCGGCCCGATCACCGCGCCGACCCTGACGACGATCAGCATCAACGGCGCCTCGCTGCCGGGCTTCGTCTTCCGCTGCGACGGCGCGGCCAGCTCCGATGTCCAGCTCTACGTCACCTCGAAGCGCGGGCTCGCCACCGATTTCCGTGGCGTGAACGTCACGCAAGCGACCGGCCGCGCCGATTGGTTCAAGGACCAGGGGGGCCCGTGGGTACTCGCCGGCTTCTGACCACGCCCGGCGCCGCGCGCCGGGATATGCGCCCGGACATGCCGCTGAACGTGCGCCGGGGCATGCGCTCGGGCATGACGCTGATCGAGACGCTGATCGCGGTCGCGATCCTGGGCACCGCGCTCATCGGGCTCGGGGACTTCATGGGCCACTTCGCCCACGCCACCAAGGTCTCGGCCCTCCAGCAGCGTGCGCTCGACCTGGCGTCGGACCGCATCGACGCCATCAAGCACAGCCCGGACTACACCACCATCGACACGATGGCCACGACCGAGACGATCACGGCCGATTCGGCCAGCTATCAACGGCAGACGCTCGTCCGACACATCGGCGGTGGCGCGATGGACACGCTCGACTATCGCGTGGTCACGGTCGCCGTCACCATGCCCGGCATCGCCGCGCCGGTGCGCAAGACCACCATCATCGCCTCCTTCTGATGCTCGGCGCCTCCGCACTTTCGCCCCTGCCCGCCACGCCCCGGACGGCGCCCGACGCCGCGTGGGCCGACCGTGCCGTGCACCTGCGCGGCCGCCCGCACCCGGCGCTCACGCCGGCCGGGTGCGGTGCCCCGACCGTCTACTGGCCCTCCGAGCCGAGCGCCCCGCGGCTCGCCGCCGGCCGATCGGTCCCGCTCCCCGCGCCGGTGGCGGCCGTCGAGGCGGCGACCAGACCGGCGCACGCACCCGGCACGGCCGGGCCGGCGCGCCGCGCGTTCACGCTCGTCGAGATCATGGTCGCGATGACGATGCTGACGATCATCGGCGCCGCCGCCCTCGGGTTCTTCGTCCGCCAGACCCGGGCCGTCACGGCGACGGCCGGCCGCCTCGATGCGCAGCAGAACGTGAGCTTCGCGCTCGACGCCATCGACCACGACGTCCGGGTCGCCGGCGTCGGGCTGGGGCTCCGGCAGCCGATGGTGATCGAGGCGCATCCCTACGCCCTGACGTTCAACGCCGACCTGGTGACGCGCGATACCGCGAGCGTCACCGCCGCGAGCTATTACGACCCGAGCGTGCCGGACTCGCTCGCCCTGGCGCTCGTTCCCGCGCATCGGATCACGCTGCCGTACTCGGGCGTTGGGTACCCGGACAGCACGTACGTCCAGACCACCGGACTCCTGAGCAACGCCGAGACGATCTCTTTCTGGCTGACGCCCGACTCGACCACGGCGCGGCCCGACGACTATCTGCTGCTCCGCCGGATCAACAGCGCGGCGCCGACGGTCGTCGCCCGCGGTCTCATCTTCCCCGGCGGGGCGCCCGCGTTCCGGTACTACATCCCCGGCCCGACCGTCAACTCGCGTGTCGAGATCACCGCGCCGACGCTCCCGCTCTACTTCCGCGAGGGAGCGGTGGGATCCGACACGATGCTCGCCAAGATCGCCGAGGTCCGCGTGCAGCTCGAGGCGGTCTACCAGGACCCGCGCGGGAACGATGTGTACCGGAGCGTCAACGAGTACATCCCGCTCCTCAACGCCGGCCTGCTCCACACCGCGGCCTGCGGTGCACCGCCGCAGGCGCCGACCTCCCTCACGGTGACCGCCTGGCCATCGGGGGACAGCATCGGCGTCGCCTGGCCCGCATCCGCCGACGAGACGGGCGGCGAGAAGGATGTGAAGAGCTACTCGGTCTACCGCCGCGCCGGCTCGACCGGCTCCTGGGGCACCCCGATCTACACCACACCGGCCGCCGGCACGACCACCTACGGGTGGGAGGACAGGACCGTCCCGCTCGTCCAGCCGTACCAGTACGCCGTGGTCGCCCGTGACTGCACGCCGGCCCTCTCGACGCTCACGCCGGCGGCCGGCACGGTGACCGCCAACCCGTGATGCATCCTCACGCCCCCCTCCCCCCTCCCCATGCGCCCATTCCGTTCATCCAGACGCTCGCCGACCCGACCCGCCGGGTGCGCGTACGCACTCGCGCACGCATCCGCGCGCCCGAGTGCGCGCCGCGGGTCGGCCGTCTTCGTCGTGATGATCATGACGGTCGCGCTCGCCGCGCTCGCGGGGTCGGCGGTGCTGCTCACCTCGGGTGCGCGTCTCGTCTCCAACTACCACAATCAGGAGCGTGACCTGCGCTACGGGGGGGAGGCGGCGCTCCAGGATGGGATCAGCGATCTCACGAACAATCCCTACGTGCTGCCGGACAGCGGCTACGTCCAGATCGCCAGCAACGCGCAGCTCGTGGCCGCGGACGCCGCGCCGGTCCCCGGGGTCGTCTACGATCTCTTCGCCGGCCCGACCGGCGCGGCCTCGCAGCAGCGCGGCCGCTTCGTGACGCTGGTCGCGATCGCCAAGGATACCACCCGCAAGCGGCAATTCGTGCGGCGCGTGGAGCTCAATCAGGAGACGTTCGCGCGCTTCGCCTACTTCTCGGTGACCGAGAATGGGATCTGCTTCGGCTCCAACGACCGCCTCAACGGGCCGGTGTTCTCCGACGACGTGATCACGACGTGCGGCTCGCCCCAGAAGGCCGACTTCATGGACTCGGTGTGGACGCCGCAGACCTTCGTGAACGGCAATCCGGGGGCCGACACGCTCTACAAGGGCTGGACGAAGGTCGCCAAGCCGCTCCAGCTCCCGAGCACGGCCAAGCTGGCGGGGCTCTACCCGATCGCGGCCGCGTCGCAGACCGAGTTCTTCACGCCCAACACGGCGGCCGACTCGCTCTCGGTGGTCAAGTCCCGCCTCGAGTTCGATGCGTACGATCTCAACGCCGACGGTGACAGCACGCAGGCCGGCGAAGGGTTCGTGAAGTTCTACCAGGTGGACGAGGCCACCAAGTCGCTCGTCCCGCCGCCCGCCGGCACCTGGACGGCCGCGCAGCGCGACTCGGTCGCGAGCAGCTACCTCCGCTCGGGCCTCACGCGCCAGCACGACGGCAACAACTGCGGCGAGTTCCGCGAGGTCCGCAACGACGCCGGCACGCTGGAGTGGGAGTTCTTCCCGATGGCGGTGCACCGGACGACGTGGTACAAGACGATCGTCGCCGACGCGACGGGCGCCGGGGTCCCGGCCGCCGTCTCGGCCGCCAACGCCCTCGAGGCGACGGGCGCGCACCCGCAGGCGGACACGGTCTCCCTCACCTGGGTCGCCAAGCACCCGGCGCGCAACGGCGATCCCTCGCACCCGCCACGCTGCTACGCGGGCGGCGACCCGCATCTGGTGGCGATCGAACGGGACACCTCGGCGGCGGCGCCGCTGCGCGACACCGGCTACTGGGCCCCCGCGGGCTGGACGTACGGCCGGCGCGGTGGCACCGACACGACGTTCACCGGCGGCGATCCGCTCGACCCCGGGCACCCGACGCGTATGGGACACTGGCAGCGCTGGCCCGGCGCGACCCCGGCGGCGTTCACGCCGGCGTTCAAGGCCGCCCATCCCGATTGGGCCTACCTCTTCCCGATCGACAAGACGTACAACTCGACGTTCCGCGGCGTGGTCGCCGTGCACGGGTCGGTCGGCGTCAGCGGGAACGTGCAGGGCCACATCACGATGTACTCGGACGGCAGCATCGGCGTCGTCGACAACCTGCGGCTCACCAACGACGCCGACACGGCCTGCCAGCACCTCATGGGGATGGTCGCCGGGCGCTACATCCTCCCGATGGACAACGGCATCAACGTCCCGGCGGGCGACAATACGACGCGCCTCAACATGCGTGGCGGGTCGAGCGACCTGTGGGTCGAGTCGACGGTCTTTGCGCTCCAGTCGTGGGGCGTCGAGGGTCTCGTGCCGGATCCGGGCACGCTCTTCGTCCCGCTCCAGCAGCCGTGCAGCGGGCAGAACTACGCCCGCGGCTGCCTCTTCGTTCAGGGGAGCATCATCCAGGACGCCCGCCACACGGTGAACGGCGGCAACGGCACCACGACCGGCTTCGGCTACGCCAAGCGCTACAACTACGACAACTGCTCGGTCGTCAACCCGCTCCCGTTCTTCCCGACGACGGGGCGCTTCACCATCAACGACTACTACGAGAGCGACCCCGTCCACTTCAGCGTCGCTGCCCTCTTCGCGGCCCTCAAACCCTAGACCCCGCGCGGCCCGTGCCCGTCGCCGTGTGACTCGCCGTGCGGCTCGCTGTGCGACTCGCCGTGTGACTCACCGTGTGACTCCCCGCGCCCGGCATCGCCGTGCGCGGGGCGCGGCGGCCGCGGCTCGGGTCTCGGGGCGTCGTGGCCCCCGGCCGGCGGCGGCGCGGGCGGCGAGTCACCACCCGCCCTCGGCGCGCGCCGTCCGCTCGCCGCGGGCCCGACGAGGATGACGCCACTGCCCGCGCCCCGGCTCCCGATGACCGCCGCGCCCGCCGCTCGGTCGTAGTACGGCCCGGGCCACCGCGGCCAGAGCCACCACGGACCACCCGGCCACTGCCACGGCCCTGGCCACCACGGACCCACGGGGCCGAGGCTCGGCGGCTCGGGGGGCGCGGGCGGCGCGGGCGCGGCGGGCGGGGGAGGGGCCGAATCGATCCCGGGCATCGAGGCGACGGCGGATGTCTCGACGCCGGCGGATCGGTCGATGGCGAAGCGCACGATGTCGTAATCGAAGCGACCCGTCGCCAGTGTCTCGACGAAGGTCGTCAGCGCGGTCTCGATGTGGGCGGCGCCGGCGCCGCCGGATTCCGCGCCGCCGGCGATGCGCGGCACGACTCGGTAGTCCCAGTGCCCGTTGACGGCGATCGGGTCGACGGCGAACGGCCGCGCGGAGATGGCGGCGTACCAGGTCCCGCTGCCGCTCGAGTCCTCGACGGTGAACGCGTCGGCCGAGCCGCGTTGGCGCACGGCGATGTCGGTGTCGCCGGGCACCGGCTCCGGCCGCTCGGGCGGGTCGAGCGGATAGGCGACGTCGACGTGCCCGTCCGGCTGCGCGTAGAGCACCAGCAAGTACCCGGCGCGGCCGACGTGGACGCGCACATGCCCATGGGCGCCCGGCGCGTACCGCGACCGGTCGAGGTAGAGCCGCACCGGCACGTCGGGCGCGGCTGCGGGCGCGGCTGCGGGCGCGGCCGCGGGCGCGGCCGCGGGCGCGGCTGCGGGCGCGACGTGCCGTCCCCCGGGCCCGCCCACAGCGCCGAGCCCGGCGGCGATCGCGGTCACGACCGGCAGGATGGACATGCGCGACTCCGGGCGACGTGTGCCCTGTCCTACCCCGAGCCGGCGGCCGTGAGCCACCGCGAGCGCGGGCCGGCCGGTCGCGCGGTTGTGGGGGGAGGTGGGGGGGGTGGGGGGGTGGGGAGTGGGGGGTGGGGGGTGCCGTCCTGCGGGCTACCGGCCGGCGAGCGGGATCACGTACACGCCGTCGGGTCCCGGAGGCGATCCGGTCACGATGGTGGTGCCGCCCTCGCCCGACCGCTCGAACACCGCCCGGCCGGACACCCGCACGACCACGTTGGGGACATCGCGCGCCGGCGGGAGCGTGACGTCGTAGCTGAGCCCGGACGCCGCCGTCCCGCGATTGTCGATCACGATCGTGTCGCGTCCGACTGTGTAGTCGGCGCCGTCGCCGCTCGCGAGGACAGAGAGGTGCGGGTCGGTCCCGGCCCGTACCCGGATCACTCCCGACGGCTGCGCGCCGCGGAACAGCACGGCGACACGCACGTTGCTCCCCGCGCCACCCGTCGGCACGACGGCGACCCCGCGCGGGGCGGCTGCCACGAGCGATCCTCCGGTGCCGCCGGCCGTGCCCGCCGGCGTGGGGCGGTCGGCGGCATGCCGTCCGCCGAGCACCTGCGCGACGAATCGGCGCACCGGGGAGCGCGGGACGGCTGCCGCCGCGACCGCGGCTCCGACGGCGAGCAGGATCGCCCCGCGCCGCACGGCCGAGGTTCCGCGCCTGCCGCCGCCTCCCTCTCCGCTCACACTGCGGCCTCTCCACCCGCTCGGCCAGCGGCCGGCCGGACCCCGGACGCCGCTCGACCGACCCTTGCCATCCAGCGCCCGCGCGCCGACCCCGCCGACCCCGCCGACCCCGCCGACCCCGCCGACCCCGCCGACCCCGCCGACCCCGCCGACCCCGATCGTCCGATCCGGGTGCGCGTCCACCCGGGCGGGGTCGCGCGCCGCGGACTGGGCGGCGCGGGCGCGGATCGATGCCAGATCGGCGGCCGCCACGGGCCGGTCCAGTAGCCGCAGCCACTCGCCCGTTTCGGCGTCGGCGGTCCGTGCGGATTCGAGTGCCGCCGCGCAGGCCGCGCACGCGGCCGCGTGGGCCCGTGCCGCCGCTCCGCGGTCCCCGCCGCCCGCCGGGTCGAGCGCGGCACCCAGCTCCGCGTCAGTGAGATGCATCGACCGACTCCGGGCTCGCCAGGTGCGCTCCTCGTCCTGTCCCTGCGCCGCTCCCGCCGCCGCTCCCGCCGCCGCTCCCGCCGCCGGCCCGCTCGTCCGCGTCGCCGGCCACCGCCTGCCGAAAGGCCCGCGTCGCGCGCACGAGCAGGGTCCCGACGCTCCCTTCGGCGACGCCGATGCTGTGCGCGAGCTCGCGATAGCTGTAGCCCTCGTGCCGCAGGAGCAGCAACTGGCGGTCGCGGAGCGGCAGGGCATCGAGCGCCGCCCGCACTCGCGTCCGGGTCTCGCTCGACACCAGCTCGGCGTCCGCGCGCGGCGGCTCACCCGGTGCCGGCGCGTCGCCGGCGCGTCGCGTCACCAGCTCTGTCCGGCGCCGCCGTTGGCGCCGGTCATCCCGGAACAGATTCGTCGCCACTGTCGTGAGCCATGCCTGAGGATCGTCGGGCAAGGCGCCGCGTCGATACAACCGCACGAAGGTCTCCTGTGCCAGATCGGCCGCCGCGTCGGGATCGTCCGTCAATCGGACGAGGTACCGGACGAGTGACCGGAACCGCGCATGGAAGAGGGCGGCCACCGCGTCCGCGAACGCGCCATCCGTGGGGCCGTCACCGCGCAACGGGCCTCCGTCTCCGTCTTCCCGCACCCATGATGAGCGGCTGAGCGCCGCCGCGTGTGACAGCGCTAGTACGCCCAGCTCACCCCGAGCATGACACTCCGGGGGAGGAGCGTGATGGCACGCGTCGGCATGCCCGACGGTCCGGGGACAAATCCGGCGACGTTCGCGTGGTCGAAGACGTTGGCCACGGTCAGGTACGTGCCCAGCCGGCCGCCACCCGTCCCGACGGGCCACTGCCGGATCAACTCGAGGTCGACGCGAAGGTAGGGTGGGAGATGGTCGGTCGCGGCCCAGGACGCGATCGTGTGGTCACCGCCGGGGGCGGGGCTGGGTGTCGGGGTGGGGCTGGGCGTCGGAGTCGGGGTGGTGACCGGGCCCGGCGTCGGAGGGGGCGTGGGGGAGGGCGTCCCGCTCTCGTCGTACTCGTGCCCGATCCCGCTCCCCGGCATCGTCGGCAGCCGCTGCCCGGTCGCCGCCCACCCGGCGAGGCGGAGCTGCGTCGCGCGCTCGATCCGGACCGACGCCGCGGCCGTCACCGTCTGGCCCAGCTCCGAGGCGGGGTGGTAGGCCACGCCTTCGATCGATTCCACCGTGCTCCCGAGGCCGTAGGCCGCCTGCCAGGTGAGCGGGCCGGCCGCTCCGTCCAGCTCCGCCGCGAATCCGCTCACGCGCGCCGACGCGACGGAGAAGTCCCGGGTGGCGAACAGTTGGTCGCCGTACCGATCCGCCATCGCGAGCCCGGACAACCGCCGCGCGTAGCCGTCGACCGTCAGACGCGCGGCACCGCCGAGTCGGGCCGTGACCCCGACGGTCGCGGCGTCGCTCTGCGCCACCGGGACGCCGCCGACCCCGGCGGCGACCGGCAGATCGATCCCGAGCTGCGCCCCGATCGGCGAGCACATGTTTCGCAGCGACTGCACGAACTGATGCGTGCGCGCCAGCCCGGCGGTCGCGATCACGCCGGGCGCCAGCCGCAACGACGCCGTGAGGCGCGGCTCCAGCCGGGCCGTCGTGCCGGCCAGCGCGCTCGCGCGGAGCCCCGGCGTGATGCTCCACCCGCTGTCGCCCGTGCCACCACTCCAGCGGCGCTCGGCGAAGGCCGCGAGCACGACAGGCGAGGCCGCGAGGTGGAGCGGCGCGGCACTGGCCGCCGCCGGTCCGTATTCCCCTCCGGTCGCGGCCGCGCCCGCGCCCGGGCTTCCCGCCGTCTGCGCCGCCGATGCCGCCGGCACGGGCGCCAGCGCCGTCCCGACGTCGACCTGGTACCGCACGCGCATCGCATCGACGCTCACGCCGGCCGTCATCTCCGACGCCTTCCCCCACCAGAGCTGCGTGCTCGCCTCCGCCTGCCGCACGCCGTTGTCGAGCGTCGTGAGCGCTGGCAGCGCCAGCGATGGCGTCGACGATGGGGCCGACCCGACCGCTGCGCCGGGCACCGCTCCGGTCGTCCACGCGCCCGGCCCGGCCGCCGAGCGTGCGCTCTCCCGCGTGCCGAAGTCGGCGCCGGCCAGGTGCGACTCGAGCCGCGCGGTGGGCGAGACCACCTGGTCCCAGACGAGGCCGATCGTCGCCGTGTGCCAGGGGACCCGTTGCCCGCTCAGCGCGCCGCCGGTCGCCAGCACATCGGCCGGCGCCGCGTCGTCGGCGCTCCCGATCGCGACGACGCGGAGCGTCGAGCGGCCGGTCGCCAGGGTCGCGGTGGCGATGCCGTCATCCCAGCGGTCGCGCAGCGGTCCGTGATCGCCCGTGAGCGTGGGAATCGCGCCGTCGCTGTGGCGGGCGGCGACCATGACGCTCCCGACGGCGCCGCCGAGGAGGAACGGGCTCCCCGCGAGCGCCCGTGCGGCGCCGGGTCCCGTCCCGGTGGTGAACGCGCGGCCGGTGGCCAGCGGCTCACGCGTCTGGATGTCGAGCACTCCGGCCAGACGGTCGCCGAGGGCGGCGGGCATCGCGCCGTCGTAGAGCGTGACAGTCCCGACGGCGTCGGGGTCGATCGCGCCGAGCGCGTCGCCGGCGTGCACGGGGCTCCAGACGGGGAGCCCGTCGACGCGGACCTGCAGCTGGTCGGCGCCGCTGCCGCGGTCGGTTGCCGTCGGCCAGTCCGGCCGCATCCCGACGTGCGGGTCGCCGGCGAGGAGCCGCAGGACATCGGGCTCCCCGGTCGCCGTCGCCGCGTCGGCCGCGTCGCCGCGCCACTGCCAGCTGTCCACCCCGCCCGCCGCGCCGGCCGCCGGTCCGGTGTGAGTCCCGCCGGCCGCCGTCACGTGGACGGAATCGAGGACCGCGAGCGACGGCGCGAGCGACACCATCTGGGCGGGCGACAGCGTGAAGTCGACCCGGACGGCGCCGTGCGCCGGCAGTGCGACCTGGAGCACCAGCGTGTCGAAGCCGGCCCGGGTGACGCGGACGTCGGCGAGGCCGGGGCCGAGCCCGGTGAGCACGTACCGGCCGGTGCTATCCGACCAGGTGGCCCGGGCGCCCCCGGCCGTCGCGTCGATGGCGACCCGGGCGTCGGCGAGCCCCGCGCGCACGGCGCCGCTCTGCACCGTCCCGTACAGTGTGCCCGGCGCCGTCGTATCCGGCGCCACGGCATTGGTGTCCGCCCGGCCCACGACGGTATGGGTGTCGGATCGACCCGCGTCGGCGACCGCCATCGCGTGCGCCGAGGGGCCCGCGAGCGCGACCAGTACCAGCGCCGCGGTCGCCGCGCGCGCGATGCGATCCGCGCGCCCCCCCCGCGTCGTCGTAGGGGCGGCATTCATGCCGCCCGCGACTCGCATCCCACACGGATGCCCGGCCCGGCATTTCGTCCCCCGCATCCCGCGGACGCCAAAGGAACGGGATTTTTTGGATGGTACCAGGGGCAATCGCTCCGCGATTGCCCCTGGTACCGCGACCGGCACCGACCGGGCGGGATGGTGGGCCCGTCGTGGCGGTGCGGGCGCGCGTGTGGGGGCGTGGATGCCCGCGGCGCCGGGAACGACGGGCGGGATGATGGTGTCGTGGGCGCCGGCCAACGTGCGCGCCCCGTCGTAGGGGCGGCATTCATGCCGCCCGCGACCCGCATCCCGCACCGATGCCGTTCGGCATTCATGCCGCCCGCGACCCGCATCCCGCACCGATGCCGGGCGGCATGCAGGCCGCCCACCGGTCTGCGCACCGGGGTGCGCATCGCGACGCGTCAGGGAACCGTCAACCAGGTGCCGCCGAGATGCCATGTCCGCCGTGGTCGTCGTTGCGTTGTCGATCCGTCGTCGACACGTCGCTCGCCCCGCACCCGCGCTTCGCACCCGCGCTTCGCACCCGCGCTTCGCACCCGCGCTTCGCACCCGCGCCCCGCACCCGCACCCCGCACGCGCACCCCGCACGCGCGCCCCGCACGCGCGCCCCGCACGCGCGCCCCGCACGCGCACGTCGCACGGGCGCCACTCACGCCCGCTGCCAGAGATACCCCGCTCGCCGGCGAAGTAGTCCCCGCCTGTATGGACGGAAACGCATCGCGGGCGGGGGCGCCAGGGGCGACTGGACGTGCAGGGCGCGCGCCACGCGGTCTGGCACACATTCCTGCCACGGGGGCGGGGCGGGCCGCGGTGAGGCCCGGGGACGGCCACCGTGCCAGACAGGGTGACGGCTCCGTGCCGGCCGCCGTGACGGCTCCCTGCCCGCCGCCGTGATGCCCACCGTCCCGGCCGCGGTGAGGGCACCGTGTTGGCCGCGCCCCGCCGTGGCCGCCAGCGGCGGGCGCCCCGGGGCGGCCGTGGCGCTTACCCCGCCCCTCTAGACATTCGCCCCAAAGTGGATGCCCCGACCGGGCGGAGGTGCGACGTTGAGGTCGCGACGGCGGGGAAGCCGTCCCGGCAGCAACCTTTCGCTCATGGAGTGATACTGTGCGCTCACGGTTCAGAGGTCTCGCGCTCGCGGCAACGGCGGTGGCAGTCGCCACGGCAGCCGCGTGCAGCAGCAGCACGAGTCCCAACGGTGGTGGTGGCGGCGGCACCGGCGGCCACGCCACGACGATCGTCGCCAGCTCGACGACCAGCGGTGGCTCGTACGGCGGCGGCGGCAACTACTTCTTCAACCCGACGCCCGATACGGTCGCGGTCGGATCGACGGTGAGCTGGCAGTTCGGCAGCGTCGGCCACAACGTGATCTTCCAGACCGCGGGCGCGCCGGCCAACATCTCGGTGACCAGCAACAGCACGGTCTCCCGGACGTTCCCGACCGCCGGCACGTACAACTACACCTGCACGATCCACGGCTTCAGCGGCGTGCTCGTCGTGAAGTGATGCGACGGGCGCGCCCCGTCGGCCGCTCGCGGCCGCGGACGGTCGCGCCCTGACCATCGTCCCCCCCGCACCGGCACCCGACCGCCCGTCGCGCATCCCGCGACGGCCGAGGGTGCCGTGCCGGCGGGCGCACATCGTTCCTCCGGCCGCCGCGCCCGCGGATCGCTTCCGCTCGGCCCCGCTCGGCCCCGCTCGGCCCCCTCGGCCCCCTCGGGCGCACCCAGTCCCTCCACCGCCGCCCCTCCTCCGCGGCGCGTCCCACAATTCGGGACTGTGTACCCGGTTGCCACGCGCGCCGTGTGTTTTTCATTGCGCGACGGTTTGGGAATGGCTATATGCATACCGCTGCATGGCACTGCATGCCTGCAGGACGTGTCGTGACGGGTCACGACACGTCGTCGCATGTCATGCCGCCACGCCGCTGAGCCGTACCCGGCCGGCCCGTCCTCCGGAGGCGCCGGGCGGTACGGCCGCGCCGACATCTCAGGCCGCCATCGCCACCGGGAGGGACCTCGTGCCACGCCGCATCTGTCTGAACGCCGCGCTCGGAGTCGTGTGCGTCATCGCGTCGCTCGCCGGACCCACCTCGGCGCACGCCCAGGGGCGAACGGTGACCGGCAAGGTCACCGACGCCGAGAGCGGGGAGCCGCTCCCCGCCGTCACCGTCCTCATCAAGGGCACCCTCCGGGGGACGAGCACGCGGCCCAACGGCACGTATACCATCGCCCTGCCGCCCGGACCGGCGACGCTCACCTTCCGCCGGATCGGCTACAAGGCGGCCGACCACCCCCTGACCGCCGACGCGACGAGCGGCGATGTCGCCCTCGCGCGCGACATCCTCCGGCTCGAGGAGAACATCGTCACCGGCCAGGCGACGAGCGTCAGCCGACAGTCGGCGGCCAACGCCGTCGCGACCGTCGATGCGCAGCAGATCACGCACGTCGCCGCCCAGACGCCGGAGCTCGCGCTCCAGGGGAAGATCGCCGGCGCCGACATTCAGGAGAACTCCGGCGCGCCCGGCGGCGGGATGCAGGTCCGCCTCCGCGGCACGTCGACGATCATCGGCAACAGCGACCCGCTCTACGTCGTCGACGGCGTCATCATCAGCAACGCCAACGTCGCCTCGGGCACCAACGCCATCACGGCCGCGACGAGCGTCAGCCTGGCCCAGGGCGGCGGCATCTCCTCCAACGAGGACAACGCGTCCAACCGGCTGGCCGACCTCGACCCGAACGACATCGAGAACATCGAGGTCCTCAAGGGCGCGTCGGCCTCCGCGATCTACGGCTCCAAGGCGTCGAACGGCGTCGTGCTCATCACCACCAAGCGCGGACAGGCGGGCGCACCGGAGTTCCGGCTGGGCCAGAAGTTCGGCGCGAGCTACGACTCGCGCGAGCTCGGCTCGCGCGCCTTCGACTCGGCCTCCGCCGTCTCGACGTGGGGACCCAACGCCGCCCCCTTCTTCGCCGGCGGCACGGCGCGGACGTACGACCACGAGTCACAGCTGGCCGGCCGGTCGCCTCTCTCCTACCAGACGACCGCCAGCCTGACGGGCGGCAGCGACGCCACCCGCTACTACGGCTCCGGGATCGTCGAGCACGACGGCGGCATCATCCAGAACACGTTCTTCGACAAGAAGGGGATCACGCTCAATCTGAACGAGACGCTCAGCCCGCGCGTCGAGCTGGGATTCGGGTCGTCGTACTCCAACACCGGAGACGGCCGCGGACTCACCAACAACGACAACACGACCACCAGCTTCTACACGGCACTCCCGGCCACGCCGAGCTTCGTCAACCTCCAGCAGCGCCCCGACGGCTCCTGGCCCCTCAACCCGTTCGCGCCCAGCAACCCGCTCCAGACGGCTGCCCTGCTCACGAACATCGAGGGCGTCAATCGCTTCATCGGCTCCGGGCGCGGCACGCTCCACCTCATCACCACCGACCGCAACACGCTCAACTTCCTGGTGAACGGCGGGGTCGACTACTTCAACCAGCTCAACTCACTCTACTCGCCGCCCACGCTCCAGTACGAGCAGCTCTACGGCACGCTGGGCCAGAGCGTCCTCTCCAACACCGAGAACCTGTTCAGCAACATCAACGCGAACCTGGTCCACACCTACACGGCGCGCGGCGCCGCCTTCACGGCCACCTCGCAGATCGGCGTCCAGCAGGAGACGCGCTACCTGAATACCGGCCGCACGCTCGCCCGCGTGCTGAGCCCGGGACTGTCGAACATCGACCGCGGTACCCAGACGTCGGTCGAGCAGGTCCGGCAGAACATCGTCGACAAGGGGATCTTCGCCCAGGAGGAGTTCCAGACGCTGAGCCAGCGCCTCCTGATCACCGTCGGCGGCCGGGCCGATCAGAGCAGCGACAACAGCAGCCCGACGCGGCTCTACTTCTACCCGAAGGCGTCGGCCTCCTTCCGGCTCGCCAACGGGATCGCGTTCATCGACAACGTGAAGCTCCGTGCCGCGTTCGGGGAATCGGGCAACGAGCCGCTCTACGGGCAGAAGTTCGGTGAGCTCAACGCCGCCAACTACGCCGGGCTCCCCACCGCCCAGATCCAGGGCTCGATCGCCGCCCAGAATCTCCGCCCGGAGCGGACGGGCGAGTTCGAGGGGGGCTTCGACCTCACGATGTTCCGCGGCAAGGCGACGCTGGGGGTCACGGGCTACCAGAAGAACATCTCCGACCTGCTCCTCCAGCGGGGACTCCCGGGCTCGAGCGGCTTCATCCAGGAGTTCCTGAACGGCGGCCGCATGCGGACGCGCGGGATCGAGATCGAGAGCCAGCTCGCGCCGATCCAGCAGCGCGACATGCAGTGGACGATCAACGCCAACTTCTCCAAGGACGCGAGCCTGGTCACCGCGCTCCCGGTCGCGCCGTTCACACCGGCCGGGTTCCCGCCCGAGTTCGGCGGGTTCTTCATCCAGCAGGGCCACTCCCCGACGCAGATCGTCGGCAATGTGACGCTCCCGAGCGGCGCGGTGATCCCCACCGGCACGATCGGCGACGCCAACCCCGACTACCGGGTCGGCCTGGGCAGCAACGTCGTCTTCCACCGCGCCCACCTGTATTTCCTGTTCAACTGGCAGCACCACGGCGATGACATCAACCTGACGGAGCTGCTCTACGATCTCACGGGCAACACGGCCGATTGGGGACGGATGGTGAACACGCCCAAGGGCCCGCAGCCGCTCGGCGCCTACCGCGTCTCGACATGGCTCGGGAACTCCAACGTCTACGTGCAGGACGCGTCGTTCATCAAGCTCCGCGAGCTCCAGCTGTCGTACGATCTGCCGACATCCCTGCTGTCGCGCCTCGGCAATCGTGTCCGCTCGGCCTCGATCTCCATCGAGGGACGCAACCTCATCACCTGGACCAAGTACCAGGGACTGGACCCCGAGGTCAGCAACTTCGGCAACGAGGCGGTCGCACGGAACGTCGATGTCGCTCCCTTCCCACCCAGCCGGACGTTCTGGTTCGGCCTCAACCTGGGGTTCTGACGCCATGTCACTGTCGCTCGGACTCCACGCGGGGCGCGCCGGCCGGCCCACGCCCTCGACGCGCACGCCCTCGACGCGCACGGTGAGAGCCACCGCTCTCCGGGCCGTCGCCACGCTGGCGGCCGCCGCCACCCTCGGCGCCTGCGCCAACTCGCTCGTCCCGGACCTCAACAGCACCAGCATCGGCGGGTTCCAGAGTGCGCCCACCGGCGCCGCCGCCGGCGCGATCGCGCTCGGGCTCGTGCGCGGCGCGCGCGACAACACGGCCGCCATGGTCTGGAACGTCGGGGCTTTCGGCCGCGAAGGCTACGAGATGGGGGTCGCCCAGGGCGACCTCACGCTCTACGTCAATGGCCCGGTCAATCCGGGCACGTTCTACCTGAGCGGCGAGCTGTGGAACCAGCAGTACGCCGACATCCGGGCGGGCAACACCGTGCTCGATGCCCTGGCCCGCATCCCCGATCTCACGCCGGCACAGAAGGCGGGGATGGCGGGATTCATCCAGACGATGGAGGCGTTCGATTTCCTCCAGCTCGCGGCTACCCGCGACACGTTCGGGCTGCCCATCGCGGTCGACATCACGCCGGGCGGGGCGCCGGCGCCGATCGCCGACAAGGCGACGGTCTACCAGCACATCCTGAACCTGCTGGACTCGGGGCAGGTCAACCTCCAGAACGGCGGCGCGGCGTTCTCCTTCAGGCTCCCCGCGGGGTTCACCGGCTTCGACACGCCGCCCACGTTCCTTCGCGTCAATCGCGGGCTCCGCGCCCGCGCCGATATCCTGACGCAGAACTTCTCGAGTGCGCTCGCCGACCTCGCCGCCTCGTTCCTCGACCCGGGCCAGCCGCTCACCTTCGGGCCGAGGTTCGAGTACAGCGCGAACTCGGGCGACGAGACCAATGTCCTCTTCAAGCCCTACTACTACGCCGCGAACTGGATCCACGACTCGGCCCAGCTCCAGGTCGACGGCCGCACGCTCGACCAGCGCGTCCTCACGAAGCTGGTCGCGGTGGCGCCGTTCACGCTCGACAAGATCCTGGCCAACTATCAGTTCACGATGTACTCGAGCGTCAGCGCGCCGGTGCCGATGCTGCGCAACGAGGAGCTGATCCTCCTGCGGGCCGAAGCGAACCTCGGGCTCAATCAGCCGGCGGCGGCGGTCACGGACATCAACTTCGTCCGCGCCACGTCCGGGAACCTCCCGCCGATCGCCAACCCGTACACCCCGAACCCCGCCCTGCACCAACCGCCGACGCTGCTCGACGAGCTGCTCTACGAGAAGCGGTACTCGCTCCTCTGGGAGTCCGGCAACAACTGGATCAGCATGCGCCAGTACGGGAAACTGAACGAGATCCCGAAGCAGACCGCGGGAGAGCGCATCTTCCCGGTCCTGCCGTTCCCGCTCAACGATTGCACCGCCCGCTCCCCCCAGCCGTCGGGATGCGTGACGGTGACGGGATTCTGAGACGCGCCTGACGGACTGCTCGATCAGCTTCTGACCGCACGGGGCCCCGCCACTCGAGGGCCCGGGAGGACGCGATGCGAGTCACGACGATCCCGACGCTCGGCGCCGCGCTCCTGTGCGCGACGGCGCTCGGCACCACGCCGCGCACCGCCGGCGCTCAGCCCGCCGCTCGGGCCCGAGCGCCGGCGACACCGGCGCCACCGGCGCCACCGGCCGCGCGCGCCCCGGTGCTGTCGGCGGACCAACTGCTCTCGATCAGCTCCGTCGTCGGCGGGCGCGACGAGCCGGTGTGGCAGCCGGACGGATCACATGTCACGTTCCTCGGCAGCTTCGGCGGGCCGCTCGGGATCTGGTCCGTCCCGGCCGCCGGCGGCCCCGCGCGCCTCCTCGTCGGCGATGTCTCGCTCACCGGGATGGACTACACGGCCGGACAGCGGCCGATCTGGTCGCCGACGGGCGACTATGTCGCCTACGTGTCGTCCAAGGGCGGCGATGCGCCCGAGATCTGGCTCTGGTCCGCCCGGACCGGCGCCGACGTGCAGCTCACCCGGGTCGGCGGCGGCATCTACTCGATGACGTGGGCCCCCGATGGAACGCACCTCGCGTTCTCGGACGACCGCTACGGCAGTCAGGACATCTACACGGTCGCCGTGCCCGGTGGCGAGGTGGTGCGCCTCACGAGCGATCCGCACTACGAGGTCTTCCCGACCTGGACGCCCGACAGCCGCACGGTGCTCTTCGACCGGCTCGATGACCGGTGGGTGCGCCACGACGTCATGGCCGTCCCGGCCGACGGGTCGGCGCCGCCGCGACTCGTGGTCACCGAGCCCGACTTCTTCGACTATCGCGGCGGCGCGGCGTTCGGCTATGCGCCGGTCTCACCCGACGGCAAGCAGGTCCTCTTTCGCTCGCAGCGGAGCGGCTGGCTGAACTACTGGACGGTCCCGCTCGCGGGGGGTGAGCCACGGGCCGTGGCCGCCGAGTCGGCCGAGCAGAGCGAGGGCACCTGGTCGCCCGACGGGAAGTGGATCGCCTACGTCACGAACCACGACGGGACGAAGGGGCTCACCATCGCCAGCACGGCGGGTGGCGTGCCCCGGGCGCTCGTCGCGCCGGCCGACGGCGTCGTCTCGCGCATCGCCTGGTCGCCCGACGGGAGCCGGATCAGCTACACACTGGGGAGCACGACCGCGCCGGCCGATCTCTACGTGGTCGACGTGCGCACCGGCCGGACGACGCAGCTCACCGTCTCGATGCCGCCGGCGGTCGCGGCCGCCGGCCTGGTCACGCCGCGCAAGATCACCTACCCGAGCGCCGACGGGTTCACCATCTCGGCCTACCTCTACGAGCCGCGCGGCCTCGCCGCGGGCGCCAAGGCGCCGGGCATCATGTGGATTCACGGCGGCCCGACCGGGCAGTGGGTCGACAGCTACCAACCGCAGGTCCAGTACTTCGTGAACCGCGGCTACGCCGTGCTGCTGCCCAACATTCGCGGCAGCTCCGGCTACGGCCGCGCCTTCGAGGATGCGAACAACGGCTGCTGGGGACACTGCGACCTCAAGGACGTCCTCGCCGGCGTCGAGTACCTCAAGCGGCAACCGTTCGTGAACGCGAGCGCGATGGGGATCCACGGCGTGAGCTACGGCGGGTGCATGAGCATGTCGGCGATCGCCAACGCCCCGGGCGTCTTCCAGGCGGCCATCCCGGAGTCCGGCTACGGCGATTGGGTCCACTTCCACGAGTGGAACAACGAGATGCAGCACAACCAACTGCTCGCCTACGAGTTCGGGCCGCTGCCCGACAGCGAGATCGTCTACCGGCGCAACTCGCCGATCTACAACGTCGCCCGCGTCACGACACCGACGTTCCTGATCCACGGCGTCGGGGCGACCTCTGCATGGCGCCCCGCCGAGCTGCCGGTCCCCGCCTCGCTCGACTTCGCGCGGGCGCTCGACGCCCACTACAAGCTGTTCCGGTACAAGACGTACCCGGGCGAGACGTACTACATCACGTCGCGCGAGAACATCCGCACGAAGCTCTCCGACATGCTCGCCTTCTTCGACCAGTATCTCAAGGACGGCCTCCGCACCGCGCCGTCGGCCGCGATCACGACGGCGGTGTCGGCCGCGGGCACCGGCGGAGGTGGACGGTGAGCGGTCCCCGGCGACGGATCACCCGGCGGCGCCCCGGACGCGCCCTGCTCGCCCTCGCCGCGATCGCGCCGCTCGGCGCGTCGCTCTCCTGCGGCGCGGGAGGCGGGGGAGGAGGGGGAGGCGGGGGAGGCGGGGGTCCGCGGTTCGAGGTGGGGTTCCCCGCCTCCCTCAGCGCCGGCCCGATCACCGGCCGCGTCTTCGTGACGCTCTACACGCGCACCGATGTCGAGCCGCGGATCGCCGCCTATCAGTCGGCACGGGTGCGCGTCGGCCGCATCCCGTTCTTCGCGACCGACGTCGACAGCCTCCGGCCGGGCGCCTGGGCGACGGTCGACACCGGCGCGGTCGGGTACCCCCTGTGGTCCCTGCGTGATCTCCCGAGCGGCGACTACTACGCGCAGGCGGTGCTCAATGTGTACACCCAGTACCACCGGGCCGACGGACACACCATCTGGGCACACCAGGACCACTGGGAGGGGCAGCGGTGGGCGTACTCCCCGGGCAATCTCGTCAGCACGCCGGTCAAAGTGCACCTCGATCCGGCGCGGGGCTTCACGGTGCGGCTCACGCTCGACCACACACTCCCGCCGGTCACCGCGCCGGCCGACACCAGGTGGGTCAAGCACGTCACCTTCCAGAGCGCGATCCTCACGAAATGGTGGGGGGCACCGCAGCAATTGGGGGCGATCGTCCTCCTCCCCAAGGGCTACGACGAGCATCCGGGGACGTACTATCCGGTCGTCTACCAGCAGAACCACTTCTCGCTCGACGCGCCCTTCGGCTTCACCGACGACTCCAACCCGCCGGTCGCGTCGATGACGCCGATCCGGCTCGCCCCGGTCAACCCACGCTCGAATGTCGAGGGCCCGCGGGCGTTCAGCGGCGGCGGCGTTCGCGAGTCGGGGTACGAGCTGTACACGTCGTGGCGGTCGGACGCGATGCCCCGGATGATCGTCGTCAGCTTCCTGCACCCGACGCCGTTCTTCGACGACTCCTACGCCGTCAACTCGGCCAACAACGGCCCGTACGGCGACGCCATCATGCAGGAGCTGATCCCGTACGTGGAGTCGCACTTCCGCATCATCCGCAAGCCGTACGCGCGCGTACTGACGGGCGGATCGACCGGCGGGTGGGAGTCGCTCGCGCTCCAGGTCTATCACCCGGAGTTCTTCGGCGGGACGTGGACGTTCTTCCCCGATCCGATCGACTTCCGCCGCTATCAGCTGGTGGACATCTACTCCGACAGCAACGCGTTCGTGCAACCCAACGCCGCGCCGGGTGCCCCCGAGCGGATGATGCAGATGTCGCCCGAGGGACAGCCGGTGGGGTCGATGCGCGCCATCTCGCAGATGGAGCTGGCCTCGGGCACACGCGGTCGATCGGCGGCGCAGGTCGATATCTGGAACGCGGTGTACGGGCCCGTCGGCGCCGATGGCTATCCCCGGCGGCTGTTCGATCTCCGCACCGGCGTGATCGATCGCGAGGTGGCGACGTACATGCGCGATCACGGCTACGATCTCCGCTACTACATCGCGCAGCACTGGCCGACGATCGGCCCGAAGCTGGTGGGCAAGCTCCACCTGCTGACGGGCGACATGGACGATTTCTTCCTGGCGCCTGCACTATATATGCTGCAAGACTTCCTCGACAGCACGACGGTGCCGGCGTACGGCGGAGACTTCCGCTACGGCCGGCCGATGAAGGGCCACGGGTGGCAGCCGATGACGACGGCCAACCTGCTGCGCGAGATGGCGGCCCACATCGCCCGTGCCGCCCCGCCGGGCGAGCCGACGGCGGCCTGGCGCGGTGACCCGGCCCGGACCGGCCTCCCCGGCAACGCGCTGTTCAATCCCTGCGATCCCGCACACGGGTGCGCGTGGGGTGAGATGCGCCCCGGGCGGGGCCCGCTCGCCGTCGCCACCGGGAGCGGGGGAACCCGGTGAGCGGCGCCACCCCGCCGGTCCCCGCGGGACTCGTCGATCGCACGACCATCACGCCACCACTGTCAACCGAGGGAATGCGGATGCAGATCCGAACGATCGCCGGTGCCGTGGGACTCGCCCTGAGCGCGACGCTCGCGGGCGCGCAGACCCCGGGCACTCCGGGTGGGCCGCCGGCGCCGGCCGGCGCGCTGCCGGAAAAGGTCGGCGGCAGCGCCAACATCCACCTGGTCGGCCACGTGCCGCTGGGCGGCTACTTCCGCGTCACCGACGCCGATCTGGAGCAGGAGCTGACACGCCCCTACGCCTACGTGGCCCAGTCACGTGAGCGCGCCGGCTTCTCGATCCTCGACCTCAAGGATCTCTCGAACATCAGGGTGCTCTACCGCTGGAAGATCGAGAACGTGGCGCTGCACCGCGGGCTCGGCGGGCTGCGGGCGAAGTACTTCAAGCTCAAGGGCCGCTACTACGTGGCCGAGTGCTTTCAGTTTGCCCAGGGCACGCCGGACAATGACCTCGGGGCGATCATCTTCGACGTCACCGGCCTCCCCGACACGAGCAAGGTCAAGGTCGTGGCGCGCATTCGCGCGCCGGAGACCCCGGGCGGGTTCCACAACCTGTTCGCCTACAAGCACTCCGACGGACGGGTGCTGCTGTTCACGACCACGACCTCCAACGTCGCCAACATCTACGACATGGAGAAGCTCCTGGCGGGCGACAAGGATCAGGGGCTGATCGGCAAGGTGCCGGTCCCGCCCGGCAACACCCGGTCGGAGGTGCTCCCGGGCTTCGCGCCGGTGCAGATCGCCCTCCAGGGGTACCACGACTTCTATGTCGGGTACGACCCGGGTCGCGCCCAGGACAAGTTCTACGGGGCGGGCGGCGGCGGCTACTACGTGTACGACGTGACGCACCCCGAGGCACCGAAGCTCGTCACGTCGATCGTCGGCCCGGCGGGGATCGCCTGGGGGCACACCTTCACGCCGAGCCCCGACGGCAATTTCGCCGTGACGGAGACGGAGTATCAGTGGGCGCCGCTCCGCATCTTCGATCTCCGCCCGGGGCTCGAGGGGAAGGTCCCGGCGATCACGCAGCCGACCGCCGTCTGGAACGCCGACTGGAACGATCTCGCCCACAACCACGAGGTGCGGTGGCCCTATGTCTTCGTCTCGGCCTACGAGGACGGGCTCCAGATCTTCAACATGCAGGACCCGATGCACCCCAAGGAGAAGGGGTGGTACTACACCTGCGAGTGCACGCACATGAGCGGGTACGGCGGCACGCCCGACTTCTCCGGGCAGAGCGTGTACAACGGGGCGTTCGGCGTCATGGTGCGCAACACCGATGGGCTGATCATGATCACCGACTCCAACACCGGCGCCTGGTTCTTCAAGATGGACGGCTTCACCGGCTGGAACGGCGAAGACTGGGGGATGCCGAACATCTCGAGCGCCCAGGACTGGGACCACGGCCCTCCCGGCGCCCGCCCCGCCACCCCCGCCAAGACCGCCGCCTCACCGTAGCGCAATCCGCCGACCCCCGCAGGTCGCACGGCGTGCGGCCCAATCGATTCTGGTCGCGGGGGGCGGCGTGTCGCACCGGCCGACGGCGCCTCGCTCGCGGCAATATGACACCGCGGTCGCTCCGTGCGGCCGCGGTGGCCGCGCAGCCCCCGACGCCCGGTGTCGTTCTCCACGACGCGCGCTGCCCGTCTGTGTCGACGCGCGACCCGCCGGGCGTCCCATTCCTTCCTCGTATCCCGCTCCACTGCGGCCGAGCTTGACAAGCGTCACGGTCGACCCATGATGCAGCCCGCCCGCGCCGACCGGCGCCGCGCCCGACGTGCCCTCCCGTCGTGCGCACCGGCCGCCGCGTGGCGCGCCGAACTTGTCGTCTCCACCGTCGCAGCTCGAGGAGGTGTCCCATGAACCACTCGGACGGCACGCCCACCTTCGCCGATCGTGAGAGCAATCAGTCGTTCCAGCCGCGGTCGCCGGCCGGGACACCACCGGCCGACATGGCGCCGGCCACCCGCACGCCGCTCGCGGACGCGACCGGCGAGACGGCCGAGCTGGGCCGCGTGGCCGCGGCCGTCGAGAACGAGCAGTTGGTCCGCAGGCAGTTGGCCCTCTGGAACACGCGGGACTTCGACGCGATGGAGGCGGCGGCCGCCGAGGACGTGGAGGTCGTGCTCGTGCCCTTCGGCACGACGCTGCACGGCCGGCGGACGTTCCGCGATCACGGCGCCGGTTGGGCCGCGGCGTTCCCCGACGGGCGGTGCGAGATCACGCGCATCGTCGCCGACGCCACTGGCGCCGCGGTCGAGTTCATCGGGCGTGGCACCCACACTGGCCCGCTCGTCGGTCCCGCCGGCACGATCGCGCCCACGGGCCGCTCCATGGAGCTGCGGCTCTGCTACGTCTACGAGATCGACGGTGGGCAGATCCGTGGCGTCCGCGAGTACTACGACACCGGGTCGCTGATGCGCGGCCTGGGCCTCGTGACCTGAGCGCGGGCCCCGGCGCCGACCGACCCGGCTCAGCCCTTGTCGCGCGCGATCGTGAGGAGGGCGGCCATCGACGGCGCGTGATGGAGCAGTTGCAGCGCACGCTGGAGCTGCGCATCGCGCCCCGCCGACCGCCGGGCGGCCGCCGAGTCGCCGAAGGCGAGCCGCGTGACCTGCGTCTCGATCGCGCGATCGATGAGCGCACCACCGCGCTCGAACAGGGGACGATCGAGGTGGACGTTGGCGTCGGCGAGCGCCTGGTAGACCTGGTCACGCCAGGCGGCCATGACGTGGAAGGCCGGCGTCACGTGGTGTGCGAGCCCGAGCGAGACGTTGTAGACGGCGATCCGGGCCGCCCCGCCGGCCGGGACGAGCGCGGCCGCGAGGCGTTGCTCGTCCGAGCTCAGCGTATCGCCCGCCACCACGACGTCGGGCACGATCCCGCCGCCGCCGTACAGGGTGCGCCCGGCGTCCGAGGTGATGGTGGGTCGGTCGGCGTGCGCATCGGCGGCCGTCCGCGGGTCCGGGAGGGTGTCGGGGTCGACGAAGTGTCCGTCGACGAACGGGCGCGCCCGATGGATCGACCGGCCGCGGGGCGTGAACCAGCGGCCGGTCGTCATCTTGACCGCCCAGCCGCCGTCGAGCGGGAACATCGTCTGGACGAGCCCCTTGCCGAAGGACGGTACGCCGACGACGGCCGCCCGGTCGTGGTCCTGGAGCGCGCCGGCGACGATCTCCGACGCCGACGCCGTGCGTCGATCCACGAGCACGACGACGGGCTCCGTCGGGGCGCTCGGCGGACCGGCGGCGTGGATGACCTCCGTCCCACTGCCGCGATCGTGCACCGAGACGATCGTCACCCCGGTCGCGAGGAAGAGATTGCTGATACCCAGCGCCTGGGTCAGCTCTCCGCCACCGTTCCCACGGAGGTCGAGCACGAACGACGTCGCGCCGCGCGCCCGCAGCGACTGGATGGCCGTGCGGACCTCCTCGGTCGCGCTCTCGTTGAAGTGCTCGATCGGGATGTAGCCGACGTCCGGCGCGAAGAGGAGCGTGTACGGCACCGACGGGACGTGAACGACCGCCCGAACCACGCGGACGCGGATCGGCGCGGCGACTCCCGGCCGCGCGGCCGTCAGCTCGACGGCGGTGCCCGGGGCGCCGATCAGGTGGTCCGACACCTGGTCGAGCGACCATCCGGCGGTCGGCGCGCCGTCGATGGCGATGATCCGGTCCCCCGGCTGGAACCCGGCGGCCGCGCCGGGCGCGCCGGCGAAGAGCGACACGATGACCATCGCGCCCCGGTGATCCTCGATCGACATGCCCAGCCCGCCGTACCGGTCCCCGAGGCGGTTGCGGCGCATCCCGGACACTTCGCTCGGCGAGTAGAGCGCGGCGTACGGATCGTTGAGCTGACGCACCAGCCCGCGCGCCGCCCGCTCGTAGAGCGCGTCGACCGAGAGCGAGTCGACGCTCTCGCGCCAGACGGTCCGGAGCACGTTGCGGAATAGCTCCGCCGAGTCGAACTGCCGCCGCGCGCCGGCGAGGACCGCCACGAGTGCGAGCACCACCATCGAGGCGACGGTGATGCCAAGGGCCCGACGGGCGGGGGTGAGCCGTGGCACGATGTCCTCGCGACCAATAAAGGGTTTGCCGCGCCTCCGACCCGCGGTCCGGCGGGCGGTGGGGGGGGGGCGGGGCGGTAAGGGGGCGTGGGTTAGACCGTTCGAGCGGTCCGGCCGTTGCCGTCCGCCCGTCGCGGTTCAGCGGTGATGCCTCTCTCCTAATACCGGCCTGTCGCGCCCTCCCGCCAGTCCCACGCCACAGGTCCCGTCCCGTCCGGCCGCGACCCCCGCCGGTCGGGGAGATGATTCTCATGGCGCTCGCAGCCCGCAGATCCAGGAGAACCACCCGGCTCCATCGGGTGAAGACGACGGAGCCTATCGCGTCGGCTCGTTCTTTACAGACCTGGTGCACCACGCGCATACCGCGCGCGCATGGCGGGAGGCAGTTTGGGTGGCCGAGCACGAACCCTCCCATCCCTCGTGCGCGGCCTCCGCCCTCCCCCCCCTCCCCCCTCCCCCCTCCCCCC
>JAJPIS010000113.1 GCA_021324635.1 Gemmatimonadota bacterium
CACCATGCGCAGGCGATCGAGATGGCGAGTTGGGCGCCGACCCACGGCGCGAGCCCGTCGGTCCGCACCCTCTGCGCGCGGATCATCAATGCGCAGCAGGACGAGATCCACACGATGCAGAGCTGGCTGCGCGACCGCCGGCAGCCGGTGCCGGAGCCCAACCCCGCGGGGATGATGATGACCATGAACGGCGAGCAGCGTCCGATGCTGATGCCGGGCATGTTGACCGAGGCACAGTTGAAGCAGCTCGACGCCGCGCGTGGGTCCGAGTTCGACCGACTCTTCCTCACGGACATGATCCAGCACCACGAGGGTGCGGTCAGCATGGTGCACGATCTGTTCGAGACCACCGGCGCCGGACAGGACGAGCTCGTGTTCAAGATGGCGTCGGACATCAACATCGATCAGACGACCGAGATCGCCCGCATGCAGCGGATGCTGTTCATGCTGGCGATCGGCGGTGCATCCGGAAGTTCGTCCGGCAGCTCGTCCGGTAGCTCCGCCGGCCACTCGGGCGGGTCGGCGCCGTGATGCCTGCTCGCTCGAGGTCTGTTCGCTCGAGGCTCGGCCGCTCGAGATGTGTTCGCACTACCCCTCCCCATCATCACAAGGATCCAACAATGGTATCCCAGTATCGGGCGAGCCCGTGGGTGCGGCAGTCGACCGCCGGCACACCAGCGCTCGCGCTCCTGCTCGCGGCCGGAGCACTGGCCGCGACCGCCTGCGCGCACCCGAACGCGTCGACGGGCGGCATGTCCCCGTCGGGCACCGCGAGCACGGACCGGGAGCGCTGCGCAGCCGACAACTGCGACCGCTCGCCCGTGGCCCCGAACCCCGACCCGCGGGTCGGGCTCAAGGCCGGGCTCTGGGACGCCGGGCAGGCCGCGTGGAACATGCAGCTCGTGTCCAACACGCACCCGGCCGAGGGCTTCGCCGGCAAGACGAACTCCGATCTCGCCTTTCTCGGCAACTACGTCATTCAGGGCAGTTACAACGGGTTCCAGGTCTGGGACATCACCGACCCGGTCCACCCGACGCTGAAGACCGCCTACGTCTGCCCGGCGTCGCAGAGCGACGTCTCGGTGTACAAGAACCTGCTCTTCGAGTCGGCCGAAGCGCCGACCGCCCGGATCGACTGCGGCACCGAGGCGCCCAAGGACACGGTGAGCCACGAGCGGCTCCGCGGGATCCGGATCTGGGACATCACCGACATCACGCACCCGCGCGATGTCGCCAACATCCAGACCTGCCGCGGGTCGCACACGCACACGCTCCTCGTCGACCCCAAGGACCCGGACGACGTCTACATCTACATCTCGGGCTCGTCGTTCGTGCGCTCGCCGAGTGAGCTCCCGGGCTGCGTCTCGGCCAACCCCGACCAGGACCCCAATTCGGCGAAGTTCCGCATCGACATCATCAAGGTGCCGCTCGCTCATCCCGAGCAAGCGACGATCGTCAGCTCGCCGCGCATCTTCCAGGGACTGGAGCAGGCGCCGACGCACGGCCAGGCCCCGCAGGACGTGGCCGACGTCGCCGCGGCGCGCGCCCACGGCGGCTACGTCGCGAGCTTCGGCGGCGGCCCGCCGTCGATCATCCCGCCGCAGTTCGTGAAGCCGCTCCTCGACAGCGTCATGAAGGCGCGCGGCGGGACGGGCGAGCCGAGCGCGGCCGACAGCGCGACGGTGCGCCAGAACCTTCAGGCCATCATCAACCACCGGTTCGGGAGCGGTCCCCGGATGCTCGGGACGAGCTGTCACGACATCACGGTGTATCCGCAGATCGGGCTGGCCGGCGGGGCCTGCGAGGGACACGGCCTGCTGCTCGACATCAGCGATCCGGCCAACCCGAAGCGCATCGACGCCGTCGCCGATTCCAACTTCTCGTACTGGCACTCGGCGACGTTCAACAACGACGGGACCAAGATTCTGTTCTCCGACGAGTGGGGCGGGGGCGGCCAGCCGAAGTGCCGCGCCAGTGACCCTCGTGACTGGGGTGCCGACGCCATCTTCACGATCGAGAACAAGAAGATGGTCTTCCAGAGCTACTACAAGCTCCCGGCCCCGCAGACCAAGTTCGAGAACTGCGTCGCGCATAACGGCTCGCTGGTCCCGATCCCCGGTCGGGATGTCATGGTCCAGGCCTGGTATCAGGGCGGGATCTCGGTGTTCGACTGGACGGACCCCAAGCACCCGGTCGAGGTGGCGTTCTTCGACCGCGGCCCGACGGACTCGACCCGGATGGCGGGCGGCGGCTCCTGGTCGGCCTACTGGTACAACGGCTATATCGTGAGCTCGGAGATCGCGCGCGGACTCGACATCCTCCAGTTGACGCCGAGCACGCTCATCTCGCAGAACGAGATCGACGCCGCCAAGTCCGTGCACTTCGACGAGTTCAACACGCAGGGGCAGCCGGCCCTCGTCTGGCCGACGACGTTCGCGCTGGCGCGGGCGTACGTGGATCAGCTCGAGCGGGGGAAGAACCTGAGCGCGGACAAGATCTCGGCGGCCCGCACGACGCTGGCGAGCGCCGAGCACGCGTCGGGGAGCGAGCGCCGCGACGCGCTGACCCAGCTCGCCTCGCAACTCGACGGGGACGTCTCGGGCTCCTCCGACCCCGCCAAGGTGCGTACGCTCGCGACGACCGTACGCAACCTGGCGTCGACCGCCACGGCAGGGACCGCCGGCAGCCGGTAACGGCAGCGGGTACGCGTGGATGGGCCAGCGGCCACTCGCGCAAGCGAGTGGCCGCTGTCGTTTCGGGCCACCGGGGGGCGGTCCCGATGCGAGGCGCTGGCCGCGGGACCGGGTGCGTCGTTCCCTACGCCGTCGGTCGCCTGGCCGCCGGCGGGAGGCTGCCGCGCATCAGCCCCCGCGCGGTGAAGTAGCTGCCGAGCTGCCGCGGGTCGCCGCGCGGGTCGGCGAGCGCGATGTACCCGTCGGGCCGCACGAGATACAGCGCGCCCCGGGCAAACCCCGCCCCCGCCATCGCCGGCTGCCAGGGGAAAACCGCGTGAGGGAGACGGAGCGCTGCGCACGCATCTGCGAGCCCGGACGGCGGATCACCGTACACGTGGACCTGCCACTCGAGCGACGTGAGGGGGGCGAAGTTGTCGGTGTCCGCACCGTCCCCCGGTGCCACGGTCGGGCCGCGCAGTGCCGGCACCCACGGCAGCCGGTCGCCGCCGTGCAGCGCGCCGGCGCGCCCGGCACTCAACGGGCTGGCCCGATACGCGATGCCGAGCTGCGAGACGGTACGAAACAGGAGCCGCCGGACGACCCCGAGATGCGCGAGCGGCGGCAGCACCGCCGGCACCGCCCGGGTGCGGACCAGGGCGGCCAGCGCGCTCGGCCGCGTCGCCATCGTGAACACGCGGTCCGTCGTGGCGACCAGGCGGCGTGCAAAGCCAATGCGCTCCGGCTGGAAGCTGTCGAGCAGCGCCGGCGTGGCCGAGCCGCGCACGACGGCGGCGAGCTTCCAGGCGAGGTTCACGGCGTCCCCGATGCCGGTGTTCATCCCCTGAGCGCCGACCGGGCTGTGGATGTGGGCCGCATCGCCCAGGAGGAACACGCGGCCCTCCCGGAACCGATCCGCCACGCGGTGATGGACGCGGTAGGTCGAGAACCAGTTGACGGCACCGATCGTGAGCCCCATCTGGCCGATGATGCGGTGACTGACATCGGCGAACGCCAGCGCTCGCCCCTCCGCCCGTTCCGCATCCACGGTTCCCACCAGCCGGACGTGCCCGCCCGCCATCGGGAAGATCGCCAGCAGGTCGGTCGCGTCGAGATCGATGTGCACCTCGCCGTCCGCGGCCGCGCCGCCGGTCGCGGTGACGTCGGCCACGTAGAAGAGCTGCGCGTAGGTTCCACCCGAAAAGCCGACGCCGAGCGCCGTCCGGACGGCGGAGTGTGCACCGTCGCAGCCGGCGACGTAGACGGGCGCGCAGGTCTCCTCATGCCCCGCCGGCCCGCGCAACGCCACTCGCACGGTCCCGGTGCCCCGGTCCTGCGTGAGGCCGACCAGCTCCGTCTCACGCTCCACCTCGACGCCCGCGGCGCGCAACTGCTCGGTCAGGAGCCGCTCGTGGGCGTCCTGCGAGAAATCGAGGATGAAGGGATAGGGTGTGAGGGGCGCGCCGGCGGGCCCGACCACGACGCGCGCCGCCCGTCGACCCTGGGCCCACAGATTGACGGCCTGGACCCGAATGCCGCGGGCGACGGCCGCGTCGGCGAACCCCAGCTGGCGGTAAAGCTCGAGCGTGCGCGCGTGCACGCCGAGCGCGCGCGAGGACACCGGCGGCGCCGCGCTCCTGTCGATGATCCGGGCGCGAACCCCGAGCCGCGCCAGCCAGAGCGCGAGGACGAGCCCCGTCGGGCCCGCCCCCACGACCAGCACGGACGTCTGCCCGGGCGGCCCCCCGCTCCCCTCCAGCTCTCGCTCCGCGCCGTCCACAGGCTCATGATATGCGGCCGCCAGGTCCCGCAAAACGACCGGCGGCACCGGGACGCATCCCGGTGCCGCCCGCCGCGCTCGGGTCGGCGCGTGCGTTGCCGATGGGGCGCGCCGCTACCGCGGCTTGCTACCGCGGCTTGCTACCGCGGCCCGCTACCGCGGTTTGGACGTCGTGCTCGAGCCAGTGGACGTCGCGGACGTCCCGGTGTGGTGCATTCGGTGGGACTCGCCCGCCTTCTCCGCGCGCTCCGAGGACGCGCTCTCGTGGTGCTTCCCGACGATCGTCCCGTCGGTGGCGCTGACGTTCACTTCCTCGGTCCCGCTCATGTTCGGCTGACTGATGTCGTACGAGTAGATCCACTTCCCGTGCTCGCGCTCCAGCTCGTGCGACTTGATGGTGCCGTTGGACACCGCGGCGAGCGCGATCTTGCGCGCCGAGTCTTCCGGAATCCGCTTTGCCGGCGCCATCTCGCCATGGCTCTGGCGCATCGTCGTATCGCGCGTCGTGTGGGTCGTGCTTTGCGCTGCTGCGGCCCCCGCGCCCACCATGACGGCGGCGGCAGCGAGGACGAAGGTCGATATGTATCGCATCATGACTCCCGAGGTGTGAGCACAGCTGGCCCTGTCGTGGCCGCCAGCCTCGCCCAGCAGCGCAAGAATCGTACGTGCGGGCGACCGGCCGAGTCGGCGCATGCACCATCAGCCGGCGGCCGGACCGCCGGCACGCGTGCCATTGCATTGGTGCCAACGGATTTCGCGCGGCCCGGGCGGCGATCCTATTGCTTTCGATAGACCAGGGCAAGGGTCCCGAGTGTCTGGTCCTGGACCGTCACGTCGAGCGTGCCGGCCGTCGCGGTGCCCACCGCCTGGGTTCCCGAGATCCTGGACGTGAACGTGACGGACGTCCCGGCGACCGTGTAGGTGCCGCTGTCGACCCCGGTTGCCGTCTGCTGCTGTCCGTTTTGGGTGACAATCGCGACCAGTTGCTCAGCGTAGGTCCGGCTCGTGAGCACGACCGTACCCGAGCTCACGGCGATGCTGTTGCCGGCCTGGTCCTGCTGGACGACGACCGGAAGCGCGGCGCCGTTGACCGTCACGAGCGCGTACTGTCCGGCGAGCGTGGCACGTGGGCTCGTGCTGCCGCCGCAGGCGGCGAGGGAGCCCGCCGCCAGCGCGGCCAGAATCGCCGTGCGCGCGCGGTGAACGCTCCCCGGGTTGGCGTGCGTGGGTCGCTGCATGATCGTCCTCCGAGGTGCACCGGGCCAGCGCCGCCGCGGCCGATGCGGTGTGAGTTGGGGGGCCGGGTCGCGCGCGCCGTGCGCGCCACGCGGTCCGGTATGCCTCAGACGTCGCCGACGCGGCGGGACTCTCACCGGGTGCGCCGTCGCGCACCGGTCGAGCCCGCGGCGATCCGGTCCGGGAATGGGGCCGAGGCTCGGGCACTGGCGGCGGTGTGTAGCGGAGCGACATGATTCACGCCCTCCCGCCATGATCGATCTCCGAAGCGACACGTGCAGCCGCCCCACACCCGCCATGCGCGAGGCGATGGCGCGCGCACCGGTCGGGAATGACGTGTACGGCGACGACCCGACCGTCAACGCCCTGGAAGCTCGCACGGCCGCGCTCCTCGGCAAGGAGGACGCGGTCTTCATGGTCACCGGCACGATGGCGAACCAGGTGGCGATCCGCGCGCACACCGAGCCCGGCGATGCCGTGCTGGTCGATCAGCAGGCACACGTCTATCTGCTCGAGGGCGGTGCTCCCGCCGCGATCGCCGGTGTCTTACCGCGGCTCCTGCCGGGTGTGCGAGGGATCTTCACGGCCGCCGACGTCGATGCGGCGGTCGGCCGGCCGCATCCCTTCAGCCCGTCCACCATTCCGGCGCCGCCACGGCTCCTCTGCGTCGAGCAGACGCACAACATGGGGGGCGGGTCGATCTGGCCGCTCGACGCGCTTCTCGCCGTGACCGGCGCGGCGCGCGACCGCGGACTGCGCCTCCACCTGGATGGCGCCCGGCTCTGGCACGCGTCGGCCGTGACCGGCATCAGCGAGGCAGCGTACTCCGCGCCGTTCGACACGGTCAGCGTCTGCTTCTCGAAGGCGCTGGGCGCCCCGATGGGCTCGTGCCTGGCCGGTCCCACGACGTTCATCGCCCGCGCGCGCCGCTTCAAGCAGCAGCTGGGCGGCGGGATGCGGCAGGGTGGCATCATCGCGGCGGGCGCGCTCCACGCGCTCGAGCACCACCGCGGCCGACTCGGCGAGGTGCACGCCCTGGCCCGACGATTTGCCACCGCGATCGCCGCCCTCGACGGGATCGCGCTCGACCCGGCGACGGTCGAGACCAACATCGTGCGCTTCCGCCTCGCCAGAGGTCACGCCGGCCCGTTCGTCGAGGCGGCGCACGCACGCGGCGTGCACATGCAGCCCTCGGGCGCCGACGGTGTACGCGCCGTCTTCTACCTCGATCTGACGGTCGCCGACGTGGACCGGAGCGTGGAAGCCATCGCCGACGCGGTGCGCACGCTCGACCCCGCGCGCCCGCTCCCACCGTCCGCTTCCCGCGTGGCACCCGTGTAGCGCCCGACGATGCTGCACGATACGGCGTGGCCGCGGGCGGGGCTGGGCCATGAGTCGTCGCGCAGATCGTCAACCCACAGCCTGAGGTCGCCGCGACGTGTCTCCACTTCCAGACGGGATCCGCCACGTCATCGTGCTGATGCTGGAGAATCGGTCGTTCGACCATCTGCTGGGCAACCTACCCGGTGTCGATGGGCCGCGCGGTCGCTCGAACGTCGATCCGCGGGACCACTCCGTCGTACCGGTCACCTTCGATGCACAGCCGACGAGCCCCGCGCTGCCGGAACCCAACAATCCGTCGCAGATCACCGGCGACCCGCAGCACGATTTCGCCGCCGTCAACCGGCAGCTCTTCGAGACCGATCGGCCCGGACCGGCCACGCCGGTCACCTGTGGCGGCTTCATCATGGCCCAGCGGGCGAGCGGCGATGCCGACGCGAGCCGCATCGCCCGGGAGGTGATGCGGTGCTATGACACGCCCGCCGCCCTCACGACGCTGACCGCTCTGGCGTCCGAGTTCCTCGTCTGCGATTGCTGGCATGCGTCGGTTCCGGGCCCCACCTGGCCGAACCGGCTGTTCGTGCACGCGGCCACCTCCTTCGGCACGCTGGACAACACACCACGCCTGTTCGACGGCACCACGATCTACGACCGCTTGAGCGCGGCACACGTGGACTGGGCGATCTACTACCACGACATGCCGCAGTCGTTCTGCTTTCGCGAGCTCTGGGACCGGACCGATCGCTTCCACCGCCGCTGCATGCGGCCGATCGACGAGTTCTACAAGGAGGTCCGCGCGCACCGGGCCGATAGTCCTGCGCACGCCACCCTGCCCTCCTACGTCTTCATCGAGCCTGGCTACTTCGAGCCGAGCCGGGGCATCCTCGCCCGGCTCGCCGATCTCGTAAAATGGATCGCCCACCTCCTCGGGGCCCCGATCCAGCCCTCTCGCGGCCACGCCAACGATCAGCACGCCCCGCACGATGTACGACTCGGCGAGCTCCTGATCGCCGATGTGTACGACGCGCTCCGCGCCAACGAGGACGTTTGGCAGCACTGCCTGCTCGTCGTCCTCCACGACGAGCACGGTGGCCTGTACGATCACGTGCATCCCGGAGGCGCCGCGGCCCCGGAGCCCAGCCACCCGGGCGACCCGTTCGCGTTCGACCGGGCCGGCCTCCGCGTTCCGGCGCTCCTCGTGTCACCCTTTGTCGCGCACGGAGTCGACTCCACGCCGTACGATCATGCCTCGATCATCCGGACCGTGCGGGAGCACTTCTGCCCCGACGCGGCCCCGCTCAGCGAGCGCGAGTCGCATTCGACTGCCCTCGGCGCCACTTCCTCCCGAGCCCTCGTCCTGGTCTGCCGCGGCGGATCACCCGGCCCGCGCCCGCGTTCGTGATCCCCCGGGCCGGCGATGCCGCGTCCCGCGCGCCCAACGACCTCCAGCGGAGCCTTCTGCACCTCGCCGCCGCCGTCGCCGCGCCGCCCTCCCCGGCCGGGCCCGTGCCCCCTCCCGCGGTGCGGCCGACGCCACCCGCGGCAGCCGTCGGTGCCCCACCCGGCGGCGTCGCCGCCCCACCGCGCCGCCCAGGGGTCGACCTGGACGAGACGCTCCGCCCCTCGATCGCGAGCGAGGCCGATGGCCGGCGGTTCGTGACCGAGGCCATGCGTCGGCACGAGCACCGCTAGCCGTGGCCTGGTCGACATCGGAACGTGACTCGCGAGGGCCGGCCGCCGCTTGCCCGGGGGGCGGCCGAGTGGCACCGTTTGGTATGCGGATCTCTCCTCTGGCTCTCTCGGCCACCGTGGCGCTGGGGCTCGGCGCCTCCCGCGCGGCCCAGGCCCAAGCATCGGCGTCCTCGTTCACCATCCCGCAGGTTCTGGGCTTTCCCTTTCCGACGGACCTCGTGGCGGCGCCGACGGGCGCGCGGATCGCGTGGGTCACCGACGTGCGCGGCGTGCGCAACGTCTGGGGGGCCGACGGCCCCGGCTTCGCCGCCCATCCGCTCACCAACTACTCGGCAGACGATGGGCAGGAGCTGACGAACCTCGCCTTCACGCGGGACGGCCAGACCGTGGTCTACGTTCGCGGAGGCGATCATGACGCGAATTGGCCGGCCGAGGGTGGTCTGGCGCCCGACCCGGCCGGATCCGCCACGCAGCCGAAGGTTCAGATCTGGGCCGTGCCGTTCGTCGGCGGCGCGCCCCGGCTGCTCGCCGACGGTGATGAGCCGGCGGTCTCGCCCCGCGGCGATGTGGTCGCGTTCATCCGGGACCACAAGGTGTGGTCGGTGCCGCTCGACGGCAGCAAGCCGGCGGCGATGCGCGTCTTCGATCGGGGGGAGGCGAGCGAGCTGACCTGGTCACCGAGCGGCGACGCCCTCGCGTTCGTGTCGGACAGGGGCGATCACAGCTTCATCGGACTCTTCACGGCGGACAGCGCGCCGGTCCGCTATCTCGCGCCCTCGACGACGCGCGACGAGGGACCGGTCTGGTCGCCCGACGGTCGGCGCCTCGCGTTCGTCCGCCGGCCGGGCGCCGGCGGCGCCCCGCGGACGCTGCTCGACCGCCATCCCGACCCCTGGGCGATCTGGGTCGCCGACGCCGCCACCGGTGACGGTCACGTCGTGTGGACGAGCCCCGAGACGCTGCGGGGCTCCGTGAGCCGAGTGGGCGACGGCCCCCATCTCGCCTGGCTCACGGGCGACCGGATCCTCTACCGAGGGGAGCTCGACGGGTGGCCGCACCTGTACACCGTGCGTCTCACGGGCGGCGAGCCGACGCGCCTCACGAGCGGATCGTTCATGGTCGAGGATATCGCGCAGGACAGCGCGGGCTCCTTCGTGGTGTACAGCGCCAACACCGGCCGCGATCCGAGCGATGATGACCGCCGGCATCTCTTTCGCGCCGGCGCCGACCAGACCGCGCCCGTACCGCTCACGATGGGCGATGGGATCGAGACCCAGCCCGTGGTGACGGGCGACGGCCGGACGGTCGCCTTCATCGCGGCCGGTCCTCGGACCCCGCCGCTCGTGTCGGTAGTGCCGGCGAGCGGTGGCGCGCCCCGGTCGCTGACCCCGAACCTGATCCCGGCCGACTTCCCGACGGCGCAACTGGTCGTGCCGCGCCGAGTGGTGTTCCGGTCGGAGGACGGTCTGCCGGTACACGGTCAACTGTTCGAGCGGCCGGGCGGCGGGAAGAAGCCCGCGCTGATCTTCGTCCACGGCGGGCCGCCCCGGCAGATGCTGCTCGGCTGGCACTACATGGACTACTACTCCGGCTCGTACGCGATGAACCAGTACTACGCGAACCACGGGTACGTGGTGCTGAGCGTCAACTACCGACTCGGGATCGGGTACGGGCACGAGTTCCACTACGCCGAGCACGCCGGCCCGTTCGGCGCGTCGGAGTACCGTGATGTGTTGGCCGGGCGGGCGTTTCTGGCGACGCTGCCCGAGGTGGACAGCGCGCGCGTCGGCATCTGGGGCGGGTCGTACGGCGGCTTTCTGACCGCGCTGGCCCTGGCCCGGAACTCGAATCTGTTCGCGGCCGGCGTCGACCTGCACGGCGTGCACAACTGGGTCTCGGACGACTCGCGCCGGTTCGCGGCGCTCCAGCAGCGGTTCGAGCACGCCGATCTCGAGCGGGCGATGCAGGTCGCCTGGGAATCCTCACCCGTCGCCTCGATCGCCTCCTGGCGCTCGCCCGTGCTGCTCATTCAGGGCGACGACGACCGCAACGTGCATTTCGGCGAGATGGTCGATCTCGTGCAGCGTCTCTCGGCGGCGTCGGTACCGTACCAGCAGCTCGTCCTCCCCAACGAGATCCACGGCTTCCTGCGCTTCCAATCCTGGCTCACGGCCGACAGCGCCGCCGCGCGATTCTTCGATTCGACGCTGCGGGGCATGAAGGGTCCCCAGGAGGGCATCGCCAACGCCGGCGACCGGCGGTAGCGGAGGGGGTCACGATCGGACCGGAACTCACGGCGCAGCCCACGGGGCACCAGTCACGCGGGCGCGGCTACTCGCTGGGCGAGGAGATCGCCAACAGCATCACGCACGGCGCCGGACTGGTCGGGAGCATCGCCGCCTCGGCCCTCCTGCTCCTCGTCGTGGCGCAGCACCACGACAGGCTCTGGCTGGCGGCCGACGCGGCGTACGCGGCCTCCCTCATCATCCTGTACACCGCGTCCACCTGCTACCACGCGATCCCGAGCCGGCGCGCCAAGCCGGTCTTCCGCGTCATGGATCACGCCGCGATCTACGTCCTGATCGCCGGCACGTACACGCCGTTCGCGCTCCTCAACCTGCGGGGCGCCTGGGGCTGGGCGCTGTGCGCGGCGGTCTGGGTCTTCGCCATCCTCGGGGTCGTCTTCACGGCGCTCATTCGTCACCGCCTGTCACGGGCCACGACGGTGATCTATGTCGTCATGGGATGGATGGGGATCATTGCCGCCAAGCCCGCGTTCGACCACCTGAGCGCCTGGGCCATCGTGTGGCTCCTCGGGGGTGGTCTCCTCTATACCGCGGGGACGCTGTTCTACGCCTGGGAGCGCCTTCGGTACGGCCACGCGATCTGGCACCTGTTCGTCCTGGGGGGCAGCATCTGCCACTACATCGCCGTCCTGCGCTACGCCGTCCCGAGCTGACGGAGGACCGGGGTCGCCGGCCCGCTCGGTCGGTCGGCGCCTGAGGACGACGACCCGTTTGTCGTCGTAGGGCCAGGTCGGAACGCGCGCACGCGGGTCATAGGTGTCGGCCGATCACCAGCAGGTCGACCGTCACGATGAACTCACCATACCGGGTGCGAGCGAGGCGGGCGGCGCCGCTCGGGTCACCCCCACTGCTCGTCCGTCGTCGGGCCATAGATCGACGGGAGCGGCACGTCGAGCAGCCGCAGATACACGGTCAACTGTCCGCTCCGCGCGCCATCTTCGTGAGCCAGCCCGGCATGGTGGCCACGAGCTGCGTGAGGTGCCCGAGCGGAAAGCACTTGGCGTGCGGCTTCCACGCCCCTTGCTCCGCCGGCACGCGCTCCAGCAGCCGTCGCGTCGGCTTGGCCTCGCGATCGAGCTCCGCCACCAGCATCCCCGCCATCGTCATCGTCGTCCCCGGTGTTCGTGACACAGCTCCCGGCGCCACGCAGCACGCCGACGACCAGTTCTCCGTGTGCGCCGTGTACCTGGCGTCACCCGGGGATGGGAGCGACTGCGATACCGTCGTCAACCCGGGCTCGTCTCACGACGAAGGTGCCGTTGCGACCGCGTGGCAGATCGTGGCCGGGGAGGGTGTTGCGAGTCCCTCCTTGTAGAGCTGTCCATCACGCGACGGTGATCCAGGATCGCCTCGGACGCAACGCGTCGCACAGGCAGTCGAGCGTGTCGCACTCGACAGTCTCGGGCCGATGAGCGCAGGCGTGCGCCGCAGACGTGCGCCGCGGACGGCCACCGGGAGTCGGCCGCGGTCACCGCGCCGGGTACTCGAAGATCGCGGTCGGGATCGCCTGCGTGCGGGCCAGGGCGATGTCGCGCGGATCGACGTAGAAGCGCTCCAACCCGTTGGTGCTCGTGAGGCGCACCTGGAAGCGGGCGTTGGGGTCGTGGGTGACCGGAAAGGCGAAGTCGACACGCCAGAGCCGCTTCGAGTGCACCGGGAGCGCGGCCAACACGCTCACACCAACGCTGACGGCCGCCGGGGAGTTGACGCCGTACGGCACGCCCTGTGCCCAGATCAGCCCGAGGTTGGCGAAGCCGGCGACGCCCAGCTCACCGATTTTCTTGACCGGCTCCAGCAGCCAGCGCTCCTCCAACCGCGTCACACTCCGTTCCCCGCCCGTCACGGTGGACTTCTGGAATCCAGGGACGCCGCCGCGCGGGTCAGCGAACGAGAGCGCAAAGGGGATTCGCGAGTCCACGCCCAGCGCGTACTCCTCGCTGAGAATGACGGTGTGCACGGGAGCCGGCTTCCAGTACACGGCGGCTCGGCCAGACAGGAAGATGTCGTCCCATGCGCCCGAGCCAATGTCGTCCCGCGCCTCGCCCGATGCCTGGACCGCCAGCAAGTAGGTCGGCGCGCCCGCACCGGCGTATACCCCCGACGCGACGAGCACGTCGTGCCCGGATCCGAAGACGGGGATGCTGTGCGCCCCGACGACGCCGATCTCCGTTCCCACCCTGATGTCCTGCTCGCCGCTGAGCGCATCGAAGCCCCTCACGCGCAGGAATCGGATGTCCCGGAAGCCGGCAATCGCGTTGATGCGCGTGGCCAGGAGCGCCGTGTAGCGCGCGACCAGGCCGGGAACCGTGTCCGGGCGCACGCCGTGGCCCGGCGGCAGCACGATCGGATGGGAGCCTGGCGCCTCCCGCTCGTCGGAGAGGGACAACCCGAACAGCGTGAGGTGCCCGGGCCCGGCGCCGACGCGCCCCACGGCGCCGATCTGGGCGAACCGGCGTCGGATGTCGAGCCGGGGCGGAAGCGCCGTCGCCGGGTTCAGGAAGGTGACGTAGGTGCGCCGCTCGGCGGCCTGCGCGATCCATCCGATCCGCTGCACGTCCGTGAAGAACGGGTAGACGAACGTTGCCGTCCAATATCCGCCAAGCAGATCGCGGGTGCCCAGGAGCGACAGCTCGTACGGCCGGCCGAGGAACGCGTAGTCCGTCATGCCGCCCGCATAGCGGTCGCGCAAGCCGAGGCCATCCGCCCAGTCTCCGGCGACGTTCACGCCGTCACCCAGCAAGTTCCCGTCCCCCAATCGGGCCTCGGTGACGTGCGGTGCTTGCTGCCGCACGGCGAGGCCGCCGAAGAGCGACAGATCGTCGCTCGTCACCACGGCGACGCGGACGCCGCCGTGGTGATCGTCGTACGCGGTTACGCGCACCGTCGAGAGAAATGGCTGGGCCCGGAGGATGCGTTCGGACGCCGCGCGGCGTACCTCCGTGCACGGCTGCCCCACCCGGAGCACGAGGAAGCTCTGAATGACGGTCGGCCGCGTCACCGTATGCACCGCCGTCAGGGCGCGCGCCAGGAACCGCCATCGACTATTGACGCCGCCACCGTAGGGAGCGTGCGACTCGACGTCGATCGCCCGCACGAGCCGACCGTCGCACGGGCTCAGGACGCGCGCCGTGTCCTGCGCCGCAAGTTTTCGTGACGGCACAGCCAGGCCGGTCCCGACGACGACGAGGACGGCTCCGCTCCACCGGCGGGCCGGGCGGAGCGCGCCGCTACGCGGTACCACTCGTGCTGCTACGCTCCGCATCCCGGAGACGGTCGCGCGCGGGCTCCGCGTCGCCGCTTCCGCGCGGCAACGTCAACGTGAACGCCGAGCCCTCACCCAGCGTGCTCTCGGCGATGAGCTCTCCGCGCATGGCGCGCGCCAGCTCACGGCTGATCGCCAGCCCGAGTCCAACGCCGGCGTCGCCGCCCTGGAGGCGCTGGCCGACCTGGACGAACGGCTCGAAGATCCGCCCGAGCTCGTCGGGACGGATACCGCGTCCGGTATCGCGCACGCAGACTCGCGCCTCGCCGTCCACAGCTTGATAGGCCAGCGCGACCTGACCGCTCGGGCCCGTGAACTTGATGGCGTTGCCGAGCAGGTTCAGCACGATCTGCAGCACCTTCTCGCGGTCACCACGCGCGACGAGCGATCGGTCACCGCCGGCGTATGTGAAGGCAATGCCCTTGGCGCGCGCCTGTGGTTCCGTCATCGCCGCAGCATCGGCGAGCAGTTCCTCCAGCACGATGTCCTCGGATGCGATCCGGACCTGGACGGCCTGGAGCTTGGCGTAATTCAGGATGTCGTTGATCAACCCGAGTAAGTGCCGGCCAGCAATCCGAATGCGGTCCAGGTCGCGGGCCTGATCGGTCGTCACCGGACCGTGCACTCCCTCTGCCAGGAGCGCGGCATACCCCCCGATGGCATTGAGGGGTGTGCGCAGCTCGTGACTCATCGTGGTCAAAAAGGATGCCTTCGTCTGATTCGCGAGCTCCGCGGCATTGCGGGCCGCGTCGAGCTCTCGGCTGTGATGCAGCCGCATGTCGACGTCATGGTACACGAGCACTACACCGTCGATCCGGCGCGCGGCGGTCAGATACGGCCGGATGGTCAGCTCGTACCACCGGCCCGCGTTGTCCTGCACCTCTCGCACTTCGGGCACGAGCGTCCGGAGCACGCGCGTGATGGCGTCCTCCAGGTCAGGCACGTCGGTGTAGGACTTGATGTCCCCGATCGGCCGACCGATATCGGTCGGGGCCAGGCGCATGAGGCGCTCGGCTCCAGCGGTGAATCGTCGGATGAGGAGGTCGGGTCCGACGATGACGAGCGGCACCTGGATCGCCGTCGTCACGTTGGATAGATCGTCGTTGAGCCGGCCCAGCTCCTCGATGCGGGCGCGCAACTCGTCGTTGAGCGTCATGAGCTCTTCGTTACCGGATTGCAGCTCCTCCTTGGCGGTTTCCAGCTCCTCGTTCGAGCTCTGTAGCTCCTCGTTGCTCGACTGCGCTTCCTCGGTCGCGGCCTGGGACTCCTCCATGAACGTCTGCAATTCGTCCGTCACGGCACGCAGCTCGTGCCGCGTGGCGTCCAGCTCGATCCGCAGCTCCGCCACGGTCCGCGATTCCATGGAGGGCTTCGCTCCCCGCGACCGCCTCCCGCCAGCGGCCCGTGCGAAGGGCGTGGCGGGCGCGCGGTTGCCGTCCTCCTCGAACGTGACGACAAAGTGCTGAGGCGCGGTCGGGCCGGATTGAAAGGGGATGACGCGTATGCCGATCTGGCGGGGCGCATCGTCGTCGCCGCCCAATCGCAGTCCCCGGATACGGACCGTAGCGGCGGACGTCTTTGCCCGGCGAAGTGCACCGCGGAGGGGTGTCCGCAGCGCCGAGCGCACCATCCGGGTGATATCCAGCGTCGCTGCGCCGCTCGGCGGGTCCAGATAGGGGGCGATCTGCCCGCGGAACTGCAACGAGCGAAATGCATCGTCGACCACGACCGCCGCGGAGGCGAATGCGGCCAGGATCTGGTCGGCCGGGCCCAAGACATCCAGCGGACCGTGCGGGACAGGGATCGCCGACGCCCTGGTCAGGACCCCCTGGTCGCGGGTGGGCGACGCCGCGAAGTCGAGGCGGAGCGGGCGCGTGAGCCTCCTGCTCCGGGTGTAGATCTGGTGCTTGCGGTCGATCGGCGCGAAGAGCCCTCGAGCCGCCCCCGCCGACTCGCTGGTGCCGAGGATCAGCAGGCCGCCGGGCCTGAGTGCATACTGGAAGATCGCGAAGACCCGCGCGTGCACCGCGGCCTGGAGATAGATGAGCACATTGCGGCAGCTCACCAGGTCGAGCTGTGAGAAGGGCGGGTCCGACGTCACGTTCTGCCGCGCGAATACACAGCGGTCGCGAACAATCTGGCTGATCTGGTACCCGCGCTCCAGGTGCACGAAGTAACGCGCGAGGCGCTCGGGGGAGACGTCGTCGACGATTCGGGCCGAGTAGACGCCTTTCCGGGCGACCGCGATCGCCGATTCGCTCACGTCCGTGGCAAATATCTGGACGGGCGCTGCGTCGGCACGGCCGTCGAGGTACTCGAGCAGGCAAATCGCGACCGAGTACGCCTCCTCGCCCGTGGCGCATCCCGGGACCCAGACACGAATCGGCGTTCCCGTCGGGCGGTCCTTCATCATGGCCGGGAGCGCCGTGCGCGTCAGCGCCGCGAACGCAGAGGCGTCCCGAAAAAACCGCGTCACGCCGATCAGCAGATCGGCATGCAGCGTGTTCAATTCCTCCGGATCCCCTTGGAGCCGGGCGACGTATTCGGGAAGCGAGTCGATACCCTGGAGCACCATTCGGCGGAGCAGCCGCCGCCGGATTGTCCCGGGCTTGTATTCGGCGAAGTCGATCCCTGATCGCCGCCGAAGGAGATGGAAGACCGTCGCGAGCAGCGTGGCGTCGGCCGGCGGGACGGTCCCGTCGGCCGGTACCGCGAGCGGATGGCGGCCGATGTCCGCCAATCGTCGGCCGTTGTCCGTCGGCCGGAGCACAAAGTCCACGCACCCGGTCGCCATCGCCGCCGCGGGCATGCCATCGAATCGCGCCGACGCCGGGTCCTGCGCAAAGGTGATGCCGCCGACCGATTTGATCGCCTCCACGCCGGACGCGCCGTCGGAGCCATTCCCCGACAGGACGACGCCGACGGCGTCACTGCCGCGGCCATCGGCGAGTGATCGGAAAAACACGTCGACGGGCCTTGGCGCCAGTGGCGACTTCGCCCGCGCCGCGAGCTGGAGACGACCATCGTCGAGGACCATCGACGTGCCGGGCGGAATGACGTACGCCCGGTTGGCCTCGACCGGCACTCCGTTCGTTGCCTGGGCAACCGGAATGGCGGTCACCCGACCGAGGAGCTCGGCGAGCGCGCTCTCGTGCACGGGGTCCAGGTGCTGCACCACGATGTACGCCGCACCGGTGTCGGGGGGTAGCGCGTGGAACAGCGCGGAGAGCGCCTCGAGGCCGCCCGCTGACGCTCCGATGCCGATGATCGGAACCGGTGTCGCACGGCGCGCCGCGATCACCCGCCCCGGCGCCGCGAGATCCCCGCGCCGGCTCTTCGGCGCGAGACGCTTCTCCGGGCCCGCACGGCGGCCGCTCTCCCGGTCAGGACGTCGCGTGAAGCCCCCTGGGGCAGGGTATTGTCGCCGGATGTGGCGGCGGAACGTCCGCCAGCATTTCCACCCGGCCACAGTACTACGCCGCTTGACCGCCCGCCAATCGGGCGCTGGCGGCAGAATCGGCCCCGCGCTGATTGGAAGATAACCGGTACGCCGCTCTTTGCCTCACCGGCGCGAATAGGCGGTAGTGTCTCCGTCCGAGCCACTACCGAACAGGCTCGGTCGCGACTTCGTCCCTGACCTCAGCCAGCCGCGCAGCTACCGCTTCGGGTGGCCCGTCTCCGGCTTGGGGTGGCCCATCTCCGGGACGGGCCTCCCGAGGAACGCTTCGAGGGGTTGGATGTCGCCGTCCATCCGGTGATCGTCCATCAGGCTGATCATCCGGGTCTGGGCCAGGGCCGTCTCGACGGGGACGTGGCGTTCCTGGATCAGGTATGCCGCCCAGAGGTGGCTTGCGCGCCAGGCGACGGTACAGTGCAGAAGCACCTTGCCGTCGGCCGTGCGCAGCGCGGCGGCGAGCTCCGTCACCGCCTTCGGTGAGTAGGGGAACTCGGGCGTGCCGCGCATCGGGAGGTACACGTAGCGCATGCCGAGCGACTTGACGAGCGCCGCCTCGTCGAACGTCACCGACCGGCTCATCTCCTCCGGCGAGCGGAGATTCACCACGGTGGTGACGCCCTGGTCCCGGAGCTGACGCAGGGCGCGCTCGGTGGGCTGCCCTGCGATGAAGACGTCGTCCCCGACCTTTGCAAATCTGGCAAGGAACAGTCCGGCGGTGTCGAGAGCCACGGGGAAGGGCGGCGTGGCGGAGGCATCCGGCCCGGCAAGCCGCTGCGCCCCTGCAGGACTCGAGAGGGCAAGCGCCGCCACCACGACGGCCGCGAGGCCTGCGCCTGCGCGGCGAGCATTGATCATCGTCACTCCTACAGTCTGCCGCATCTGCGCGAGGGTCCGTATCAGAACGGGTGGAACACTGCCACGATGCAACTTCGGCAATGCGCCGTCGCTGGTCGAGCAATCGAAAGCGCCGGCCAGCGACTGATTCCTGCCAGCGTCCGACACCGTGCGTCGGGAGCGTCGGCCACCGGCCATGCGGCCGGGGACGCGGATGGCGGGATTCGAGTGTCGCTCGACGTCTGTTCTGCTCCGTGCGTCGCGGCGACCGCGCTACGTTGCGGGAAACCCGCTCTCGCCATGCACCGCAGTGCCCGGGTGGCGCGGCACGGCCCGCGCAACCAGTTTTGGGGCGGAGGCGCCGTGGCCAGTGCCCATCGCGTAGTCGCGCTCGTTCTCGAGACCGTCGTTCCATTCGATCTGGCCGTTCCCTGTCAGGTGTTCGGGTGGGGACGCCCCGACCTCGGCGCCATCCGCTACGCTTTCGCCGTCTGCGGCGTGCGGCGGGGCACGGTGCGAACGCCCCAGGGATTCGGTATCGAAGTGCGGCACGGCCTGCACGCGCTCCGCGACGCGGACACCATTGTCGTCCCCGGAACAAGCGATCTCTCGCGCCCCATCCCTCGGCAGGTATCGGCCGCGCTCCGAGAGGCGTACGACCGCGGCGCGCGACTCATCTCCATCTGTTCCGGTGCGTTCGTCCTCGCCGAAGCGGGCCTCCTCGACGGCCGCCGCGCAACGAGCCACTGGCAGGATGCGCCGCTGCTCGCCGCGCGCTACCCGGCCGTCAGGGTGGATCCGACCGTGCTCTTCGTCGACGAGGGGCGAGTCCTGACGTCGGCGGGGATCGCCGCCGGGATCGACCTCTGTCTGCACGTCGTCCTCGCCGACCACGGGGCCGCGGTCGCGAACGCGATCGCTCGGCGACTCGTCGTGGCGCCGTACCGGGGCGGCGGTCAGGCACAGTACATCGAGATGCCGATTCCGGACCCGGAGGGCTCGACGCTCGAGCGCACCCGTGAGTGGATACGCCGGAACATCGGCCAGCCGCTCACGATCCGGGAGATGGCGCGTCATGCCCGGATGAGCGAGCGGCATTTCGCCCGCCGGTTCGTCGAGGAGGCGGGCATCACGCCGATGCAGTGGCTGCTCCGTCTGCGGGTGAATCACGCGCGCGAGCTGCTGGAGCGGTCCGACCTTCTCGTGAAGCAGGTCGCGGCGCGCACCGGATGGGGCTCGACGCTGGCGCTCCGCGAGCACTTCCGGCGCCACGTTGGCACGACACCCCTGGCGTACCGCGAGGCCTTTCGCCAACCGAGCCGGGAATAGCCGGCGGGGCCGGCGCGGTGGCCGGATCACAGCCCGGTCCGTCGGTTTTGGCCGCTCGCCGGCGTCCGCCGCGCCGTGCACTCTTCTGCATGTCTCGACGCCGGGGTGCCCTGCATGGCTGCTGAACGAACGGTCGCCGTCCTCCTGTTCGACGAAGTCGAAGTGCTCGACTTCGCCGCGCCGTTCGAGGTATTCTCGGTCGCCGGCCGCCGCCATGCACGTGACCTGTTCGACGTTTCCCTGGTCGGCGTACACCCCGGAGCGATTCAGGCGCGCAACGGCTTCCGGGTGCTGCCGAAGTATTCGATCGACGACTCCCCAGCGGCCGACGTCGTGATCATCCCCGGGGGCTACGGCTCGCGCGAACAGCTCCGCAACCCGGCGACCCTCAGCTGGATCGCCCGGATGGCGGAGACGAGCGATGTGGTCCTCTCCGTCTGTACGGGAAGCCTGCTGCTGGCGGCGGCCGGCCTGCTGCGGGGGCTTCGCGCGACGACGCACCACGGCGCGTTCGAGCTTCTCGCGCAACTCGAGCCGGAGTGTACCGTCGTCACCCAGCGAGTGGTGGACACCGGCAGGATCGTGTCCACGGCCGGCGTGTCGGCCGGACTCGATGGGTCCCTTCACGTCGTCCGTCGTCTCACGAGTCCCGACGTTGCCACCGAGTGCGCCCACTACATCGAGTACGAGTGGCGATCATGAACGAGACGCTGAGGGTCGGCCTCCTGCCACTTCTGGCCCGCGTGCTGCTTTCCCTGGAGTTCCTGATCGCGCTCAACGGGAAGATCTCCGGCTGGGACGGCCAGGCTGCGTACATGACGTCGCACGGAATGCACTTCGTCGCGCCGCTCCTGGGCGCGGCCCTCGTCATCGAGCTGACCGGGACGCTCTGCCTGCTCACGGGGTTTCGCGCCCGGGAAGCGGCGGCGCTCCTGTTTGTCTACCTCGCCCTGGTGACGCTTCGGCTCCACGACTTCTGGAACCAGGACGGGATGGTCGCCGCCGCCAACATGACGGAGTTCTTCAAGAACCTCGGCATCATGGGCGGGCTCCTGATGATCGCGGTTTACGGGCCGGGACGCTGGGCCCTCTCGCGGCGCAGCGCCGTGGGCTCGGTGGCTGGCGCGCGGACGGACGGAGAGGGGAACCGTTGAGCTCGGACGGCGTTGGCCGATCCCTGTCTCCGTCGCGCCGACGTACGCTGATCATGCTCTAGCGCGACGTGCCCGATCATCGTAAATCGCTTCGAGCGTTCATCCTCGAGCGTGGGAGGCTGCGATGCGCACACTCATGAAGGTCACCATTCCGATCGAGGCGGGAAACGCTGCGTTCCGTGAGGGTCGGCTTCAGCACCTCATGGGCTCCCAGCTGGAGCGGCTCAAGCCCGAAGCCGCGTACTTCTACCCCGGGGGCGGGGAACGCACCGCGTTGCTGGTCATCGATCTCAAGGAGCCGTCGGATCTCCCGGTCATCTCGGAACCGTTCTTCTCCGGGCTCGACGCGCGCGTCGAGTTCTTCCCGGTCATGAATGCCGACGACCTCCGAAAGGGACTCCAGCGTCTGGCGAGCCAGGCCTGACTCGCCCCGCGGCCGGGCCCCGTGGCCGGCGCCATCCGCCGCAGTTGGAAGCCGACACGCCGGTCCGGCCTCAGTAGAGGTACGGCCCCTTGTAGACAAAGGCGGTGTCAAAGACCCAGTGCACCCCGGACCACTCTCCGATCCGGATGTTGTTCGCGACAGCGTATCGCGGACCGACTTTCAGGACATACGTCTCGGTTGCCAGCCTATGAGCCCGTTCAAGAACCGATATCTCTACTGGGTGGGTGCCTCGCGCGGACCGCCGGCGCGTCCGGGTCTCGTGCGGCACGGGAGACAAGAAGACGGCCAACGCGATCTCGCGTATGGTGTCGGACCTGAGAGCGCGGGCGCGCACCGACATTCTCGACGCGGCCGTGAAGGGCGAACTGCAGCTGATCGACGTGTTCGCCGATTACCGGACCGACGCCACCGTCTCGAGCAGCGCCGCCTCGCTGGACGACTCGGACCTCTCTCCGCTCGTCGACGAGTGGAACGGCGCCGGCAACCCCAAGTACTTGGCGCAGGTCCGGCGGTTCATCCCAGAGGGGGAGTCCTTCCCTGCCTCGAAGTTCCCGCCGCGAGATCTCCCGGTTTCTTGCGGAACTCACTGACGCCAAGTCGGAGGGGCAGACGGACGAGAAAGGCGAGCCCAAGCCGCCGCGGCCGGCCAGCGCAGCGACGAAGAACCGGTATCGGTCGGCGCTCTCGCTCATGCAGCTCCAGCGAGGGTGTGACCACCAGTGGCTTAAGAACCAACTCGGCCACGCGCCACAGTCGACGCTGATCTACACGACATACGGACTCTACATTAAGGCTGCGAAGCTGACCGCCCAACAGGCCGCACGGCAGGTGTCTAGCACAACGCGCCGGGGTTAGACTCAGCGCCCGTTCCTACTTTCGTGCCCGCCTGACCTTCTTCTTCCGCCGCGCAGCACGACCAGGAACGTTTTCTGGCGCAGCAGCGGTCCGCGGCTCGCGTTCGATAAGCTCCTGCATGTTGGACGGGTTTACCCAGAAAGGGCCGAACCGTCCTCGCATGGTCAGATTTGCTACCGCTTCCCGCGCGAACGGCATCAACGTGACCGGCGCCACATGCTGTGCGTAGTCCAGCGGCGTCATGTTCTCAGCGCCAGCGACCGCCGACACAATCATTGTGACACGCACGCGAAAATCATACAGCGGATTCCCTGTGGGAACGGACGCGATCGTGAGGCGGGTAAGCGCTGTCCGCTCGTCCGGCGTTGAGCCGACTTCTACCTCAGTCGTCACTGATCCGGGCGGATGAGGCGTGTTCGGTGGAAGAGTTAGGGCGTTCTCTCGATGGCGAAAACTCGCCTCCTCAAGGAATATCTGGGCAATCTGTAGCCCAGGCTCACGGCGCGGGTCTGTCACGCTGCCCTCGCAAGCTTCGTGGGCAACGACTCAACCGGGATTGTTGAAGGGGTATCCACCGGAGGAGACTGTGTTACCGCAGGCTTTGTGTGAAGTAGCATGCGGTCAAGGTCGATGCGAAGCATGTCCTCTGTGATAGTACCGTACTTCACAGATAATGAAGTATTGAGTACGCGATTCAGGCCTTGCTGCAGGACGACCTCGTAGAGGCGAATATTCCCGAGTTTGATGTCCCGCATCTTGGGCAGCGTAACGGACGTCGCGCCCGTCCAGATCACCGTGTTAGCGTCGAACGAGAAAGTCTGTGTATAGGTCGCATCCACCGTGAGTGCAGCGCGATTGCTTGCCGGCCGCTTTGGGGCCACCTGAATTCGCACATCCATATCGAGCGCGTTCAGGAACCGCTCAAGCCGATCCATGCTGAACCGCCCAAGCCGCCCGCGCGTCAGGTCCGACACGTCTGGCTGAGCGATGCCTAACACCACAGCGGCCTGAGATTGGTTCATCCCTCGAGCCGCCAGGATGCAACGAATGGCGCGCGCCAGCTCCGCCTTCGCGAGGCGCAGGTCGGCATCCGGCCGCCCGGCATCTTCGAAGACGTTGCCGCTACTTGTGGAGACCAGTTCGTCGTCGCTCATTGCTTCTCCTGCTTCGGATACTTACTAGCGTGGTGACCCTGTGCGGCACGCCACCTAGTCGAGATACGGTTGAGTACCTCTCGCGGCGTCGCGACACCAGATTTCGACTTCTTCATGAACACGTCCAGCAAGTACACACACTCTGGAAACGCGACAGAGTAGGCCGCGCGGTATGTGTCCCCCGCAAAATTCTCCGAGAGCTTCATGATCTCACGGGGTAATCCCTCCCCGTAGATGCGGGACCCTTGCGGTGTGTCCCCGTACTGCGCGTCCAGTAATGCCATGCCAAACACGTCAGCGACGTCGTCAGGCAGCGCGCGGAGGGCTTTCTGGCTCGATCCGATGAAATGGAGGGGCTTGCGGGCAGGACGATCCACGTCGTACCATAGCAACTCTGCTATGGACTAGCAATATAGTGCCTTGTCGGATTCCCGTCTGCCCCCGCCCCCCGATCTGGGGGGGTACTACCGGTCCCGGCGGCAATGGTCATACTTCTGGTCATACCGCGGCGCGATCTCACACGAGGTGAGATGGCCTAACTCTATGCCGGGGGCGGGGATCGAACCCGCACCAGGGTTGCCCCTGAAGGGATTTTAAGTCCCTCGCGTCTACCCGTTTCGCCACCCCGGCCGAGTGACAGTATACGCCGGCGCACGCCGACGGGGCGAGCGGGGGCATCGCGCGAGACACGGCGCATGGCGTCGCGCATGGCGTCGCGCATGGCGCCGTGCCTGGCGGTCCGCATGGCGTTGGAAAGGCGCGCCGCTCTCAATGCACGGCGCGCCCGAACGAGAAAAAAATCCCTGGCCCATGAAGGACCAGGGAGTGCGGAGAGCGGGAAACGGGACTCGAACCCGCGACCCCAACCTTGGCAAGGTTGTGCTCTACCAACTGAGCTATTCCCGCGGCTGTTCGACCTGCAATTCGACCTGCAAGATAGTGGCGGCGCGGGAACGGGACCAGAGGCGCCGATCGACCTGCGACCGGGCCGGGACCGGGGCGACGATCAGGGCGTCACGCCGAGCGCGTGCACGGCGTACCAGACGGCGTACGCGAGGAGCCCGGAGAGCGACGCGTCGCCGCCGTTGCCGATCGCCCGACCCTCGCCGTCGACCCGCTCCGCCGCAAGCCCATGATCCAGCGGCGCCCGCCGCAACCAGGCGAGCGCCGCGCCCGCGTCCGGCCCCACCAACCGCGCACACTCCCGCGCCAGCGACCGGTCCTCGCCACCCCCGGCCAACGCCTTCACCGTCCGGCGATACACCGAGTCCTGCCGGTCCAAGGTCTCGTACAACGGCAGCCAGAGGACCGAGGCCTCCGCGTCGTCCACCCGGTCGACCCCGCCCTGGAGATCGGCGGCCGTCGCCAATCCCGCCTTCCCGTCCCGGTCGACGGTGAAATGCCGCATCATCGCCGCCCGCACCGCGCTCGGATCCTCCACCTCCTTGGCCGTCTCGGCGTCCAATGTCCGCCGGAACACGTCGAGCGCCAACGCCGCCACGGCGTTCCCATGCAGCGTGAACGGCAGCGGCACCGGCGCCCCGGACGGGTACACTTCGCTCGCGTACAGCGGCACCTCCCGGTGCCGGCGCGCCGCCAGATCGTCGGCGCTCGCGTACAACGTGTCGGCGAGCACGGGCTCCTCCACGATCTGGTCGTCCCCCGTCTCCCGGATGTAGCGCTCGGCCGCCCACGCGAACGCCGCCACGCCCTCGAGCGAGAACCCGGGCTCGAACAGCGCCCCGTCCAGATAATGCACCCCGCTCCCCGGCGCGTCCCCGTGCACCTCGCACGCCCGAAGGATCAGCTCGCGCGCCAACCCGGTATCGGCCAACTGCACCGCCGGCACCGCCCACGTGAGCGCCTCCCAATCCCGCACCGTCATCCCCCGACCGTTCCACGGCGCACGCGACCGCACGAGATAGAACCGCGCATCGTCGATCGCCCGGCCGGTCGCGTAGAAGTACGCGAACAGCAGGTTCCGGTTCACGAGCCGGTCGAGCCCAGGCGTCCCGGTCGTCTGCTCCAGCGAGCGCAGGGCATCGCGCGTCGCCCCGAGCAGCGCCCGCCACCCGCGACGCCGCATCGCGAGGACCGCCGCGCCCGCCCCGTCCCGCTCGGGCGCCGCCGCGAGATAGAAGGCGGCATGCACCGTCGCCCCCGCCGACACCACCTGCTCCTGCCGCACCGTGAAGCGCGCCGCCGCCCCCGACGCCCCGGTCAACCCGCCGTCCGCCGGCTCGAAGGTCACCAGGGTGTCGTCGTGCACCCCCAACGCCAGCGCAGCCGTGCCGGGCAGCCCCGTCCCGTCCATGAGGACCGTGCCCGCCGGGCCTGGCGCCACCCGGTGCACGTCCGCGAACGGGCGCGCCGATCGCACCCGAAGCTGCCGGTGACCCAGCGCGCCGAGCATCGCGATCCCCACCCGCGCGTCACGCTCGGTGCGGTTCTCCACCGATAGCACGTACACCGCCCCGGGCACGTCGGCGTCCCGGCCGACCGGCGCAAAGATCGTCCCGCGCACGACGTACCGGCCGCCCTCGAGCGCACACGTGAACGTCGGCATCCACTCGAGCGCCTGCTCCCAGGCGATCCCCGCATCGGCCAGCACACACACGCGCCCGTCGATCTCGATCGCCGGCCGCAGGAGCGCCGTCCCCTCGCCGCCCTCCAGGAACTCCGGCCCGCCGGCGAACTCGATCGCCGACCGTGCCCCGCGGTGCATGACGCCGACGGCGTGGATCGCCCCGTCGGCCGGGTGAATGCAGGGCACGCTGAGCCAATGGTTCCCGGTGAGTTGCCAGGCGACCGGTGGCACCGGCGCGGTACGCTCGGGGTACTCCGTCACACCGCCGTCCAGCCCCGGCGGCGCTCCGTCGGCCGTTGTGTTAGCATTTGTCGCGGAAGATCGCCTGCCCCATACGGTTTATCCACTCCGATGTCTCCGATTTTCGACGCCGACCTGGCGCGTCCGGCAGTCGCTCGACCGGCCGCCACTCGGACCGCTGCCGCCGCCCGCGACGGGTCCCATCCCCGCATTCACCCCCGCCCTCTCCACGCCAGCGCGGCGCTCGGAGGGCGCGCCTGAGCGCTCGACACGCCGGGACACGGGCCGGCGAGCCCGTGCGTCGAGACCGACAGCCCGCGTCCGACCGGCGGGCGGCGATCGGACCGCGGCCCCGCATCCCGATCACTCTCGCCCTCCTCGCGTGCCTCACGCTCCTTGCGCTCCGAGCCGGCACGGCCGGGGCGCAGGCCGTGGGGGCGATCGATGACGAAGCGATCACGCTGCCGGGCGGGGTCGTTCGGCTGAGCGTCGCCGAATCGGATACGCGCTACGGGGCGCGCTATGGGACCGGTGGGCTCCGTCCGCTCGGATCGGATCTGACGTTCGACTCGCTCGGGGCCCGGGAGCTGCCGATCCTCGCGCCGCTCCAGAGCGCCCTCCGCGCCCTGACGCAGGATCCGACGCTCGGGGTCTCGCTCGGCGCCACCCACGTCACGTCGAGCGTGCGGATCGCGGTCACCCCGGTCGGCCTCGACATCGGCATCGCGCGCTGGCTCGAGCTCCACGCGGTCGTGCCGATCGTCCGGACGCACAACGAGATCCTGTTCAACCCCAACCCCGGCGGCACCACCGGCAATGTCGGCATCAACCCGGCCCTCGCGTTCGGTGCCACACGCGCGATCGACACGGCCCTGTTCGGACAGTTCTCGGCCGCCGGCGCCAGCCTCCAGAGTGCCCTCGCCGCCTGCCGCGCCAACCCCGGCGCTCACTCGTACTGCGGCAGCCTCGATGCCCAGAGCGCGGCCGCGACCGCGCTACTCGCGCAGTCCAGCGCCTTCGCGTCCAACCTCGCCCGCGTATACGGCGGCGGTGGCCGCGCCCCGGCGCTCATCGTCCCCACCGACGGCTCCCCCGTCCTGGCCGCGATCGCGCAGCGGATCCAGGGGCTCGCGGCGTCGTACGCACACTTCGACTCACTCACCGGCGGACCCGGGATCACCGGCCCGGGGCCGATCGGCGCCCCGCCGATCGGGCTCGCCGACGCCCAGGCGCTGATCACGTCCGACGCTCTCGGGCTCCGCTACGACTCGCTCCACTCCGTCGACCTCGCCGGGCTCGGCGACATCGAGCTCGGCGCGACGGCGCTCCTGCTCGACTCCTTCCACGGACGCGACAGCGCGCGCTTCCACCCGCACGGCTTCAACTATCGGCTCGCCCTCACGGGCCTCTTCCGCCTGGGCACCGGCACGCCCACCTCACCCGACGCGCTCGTCGGCGTCGGGACCGGCACCGGCACCAACGCCGTCGAGGTGCACGTGGCGACCGACGTCCTGATCGGGCGCCACTTCTGGACGTCCATCATCGCCCGCGGCACGCAGCCGCTCTACGACCAGGTGACGGCGCGCATCCCGCTCGGACTCGGCAACGCGTTCGCGCCGTACTTCACCCGACAGACGGTCGGCCGTCAGCTCGGGCGCCTCATCGATGTCGAGCTCGACCCCCGCTACGCCCTCAACGACTACGTCGGGCTCGTCGCCCAGTACCGCTATCGCCGGAAGGATGCCGACCAGTACACGGGCACGTTCTCACTCGACTCGGCCGCGACGGGCTTCGGGCCGGTGACGCTCGACGCACGCCTCCTCGGCGCCGGCACGGCCACGACCGAGCAGCGCTGGGGCGTCGGCCTGACGTTCTCCACGCTCGCGGGCGCCGCCCGGCACCGCTCGCGGATCCCGTTCGACGTCTCCTATCTGCACTATCAGACGCTGACCGGATCGGCCGGCAGCTACGCCGTGCTCCCCCGGATCGGGTTCGACGAGATTCAACTGCGCCTGTATCTCCGGCTGCTGGGGCACGGCGGCGCGTTCAAGCGGTGACCCGCCCCGACTGCTCGCGGTCGAGCAGGGCGCGCGCATGCGCGCGGCTGACCTCGCGCTCCGGGTCGCCGCCCAGCATCCGCGCGATCTCCCCGACCCGCTCGTCCCCCTCGACCACGCGCACGTCGGCCGCCGTCACCCCGCCGCGCGCATCCTTGCTCACGACGATGTGATGGTGGGCGCAGGCGGCGATCTGCGGCAGGTGCGAGATGGCGAACACCTGGTGATGCGCGGCCACCCGCCGCAGCATCTCACCGACCTGTAGCCCGACCCGGCCGCCGATCCCGGCGTCCACCTCGTCGAAGACGAGTGTGTCGACCCGGTCGAGCCGGGCGAGGATGGTCGTCAGGGCGAGCATCACGCGCGACAGCTCGCCCCCGGACGCGACGCGGGCGAGGGGCCGAGCGTCGAGGCCGAGGTTGAGGGTCACACGGAACTCCACGTCTTCGGCCCCCGCCGGGCCGGGCTCGTCGCGCCGCTCGAGCGCAACGGCGAAGTGCCCGTGCGTGAGCCCCAGCTCCGGCAGCAGCCGATCCACGGCATGCGCCAGCCGCCGGGCCGCGTCCGCGCGCGCCGCCGTCAGCGCATCGGCCGCCGCCGCGAGTGCCGCGTGCGCGGCGCGCTCCCGCGCCTGGAGCTGTCGCAGGTCGAACCCGGCCGAATCCACGAGGTCCAGCTCCCGGCGCGCGCGGGCGCCGGTCTCGATCACGGCCTCGATGGTCGACCCGTACTTCTTGGTCAGCCGAAAGAGGAGGTCTCGCCGGCGCTGGACGTCGGCGAGCCGCTCGGGGTCGAGATCGACCTGGCGCGCGTAGCGGTCGGCGGCGCGGGCAAGCTCGTCGAGGGCGTAGTACGCCGTGTCGTAGAGCTCCTGGAGGGCGCTCAGGCTCGCGTCGATGCGCTGGAGCCCGCCGAGCGCCCGTTGGACCAGCGCCAGTCCAGGGAGGACGCCCTCGCCGTCCGATCCGCCCTCGAGTGCGGACGCCACGCTCGCCGCGAGCGTCCGGAGCTCCTCGGCGTGCTCGAGCCGTCGCGCCTCCTCCTCGAGCCGCACGTCCTCGCCCGGCGTGAGCTTCGCGCCGTCGATGTCCTGCACCACGTGCCGCAGGTAATCGGCCCGCTGCTCGGCGTCGGCCCGGCGGGTCTCGAGGTCCGCGATCGCCTGCCGCGCCGACGCCAGCTCGGCGTGCGCCGCGCGGACCTGCGCCACCAGCTCGGTGGCCCCGGCATACGCATCGAGGATCCGCCGCTGCGCGTCGGGATCGAGAAGCGTCTGCGCCTCGTGCTGACCGTGCAGGTTGACGAGGGTGCGGCCCACCTCGGCCAGGACGCCCGCGGTCACGGCCGTCCCGTTGATCCACGCGCGGGTCCGGCCGGCCGGCCCGACTTCGCGCTTGAGCATCACGGTGCGCTCCTCGACGTCGACCCCGCGCTCGTCGAGCATCGCCAGGATCTCCGGCCGGTCGACCACCTCGAAGGTACCCTCGACCGTCGCGCGCTCGGCGCCAGTGCGGATCACGTCGGCGTGGCCGCGCTCGCCGAGGAGGAGCCCGAGCGCCCCGACGATGATCGACTTCCCGGCGCCGGTCTCGCCGGACAGGACGTTGAGGCCGGGCGCGAGCGGCAGCGTCAGGCTCTCGATGATCGCGAAGGTCCTGATCCGGAGCTCGGCGAGCATTCAGGGAGACGGCGCGCCGCTCCAGCCGAGTTTCTGACGGAGCCGGCTGAAATAGGTCGTCCCGGGGAAGCGGACGAGCAGGACCGGCCACCCCGCGCGCCGCACCTCGAGGACTTCCCGCTCGGCGAACGTCGTGCCGACCTGGCCATCGATCGTCACCAGCAGCTCCTCGGGCCCGTCCTCGGCCCACACCCGCACCGACGCGGCGGGTGAGAGGACGAGCGGCCGGATCGCGAGCGTGTGGGGCGAGATCGGCGTGAGGATGATCGAGTCGACCGACGGCTCGACGATCGGGCCACCGGCCGACAGGCTGTATGCGGTCGACCCGGTCGGGGTCGAGATGACGATGCCATCGGCGGCATACGCGGCGACGGCCTCACCGTTGGACTCGACGGCCAACCGCACGACGCGCGCGAAGCCGCCCTTGTGCAGCACCACGTCGTTGAGGGCGAACCACCGGCGGCGCTCCACGCCGTCGCGGTCGAGGGCGCGGGCATCGAGCGCCATGCGAGCGTCGGCCCGATAGTCGCCGCGCGCGAACCGGCAGAGCGCCTCCTCGAGCTGGTCACCGCTACAGCTCGTGAGGAAGCCGAGCCGGCCGAGATTGATGCCGAGGATTGGCACCTGGCGGCCGCTGATCACGCGCGCGCCCCGCAGCATCGTGCCGTCGCCCCCGAGTGTGACGAGGACGTCGATCGGGTCGGCCGGGTCGAGCCGCAGCACGCCCGGGACGACATCGAGCAGATCGGGCTCGACGTGGACCTCGAGCGTCAGCTCCGGCGCCAGCCGGAGCACATTGCGCAGCAGATCGGGCAGCCGATGGTACCCGCGGTGCCCGACGACGCCGAGTCGGATCATCCGGCGACCTGTGGCCCGGGCACGCGGCGCGCCCGGGACCGACGTCCGCGCGCGGCCGCCCGGCGTGCGGTCACCCGGCGATCGCCTCGCTCTCGTGCAACGCCCGAACCCGCTCGGCGATCCCCGCCGCGTCCAGCCCGGCGAGCGCCAGTTGCCGGGCCCTCGGCGCCTGCTCGATGAAGCGGTCCGGTACACCGTGCGTGGCGACCCGCACCGCCGCGTCCATCGCGCCCACGACCGCCGTCATGTGCGCCCCGAAGCCGTTGACGATCGTGCCCTCCTCGACCACCAGCAGGTGTCGGTGGTCGGCGATCACCGCCGCGAGGGTCAGCTCGTCGTGCGGCTTGAGAAAGCGGCAGTTGACGACCGTGATGCTGAGCCCCTCGGCCGCCAGTTGCTCGGCGGCGGCGAGCGCCGGCCGCACCATCGTGCCGACGGCGAGCACCGCGACATCGCTGCCCCGGCGCAGCACCTCCCACGTCCCGTACGGTGTCGCCCGGATGTCGGCCATCGGCGGCGGCGTGTCCGGGGCGCTGTCGCGGGGGTAGCGGAGCGCGAACGGGCCGCCGGCGTGCTCGACCCCGGCGCGCAGGAGCGCCAGCATCTCGGTCGCATCCTTGGGCGCGGTCACGGTCATCCCGGGCACCGCGAGCATGTAGGCGATGTCGTAGAGGCCCATGTGCGTCGGCCCGTCCTCGCCCACGAGGCCGGCGCGGTCCATGGCGAAGACCACCGGCAGCCGCTGGATCGCCACGTCGTGGATGACGTTGTCGTACGCGCGCTGGAGGAACGTCGAGTAGATCGCACACACCGGGCGAATGCCCTGCGTCGCCAGCCCGGCCGCGAACGTCACCGCGTGTCCTTCGGCGATCCCGACATCGAAGAACCGCGACGGGTGCGCCTTGGCGAAGGCGGCCGTCCCGGTGCCGCTCGGCATCGCCGCGGTGATCGCCACCACGTCGGGCCGCTCGGCCGCGAGCTCGGTGAGCCCGGTACCGAACACCGCCGTGTACGCCGCCCTGGCGCCCGACGCCCCCCGCTGCCGCCCGGTCGCCGGGTCGTGACCCGGCGGGAGCGCGTGCCACTTCTCCCCATGCTCCCCGGCCGGGAATCCCTTGCCCTTCTGCGTGATGACGTGGACCAGGCGCGGGCCCTTGAGGTCGCGCACGGCGGTGAGCGTCTCGACCAGCGCGTTCACATCGTGGCCATCGATCGGCCCGAAGTACCGGAAACCCAGCTCCTCGAACAGGACCCCGGGCGTGAAGAACGACTTGACGCTCTCCTCCCACTTGCGGACGAGGGTGGCGACGCCGGCGAGCTTCCCGGGCGCGCTGTCCACGGCCGCGCCGATGGCCGAGCGGACACGGTTGTAGAGCGGGTTCCGCTGGACGGAGGTGAGGTACTTGGAGATCGCGCCGACATTCGGCGCGATCGACATCTCGTTGTCGTTGAGCACGACCACGAGGTCGCGCTCCGACGCGCCCGCGTTGTTGAGCCCCTCGTAGGAGAGCCCGCAGGTCAGGGCGCCGTCGCCGAGCACGGCGATGACCTTGAACTGCTCGCCGTGAAGATCGCGGGCGACCGCCATCCCGAGCGCCGCCGAGATCGCGGTCGCGGCATGGCCGGCGCCGAAGGTGTCGTACGGGCTCTCGGAGCGCTTCAGGAACCCGGAGAGGCCGTGCTCCTGCCGCAGGGTCTCCATCGCGCCATCGCGCCCCGTGAGCAGCTTGTGCGGGTACGCCTGGTGCCCGACGTCCCAGACCAACTGGTCGCGCGGCGTGTTGAACACGTAGTGCAGGGCGGTCGTGAGCTCGACCACGCCCAGTCCGGCGCCGATGTGCCCGCCCGTGCGGGAGCACACATCGATCAGCCGGGCCCGCATCTCGGCGCACAGCTCGCGGAGCTGGTCGCGCGTGAGGAGCTTGAGGTCGGCCGGGGACTGCACGCGTGCGAGAAGGGACATGATCGGCAGTGTAGGGTTGAGAGAAATATCAGTTTCGGCGCGACACCGTGTAGCGCGCGAGCCGCTCGAGGGCCGGAGTGAGGAGTCCAGCCTGCTCGAGCGTGCCACACGCGTCGGCGACGAGCGCCCGCGCCCGCGTCAGCGCCCCGTCGACGCCGAGGAGGGCGGGATACGTGCTCTTCTGTAGCGCCAGGTCTCTCCCGGCGGTCTTCCCCAGCTCATCGGTTGTCGACGTGACGTCGAGCACGTCGTCGGCGATCTGGAATGCGAGCCCCACCGCAGCCCCGTAGCGCCCCAACGCCTCGAGCACGTCGTCTCCGGCCGCCGCGGCCCGCCCACCGAGCCGAACCGACGCGGTCAGCAGTGCGCCAGTCTTCGCGCGGTGGATCCGCTCGAGCTGGTCGAGCGACAGCGCCAGACCCTCACCGGCAAGGTCGAGCAGCTGGCCGCCGATCATCCCCTCTGCTCCGGCCGCGCGCATGAGCTCCCGTAGGATGGCCCCACAGGCGTCCTGGGGCAACCCGAGCCCGCGCCCCGCGCCCGCGGCGCACCGCGCGGCCAGCGGGACCATCGCGAGCCCCGCCGCCGCGGCGACCGAAACGCCGTAGACGCGGTGCACCGTCGGACGGCCGCGCCGCATGTCGTCATCGTCCATGCACGGCAGATCATCGTGGATGAGCGAGTACGCGTGCACGACCTCGACCGCCGCCGCGAGATCGGTGGCGTCGCCGTGGCCGCCGCAGGCGCGATATGCCGCGAGGAGCAGGATCGCGCGCAGCCGCTTGCCCTCACCGAGAAGGCTGTACCGCATCGCGGCCGCGGCCGCCGCGGGTACCTCCGTCAGATAGCGGTCGCAGAATCGCGCGAGCGACGCCTGGACGGCGGCCCGATCGGCGGCGAACGTCGCATCGGCGCTCTCGGCCACGGCCGGCACCTACGGCCGGCCCGCCGCGGCCCCGTCGCCGCCCGATGCACCATCGACGCGAAGCGATCGGAGCGTGAAGGCCCCGTCGACCTGCTCGACCAGCACGGCCACCTGCGCTTCGGCCCGCGTGATCGCGGCGGACGCGCGACGGAGCCGCGCCACCCCCTCCTCGAACAGTTGGAGTGCCCGATCGAGCGGCACGCCGTCGCCGTCCAGCTCGGACGCGATCGCCTCCAGCCGGGCGAGATCCTCCTCGAACGTCGCCGATACCGTCACGACTCCTCCTCGAGCGCCACCGTCTCCTGGATCGTCGCGCCACGCGCGTCGGCCGGCGCCGGCGGCATCCCGATCCCGGGGCCGACCGTGCGCGTCATCGCCCCGACGATGCCGTCGCGGACCACGAGGTCGAAGGGCGTCCCGGCCGCGAAGTCGGCCGCCGAGGCCAGGGTTCTACCGGTCACCGGATCGCGCGGCAGCGCGAATCCCCGGCCGAGCGTCGCCAGCGGGCTCAGAGCCTCCAGCCGGGCCGCGAGTCGGGCCAACTGTGCCTCGCGCCGCTCGGCCGCGCGCGTCGCCCCGCGCCGGGTCGCCGTCGCCGCGCGCGTGAGCCGAGTGCCCGCCGCCAGGAGTTGCTGCCGTACGGCGGCGACCAGCCGGGCGCCCAGCGCGCGGAGTCGCTGTGCCTCGTCGGCGAGGAGCGGGACCGCGGCTTCGGCGGCGGCCGACGGGGTCGGCGCCCGGTGATCGGCGACCAGATCACAGAGCGTCATGTCGATCTCGTGCCCGACCGCCGAGATCGTCGGTGTGGCGCAGGCCGCGACCGCTCGCGCCACGCGCTCGTCGTTGAACGCGCCCAGGTCTTCCGTGGCGCCGCCGCCGCGCCCCACGATGACGACATCCGCCCTCCCCCACCGCCGCAATCGGTCGAGGGCATTGCACAGCTCTTCGGCCGCGCCGTCGCCCTGCACGCGCGCCGGCACGACCACGATCCGGAGCGAGGGCGCGCGGCGGCGCGCAACGGCCACGATGTCGTGCAACGCCGCCCCATCGGGACTCGTGATCACGGCCAGGCAGCGCGGAAAGCGCGGCAGCGAGCGCTTCCGCTCGCGGGCCAGGAGGCCATCGCGCTCGAGCGCGCGGCGCGCCCGCTCGACCGCCTTGCGCCGGAGGCCGTCGCCGACCGCCTCGAGGGCGAGGACGTGGAGCTGGATGTCCCCCCGAGAGGGATAGACCGTGACCTGGCCATAAGCGACGACCGCCATCCCGTCCTCGGGCGGGTCGGGGATCGCGCGCTGGTCACTCGACCAGACGACACATCGGAGCTGGGCGGTCCGATCGCGGAGGCAGAAGTACCAGTGGCCGTTGCGGTGCGCCTTGAAGTCGCTCACCTCGCCGCGGACCCAGAGCGGCTTGATGCGCCCCTCGATCACCTGCTTGGTCGTCTGCGTGACCGTCGAGACCGCGACCGCCGATCGCTGACTCGCCCCGGGTTGGAGATCGTCGAAGAGCGACGGGCTGGGCGACCGAACCGCGCCGCCGAATGCGCCACCCGATGGGCTACCCGATGGGCTACCCGATGGGCCACCCGATGGGCCGCCCGGCGTGCCCGCGCCGCGCCCCGTGCCCGGGATCGCCGGCCATCCCTCGCCGAGTGGCCAGATCGGGCCACCGCGGCCGCCGCCGCTCCTCCGCCCCCCCCCCCCCCCCCCCCCCCCCCCCCCCCCCCCCCCCCCCCCCCCCCCGCCCCCCCCCCCCCCCCCCCCCCCCCCCCCCCCCCCCCCCGCC
>JAJPIS010000008.1 GCA_021324635.1 Gemmatimonadota bacterium
CCATGTCCCCGCTCCATGGCCGCTCGACTCCGCTCTACGGCCCTCTATTGCGCCCCTACGGTGCGCTCCGGCGCGCGCGCTGCGCTCCGCCACCCGCCCGGGTCGGCGACGACCGCTCCGAGTGATGCGGGCGCTCCGCGACGGTCTGGCGCTCCGGAGCGACAGCCGCGCGCGGCGGCTCGTCGCGGCCACGCCCGGAGCGCGCCATCAGCTGTCGAAAACGAGCACGACTTTGCCGATGTGCGCACCGGATTCGAGGAGTCGATGAGCCTCGGCCGCTCGCTCGAACGGGACGGTGCGGAAGATGACCGGCCGGACGCGCCCCGACGCGAGCAGCGGCCAGACGCGCGCCTCCAGCTCGGCGGCGATCGCGCCCTTCTCGGCCACGGACCGCGGGCGGAGGGTGGACCCGGTGATGGTGAGTCGCTTGCGCATCACCGGCTGGAGGTCCAGCTCCACGCGGCCGCCAGCGACGAAGGCGATCTGCACGAGCCGACCCTCGGTCGCCAGCAGGTCGATGTTCCTCGGCAGGTACGACCCTCCGACCATGTCGAGGATCACGTCCACGCCGCGGCCGCCGGTCGCCTCGGTCACCACCCGGACGAAGTCGCCGGTGTGGTAGTCGATCGCCAGCTCCGCACCGAGCGCGCGGCAGGCGTCGCATTTTGCGACAGATCCCGCGGTCGCGAAGACCCGCGCCCCAAACGCGCGCGCCAACTGGATGGCGGTCGTCCCGATCCCGCTCGACCCGCCATGGATCAGGGTCGCCTCGCCCGCCGTCAGCCGGCCGCGCTGGAACAGGTTCGTCCAGACGGTGAAGAACGTCTCCGGGAGCGCGGCCGCCTCGACCGGCGTGAGGGTGCCGGGAATCGGCAGGCACTGGGCCGCCGGTGCCACGCAGTACTCGGCGTACCCACCGCCCGCCACCAGCGCACAGACCCGATCACCGACACCCCAGCGCGAGACGGCATCGCCGGTCGCGATGATCTCGCCCGCGATCTCGAGCCCGAGGATCGGTGACGCACCCGGCGGCGGCGGGTAGCGGCCCTCCCGCTGTAGCACATCTGGACGGTTGATCCCAGCGGCCGCGACACGGATGAGAACGTCCCCGGCCGAGGGGCGCGGGACCGCGCCGACGGCGACCTGCATCGCGTCCGGGCCACCGGCCGCGGCGACAGCCATGTACCGCATCGTTTCGGGTGGGGGTGGGACCCGGCTCATCGCGTCCTCACTGGGCTCATGCGTGGCCTCCTGGACAGCTCGCTGGGGGATCACTCGGGGGTAACAGGTCCTGGCCACGCCCGGTCCGAGCGTGCGACGGGATGGTAACAGCAGGGCGAGCCCGGCTGGCGACCTCGACCGGACGCGCCAGGCGCCGCTCTGCCGCGCGCACGGGACAGCACGGGACAAACGTGCGTTCGCGCATGGATTTCGCTTCTGCGTGGGGCCAGTCACCCTGAAGCGGAGTTTCCCCGATGTCTCGTAGATGGTGTTCAGTGGTGGGGCTCGTCGCGGTTGTTGCGGGCTGCCACCGCGCTGTCCAGATCACCCCGTCGCCCAAAATCCCGACCGGCTCGCGCTGGACGGCCACGCTCGCCAGCCCGCAGACCCTGGCTGGCGCGATCCAGATCCGTGGCTCGTCATGGATGGCGGCGCCGTCCATGAATGACAGCGCCCACACGCTGGCGACCATCCAGATCTCGAACGCCGAGTCCGGCGGCGTCCACCCCTGGGCCGTCCACATGGGTTCGTGCGGAAACGACCAGGGGGTGTTCGGGTCGAACAACACCTACAAGGCGCTGCACGTGGGGAGCGACGGGACGGCGTCGTCATCGGCCACACTGAACGAGCCGGCCCCGAAGACCGGCAACTATTTCGTCGAGGTCCTGGCATCGCCGACGAACACCAACACGGTGATCGCCTGCGGCAACATGGCCTCCCCGTCGGCCTGAGCGCGGTAGAGAGTAGCGGAACGGAGAGGAGACAGGAGACGAAACGCCACGAGGGCCAGCTTCAGTCCACTGAACGCTGGCCCTCGCTGCCGTTTGACTCTTCTTTCTCTCTCTCCCTTCTCGCGGCTACGCCGCCCAGTCGCGGAGGACCTCGGCCGCACCGCCGTCGCGGAGCGCGGCCAGGGCACGATCCCGAAGCTGGCGCACACGCTCCCGCGTGACACCGAGCATCCGGCCGATCTCATCGAGCGTCTTCGGCTCGCCCGAATCGAGTCCGTAGTACAGGATCAACACCTTGCGATCACGTGGCGGCAGCGGCGCCAGCGCGCGGCGGACGGCCTCGCGGCGTGACTCTTCCTCGAGCGTGCCCGGCAGCCGCTCATCGCCACCATCGTCGTCCTCGGCCCGGATCACGCTCGCGAGCGTCCGTGAGCGGCCGTCGCCTCCGTTTGAGCCGTCGAGCGGATCATCGAGCGACCGCTCCGGCTGTACGAGCCCGAGCAGGCTTTCGACGATCTCGGCGCTCAGGTTGCACGCGGACCCGATCTCGGCGTTCGTCGGCTCCCGCCGCAGCGCCGTCCGGAGCGCCGCCTGCGCCTTGACCACCTTGGAGAGGTCACCCGCGCGACCCAGTGGCAACCGGACGGAGCGCCCCTTGGTCGTGATCGAGGCGTGGAGCGCCTGCCGGATCCACCAGACGGCGTAGCTGATGAAGTTCACGCCGACGTCGGGGTCGTACTTGTCCGCCGCACGGCAGAGCCCCGCATTGGCCTCGCCGACCAGGTCCTCGAGCGGGAGCCCACGATGCTGATACTTCTTGGCGATCGAGAAGGCGAAGCGGAGGTTCGCGTTGATGAGCTCCGCGCGCGCGCTCGCGCGCTCCCGCGCCGGGACCGCCGTGTTGCGCATCCGCCGCGCGAGATCCTTCTGCGCGCCCGCCGAGAGCACCGGCATCCGGCCGAGCTCCGCAATGTACAGATCCAGGAGCTCCTGCCCCTCGGGCGCGGCGATCGGCGGCTGCGCACCGCCTCGCGCGCGCCGCCCGCCGCCCCCGCTCACTCCGCCCGCACCACCCCGGCGGCCCTTGGTCGACCCCTTCATATTGCTCACTCCTTCTCCTCTCTCTCTGCGATGACCTTCAGTGGGCGACAACGCGGCGGGCGGCCCCCGAGAGCAGCCGCCCGCCGGTCCGATCGGCCCGCTCCTGCTCTCGCAGTTACGCCACGAGTTTCGGTTCGCGCCGGCTGGCGAGCCGTGGCGGGGTGAGCGCAAACACGTACTCCTCGCCCGCCGCCACGTAATCGACTGATCCCCCGTCGAGGTGCTGTGCCGAGAACGGGTCGATGTAGACCCGGCCTCCATGTTGCTCGATCACGTAGTCGGATTCGGATGGCTGTGCCTCGACCGCAAAGCGGTACTGGGTCCCCTTCCGGCCGTGATGAGCCGAGATCCGCAGGCCGCCGCCATCGCCGCCGAAGCCGGCGGACGCCACAGCCCGCTGAATCGCGGCCCCGCACCGCGGGGACAACGTCAGCGCCAACCCAATCTGCTGCATGATCAACATGTTACCAGTCCCGCTCTCCATACGCCGTAGATAGTGCGTTCGTGCCCGATAAGTTCCCCCGGCTCGGCCCTCCGACCACACCTGGCTATGGATGTTGTACACCGAACGGGCGAACCACGTGCCCGGAGCGCACCAGGACAGGACGGGAACCAGGGAAATCATCTGGCTCGACACGGACACGACCCGACCGCGGAGCGGTCGGGTCGTGTCGACATGTAGCGGGCGGAGCGGGAAACTACTGTTCAGCTCGCTATCTCTCGGGTCCTCACGGGTCGTTCCAGTTCCGCGAAGGGCCCGGATCGGGGACGCTGGGGTTGGCTGAACGCTCGCTCAGGGGGTAGGTCAGCCGCCTCGGGATGTTCCCACCGTTGTACGGGACCAGCGCCGGGATCCCGGTTCGCCGCCAGTCGCTCCAGATCTCCACGTTCTGGAAGAGTACCGTGTACTTCTCGGTCATGACGTTCTGGAGCGTCGCCGAACCGAACGTAGGCACCCCTTGCGCGGTCCGTTCGGCGTTGAGCGCCGTGAGGGCGAGCGCCGGCTGACCGGTCTGGAGCGCCGCTTCCGCGATGATGAGCTGGTTCTCCTCGAAGGTGACGAGCGGCTGGAGGAAGCCCTGAGCGGCGCGCGCCGGGTTGAGCGACGAGTAGGGGCCGGCGAACTGGCCCGGGTCCGCCCCGACGAAGTCGCCCAGGGTGTCGGCCGGCGAGAAGTACGCCTGGAGCCGCGGGTCGGACGCCGCCTTGAGGGCGTTCACGAACGCGCCACCGGCCACGACGTTGCCGGCGTAGACCGTCATGACCTGGAACCAGAGGTTCGCCTGGAACGCGGTGTTCTGATTGGCCGAGACGAAGTTCCCGGCATCGGACGCGATCCCGGTCTGCGCGGCGGCGAGCGCGGAATCGTACATCGCCGGCCCGAGCTTCTTGGCCATGTGGAGGAAGTACCGGGCCCGGAGCGTGTTCGCGAGCGCCGCCCACGCCGCCCGCTGGGCGGGGAGCCCCAGCGCGCCGTACGCGGCATCGAGACTGAGAGCGCCCTGGTTGCTCGGCCCGGTCGCCTGGAGGAGCACCGCCGCCGTCCGCAGGAGCGTCTCGAGGCTGTCGAAGACCGCCTGCTGTGGGTCGAGCTTGGGATGCGGGTACTTGAGGGTCTGCGCCGCCTGGGAGTACGGGATGTCACCCCAGAGGTCGGCCGCCTCCCCCATGAGCAGGGCCTCGAGCACGTAGGCCTGCCCCAGATACGTCGAATCGTGGATCGCGCTCGTGAGGCGCTCGAGCGTGTGGAGGTCGAGGAGGCCGCCGCCGCCGAAGTATTCCGACCAGGGGCCATAGTACTGATCGTCAGCGATGGAGTACGTGCCGATCGCGGAATAGGGCTGCACCTCGCCGGCGCACTGCTGGAGCCAGATGCAGATCGACTGCGCGATCACGTCGGTCTGCCGGGCGGTGACATTGAGCTGGATGCTCGTGAAGAGATTGCTCGGTGCGGCACTTTGCGGATTGCTCGGATCGCTGCGGGATTTGGTCGACGTCAGGAAATCGCTGCACGCGGCCAGTCCGACCGCGAGCCCCAAGGCGCCGGCGACCGCGGCACACCGTCCGCTCACCGGGCGAAGCCTGAGAGAGAGCATGGGTCGCCTCACCGGTTGAGTTGGACGGAGATGACGAACGAGCGGGTCTGCGGATCGCCGAAGTAGTCGACCCCGTTGGCTCCCGTCTCCGATCCGACGGCGTTGACCTCCGGATCGGATCCCGAATAGCGGGTCCAGACGAAGAGGTTGCGGCCCGCGAGGCGGAGTGTCGCCGACGCGAGTCCCAGCCGCGTGATCGCGGCCCCGGTGAACGTGTAGGCGACCGCCAGCTCGCGCAGCTTGGTGAAGCTCCCGTCCTCGTAGAACGGAGCGCCGATCGGCGCCGGGTTGATGCCGCCGTCGTAGCTCTGGAACCAATTCTGGTCGAGGGTGGCCGTCATGCCAGCGCCCGGCCCGGCGACGGGGCCCTTCTGGCTGCCCACGCCGGGTAGGTAGTTCGTGCCGAAGACCACCGCCTGTCCGCGGCGGCCCGTCTCGAGTCCCGTGCCGTAGAAGTTCATGACCTGGCGCGTGCCATTCCAGACCAGGCCACCGCGCCGGATGTGGACCAGCGCGCTCACCGTCACCTGCTTGAAGCGGAGCTCGGACGAGATCCCCGCGGTCCACTTCGGGTCCGGGTTGCCGATGATGCGTTGCGTCGGATCGAGCAGCGGGAACCCCGGGCCGTCGCCGGGATCGCCGGCCGTATTGACGAGGGTCCCATCGTTGATGAACAACGCGTGCTGCCGCCGCTGCGCCGTCGTGCAGTGCGCGTCGACACTGTAGGGCGTGCCGCCCTGCACGAGCGTGACCCCGCGACCACAGCGGACGTAGTCGTAGTCACGGAAGGCATCGACCGAGTTCCCGACCTGCGCGAAGACGACGCCGAACCCACCCGAGCCGCCGTACGACACGAACGGGGCGCCCAGTAGCGAGTTCACCCGGTTGTGATTGATGCTGCCCTGGAACCCGACCGACCAGGCCAGGTCTCGGGTGGTGATCGGGCGGATGTTGATCCCCAGCTCGCCGCCCTGGTTCTGGATCGACGCGCCGTTGGCGAAGCGCAGCGTGTACCCGCTCGATGCGGCGAGCGGGGTGGCCAGGATCACGTCAGTCGAGAGGCGCCGATAGAGCGTGAAGTTGAGGTCGGCCAGGTTCTGGAAGAGGGCGAGGTCGAACCCACCCTCGGTTTCGCCTGTGCGTTCGGGACGCAAATTGACCGCCGGCGCGGTCGTCGGCGTGGCAATGCCGCCCAATCCCTGTGGTGAGACGAAGAGGCCGCCGTAGCCGTTGGTGAAGGTCCGCGTCGGGGAGAAGATCGCCTGGTACAGGTAGGGCGTGGGCTCCGTGCCGACCTGCCCATAGGCGAGCCGTAGCTTGCCATACGAGATCGGCCCGACCGGCCCCGTCGCCTTCGTGAACTCCCACGCGGCGCTCGCGCTCGGGAACCAGGCCCAGAGATTCCCCTGAGAGTAGGTCGACGCGCCGTCGTAGCGGATGCCGCCCTGGAGATAGAGTTGCTGGAAGAGATCGAGACGATCCTGCGCGAAGTAGCCGAGGACGCGGATGTGCTGCTCGACGGAGTACGGGGGGCGGGTCGAGAGCACGTTGTTGATCGAGTAGAGTCCTGGCGTGAGCAGGACGTCGCCGACCTGGCCGTCGTTGAAGATGTTGCGCGAGTCGAGGTTGTTGCCGAGTGAGAGGCTGTTGTCGAGATTGTCGCCCCGCGACATGGTGGCCGTCGCGACGATGTCCTGGTTGATCTCGTTGTGGTGCTGGGTGTAGGTGATCACCTGGCCGCCGGGGAAGAGACTGTTGGAGTTTCCCTGCCCCTGCCCCTGGAGCCGCCCGTCCGTCGAGTTGTCGGCACCCAGGGAGTACGTCACCTTGAGCCAGGCGAGCGGATCGTACTGCGCGTGCACGTCGCCGAAGGTGCGCGGATCGTTGCTCGTGCTCTGCGCCGTGTAGGCCGACCAGAACGGATTGTCGAAGCCGCGCGTGTTGTCGGCCGAGGCGGTGGACGGGAAGGGATAGCGGTACGACCGCTGGAGGTGCGCCGTCGGGTCGAGGAAGGGGTGGTTGTTGAAGTCGGGCGGGGTCAGGTCGGACGTCCACGTGATGCTGCTGAAGTTGAATCCCTTCTGCACTCCGCCCTGATTCGTCTCCACGACCGTGACATTCCCGCCGATGCGCAATTTGGGGAGGAGCTGGTGGTCGGCACTGAGCCGCACCGACGAGCGCTTGAGGTAGTCGTTCGGGCCGACGACACTGCCCTTCTGGTCCAGGTAGGAGCCGGAGATGTAGAACTGTGTCCGCTCGGTGCCGCCCGACGCGCTCAGCGTGTTGTTGATCGTGTTGCCCTGCGCGAACGCCTCGGAGGGGTGATCGTACACCTTGACGCCGGCACCGAGGCGCGGCCCCCAGGTGTTGCTCGTCGCGTAGCAGTCCTGTCCCTGCTGGCCGAGCGCGCAGGGGTCGGCGGTCCCGCCCGAGCCCTGCCCATACAGCATCTGGTAGCCCGGGAACTGCCGCGGCACGTCCGTGGAGTAGGAGCTGTTGAGTGAGTAGCGAGTCTGTCCGGCCTGGCCATGTTTGGTCGTGATGAGCACGACGCCCTGCCCCGCCCGCGCGCCGTAGATCGATCCGGCCGCCGCTCCCTTGAGCACCTCGACGCTCGCGATGTCATCGGGATTGATGTCGATCGCGCGGTTCGGTGACGCGGCGCCCCCTTCGGCGGACGCCTGCGGATCGAGGAAGGAGGGCGTCGCCGCCGAGTTGTCGACCGGCACACCGTCGACCACGAAGAGTGGCTGCGCGGCACTCCCGCCCCCGCCGCCCAGCGTGTTGATCCCCCGGATGATGATCTTCGTCGATGCGCCCGGGTCACCGGCGGTCGATGTGATCTGCACGCCGGGCGCCTTGGCGGCGAGTGCGGTCGTGATGTTCGGCTCGAACGACCGCTGGATCGCGGAGTCGGAGACGTTCGCGCGCGCCACCGCGAGCTGGCCGGCGCGGGCGGTCGTGCCCTCGCCGGTGACGACGACTTCGTTGAGCTTGAGCGGGCTGATCTCGAGCGTGAAGTCGTGCGTGACCGAGCCGGGCTGGAGCGCGATCGAGTCCGTCACCTCCTTGTAGCCGATCTCGCGCGCCGTCAGGGCGACCGTTTGTCCCATGAGCGATGCCGGGACCGCGAAGGCGTAGCGGCCGGCCGCGTCGGTGGAGGCGCCGAGATGGAGGGCGGAGATGGCAACCGTGGCGCCGCTCAGGGGCGTGCTGGCCGGGCCGAGGACGTGGCCGGTCAGGACGGCACCACCGGGCGGCGCGGCCGGTGCGCCCTGCGCCTGGGCGCAGGGCGGCGGGGTGAGCCACAGCGCGGCCGCGACGAGCACGCCGCCGGCGGCCCACATCTGACATCGAATGGATTGCACGATGGCCTCGGGCGAGAGGGGGCAACGCGCGTCCGCGCCGAGCACACGGGCAGGCGCGGACCGAGGACGACGGTGGTGCGAGAGCGGCGTACTGGCGGGCCGGTCGCTGGCCTAGACTGTCATCGCGGCGCCACCGCGCGGCTCCGCGATGGCGGGGGCGCGACTAGGCGTCGCGCCGCGAACGTTGGCGATGACAGCGAGTATCTCCTCCCCGGAACCCGTCGTAGGCCCCGGCCTGGTGGGCGCGAATGTACCGGCGGTGTATTTTCGTGTCAACACGTGTGACCGCGCGTCGCCGCGAATCTTGATCCGGGTCCGAGCGTGTCCACGTGTCACCTCGCGTCAGCCGGGCGTCACCGACGTGTCGGCACGCGTACGCACGCCCAAGCACGCCCAAGCACGCGTCACCACGCGCACACCGGAGTGTTCCGACCATGTCCAGGCTCGACACCGAGCGCACCGCGGTCCCGCGGTCACCGGCCCCAGGTTCCGGCGACGGGCAGCCACCGACCGAGCACCTGTGGATCGGCGGCGAGTGGCGCGCGGCCGCTCGAACGTTCGTCGTCCGCAACCCGGCCACACTCGAGGCGGTCGCCGCCGTCGCCGACGCGGCGGGCGAGGACGTGCGGCGCGCCGCAGATGTGGCAAGCCGCGCCCTGGGCGCCTGGGCGGCGACGCCCGCGCCGGAACGCGCACGCGTCCTCCGGCGGGCCGAGTCGCTCATGCTGGAGCGCGCCGGCGCGCTCGCGCGCACGCTCACGCTCGAGGGCGGGAAGCCGCTCGCCGAGGCGCAGGGGGAGATCGGCTACGCGGCCAGCTTCCTGGGCTGGTTCGCCGGCGAGGCCGAGCGTGTGTACGGGCGCGTGATCCCGGCCTCGAGTGCGAGCAAGCGGCTGCTGGTGCTACGGCAGCCGGTCGGCGTCGTGGCTGCCATCACGCCGTGGAACTTCCCGGCCGCGATGATCACGCGGAAGGTCGGCCCGGCGCTCGCGGCCGGATGCACGGTGGTACTCAAGCCGGCCGAGCAGACGCCGCTCACCGCGCTCCGGATCGCCGCGATCCTCGCCGAGGCCGGGCTTCCCGCCGGCGTGCTCAATGTCGTGCCGACGAGCGACCCGGCGTCCGCCGGGAGAGCGCTGCTCGAGCACCCGGCCGTGCGGAAGATCACGTTCACGGGGTCGACCGAAGTCGGGAAGTATCTCGCCCGCGAGGCGGCGGCGTCGGTCAAGCGTGTCTCGCTCGAGCTCGGTGGGCACGCCCCGTTCATTGTCTTTCCCGACGCTGACATCGCGGCCGCCGTGCGCGGAGCCATGGTGTCCAAGTTCCGCAATGCGGGGCAGACCTGTGTCTGCGCCAACCGGCTGTACGTCCACCGCTCGGTCGCCGGGGCGTTCCTCGAGGCGCTGGTCCCGCTCGTCCGCGCGCTCCGCGTCGGCGACGGGATGGCCGAGGGGGTGCAGATCGGGCCGCTGATCGACGCGCGTGCGGTGGCCAAGGTCGAGGACCACGTCGCCGACGCGGTCGGCGCGGGGGCGCGCGCGGTCGTCGGCGGCAGCCGGCCCACGCATCTGGGCGCGGGACACTTCTTCGAGCCGACGGTCCTGACCGGCGCGACCGACACGATGCGGATCATGCGCGAGGAGACGTTCGGGCCGGTCGCGCCGGTATCGACGTTCGAGTCGGAGGAGGAGGTGCTCGAGCGCGCGAACGCCGGGCCGCACGGGCTCGCGGCGTACCTCTACACGAACGATCTCTCACGCGCCTGGCGGGTGACGGAGCGGCTGGACTATGGGATCGTGGGGCTGAACGATCCGCTGCCGTCGACGGCGCAGGCGCCGTTCGGTGGGCTCAAGGAGTCCGGCCTCGGGCGCGAGGGTGGCGTCGAAGGGATGGATGCGTTCCTGGAAACGAAGTACGTGAGCGCCGCGCTCGGCGGGTGATCCGTCCTTCCGCGGGCCCGCGCCGGGGCGGCATTCATGCCGCCCGCGATTCGCATCCCGCACCGATGCCCCGCCTGCACCGGGAACGGCAACGACCGGCGTGGAATGGCGGCGCGTGGGCGCGTGGGCGCCGGGTGGGGTGACGGTGTCGCCGTGCGCGCAGGGCGACGTGCGCGCCCCGTAGGGGCGGCATTCATGCCGCCCGCGACCCGCATCCCGCACCGATGCCCCGCCTGCACCGGGAACGGCAACGACGGGCGTGGGACCACCGGTCCGCGGGGTCAGGCCATGGACAGGAGCTCTTGGACCGCGCGGAAGCCTTCGTTCATCGCCTGGTCGGTGTACGAGGCGGCGGCGGCGTCCTCGCAGGCGATGGTGATGCGGCCGTGCTGGCGGCGCGCGATCTCGTTGGGGGCCTGGCCCGGCGCCCACTCCGGATCCCACAGCGGGTTGTACTCGTACGCATACCCGTGCGGCCACCGGTTGACGGTGATCGCCTCGATGTCGCGCGCCGGATCGAATCCGCCGGCGCCAAGCACGCGGGCGAGTTGATCGCGGATCTTGCGCTCGAAGGTCTCGAACGAGGTCGCCAGGAGATCGTAATGGCCCGCGCGCTGCTGGTCGCGCGCCGAGAGGCCCGGCTTGCAGGGCGTGCGCTCCATCCGCACGACGACCGGATCGTCAGGGGTCCCCGGGAAGGCGTAGTCACCGATGCTGATCGGCGTGTCCAGGCCGAGCGAGCTGTGATACATCCCCGGTGAGGCGACGTGACGGACGCCGAGCGTGTGGAACGCGCGCCGGTTGCGTAGCGCCACCGCCGTGTACACGAGGGGCACTTTGACGCCATAGCGCAGCGCCTCCTTCTGCTTGGCGGGCAGCTCGTCGCAGATGTACGGGATCATCATGTTCCAGCACGCGAGGACGACACCCTTCCCGCGCACGGTGTACGCCCTGGCCTCGGCGGGCACCCGACCACTCGTGCCGTATGTCACCTCGACCTCACGCGCGGAGCCCGGATCCCCCATGTGTCGCACGCGGAGCGCCGTGCTGTTGAGCCGGATGCGCACGGCGTTCGCGGCGCGATCGAGCCGGCCGTAGTCGACGCGCGAGGTCACGACGTCCTCGACCGAGTGCCCGGGCACTGCCTGCGGAACGAGGTTCCGGACCAGCAGCCGCGCGATCGACGCATTCCCGTCAGGAAAGTGGAAGTAGTACGGCTCCTTGCCAGGTGTGACCGGCCCCCGCGCGGTGTAGCTCAGCCGCCCGCCGTTCGGGCTCCACTGAAGATCCAGCCCCTGAAAGCCGGGGAACCCGATCGCCCAGCAATCCTGCGCCGGCACGGCGTCGATGCCGATGCCGTACAGCCCGTGCGTGTCGGTCTGATAGAACGGGATCACGCCGGGATCGGCCTTCACGACCTTGAGCAGGTAATCCTTGTAGCTCATCCGCCAGAGACGGTCCTTCTTCTGGTCGGAGGTGAGGCCGGGCATGTAGTCGGTCCTGGCGGTCTCGATGCGCACGATGTCGCGCCGCGCCGCCTCGGAGAGTGGCGTGCGGGCGAGGAACGCCGCCCACTCGGCCGCCGTCGGCCCACTCTCCTCCGTGTCCTCGCGCCGCCTCGGCTGCCCGATCGCCAACCGATCGGTGCCGAAGGTCTCCCGGTCGAAGAAGACCGCCGACGCGAGCCCGCGATAGAGCGCCGGCCGCGCGCATCGCTTCTGGAGCGCCGGCGGGTCGATGCCCAGCGCGTCCATCAGGCCCTTGGCCTCCCTGGAGTAGTTGAACGGCGACTCGATCGACAGCGTCCCGCCATTCGTCAGGAGCAGCCGGCCGCGTGGCCGGAACTCGTTGCGCTTGGCGTGTCCGCCGAAATCGTCGTGGTTGTCGAGGATGAGGATCCGCGCCGAGGGGTTCCGCGTCCGATAGAAGTGGGCGGCCGCGAGCCCGCTGATGCCTCCGCCGACGATCACGAGGTCGTAGCTCTCCCCGGTCGCGATCGGCCGTCCGGCCGTCTTCCAGAAGGTGCCGTCCCGGACGGCGTGCGCGACTTCGTACGAGCCCGGGTGACTGCCCCGCATCCCGGTGCGCGCCGGCGGATAATATCCGGGCTCGTCCTGCGGGCCCGGGAGCACGGACCCGCCCCCGGCCCAGGGCGGAAGTCCGGGAATGCCGCCGAGCCATCCGCCGGCGACGACGCTACCGACGCCGATCGCCACGCCGTTCAGGAAGTCGCGGCGCGTGATCGCCCGATCCATTCCCAGCTCACGGTCCTCGGCTCGGCTGTAATCTCCCTCCGACTCGTGGGCGGCGCCCCCACCGTGCGCCGCGTCCGGTCCATTCACGTCGTGCGCTGCGTCCCGATCGTCACTCCGATCTCGAGTGTTCATCGCCTCGGCCTCGTCGGTACCAGTGATTCGCGTCCGAATGCACGCGCCGGGGCGCGCGATGACGATCGGGCGCACAGGCTCGCAGTGGGAAGATGGTCGGCGCGCACACGGGTGCCCACACGCGTGCGCACACGCGTCCGCCCGCGCACCGGAGGCGCGGGCCGGCGTCGGGCCGACCACGGCTTGTCGATTCTGCCGTCGAGATGGGAGTCGCCGCCGGCCGCGGAGGGATTCGGCCTCCGCACTCGCAGCAGCCCTTATCGCGCTCCCACTCCGGTCGCGCGAGACCCGGGCGGCATCGATCCGGAATGCCGCTGCCAAGTCACGACGTGCGGCCCCGCTCGGGCCACGGCCGGCGTGTAAGTGGTGACTAGTGCAGACGCGCTAGCATACCTCGCCGTGCACCGGACGGCAAGCCGTCAGTACCAGCCGATCGGCTTCTCGTCGAGGTTGATGAACACCTGCTTGGTCTCGAGGTACTCCTCGACCCCCCAGCGCCCGAGCTCGCGGCCGAAGCCCGATGCCTTGTAGCCGCCCCATGGCGCCTCGACCATGGTCGGCTGCATGTGGTTGACCCACACGATCCCCGCCTCGAGCTCACGCACGACCCGAAAGGCCTTGAAGATGTCGCGCGTCCACACCGCGGCCGCGAGGCCGTACTGCGTGGCGTTCGCGATCCGGATCGCGTCGGCCTCGTCGGTGAACGGGATGACGCTCATCACCGGTCCGAAGATCTCCTCCTGCGCGATCCGGGCACCGTTGTCGACATCGTAGAAGATCGTCGGCTCGACGAACCACCCTCTGGTGTGCGAGGCGGGCACGCCGCCGCCGGCCGCGACTTTCCCCTCGCGCGCGCCGACCCGGAGGTACTGCACGACCCGGTCGCGCTGCTCGGCGCTCACGAGCGGCCCCATCTTGTTCGCTCGGTCGAGCCCGCTGCCGACGCGGATCGTCTTCGCCTTGGCCGCGGCCGCGTCGACGAACTTCTTGTAGATGTCCCGCTGCACCAGCACCCGGCTGCCGGCCGAGCAGACCTCTCCCTGATTGATGAAGACACCGAAGAGCGCGCCGTCGATCGCGCTCTCGAAATCGGCATCGCTGAAGAAGATGTTCGGCGACTTGCCGCCCAGCTCGAGCGAGACACGCTTGAGCTGATCGGCGGCGTTCCGCATGATCTGGCGGCCGACATCGGCGCTTCCCGTGAAGGCGATCTTCCGGACCATCGGGTGCGCGACCAGCGGTGCGCCGGCACTCGGGCCGTCACCGGTCACGATGTTCACCACACCCGGCGGGAGCCCGACCGCCTCGAAATCCGACGCGAGGCGCAGGACCGAGAGCGGCGTCTGCTCGGCCGGCTTGAGCACTACCGTGCATCCGGCGGCGAGCGCCGGCCCCAGCTTCCAGGCCGCCATGAGCAGCGGATAGTTCCACGGGATGATCTGCCCCGCCACACCCATCGGCTCGCGCATGGCGAGCGCGACCGCGGGTACCGGGACCGGCAGCACGTCGCCGTTGATCTTCGTCGCCAGGCCGGCATAGTACTCGAAGCAGGTGGCCGTGTCGTCCATGTCGAACTCGGCTTCGGCGATCGGCTTGCCCGAGTTCCGGGTCTCGAGCTCGGCCAGCTCCGCGCGCCGCGCGCGCACCCGCTCGGCGAGCCGGAAGAGCACTCGGCCGCGCTCCTGCGCGCTCGTGCCCCGCCACACCTCGTAGAACGCCCGGTGCGCGGCCCGTGCGGCGCGATCGACGTCCGCGGCCGTCCCGGCCGGACAGGTCGCCATCACCTGCTCCGTCGCCGGGTCGAACACATCGAACGTCCCCCCGCCCGCCGCGTCGACGAACTGCCCGCCGATGTACATCTGGAAGCGCTGCGGCGCCGCACCGGACTCCCGGCGGCCGGTCTGGTCGTGCTGCGCGATCGTCGCCACGTCGAACCTCTCGGTCGTCGTAAGGGCGACGCGCGCGCCGCCCGGTTGGTCGCTCAGATCTCGTCTCGCATCATCCGCGACCAGAGCACGATCGTCAAGAGCGAGAGCGCGAAAATGACCGTCGCCACAGCATTGACCTCCGGCGTGATGCCGCGGCGGAGGAGCCCCCAGATCTGGAGGGGCAGCGTGTTCTGGCGCCCGATCAGAAAGAACGTGACGGCAATCTCATCCAGACTCAACGTGAAGACGAGGAGGGCCGCCCCGAGCACGGCCGGCCGGATCCCCGGCAATGTCACACGCCAGAAGGTGCGCCATTCGTTCGCGTAGAGGTCGGCGCTCGCCTCCTCGAGCGCGCGGTCGAAGCGCTGGAGCCGCGCGAAGACCTGGGTCACGACCACGGATGTGAGCGCCGCGCCGTGCCCGAGCACGACCGGCCAGCCTGGGATGAGCGGGAAGCCGCTCGACAAGCTGAGGCCCACGAACGAGAAGAAGCTGAGCAGCGAGACACCGGTGATGATGCCCGGCAGGATGAGCGGCAGGAGCACCAGACGGCGGAACGCCGCCTTGCCCGGGAAGTCGAAGCGGTCGAGCACGAACGCCCCCGGCACGCCGACGCCGAGCGCGATCACCACTGCCAGCACGGCGAGCTTGAGGCTCGCGACCGCGGCGTCGATCATCGCCCGGTCGTGCGCCAGCACACCGTACCACCGCAGGGTGCCGAGGCGCAGGGGCCAGGCGATGATCGCGGCGTCGTGCACCGAGTAGAGGACGACGACGGCGAGCGGTGCATAGATGAAGCAGAAGACGGCGGCCGCCGCCGTCCAGAGTGCCGCCGTCAGCGGGTCAAATCGGGCCCGCATACTCCGCCACCGCGCCGGTCGCGACCTGTCCGTACCGCCCTCGAGCCTCGACCGCGCCGGCCACCGCCAGCAACGCCAGGGTCAGGGCGAGCATCACGACCGAGACCGCCGCGCCGAGCGGCCAGTTGAAGGCGACCCCGAACAGGCTCCAGACGAGGTTCGAGACCATGAGCGCACTGTCGTTCCCCCCGAGCAGCTGCGGCGCCAGGAAGTCGCCCATGCTGAGCACGAAGGCGAACGTGCACCCGGCGACGACACCGGGCAGGGAGAGCGGCAGCGTGACGTGGAGCCACGTGCGCCAGCGGCCCGCGTAGAGGTCCTGGCTCGCCTCCCTGAGCGACACCGGGATGGCGTCGAGCACGGCGTAGATCGGCATCAGCGTGAACGGCGTGTAGATGTGTGTCAGGGCGACCACGACGGCGGCCGTGCTGTACAGGAGCACGGTGAGCGGCGCGCGGATGAGCCCAACGGACAGGAGCAGCCCGTTGAGGATGCCATCCTGCCCCAGGATGATCTTCCAGGCGTAGGCCCGCACCAGATAACTGACCCAGAGCGGGATGATGACGGCCATGTACATGAGCGTGCGATGGCGTCGGACCTTGAACGCCAGGACGTAGGCGAGCGGATAGGAGAGGGCGAGCGAGATCACGGTCACGCGCAACGCGACACCGGCCGAGTAGAGGATGGTGGCCGGGTACAGGGGCGTGCCGAAGAGTCGGCGGTAGTTCTCGGTCGTGAGCTCGTGCGTGATGACGCCGTCGCGCAGGCGCCAGAAGGACTGGGCGAGCAGGAGCACGTAGGGCACGAGGAGGAGCGTCACTGCCCAGGAGACGGGGACGACGCTGCCGAGCAGTGTGCGCCACCCCCGTCGCGCGCGCAGCCGATCGAGCCGCGTGGCGGGCCGGGCACGGTGTGCCGGATCGCGCGGCTCGCCGCCCGCCCCGCCCGCGCCGCCCGCGCCGCCCGCATCGGACGGCGGGGGGGCGCCGAGCGCCGGCGCCACGCCGCTCACTCAGGCTCCGACGAGCATGGCGCGATCGGCCGACGCCATGACCCGGACGGCGCTTCCGGGCGCGGGGGTAGGGGCCGTGGCCGGCGTATGATGGGCGACGACCGACGCATCGCCGGCGAGCGCGACGTGCACCTTGACGATCGACCCGGCGTACACCGCGGCGGTCACCGTGCCGGCGAGAACCACCTGCCCGCCGGGTCTCGCGCCCCCGGGTGTCGGCGTTCCGGTCGGGTGGCCGTCGGCGCAGACGGTCATCGCTTCCGGGCGGATCGACACCCACGTCTCGGTGCCGGCCCGGGCCAACCAGGCGGCATCGTGCGGCATGGCGACATCGAGCGTCGCCCCGCCGGCGACCTCGACCCGGATGAGCCCGGGTGCGGCGCCTGTCCCGGCGACGACGGCACGCAGGAGATTCGTCTCGCCGATGAAATCGGCGACGTAGCGGGACCGCGGCCGGTCGTAGAGGTCGGTCGGCGACCCGAGCTGCTCGATCCGCCCGTTGCGCATGAGCGCGATGCGGTCCGACATCGTGAGGGCCTCTTCCTGGTCGTGCGTCACGTAGATGAACGTGATGCCGAGCTGTGTCTGGAGGCGCTTGAGCTCGAGCTGCATGGCGCGTCGGAGCTTGAGGTCGAGCGCGCCGAGTGGCTCGTCGAGCAGCAGCACCCGTGGCCGGTTCACGATCGCGCGCGCCAGCGCGACCCGCTGCTGCTGGCCACCCGACAGCTGCCGCGGCGCGCGGTCGCCCAATGCGCCGAGCTGCACGAGGTCGAGCGCGTCGGCGACGCGCGTCGTCACATCGGCCGCGCGCACGCGGCGCATCCGGAGGCCGTAGGCGACGTTGTCGCGCACGCTCATGTGCGGGAAGAGCGCGTACTGCTGGAAGACCGTGTTGACCGGGCGCTTGAAGGGCGGGAGGGCGGCGACGTCCACCCCGTCCATGAGAATCTGCCCGGCCGTGGCGACATCGAACCCCGCGATGAGCCGGAGGGTCGTCGTCTTGCCGGAGCCGGAGGCACCCAGCAGGGTGAGAAACTCACCCGCGCGGACGGCGAGCGAGATCGCGTCGAGCGCGACGACCGCCCCGAAGCGCTTGGTGAGTCCGCGAAGCTCGACGATGGGGCGGTCGTGCCCGGCGAGCGGGCCGGCGCTACGATCCGCGTCGTCCGTCATCGCCGGGCGGCGCCGCGATCATCGGGCGGCCTTGACCGCGTTCCAGATCTCCTGATACTTGTCGCGCCGGTTTCCCCATTGCCAGAAGTTCACGTGTGCGCCGTACTCGGCGATGTCGTGCTGACCGGCGGCCTGGGCCGGGGTCATGTAGGAGCGGGCGGCGGGGTCGGCGACGATGTAGCCGGTCACATCGGCGAGCAGCTTCTGCGTGAAGGGCTGGGCCGCGTACTCGAGCCAGGCGTACGCGGCGTCGAGGTTCTGCGCGCCCGTCGTGAGGACCCAATGATCGGCCCACGCCGTCGTCCCCTCGCGCGGGATCACCTCGGCGGCCGGATAGCTCGCCAGCCGGAGTTGGTGCGTCATGAGCGGCCATCCTTCGCCGAGCTCGACCTCCTTGCTCTCGAAGAGCTGCGTGAGGTCGCCCGCCGTCTGCCAGTACTTGCGGACCTGTGGTCGCAGCTCGAGCGCTTTGGTCTTGACGCGCGCGAGGTCCGCGTCCGACAGGTTGTACAACTTCGACGGGTCGCGCGGATCATCGAGGCCGAGGTACTGCGCGACCATGTAGAGCGTGGCGATGTCATCCTGCACCGACACCTTTCCGCGATAGCGCGGATCCCACAACACCGCCCAGGAGGTCGGTCGCGGCAGCACCGTGGCCGAGTCGAAGATGAGCGGGTTGGGACCGTAGGCCCAGGGCTCGCCGTACACACGTCCGCCGCGGCGCGCCACCGGCAGGGCCCGGAAACCGGGCATGAGCGTGCCGAAGCTCGGGATGCGCGCCGTGTCGAGCGGAGCGGCCAGGCCGGCCTGGATGATCTCGGTGATCGCGTCGCTGGAGGGAGAGATGAGATCGATCGTCTGCGCACCGCCGGCCCGCAGCTTGGCCACCAGATCGTCGCTCGATCCCATGTACGTGGCGTTGATCTTCACGCCGCAGGCGCGCTCGAACGGCGCCGCGAACAGCGTGTCGGTGTATCCCTCCCACACCATGAAGTTGAGCGTACCGCCGATCGGCTTTGGGCAGAGCTGCCGGAGGTAAGAGGTCGCGTCGGCCCGGGCATCGCCGGTGCGCGTGATCGTGATCGCCGCGACCGGTGTGCGGGGGCCGCCCGAGACACGACCGCCTGCACCCGACCCGCCGCAGCCACTCAGCCCGAGAGCGCCGACGATGACTACGCCGGCGACCGCACCGGCGCGGGCGGGGTGGCCGAGTGCTGCACGCCGCGCTCGGGACGTCGCACCGCGGGGCGTCAGGATGGGGGTGAAGGAGGACGCTGCCATTGCTCCCTCGATGATCGTGCGATCGTCCTGCGATCGTCCTGCGATGGCCGTGCGATGACGGTGGTGCGTCGGTCCGGCGCCGTCGTCGCCGGTGCCGGTCCCGGTGCGGGCGGGCGGTGCTTGGTCGACGGTCCCACATCATATAGCTTTGCCCGTGGCCAGGCGAGGGAGTGAGCGAGCGGTGCCCCGGAGTGTGGACGTCCTCGTCATCGGGGGAGGCGCGGCCGGCCTGTCGGCCGCCCACGCGCTCCACGCCCAGGGGATCGCCGCCGTCGTACTGGAAGGCCGGCCGCGCCTGGGCGGCCGCATCTTCACACATCGCGAGCCTGGCGTCGCACTCCCGATCGAGCTCGGCGCGGAGTTCGTCCACGGCGCCGTGCCGGACACGCTGCGGATCGCCGACGATGCCGGACTCCTGCTCTGTGAGGTCGCCGGCGAGTGGTGGCGGGCGGTCGAGGGGGCGCTTCACCGGGAGCCGGACGTCGAGTCCATCGCCGGCCAGGTGCTGGGACGTCTCGATCCGGAGCGGACGCCCGACCGGTCGTACGAGGCGTTCCTGCGCGAGATCCTGCGCGAGGACCCGTCGCTCGCCGCCGCCGCGCAGCGGGCGACGCGGTACGTCGAGGGATTCGAGGGCGCCGACCCCGCGCGCGTCGGTGAGCGGTGGCTCGCCCTCGCCGTCGAGGCGTCGCGACGCGACCACCAGGACCGGCAGTTCCGCTTCGCCGCTGGATATGACGGGATCGTGCGCGCGCTCGCCGAGTCGATCCCCGCCGATGCGGTCCACCTCTCCACCGTGGTCCACGAGATCGAGTGGCACCGGGGCCGGGTCTCCGCGCGTGCCGGCACCGACTGCTTCGAGGGACGTGCGGCGATCGTGACCGTGCCGCTCGCCGTGCTCGCGGCGACGCCCGACGGCACGCCGGGCCCGATCACCTTCCGCCCGGAGCTGGACGGTCCGACTCGGCGCGCGCTCGCCGGACTGGCGATGGGGTCCGCCGCCCGGCTGGTCCTTGGCTTTGGGGAGCCCTTCTGGGAGACCCTCCGGAGTCGCGACGGCGGCGCGAACGCCGATGCGCTCGGTTTTCTGTCGACCGACGATCCGCACTTCCCGATCTGGTGGACCACCTATCCGCTCCGGGCCCCGCTGCTGACGGCCTGGGCGGGTGGGCCGCGCGCGGCCACGCTGGCACGGCTCGACCCGGCGGCGCTCCGGGACCAGGCCCTGGCCGCGCTGAGCCGGGCGGTGGGGATCCCCCGGTCACGGATCGAGCGACTCGTCCGCGGGGCGTGGTCTCACGATTGGGAGCACGATCCCCTGTCGCGCGGCGCGTATAGTTACGGCATCGTAGGGGGTGTCGGCGCGCCGGCCGTCCTCAACCGGCCGATCGACGATACACTCTTCCTCGCGGGAGAGCACACCGATCCCGACGGCCGGACCGGGACGGTGCACGGCGCGATCGCGAGCGGCCGGCGCGCGGCCGAGGCGGTGCGGCGCGCGCTGGGCGCGGGCTAGCCAGGAGACGGAAGCGATGATGCAGGCACTCATGCAGGACCTTCACTTCGACGTGCCGCTGTTCCTGTCGCTGTTGCTCAAGGTGGTCCTCGCCTGGATTCTCACCTTCCCGGTGAGCGTCGAGCGTGCGCACGACGATGTGAGCGCAGGACTTCGGACCTTTCCGATCGTGGCCGCCGCTGCGTGTGCCTACGTGTTGCTCGCCGGGCAGGTGTTCGGGCTCGGATCGGACCAGCAGACCCACATTCTCCAGGGGTTGGTCACCGGCATTGGTTTCATCGGCGGCGGCGCGATCGTGAAGGAGGCGGACCACGTGCGCGGCACGGCGACGGCAGCAGCGATCTGGGCCACCGGGATCGTCGGTGCCGCCGTGGGATACGGACGGCTCGAGATCGCGGTCGCGCTGAGCGCGTTCACCGCCCTGTCGCTCTACATCCTGACACGGTACGAGATGCGTCACGGGCTGCGCGACCCGGCGACGGGCCGGCGGGTGCCGGCGGACGGCGGCGCGGCGGCGCCGAGCCGGTCGGCGGCGGCACGGTAGTCGCAGCGTGTCCGCGCGAACATTCCTCGGAGTCTCGATCCGCATGGCAGAGGCGAACGGCCATGAGGCGGCATCGCCAGGCGTCGGATCGCGAGCGGGCGCAGCGCTCCGCCGTGCGCTCGAGCGCGAGTTCACGACCGCTGTCGACGCCGTTGCGGTCGGGGAGTGGCAGGTCGAGCTGCTCCGGCCGCGTAACTCCGATGACCTGATCAGCGAGGCGGACTTCGTCCGGGACGAACGCCTTCCGTACTGGGCCGACCTCTGGCCGTCGGCGCGGACCCTGGCCCCCTATCTGCTCGAGCGCGGCGTGCCCGCCGACGTGCCCCACCCGCGGTTGCTCGAGCTGGGGTGTGGGTTGGGGCTGGTGACGATCGCCGCGATGCGGGCCGGCTGGGACGTGACGGCGACCGACTACTACGCGGACGCGCTCCGATTCACCCGCGCCAACGCGTGGACGGCCATGCGGCGCGAACCGGCGACCCATCTCCTGGACTGGCGTGCGCTGCCGGCGGAGATCGGGTCCTACGAGCGGATCGTGGCCGCCGACGTATTGTACGAGCATGCGTACGCGCCGCTCATCTCGTCGCTGCTGGCCCGCGCGCTCGCCCCAGGCGGGCGGAGCGAAGCGGTGATCGCCGACCCGGGACGGATCGCGGCCCCTGCGTTTCTCGAGGGGCTGGCAGCGGATGGTCTGAGAGTCGCGGCGACCGAGACGCGACCGTTCGTCGAAGGCACCATCCGGCAGCAGATCACCCTGTACACGATCCGGCGGGCCGGCTCCTGAGCGCGTTCCCGACCGACGCGCCGGCCGCTCCCGAGGTCCTCCACGCAACTCCTTCATGCAGTGCCTCCACGCGCTTTCCCCATTCCCTTCACTGACCCTCACGGCCATGCAAACACGCATTCGCATTCTCTCGCCGGCACCGGCGGCGGACATCCGGTCGAGTCGTCGAACGATCGCACGCGCGGGAGTGCTCGGACTGGCGGCGGCGGTGGCGGCGGTGGCCTGTGGCGGAGGGCGGAGTCGCGGCGCGGGGACGGGCGCAACTGCCGACAGCACCCGGATGGCCGCCGCCTGTCCGTCGAGTGGGCTCACGCTGCCGGCGGGATTCTGCGCCAGCGTCTTCGCCGACAGCGTCGGCCACGCGCGACACATCGCCGTGGCCGCCAACGGCGATGTCTACGTCAACACACGGACAGAGCGATCGGGTCCGGAGGCGAGCGCGGAGCCGGTGCGCGCGTCGTTGGTGGCGATGCGTGACACCGACCGTGATGGCGGGGCCGACATCGTGATCCACTTCGGCCCCGGGCCCGCGCCTGGTGCCGCGGCCGCGCGGTCATCGTCCGCGTCGGAAGGGGCCACCGGGCACGGGGGCACGGGCATCGCGCTGCACGGCGGCTATCTCTACGCCGAGGATGGCTCGCGGATCGTTCGGTACAAGATGCGGCCCGGCGAGTTGACGCCGGACACCGTGGCGGAAGTCATCGTGCGCGACATGCCGATGACGGGCGACCATCCCATGCACCCCTTCATCATCGATTCCTCGGGTGCGCTGTACGTCGACATGGGGTCGGCCACGAACTCGTGTCAGCTTCGGAACCGGACCCTGCGGTCGCCCGGCCATCGGCCCTGCACGGAACTCGAGACGCGCGCCGGGATCTGGAAGTTCGACGCCGGGAAGACCGGCCAACGGTTCTCGCGGAGCGCGCGGTGGGCGACCGGCCTTCGGAACGCCGAGGGGTACGCGATCAACCCCGCGGACGGCCAGTTGTACGCGACCCAGCACGGCCGCGACCAGTTGGCGGAGAACTGGCCGAAGCGCTACCAGCAGGCGCAGGGTGCCGAGCTCCCGGCGGAGGAGCTGGTGCGCGTGGTGCACGGCGGGGACTACGGCTGGCCGTACTGCTACTTCGACGGCGGCCAGGCCAAGCTCGTGCTCGCGCCGGAATACGGTGGCAACGGGACGACCGTCGGACAGTGCGCGGCGAAACGCGCCCCGGTCGGGTGGTACCCCGCGCACTGGGCGCCGGACGACCTGCTCTTCTACACCGGCACACAGTTCCCGGCCCGGTATCGGGGCGGCGCCTTCATCGCGTTCCACGGCTCGTGGAACCGCGCTCCGCTCCCGCAAGGCGGCTACAACGTGACCTTCGTGCCCTGGTCCGCACATCCGGACAGCGCACACGAGACCTTCGCCGACGGATTCGCCGGTGCGGTCAAGCAACCCGACCAGGCGGCCCACCGTCCGGCGGGGCTCGCCGAGGGGCCGGACGGCGCGATCTACATCACCGACGACCAACACGGCCGCGTCTGGCGCGTGTGGTACGGCGGTGCGAGTCGCGGGACGGGGACGAGCGCGACGGGCCAGTAGGGGCGCCGCCTGGGCGTCGCGCGGCCGCCGCCGGCGCTCAGTGAGCGCTCAGGCGGCGCTCAGGCGGCGCTGCGCGCGCGGGCTGCCTTCCGGCGGCCGGCCCGCTGCGCGTCGGCATCGGCGCGCAGGACGACGTCGGCCAGGTCGGCCAGGTGTGAGGCGTAGTCGCGGGCCGGTCCGGCGAGACCCGGGATCAGGACGTCGACATCGCCGCGGTAGGCTTCGAGTGCGGCGCGCTGCATCGAGGTGAGGGACCGGGCCACGATGTAGCGTTCAGTCAGGCGAGCGACGGCATTGTCGAGCAGCAACAGCTCGGGATGATCGAGATGGTGCGAGGGTGCGGTGCGCCGGCCGGTCGCCCGAGCGGTCGC
>JAJPIS010000122.1 GCA_021324635.1 Gemmatimonadota bacterium
ACGACGCCAGGCGGGGCCCCGCGCAGGACACCAGGGACGACGCCGGGCGCGACGCACGCGCGAACGGATTCACCGCCCGGCGGATTACTGGCCGCATGAGCGACGGAGCGTGTGCGGCACGTGCAGTCGGCGTCGGTACCCCCGGCGGCGGTGGGGCCGATACCGGGGCGCACAGGGGGCGCCACGGCTGGCACCCTGGCGCGCGCCATGGCCGGGCGCCGGCGGCCGGGCGCGACCGATGTCGGCGGCCCGCGTGAGCGGGCGGCCGGTCGCGGTCGACCGCCGGACCGAGGCCGTCGGGAGCGGCGACGGGCGCCGTCATGACCCGGGCGGCGCGATCGTGCGAACGGAGCCGCTGGGCGGCGGTGCCCTGACGGCTGCCGCCCTGGCCGGTACGACGCCGGAGGGCTGGTACCCGCCCCGGCCCCGATCCCCCGCCGCCTGGGCCGACCGGATCGCCGCCGTGCGAGCCGGCGCGGGGCCCCGGCCGGCAGCGTGGCTCGACGAGTTGTGGCCGGCGATCGCCCCGGCCGGGGCGGCGCGAGAGCGGCTGGAGCGGGCGGCCGAGCGTGGCGTCGTCGTGACCACCGGACAGCAGCCCGGTCTGTTCGGCGGACCGATCTATACCTGGTCGAAGGCGATCGGCGTCCTGGCCTTCGCCGACGCCCTCCAGCGCGCGACGGGCGTCCCCGTCGCACCTCTCTTCTGGGCGGCGACCGACGACGCCGACTTCGCCGAGGCGAGCACGACGTGGATCGCCGTGCCTGGCGGCGTCGAGCCGCTCACCGTCATGCCGGTGGCCCCCCAAGGAACGGTGCTCGCGGCAGCGCCGCTGGGCGACTTCACCCAGCCGCTCAGCCGGCTCATCGACGCGGCCGGCTCGGCCCCCTACGGGGCCGCCCTCGATGCCGTCCGGGCAGCCTACCCAACATCCGCCGGGCGCGTCGACGCGGTCGGCGTTGGGGTCCGACGGCAGGTGCACGGGGCCGCGGCGTCACCCGGTACCACGACCGGCCCCACGGCCGGCCCCACGGCCGGCGCGGCGTTCGTGGCCCTGCTGCGCGGCCTGCTCGAGCCGCTCGGGATCGGCGTGCTCGACGCGTCGCACCCGGCCGTGCGCCGCCGGGCGTACCCGGTCCTGGTCCGGGCGCTCCAGCGTGCGGATGCCGTCGCGGCCGCGCTCGAGAACCGGACGCAGGCGATCCACGAGGCGGGCTATTCCCCGCAGGTGAGCATCGTCCCGGGCCTTTCCCTCGTCTTCGCCTGGCAGGGCGATGTGGCGGAGCGGGGCGACGGCGGACGGGAGGCCAGCAAGTCACGCATCCCGGTCGCCGAGTCCGCCGCCGTCGCACGGAACGCGCAGCCCGGAGACCTGACCCACAACGTGCTCCTGCGCCCGATCGTCGAGCGCGCGATCGTCCCCACGGCCGCCTACCTGGGCGGGCCGAGCGAGATCGCGTACTTCGCCCAGACGAGCGCCGTCGCGGCCGCGCTCGACGTCGCGCCCCCCCTGGCACTGCCCCGCTGGGCGTGCACGCTGATCGAGCCATCGGCGGCCGCGCTCCTCGCCCGCTACGGCCTCGCGGTCGACGCCTTCCGCGATCCGCATGCGGCGGAAGGGCGGGTCGCCCGTGCCGCGCTTCCGGCCGCCCTGCGTGAGGCACTCGCGGAGCTGGGCGACGCGGTCGAGCGAGCGACCCGTGCGATCGCGGCGGCCGACTCGGCGGGGCTCGTGCCGGGCGCGGTCATCGACGGCGCGCGAGGACAGCTTCGTCACCGGGTGGCCCGGCTCGAGCGGCGCTATGTCGCGGCGGCGAAGCGCACCGAGCACCAGGCGATGCACGACCTCGCCACCCTGCGCGGCGTGCTGTACCCCAACGGGGCACGGCAGGAGCGGGCACTCAATTTCATTCCGTTCCTGGCCCGCGGCGGCCCCGCGCTCCTCGACGCCATGCGCGCCGCGGCGGGCGAGCACGCCGCGGCGCTCGTCGGAGGCGGCGCATCGCAGCACCGGTAGGCGCCTCCGCGTCCGGCGCGGGCGCCCCGCCCGGTGCCGGGCCGGCCCGGCCGGCGGGGCGCGCCGACGGCGGGGCGCAGACCGGGTCGGGAGACCGGCAGGGCGGAGCCCGCGCGGCGTCGCTCGTGGCCGCCGGGATCTTCCTCAGTCGGCTGACGGGGCTCGTTCGCGAGCGGGCCCTCGCCCACTACTTCGGGAGCAGCCTCGCGGCTGACGCGTTCCGCGCCGCGTTCCGGATCCCGAACCTCCTCCAGAACCTCTTCGGGGAAGGGGCGCTCTCGGCGTCCTTCATCCCGGTCTACGCGCGCCTGCTGGCGCGCGGTGAGCGCGACGAGGCGCGCCGGGTCGCCGGCGCGGTGGCGGCGCTCCTGGCGCTCATCGTCTCGGTCCTCGTGCTCGCCGGGGTGCTCGGCACCCCGCTCATCATCGACCTCATCGCACCAGGCTTCTCCGGCGCACGCCGAGTGCTCACGATCGAGCTGGTGCGCATCTTCTTTCCCGGCGCCGGCATCCTCGTGATGTCCGCATGGTGCCTCGGTGTGCTCAACAGCCATGGGCGCTTCCTCCTGTCGTACACGGCGCCGGTCGTCTGGAACGCGGCGATCATCGGGACGCTGGTGATGTTCGGCGGCCGACAGGACGCCGCCCGGCTGGCGCTCACCGTCGCCTGGGGGTCGGTGATCGGCAGCGCGTTGCAGTTCGCCGTGCAGCTCCCGTCGGTGATGCGGCTCGCGGGGCGGATGCGGTTCCGGCCGGCGCTCGCGTCCAGTGCCGTTCGCACCGTCGCCCGGAACTTCGGCCCGGTGTTCGTCAGTCGAGGCGTGGTGCAGCTCAGCGCCTACGTCGATCAGTTCATCGCCAGTTGGCTGCCCGCCGGCTCGGTGGCGCTCATCGGCTACGCGCAGAATCTGGCGGTGCTCCCGGTGAGTCTGTTCGGCGCGTCGGTCTCGGCGGCCGAGTTGCCGGCGATGGCCGGCGTGGTCGGCCACGCCGACGAGATCGCCGCCGCCCTGCGCCTCCGCCTCGACGACGGGCTCCGCCGGATCGCCTTCTTCATCGCGCCGTCCGCCGTCGCGTTCCTCGTGCTGGGCGATGTCATCGCCGGCGCGATCTATCGCACGGGACGGTTCACGCACGCCGACACGCTCTGGGTGTGGGCGATCCTGGCCGGCTCGGCGGTCGGGCTGCTCGCCTCGACCCTGGGCCGGCTCTACTCGTCGGCCTACTACGCGCTGCACGATACCCGGACGCCCCTCCGATTCGCGGTCGTCCGGGTCGTGCTCACGATAGGGCTGGGCTACCTCTCGGCGCTCCCGCTCCCCCACTGGCTGGGCATCGACCACCGGTGGGGAATGGCCGGCCTCACCGCATCGGCGGGCATCGCCGGATGGGTCGAGTTCATGCTGCTTCGCGGCGCACTCACGCCTCGGATCGGCCGGACCGGCGTCCCGGCGTCGCTCGTTGCGCGGCTCTGGGCCGTGGCGGCACTTGCGGCCGCCGTGGCCTGGGCCGTCGGTCGGATGACGTCACCCACCCACGCGATCGTCCGCGCCTCGCTCGCGCTCCCCGTCTACGGGCTCGTATACATCGGCGCCGCGATGGTGCTCCGGGTCCCGGAGGCGGCGGCGCTGCTCGCACGGCTCCAGCGGCGGCTTCGGCGCACGCCGTGAACCGCGGGCCGGAAGCGGGTATAATTCTATACCATGCTTGCAGTTCCGGACGCGGTGGCGGCCAAGCTCGCGCACCTGCCCGACCTCCCCGGCGTCTATCTCTGGACGGATGCCGAGGGCACGGTGCTCTACGTGGGCAAGGCCAAGCGCCTTCGGTCCCGCGTGCGGAGCTATTTCACATCCGACCAGAGCGGCAGCGTCAAGACGCAGGCCATGCTCCGGCAGGTCGCCGGGCTCGACACGATCGTGGTGCCGACCGAGGCGCACGCGCTCATCCTCGAGGCCAACCTCATCAAGGAGTACCGGCCGCGGTTCAACATCGCGCTGCGTGACGACAAGTCGTACCCGTACATCAAGGTCACCGTCCAGGAGCCGTTCCCGCGCGTGTTCGTGACCCGGCGGCTCGAGAACGATGGCGGGCGGTACTTCGGTCCCTACACGGACGTCGGTGCGATGCGCCGGGCGCTCAACGTGGTGAAGCAGCTCTTCACGGTGCGGTCGTGCCGGTACGACATGCCGCGCGAGATGCCCGAGCGGCCGTGCCTCGACTACTACATCAAGCGCTGCAAGGGACCGTGCATCCTGGCGCAGTCCGAGTCCGAGTATCGGGCGATGATCGACGAGGTGCTCGAGTTCCTCGAGGGGCGGACCGGCGACGTGATCTCGGCGGTTCGGGCGCGCATGCGGGCGGCGTCGGAGCGTCTCGACTTCGAGCGAGCCGCCGAGCTCCGCGACGCGCTCACCCGCCTCGAGCGGATGGAGGAGCCGACCGTGGTGCTCGAGGTCGAGGGCGGGGACCGGGACGTGATCGGGTACGCCCGCGACGGGGATGAGGCGTCGGTCGCCATCCTCCGGATCCGGAGCGGTAAGCTCCTGGCACGCGATCATCGGCTGCTGGAGAACCTGGCCGAGGAGAGCGACGCGGCGGTGCTCTCGGTCTACCTGGCCGGGTCCTACGCGAGCGCGTACGCGAGCGCGTCCGAACGGGCGGGGGAGCTGCTCGTCCCCTTCGACTTCGAGGACCGGGAGGCGCTCGAGGCGTCGCTCCCGGGCACGCGTGTGCACGTCCCGCAGCGGGGGCCGAAGCGCCAGCTCGTGGAGCTCGCGGAGCAGAACGCGCGGCACCTGCTGGAAGAGTTCCGGCTCGAGGCGTCGGAGAGCGGCGCGGCCGGCCGGGGTCCCGACGAGCGCCCGCCCGATCCCGTCTACGATCTCCAGCGCGAGCTGCGGCTGCACCGCGTCCCACGGTCGCTCATCTGCGTCGATGTGTCGCACGCGCAGGGCACCGACACCGTGGCGTCGGTCGTGTGGTTCGAGAACGGACGGCCGAAGCGGGCCGAGTACCGCAAGTTCAAGGTGGCGACCGTCGCCGGAATCGACGACTTCGCGTCGATCGGCGAAGTCGTGACCCGCTACTTTCGCCGCCGGCTCGAGGAGGGGAAGCCACTGCCGGACCTGGTCGTGATCGATGGCGGGAAGGGACAGCTCGGTGCCGCCCGCGAGGCGCTCGCGGCCCTCGACCTGGGCGGGCTGCCGCTCATCAGCCTCGCGAAGCGCGAGGAGGAAGTCTTCACATCGGGACACGGCGAGTCGTTGCGACTCGCGCGCCGCTCGCCCGCGCTTCGGCTCCTCCAACAGGCACGCGACGAGGCCCACCGTTTCGCCATCACCTTCCAGCGGCGGCGGCGGGCGGCACGGACGGTGACATCGGAACTGCTGCGGATCCGGGGGATCGGGCCCGTCAAGCGGCGGCAACTGCTGGCGGCGTTCGGGAGCGTGCAGGGCGTCCGCGACGCGGAGGCGGCCGCGATCGCGGCCCTGCCGGGATGGACCGAGGCCACCGCCCGGAAGCTCCTGGCCGCGCTGCGGCCCGAGGCGGCCCAGGCGCCAGGACCCGAGGCGCCAGGCCCCCAGGCGCCAGGCCCCCAGGCGCCAGGCCCCCAGGCGCCAGGCCCCGGGGCGCCGGGTGTCGAGGCGCCTGGGATCGGCGACACTCCGCAGGAGCCATCGACGCGCCCTGCGCCGGCCATGGCGTCCGACGCGTGACGATCGCGATCCTCGACCCGTTCAGCGGGATCGCCGGCGACATGACGCTCGGTGCGCTGATCGACTGCGGCCTGGACCCGGAGTGGCTGCGGGCGCTCCCGGCCCAGCTCGGGCTCGGCGGCGTGCGAGTCCGTATCCAGGACGTGCTCCGCGGGGAGCTGGCGTGCAAGAAGGTCGATTTCGACATCCCGCCGCAGCCGCACGGCCGGCATATCGGCGAGATCCGCGAGATCGTCTCCCGCAGCGCGGCCCCGGCCGACGTCCGGGCGCGGGCCGACCAGGCGTTTGTCTCGATCGCCGAGGTCGAAGGCGCGATGCACGGTGTCCCGGCGGAGGCCGTCCACCTGCATGAAGTCGGGGCCGTGGACGCCATGCTCGACGTGATGGGATCGGTGTGGGGGATGGCCCTGCTCGGCGTGCGCGAGGTGTACTGCGGCCCGATCGCGCTCGGCGACGGCGTCGTCCAAGCCGCGCACGGAACGCTGCCCGTTCCGGCTCCGGCCACCCTCAAGCTGCTCGAGGGGCAGGCGGTGCGGCCCGGGCCGCCCGGGTCCGGCGAGCTCGTCACACCGACCGGCGCCGCGCTCGTGCGGGCGCTCTCGGCGGGCCCACCGCCGAGCGACTACATCCCCCGCCGGAGCGGGTACGGCGCGGGCACGAAGGACTTTCGCGGCCGAGCCAACGCGCTCCGGCTCGTTCTGGCGGACCATGTGCCGGGCGTGGCCCCGCGCGGCGACGGGCCTGCGGGCGGCGGAGCGGGCGCGCGCGAGGCCCTCGTGGTCCTCACGGCGGACATCGACGACATGGCCGCGGAGTACCTCGCGGCCGCCGCTGACGCCTTGCGCGCGGGCGGCGCGCTGGACGTCACGCTGCTCGCCGTGGCGATGAAGAAGGGCCGCCCGGGGACGCGCATCGAGGTGCTGGCGCGTCCCGGAGACGCCGGCCGGCTCGAGGAGCAGTTGCTGCGGGCGACGACCACGATCGGCGTGCGGCGCGTGGCCGCCGAGCGGCGGGCGCTGCCGCGCCGTGCGCGGACGGTGACCGTGCTCGGGCTCCCGGTGGAGGTCAAGGAGACGACGCTCCCCGATGGCTCAGTCCGTGCAAAACCCGAGTTCGAGGCCGTGCAGCGCGTGGCCGACGCGACAGGCCGTCCGGCGGGCGATATATTTGCGCTCGCGGCCGAGGCCGCGCGCTCGCACCAGACTCATCCAGCACCGGCACCGCCGAGCGCCGTGGGCGCGCCGCCGGCGCCCCAGTCCCCTGCTCACGTGCCCGATCACGCACGCTCGAGGAGTCAAGTATGACGGCTTTCGCTGGTCCACGTGTTCGCGCCCTGATCGCGCTGCTGTGCACGATTGTCGGCCTCGTCGCTCCGCCGGCCGTCCACGCCCAGAAGGGTAGGAAGTGCGACGTGGACAACGACAACAGCACCGAGGCCATCGGGGGCCGGCTCTTCCTGTCCCGCGCCACCGATCCCAAGATGGCGGATACGGCGAAGAAGGACTCCGCCCTCCGGTCCGCGGTGGGGGCACTCGGCGCCAAGTTCAACCCGAACAAGGAGTTCGGGCGTGACTATCTCCTGGGCGAGGCGCTCGTCCTCTACGCGGCCAACCCGGCCAACCCGGTCACGGGCCCGCGGAGCGCGTTCGGCTACAAGGACGACGGCGACCAGCAGACGAACATCCTGGCGACGGCCGACACCCTCCTGACGGCGCTCGCGCGTGGCCGGCCGGAGTGCGAGCAATTGGCCAACAACATCCGCCAGCAGGCGTACGTGCCGCTCACGAACGCCGCCATCACCGCCATCAACGCCGGCCAGTACGACAAGGCCGACTCGCTCGCGCAGCACGCGGTGACGATCTACCAGCAGAGCCCCTACGTGTACAACGTGCTCGGGGGCGTCGCCGTGAAGCACAACGACTTCCCGGCGGCGGAGCAGGCGTACCAGAAGGTGATGACCCTCTCGGGGTCGGACACGACCTACCGGAAGCTCAAGAACTCGGCGATGTACAACTACGCCGTGGTGCTCTCCCAGATCGCCGACGCGACGTCGGGCTCCGACAAGAAGGTCAAGGGCGACTCGGCCGTCGCCGCATGGAAGGCCTACCAGCAGGCGAACCCGAGCGACCCCAACGCACAGGCCGGGCTCACGCACGCGCTCCAGGCATCGGGTGACACCGCCGCCGCCGCGCAGCTCTTTGCCGACATGCTCGCCAACCCGTCCAAGTACACCGACATCCAGCTCTTCCAGGGCGCGACGCAGGCGGCGCAGGCCAATCGCGAGAACGATGCGATCAGGCTCTTCCAGGCCGGGCTCAAGATCAATCCGTACTTCGGCGACGCGCTGCACTACGTCGCGAACGCCCAGTTCAACGGCGGGCAGGTCGACTCGCTGATGCCGACCGTGCACCGGCTCATCGCCGTCGACCCGAACAACCCCGACAACTACCGCCTGCTCGCCGGGGCGTTCCAGTTGCGCCAGCGCCAGGCGCCCAGGACCGACAACAAGCTGCGGGCCGCGCTGGGTGACTCGATTCTCGCGGCGCTCAACCGGTACGAGCACCCGAAGGTCAAGATGACGATCACCAAGTTCGTGCACGACGGCGAGAAGATGCAGGTCGGCGGACGGATCGAGAATCTGACCGACTCATCGAAGACCTACACCCCGAAGTTCTCCTTCGTCGATGCGGGCGGGAACGTCGTCGCCACCGCCGATGCGTCGCCGGTGACCGTGCCGGCCAAGGGGACGGGCACGTTCGAGGTGTCGTCCACCGTGCCCGGGGCGGTCGCGTACAAGTACGCGCCGCTCGACTGAGCGGCCGGCCGGGCGGGGAGGGGCACGGGGGAGGCGGGACGCAATGGCCTCGGTTCGCGTCGCGCGGATCGACCGCGGCAGCATCGCGGCGACTCTCGGCATCACGCCCGGGACGGAGCTTCTGACCGTGAACGGACGGCAGCTGGGGGACTTCCTCGACTGGGAGTTCCTCAGCGCCGACGACGAGCTCGTGATCGAGGCGCGGCAGCCCGATGGCGCGTCGGTGGTGTACGAGGTCGAGCGCGGCGAGGGCGAGCCGATGGGCATCGAGCTCGAGCCGCCGACGGTCCGCCAGTGCGCCAATCGGTGCGAGTTCTGCTTCATCGAGGGCCTGCCCGCCGGCCTTCGCCGTCCGCTCTATCTGCGCGACGACGATTATCGACTGTCGTTCGCGTACGGCAATTTCGCGACGCTCTCCAATGTGCGGGATCGCGACGTGCGGCGCATCCTCGAGTACCGGCTCTCGCCGCTCTACGTCTCCGTGCACGCCACGCCGCACGACGTCCGCCAGGTGCTGCTGAACAACCCCAAGGTGCCCGACGTCGTCGCACAGCTCACGACGCTGGCCGCCGGCGGGATCCAGTTCCACTGTCAGATGGTCATCGTGCCCGGGCTCAACGACGGCCCGGTGCTCGAGCGGTCGCTCGCGGACCTGTGGGCGCTCGGCGACGCGGTCCTGACGGTCGCGGTCGTGCCGGTCGGGCTGACGCAGTTCTCGCACCTCTACACCGGCCGATCGATGGACCCGTGCGCCGCCCGGACACTGCTCGGCGTCACCGAGCGGTGGGCCGCGCGCGCGGTGGCGGCGCGGGGCGAGCCCTGGGTCTACGGCTCCGATGAGCTGTATCTCCTCGCGGGCGCGCCGTTGCCCGCGGCCGAGCACTACGGCGACTTCGCCCAGATCGAGAACGGCGTCGGCGCGATCACCATGTTGCGCTCGCGTGTCACCGAGGGTCTCGACGGCCTGCCGCGCCTGGACGGCCAGCGGGTCGGCGTGGTGACCGGCACGGCGATGGCGCCGCTCATGCCGCCGTTACTGGACCAGATCCGCGGCGCGACCGGGGCCAGCTTCGAGATGATCCCGGTCGTGAACAGCCTTTTCGGGCCGACGATCACGACCGCGGGATTGCTGGTCGGCGCGGATATCCGCGCCGCCCTGGCCGACCGGGTCGATCTCGACCTCGCGCTCATCCCCGCGGAGTCGATCAACGATGCGGGCCTGTTCCTCGACGACGCCCGGTTCATCGATGTGCGGGAGTCGCTCCCGGTGCCCGTGTTCCCGTCGTACTTCTTCGTCGACGCCTTGCGTTGAGCATCCCCACGGTCGCCATCGTCGGCCGCCCGAATGTCGGCAAGTCGGCCCTCTTCAATCGCATTGTCGGAGGGCACGCGGCGATCGTGAGTGACGAGCCCGGGACGACGCGCGACCGCCACTTCGCCCGCGCCGACTGGGCCGGGCGCGCCTTCTGGCTCGTCGACACGGGCGGACTGGTCGAGGATCCGCACCTGCCCATGGACGTGGCGATCCGGCGGCAGGTGCTCCAGGCGATCGACGAGGCCGATCTCCTCCTGTTCGTCGTCGACGCGCGCACCGGGGTACACCCCAGCGACGCACGCATCCTCGACCTGCTGCGGGACGCCCGCAGACCGTGGCTGCTGGTGGCCAACAAGGTGGACGACCCGGGCTCGACGGACTTCTACGAGTTCTACGAGTTGGGGGCGGGGGACCCCGTCCCGGTCTCGGCGCTCAACGGGAAGAGCTCCGGGGACCTGCTCGATGCCGTCGTGGCCCGGATGCTGCCCGCGGCCACCGAGCCGGAGCGCGGGCTTCGGATCGCCGTCGTTGGGCGTCCGAACGTGGGCAAGTCCTCGATCGTCAACCGGCTGCTCGGGGCCGAGCGGCTGGTCGTGTCGGCCGAGCCCGGGACGACGCGCGACGCGATCGACACGCCGATGCAGTATCACGGCCGCGAGCTCGTGTTCGTCGACACGGCCGGCCTCCGGCGCCAGTCGCGGGTGGGGGAGGGGGTCGAGTTCTACGCCGCCCTCCGCACGCGCCGGGCGATCGAGCGGGCCGACGTCTGCGTGCTGGTGCTCGACGCCACGGCCGGGCTCGAGGGGCAGGATCTCAAGATCGCGGCCCTGGCCTGGGAGGCGGGACGTGGCCTGATCGTGGTCGTCAACAAATGGGACCTCAAGGAGAAGGACGACAAGACGGCGGCACGGTTCGAGAAGGAGTGCGTCGAGAAGGCGCCGTTCCTGGCGTTCGTGCCGTTCCTGTTCACCTCGGCCTTGACCGGACAGCGCGTGACACGGATTCTCGATGTGGTGCTCGAGGTCGCGGCGGAGCGTGAGAAGCGGATCTCGACATCGGATGTCAACGCGACGCTCGAAGCGCTGGTGGCACGGCGGCAGCCGCCGCAGGCTGCCGGGCTCGAGGTGCGACTGCTGTATGCGACGCAAGTCGAGGTCGCCCCGCCGACGATCGCCGTGTTCGGGAATCGGCCAGAACTGGTACAGGAGCATTACGTGCGCTATCTGCACAACGGCTTCCGGGCCGCCTGGGGGTGGACGGGCAACCCGCTCCGCATTCTCCTGCGGCGGAAGGCGGCCTGAATGTCGCCGGCGATCGCGATCGGGATCTCCTATGTCGCGGGGTCGCTGCCGTTCGCGTTCCTCGTCGCGCGCATCTTCGGCGGGATCGACCTGCGGGAGCATGGGTCCGGCAATCTCGGTGCGACGAACGTCTACCGCGCGCTCGGCCTGCCGGCGGCGTTCGCCGTGTTTCTGCTCGACGCCGCCAAGGGCGCGCTCCCCGTGCTGCTCCTCCCGGCGCAGGGCCCCTACGGCGAATGGCTGGCGCTGAGCTACGGCGTCGCGGCGATCCTCGGGCACGTCCGCCCGGTGTTCTTCCTCTGGCGTCGAGGGGGGAAGGGGGTGGCGACCGCGGCCGGCGTCTTCTTCGCCCTCACGCTCCTCCCGACGGCGATCGCGACCGCCATCTGGATCATCGTGCTCTGGGCGACCCGGTACGTCTCGGTCGCGTCGCTCTCGGCCGCGACCGCCCTTCCGGTCGCACAGCTCCTCCTGCGCGGGCCACACCCCGTCTTCTGGATGGCGCTCGTCACCGCCGTCTTCGTGTGGATCACGCACCTCGGCAACATCCACCGGCTCCGTCGCGGGGAGGAGCCGAAGACCTGGGGCCGGCGCAGCCGCGGCGTGAGCGACCGCGACCCGATTCGCCTCGCCGGAGCGTCGACCGTTCGATGACAGCCTGCGCCGTCGTCGGTGCCGGCGCGTGGGGGACGGCGCTCGCCGACCTCCTCGCCCGCAACGGACACGGCGTTCGGCTCTGGGCCCGCGAGCCCGATGTCGTGCACTCGATCTGCACCCGCCACGAGAACCACCGCTTCCTGGCCGGGGTCGTGCTCTCCTCCGCGCTCGTCGCATCGGCCACGCTCCCGGACGTCATCCCGCGCGCCGAGCTGGTGATCTTCGCCAGCCCGTCGGCGCACCTCCGGCGCGTGGCGGCGGAGGCGGCTCCGGGCCTCGAGCCGGGCACGACGCTGGCCGTCGCGACCAAGGGGATCGAGCGGGGCTCGCTCGCGATCATGACGGAGGTCGTGCGCGATGTCACCGGCGGCGCCTTCCCGGTCGTCGCGCTCTCGGGTCCGAGCTTCGCGGCCGAGGTGGCGGCGCGACAGCCGACGGCGGTCGTCGCCGCATCGGCGTCGAGCGAGGCGGCCGAGCTCGTGCAGCGGGCGCTGTCGTCGGCGGAGTTCCGGGTCTACACGCATCCGGACGTCGTCGGCGTGGAGCTGGGTGGCTCCCTCAAGAACGTCATCGCGCTCGCGACCGGCATCTCCGACGGGCTCGGATTGGGCAGCAACTCGCGCGCGGCACTCGTGACGCGCGGCCTGGCCGAGATGACGCGCCTCGGCGTGGCCCTCGGCGCGCGCGCCAGCACCTTCGCCGGGCTCGCCGGCATCGGGGATCTGGTGCTCACCTGCTCGGGTGCGCTGAGCCGCAACCGGGCGGTCGGCGAGGCGATCGGCCGCGGGCAGACGCTGGCCGAGGCGTTGGCCGGGCGTGAGACGGTCGCGGAGGGCGTGGTGACCGCTCAGAGCGCCCTGGCGCTCGCCGAGCGGACCGGCGTCGACATGCCGATCGTCGTGGCCGTCAACCGGGTGTTGTTCGAGGATCGGCCCGCGCGCCGCGCGATCGCCGACCTCATGGAGCGCGAGCTCCGGGCGGAGGTCGATTGAGCCCGGCGCGCCGGGGACGGGACGGATCGGGGCGCGTGAGCGAACGGACGCGGCTGCGCGGCATCACACCCGCGCGCACTGCCACCGATCCTGATGGGAACGCACGGCCTGTGGAGCGACCGATGAGCGATGAACCGGTTCGTCAGTTCTTCTCGATCGGCGACGTCTGCGGACTGACGGGACTCAAGCCGCACGTGCTGCGATACTGGGAGACGCAGTTCCGCTTCCTGAGCCCGGCCAAGAACCGGTCCGGCAATCGCGTGTATCAGCGACGGGAAGTCGAGCTGATCCTCCTCGTCAAGCACCTGCTCTACACGGAGAAGTACACGATCGAGGGGGCGCGCCGAAAGCTGGACGAGCACCGCAAGGCGGGCGCGATCAAGCCGGCGTCGCGGGCAGCCCTCGAGCGACAGACGCTCGAGGCGATGGAGCGAGACCTGGCGGCCATGGTGGAGGCGCTGCGGCCACCCGACCGTCCACGCGACGCGGGCTCGCGCCCCACGCCGCCCCCGGGCACAGCCGTCGGCGGAGGGGCGCGCTGACGTGGCCGCCGTCGGGTGCGTGATCCCGGCGCTCGACGCGGCCGACACAGTGGGCGCTGTGGTGTTGGCCCTCCGGGAGGCGCTGGCAGCCGTGCGGCACGAGCGGCCCGAGCAGGATGGCGGCCCTGCGCCGATCGTGATCGTCGTCGATGACGGGTCGCGGGACGCGACGGCGGCGATCGCGGCGGCCTGTGCCGACCGCGTCGTTCGGTTCCCGACCACCCGTGGCAAGGGCGCGGCGCTCCGCGCCGGGCTCGCGCTCGCGCTCACCGAGGGGGCGGAGCGGGTGTTGACGATCGACGCCGATGGACAGCACGACCCCTCGTACGCGCCGGCGCTCCTCGCCGCGCTCGAGTGCGCGGACCTGGCGGTCGGCTCCCGGGCGCGGCGCGGGACGGCGATGCCCTGGCCCCGCCGGGTGAGCAACGCCCTGTCGGCGCGGCTGGTCAGCGCGTGTGCAGGTCGCGCCGTCCCGGACAGCCAGTCGGGGTTCCGGGCGCTCCGGGCCGACACGCTGCGGCGCCTCAGGCCGGCCGGCGACGGCTACGAGTTCGAGACCGACATGCTCATTCGGGCGGGGCGGGCCGGGCTTCGCATCGCATGCGTGCCGATCCCGACGATCTACGGCGCGCCGAGCCATTTCCGGCCGGTGCGCGACACGGCACGGATCGCGCGCACGATCGCACGGGCGTGGATCGGCCGGCCCTGGTCGGCCGGGGCGACCACCACCATCGCGGCGCGCGCGGCGAGCCGGCCATGAGCCCGGCCGGCGGATTGCGTTTCCTCTGCACCAACGACGATGGCGCGATCGCGCAGGGCCTCGATTGCCTGGTGCGGGCCGCCGAGGCGCTCGGCGAGGTGACGGTCGTCGCCCCCGACCGCGAGCAGAGTGCCGCGAGTCACGCGCTCACGCTTCACCATCCGCTGCGCGCGCGACGCCGGTCCGACGGACGGTTCCAGGTCGACGGAACGCCCACCGATTGCGTCATGCTCGCGGTCGAGGCGCTCATGCCGGAGCGGCCGGACTTCGTGCTCAGCGGCGTGAACCACGGCCAGAACATGGGCGAGGACGTGCTCTACTCCGGTACCGTCGCGGCCGCGATGGAGGGGCTCGCGCTCGGCATCCCGTCGATCGCGTTTTCGTTCGCCGGCGGGGACCACGGGACGGACGTGTCGCTGATCACGGCCCAGATCGACGCGATCACGGCGCTGCTCCGCCATTTCGTCTCGCTCGCGGGGCTCCCGGCCGACACGCTCTTCAACGTCAATCTGCCGCCGCGGCCGAGCGACCAGATCGCGGGCGTGCGCCTCACGCGCCTCGGTCGGCGCGTCTTCTCCGACTCGCTGACGCGCATGCGCGATCCGTGGGGGAAGGAGATCTTCTGGATCGGTGGGGGGACGATCGCCTGGTCCGGCGGTCCCGACTCGGACTTTCGCGCCATCCAGGAGGGGTACATCTCGGTGACACCGTTGCACCTCGATCTCACGCACTTCGACATCCTGCGGTCCTCGGAGCGATGGTGGCGCGAGCCGTGAGCGCCGGCGGCCCGGATGGCGGCGGAGCAGGGGGTCGCGTGGGGGCCAGCGGGGGCGGGGGCGGGGGCGGGGGCGGAGCCGAGCAGGAGCTGCGCGGCCCGCGCCGGCGCCTCGTCGATCAGCTGCGAGAGGGAGGCATCGCCGACCTCGCCGTGCTGCGCGCCGTCGACCTGACACCGCGCCACGCCTTCGTGCCGGCGGCGATCCAGCATCGGGCGTACGAGGATGCGGCGCTCCCGATCGGCAACGGGCAGACCATCTCGCAACCGTCGGTGCACGCCCGCTACCTGGCGACGCTCAAGCTCACGGGCCACGAGCGCGTGCTGGAGATCGGCACCGGCTCCGGCTATCAGACGGTGCTGCTGTCCCATCTCGCGGCCCAGGTGTTCTCGATCGAACGGATGCGCGAGCTGTTGGACCGGGCGCGGGACTCCATCCGCCGCGTGGGTGCGCGCAACGTCTCGCTGCTCCTCGGCGACGGCACGTTGGGCTGGCGCGAGTACGCGCCCTACGACGCGATTCTCGTGAGCGCCGGGGCGCCCGATGTCCCGCGGCCGCTGTTCGAGCAGCTCGCCGAGGGCGGTCGGATGCTCATTCCGCTCGGCGGCAAGGATGAGCAGATGCTCACCGTCGGGACACGACAGGGGGACGAGCTGGTGCGGCGTGACATCGGACCCGTGCGATTCGTCCCGCTCGTAGGCACGCACGGATGGGCCGCGGAGTGAGGGGCGGACAGGCGACAGGGACCGGGGTACCGACAGGGGGTCACGCGCGACATGCCGACCGAGTCCGAAGGGGCGTATGGGGGCGCACGACCGACACTGCCGCCGTTCGTGGGCCCGCGCTCGACCCGCGGCGCACCGCCACTCCGCCCCACCGGGAGCCTGGCGGGCCGCGCGACCCTGCCGCCGTTCTTCGCCCCGATCCGTCGCGGCACGCTGACGCCCGGCATCCGCGCCACGATCGCCCCCGAGCCGCCTGACGCGCACCAGCCCGCGCACCAGGACGCGCACCAGGACGCGCACCGGTACCGGCGCGACGACCAGCCGGAGCCGGCCGTGCCGGCCCTGCTGGGCGGCCGCATCGCCCCGCTGCCGGACGACGAGCTGCCGGAGACCGGCGGCGTGGCGACCGAGGCGTTCGCCGAGAGCCACACGCCGACATATACGACGCGGGCCATCCCGGTCCCCGCGGCGCCCGCGGAGCCGTCCCTGCCCGGCGATGCTGCCGGGCTCGGGATCGCGAGCGAGGTGAGCGCGGACGACCTAAGTTATTTGCTCGCTGGCGCTTCTGCTGTGCCAGCTCATGTGGATGATGGGGCTCTGTCGGCCGTCGCGTCCCGCGCCACGCCGCCCGCCCCCGTCGACGCCGTGCGGCCGTCGACCCCGGCGTCCGCCGCCGTGGAACTGGCGCCGACTCCGTCCCCCGGGCGGGGCGCGCCGGCCGTCACGCCGGCGCGCGGGTATCGCGTCTCGTATACCCCGCCGAGTGGCGTGCGGCGGGCGACGCCGCCGCGCGTCGCGGCGCAGGTCCCGGCGCAGGTCCCGGCGCAGGTCCCGGTTAGCGTCACGCCGCCATCGATCCCGGTGCTCCCGGATCTCGCCGCCTCGCGCGCGGCCGCTCGGGCGCTCGAGACGCTGGCGCTCCGCGTGCGTGCCGGCGAGGTGCCGGTCTCCGGCGATCTGCCCGACGGCGACGACATCGCATCGGTCGGCGCCGGAGTGGCGGCCGCCCTGGCGGCGCTTCTGCGGACTCGGCGCTAACTTAGGCGGCGTGCCGCCGCTCCACCTCCGTGTCACGGGTCGGGTACAAGGGATCGGGTTCCGGTGGTTCGTGCGCGAGACCGCGCAACGCTTGGGGCTCGGCGGGTGGGTGCGGAACTGTTCCGATGGCAGCGTCGAGCTCGTAGCCGACGGGCCGCCCGACGCACGCGATGCGCTGCTGGCCGCGGTGCACCGCGGGCCGCCCGGCGCGCAGGTGGTCCGCGTCGAACCGCTGCCACCCCGCGATTCCGATCCGCCGGTCGTCACTCCCTTTCACGTCGTGCGCTGAGCGCACGTCGAGGTCCGAGCGCTCGTGACTGCTCCCCCGTCGTCCTCACCGTCCGAGCCGTCGCGCGTGTCGCCGCCCGGGCGCTCGTCGCCAGTGTCGCTGCCCCACGCGCCGGGAGAGACCATCGGCCCGCGCCGCGGCGATGTCGAGGCGGCGCTCCGCGCCGCGGTGCGCGACGTGCCCGACTTCCCGAGCCCGGGGATCATCTTCAAGGACGTGACGCCGGTGCTCGCGGACGCGACGCTGCTCCGCGAGGCGACCGAGGCGATGGCGGCGCCGTTCGCGAGCGACCGGGTGAGCCACGTCGTCGCCGTCGAAGCGCGAGGATTCATCTTCGGCGCGCCGGTGGCACAGCACCTCGGGGCGGGATTCATCCCGGTGCGCAAGGCGGGCAAGTTGCCGTGGCAGACGGAGCGCGTGGAGTACGCGCTCGAGTACGGCAGCGGGACGCTCGAGATCCACCGCGACGCGTGCCGCGCGCCGATGCGAGTGCTGGTGGTGGATGACGTGCTGGCCACCGGCGGCACGGCCGCGGCGACGTGCCGGCTGGTCGAGCGGCTCGGTGCGACCGTCGTCGGGTGCAGCTTCCTGATCGAGCTCGGGTTTCTCGGCGGTCGCGCGCAGCTCGATGGCCGGCGCGCGGAGGCCGTGATCCGCTACGCCTAGGGGCGGCATCGCCGCCGCCCGCTCACCCGGATCATGACGGACGCCGACGCGTCGCGACCGATCATGCCGCCCGCTCGGCGCGATCGCGCTCGACCGCGTGAAGCGTGGGCGGCCGGGTGGCGCGGAGGATGAGGGCGACGCTCGCGAGCACCAGGAGCGTGCCGGCGATCGTGCGCGGCGTGAGCGGCTCCCCTCCGAGGCCCGCGCCCAGGATCAGCGCCACGACCGGGTTCACGTAGGTGTAGCTCGATAGCCGCACCGGCGAGCAGCGGCTCAGGAGCCACGTGTAGGCGGTGAAGGCGACGAGCGAGCCGGCGCCGATCAGGTAGAGCATCGCGACGATCGCGCCCGGCGAGGGGTGCGGGACGGCGCGGAACTCGCCGGTCGCCGCCGCGACCACCAGGAGCAGCGTTCCCCCGCAGAGCATCTCGCCGGCCGCGGCCAGCGCCGGTGACGCCGGGAGCGGCCGCCGGGTGGCGACGACACTGCCGATCGCCCACGACAGCTCCCCGAGAACGATCGCCGCCGCCGGGAGCCACGCGACGGGCCCCGGCGCAGCCGTCGAGGTGGCGCTGACGACGACGACCCCCACGAACCCGACCGCGAGCGCGACGCCGAGCGCCCAGGTCATCCGATAGCGCCGGAGCAGGCACGCCTCGACGATGAGCATCCAGAGGGGGAGGGTCGCCGCCAGCACCGCCGCGAGCCCCGAGGGGATGGTGCGCTCGGCCCAGTACACGGCGGCGTACGGTGGGACGAACATGAAGGCGCTCACGATCGCGAACGTGCGCCAGTGCTGCCGGGTCGGCGGCGGGATCCGGCGGGCTCGGGCCCAGGCGTAAAGGAGGCAGCCGGCGGCGAGGAAGCGAACCCCGGCGGCGGTGAGGGGTGGGATCGTGGCGACAGCCGCCTTCACCGCGAGGTAGGTGCTCCCCCAGATGATGTAGATCGCGGCGAACGCCCCGATGACGCGGAGCCGCGCGCCGATCCGGGCGCCCGCGCGACCCGCCGCGACATCCGGGCTGGTGGGACGGACCGTCTCGACGCCTACACCCATGCCGCCCTCCGGGGGCGCTAACTACCGTCCATGCCGTTCGCTGGTTATAGATTCGCACAGCCTCGTTCACCAGTCAAGTGGCTGGACGGCGGTTAGAGTCGTTATCTTTCGGCCGTGCGCGATGGGACGTCGACGACCCGCCGGGCTGAGCCCTTCGAGCTGGTCGCGGGGCACGTGGCCCTCGACTTCGTGAACACGCTCGACGTGCGATTCGACCGGGACCGGACGGTCGAGCGCCTCGAGAGCTACGACCGGGTGCTCGCGTTCGGGGTGCAGGCGCGCCTGCTGAGCCCGGCGCAGGCTGCACGCCTGGCGCGCCGGACGTCGCGCGCCGAGGCGGCGCGGGCGCACGGGGCGGCGGTGGCGCTCCGCGAAGCGCTGTTCGGGATTGCGACCGGACTCGTGCAGGGCACCGGCCCACCGCCTGCGGCGCTCCCGACGCTCAACCGCGTGCTCGGGGAGGCGGCCGCGAGCCGGCGCCTGGTGCGCGCCGCCGACGGGTATGCATGGGCGCCCCTCGATGTCACCGAACGACCGACGGCGCCCCTCTGGCCGATCGCGACGGCCGCCGCAGAGCTGTTCACCTCCGGCGACCGGGGGGAGATTCGGGCATGCGAGTCCGCGACCTGCCGTTGGCTCTTCCTCGACCGCAGCCGCAACCATTCGCGCCGCTGGTGCGACATGGCGACCTGTGGCAACCGCGTCAAAGCCCGGCGGTACCAGATGCGCCGGCGCGGCGCGCGCGGCGTCGCCTAGGATCGAGTATATTCACGGGGTGCAGCCTCGCCGCCGCTTTCCGCCGCACATGGTCACAGGCCCGCCGAGCGTGCCGCCTGCCGGCGCTGATGGCGCGCCGCGCGGCCGGAGCGCCAGATGTGGGCCGACGCCCGGCCGCTCACGCGCCCTCTGGTGCGGCCACTGACAGGGCGCCCGGAGCTCGGTGTCCATGACACGCCGTGGACACCGAGGTCGGCCAGCCGGGCGGCGCGCCGTCCACACGCCGAGCGCAACGGCGCGCCGGGCCATCTCGTGCAGTTCTACGAGATCGAGGGCTTTCTGTGCGAGGCGGTCGCCGAGTTCCTGGCGCGAGGCCTCGAAGCGGGTCAACCGGCGGTTCTCATCGCGACTGAGCCGCACCGGCAGGCGGTCGCCCGCCACCTCGCGGCGATGGGCGTCGACCTCCGGGCCGCCGAGGCGACCGGGTACTGGCGCGCCGTGGACGCGGCGGAGCTGTTGGCGACGTTCCTCATCGGCCGGGAGCCGGACCGGGCGCGATTCTTCGCGACCGTCGGCAGTCTGATCGAAGCCAGCAGCCGGGCGGCGAGCGCGGCCGGCGGTGCGACTGCCGTGCGCGCCTACGGCGAGATGGTCGACCTGCTCTGGGCGGAGCGAAACGCGAGTGGCGCCGTGCGGCTGGAAGAGCTCTGGAACGAGCTCGGCGAGAGGCAGCGCGTGACGCTGCTCTGCGCGTACGCCATGGGCAACTTCGTGCAGGAGTCTGACGCCTCGGCGCTCGCTGACATCTGTCGTCTCCACACCCATGTGATCCCGACCGAGCGGTTCATGCAGGCCGACGACGACGGTCGGCTCCGGGAGATTGCGCTGCTCCAGCAGCGGGCGGCGGCGCTCGCGGCCGAGATCGCGCGCCGCGAGGTGCTGGAGCAGCGCCTGGCCGAGGCACTCGTCGAGGCCGAGCGAGCCCGCGCGGAATCGGACGCCGCGTCGCGCGCGAAGAGCGACTTCCTGGCGGTGATGAGCCACGAGCTGCGCACGCCGCTCAACGCCATCGGCGGCTACGTGCAGCTCCTGGAATTGGGCGTCCACGGTGACCTCACGGCGGCGCAACGGGGGGCGCTCGAGCGCGTGCAGCGCAGCCAGCGGCACCTGCTCTCGCTCATCAACCAGGTGCTGAATCTGGCGCGCATCGAGCAGGGGCAACTCGAGTACGTGCTGGAGTCCGTCCCGGTCTATTCGCTCGTCGTCGAGAGTTGCTCGGTCATCGAGCCGCTCTTCATCGCGAAGCATCTGGCGTACGAGGTCGTGGGCGGGCGTGACTCGCGCGGGACGGAGCTCAACGCGCACGCGGATCGCGAGAAGGCGCAGCAGATCCTCATGAACCTGCTGAGCAACGCCGTGAAGTTCACGCCCGACGGCGGTCGGATCACGATCGACCTCCGCGCCGTGGCAGGGGCCGGCAACATGGTGGCGATCCGCGTCCAGGACACCGGGCCTGGCATCCCGGCGGCCGACCTCGAGGCGATCTTCGCGCCGTTCGTGCAGTTGCCGCCGGCCCGGGCAGCGCGATACGAGGGGACGGGACTGGGCCTCGCGATCAGCCGCGACCTCGCCCGCGCGATGGGCGGCGACCTCACCGGGTCGAGCGCCGCCGGCGAGGGGGCCACCTTCACCCTTACGCTGCCACTGGCCTAGCCCCACGCCCGCGGCCCGCGCCCGTTGGTGGACTACTTCCGGTGACCGACGGCGCTGGTGACCTCAGGCCCGGCCGCGGGCCGGCAGTCGGCTCTTGGGAAGCTTGACGAGGACCGTGTACTCCGGGTCGACGATCTGGATGATCGGCGCGCGTGCGTTCTGCGAGACGAACTGGTAGGCATCCAGCTCCGAGAGACCCGTCGCGCCGCGCACCCAGCCGACCATCGCCTTGAACGCGACGCGCGCAGCGTCCTCGAGCGGGCGACCGGTCCCAACGAACATCACCTCGTCGGCGTTCTCGATGCGTGGGATCGCCGCGTAGTTCCCCTTCACGACGTCGACGACTACCTCGACGTTCATCGCGCCCTCGATGGCGGCGCCCATGATCTCCCCATCCCCCATCGCGTAGTGCCCATCGCCGAACGACAGGAGGCCGCCGGGGACGTTGACACCGAGGAAGACGGTGTTGCCGGCCCGGACCTCGGGACAGTCCATGTTGCCGCCGAAGGGCCCCGGGAAGAGCGTCGACCGCACTTCGCCGGCGGCTGGCGCGACACCGAGGCAGCCGAGGAACGGGGCGATCGGCACCTCCCAGGCCATCTTCCCGTCGCGAGAGGTCGTCCGCGCCACCCGGCCCCGTGGGTCGACCTCGTAGCGCCATGTCGACTCGGGGAACGCCGCGCCGAGCATGGCCGTGCGGTCGGTGCCCACGAGGGCGCCGAAGCCGGGCGAGAACGACGACACGGCCCAGTTCCGGGCCGGCGTGAGCGCCGCGATGTGCACGGCGAGCGTGTCACCCGGCTCGGCGCCCTCGACGTAGAACGGCCCCGTTTGCGGATTGTCGTGTCCGGGCGGCAACACCTTGGAGGGAAGATCGGCGGCCGTCTTCACGAGCCCGTCGAAGCAGTCCTCGGTCCAGGTGACGATCCGCGTGCCGGGCTGGATCCGCTGGCGAGGGTGCGCGCCCCCGAACGTGTACGCGAGGTCCTCGTGGGCGGGTGTCCAGCGGAGCACGGCGCCAGTGCCCGCGCTCACCGGGACGGCGGACGCCGCCGGCGCGCCTGTCGATCCACCAGCCGGCGAGGCGTCGGCCAGGGCGGCGGCGCGCTGCCCCCGACCGCGGCATGCCGCCACTGCGCCAACGAGGCCGATCGGGGCACGGACCATGAACTCCCTGCGCGTCTGCACGGCGTGTGCTCCAGGTGTGGGGGGGAGGGCCGGGTTCAATATATTGCCGCCGTGCCGCGCCGCTCGGACACGATCACCCGTCCCGGTCCTGCCCGAGCCCTCGTCCCGATGGCCGGTCCGCCGCGACCGACCGGTCGCCACATCCGCCGCCTCCTCGCCCTGCTCGCCGGGTTGCTCCTGCCGGCGGCCCCTGCGGCCGCGCAGACGATCGAGGGCAGCGTGCGGAGTCGTGGGACGCCGATCGTCGGCGCGACCGTGCGCGTGCTCGAGCTGGATCGCGCCGCGCGCACCGACGCGCGAGGCACGTTCCGGTTCGCGCGTGTCCCGCGGGGGACGTACCGCGTCGCTGTCGCCGTCACCGGGTACTCGGCGGTCACCGACACCGTCCGGCTGACGGGCGCCCGGGCGTCGATCGACATCGAGCTGTCGGCGTCCGCCGTGCCGCTCGAGGCGATCGTCGTCACCGGCGCGCCGACCCCGCGCCCGGCCGGCGAGGCGTACCAACCCACGGCGACCAAGTCCGCGGTCGAGCTGGACGACAGCCCCGGGACGAGCTTCGCGGAGAAGATCTCGGATCTCCCGGGTGTGAACGCCCGCTGGAACGGGTCGGCCGCGGCCCGGCCGGTCCTCCGCGGGCTCGGTGACAACGAGATCCTGGTGCTCGAGAATGGCCTTCGGATGGGCGACATCGCGACCTTCGATCCCGCCCATGCGACGCCGATCGATGCGCTCAGCATCGCGCAGGTCGATGTGGTGCGCGGCCCGGCCACGATCCTCTACGGCTCCAACACGATCGGCGGGCTCGTCAACGTCATCACCAGCCTGGTCCCCGAGCCCGCGGACCGGCCGCTCTCCGGGATCGCGGCCCTCGAAGGGAACAGCGTGAACGATGAGTACTCCGGGTATGCCCGTGCGGTGTACACCGCCGGCGGCTCGGCCCTTCGCGTGTCCGCCGGCGGCGTGCACGCGGGCGACATCGGCATTCCGGCCGGCACGTACACCGATCCGGCGAGCGGCGTGCGCTTCGCGCTGCATGCCCTCCCGCAGTCCGATGATCGGACCGGTGAGGGGGGGATCGGCTATTCGTATCAGGCGACGTTCGGGATGGTGGGCCTCGGTGCGGACCATACCGAGATGAACTACGGTGTCCCGGGCGTCCCCCCGAATCCGGACTTCGTCGCCGCGCCCCCCACCACGTCCCGGATCTCACAGCAGCGGAACACGCTCGAGCTCCGAAGCCTGTTCAACACCGGCACCGGATGGCTCGAGCGGGTGCGGCTCGACGGCAGCTACAACGATTACACGCACTCCGAGTTCCCGACCGTCCAGGACTCCACCGGGATCTCCGATCCGCAGGCGAACCACTTCCACAAGCGTGAGCTCAACGCCGTGCTCCAACTGACGCAGCGCGCGCACGGCCCGCTCAGCGGAACGGTGGGGCTGTGGGCCGATGTCCAGGATCTCGCGATCGCCGGCGACCAGCCGCTCGGGCCCAACTCCCGCACGACCGACCTCGCCGCCTACGCCTACGAGGAGTATCGGATCACCTCGCGGACGCGGCTCGAGGCCGGCGCGCGCTACGACTACGACTGGATCCAGACGCGCCCGTATCGGGCGTCGCAGGATTCGGTCTTCCGAACGATCGACGAGTCGCGCCTCGCCAACGCGTTCACGGCGTCGCTGGGCGCCGTCCAGCACATCGCGCCGGGACTCACCGGCTCGCTCAGCCTGGCGCGCTCGTTTCGCGCCCCCACGGTGCAGGAGCTCTTCGCCCACGGCCTCGACGCGTCGAGCGGCACGTACTCGATCGGCTCGACGGGACTGGGGCCGGAGGTGGGGTACGGGATCGACGCCTCACTCGAGGGGCATGTCGGCTCGACGGCGTTCGAGCTGACGCCGTACCTCAACTCCATCAGCCACTACATCTACGGCTTCCTCCGGGGCGATACGATCCAGGGCTTCCCGGTGCGTCAGTTCACGGCGAGCGAGGCGAGGCTCACCGGGTTCGAGGCCGCGGTCACGGTGGAGCCGGTGACCTCGCTCGCGCTGCGGGCGAGCTCCGACTACGTGCGGGCGGACAATACGCGCCTCCACGTGCCGCTCCCGTTCATCCCGCCCCTTCGCGGCCTGCTGCGCGCGACGTACCAGGACGGCACGTACATGGGGATGATCGAATGGCGCGGGGCGGCGAGCCAGACGCGGCTCGGGACCGGCGACACCCCCACGGCCGGCTACGGCATCTACAATCTCGGCGTCGGCGTCCGCATCCCGCGCGGCGGCCTGGTTCACACCATCAGCCTTCATGTCGACAACGTGCTCAATCGCGACTACCGCGACGCGCTCTCCGTGATCAAGGATTTCGTCCCGCAGCCCGGCCGCGGCGTCCGGCTGAACTACGAGCTCTCGTACTAGATCTTCGCGTCGCACAGGGAG
>JAJPIS010000103.1 GCA_021324635.1 Gemmatimonadota bacterium
CCACCGTTGGCGATGCGATCCTCGACCGACTCGTGCGCCACGCGCAGCGCATCACGCTCACCGGCAGCTCACTCCGCCGACTCAACACTCCTTCACCGGACGTCACAACAGCAGACTGATTCCCAGCGCCGCTCTCCCGCACCACCGTGTCCGACATGACTGCATCAACTGCACGACATCGAGTGGATCAGGTGTCCGAGATCGCGTGAAATGGCTGTACGACTTCGGTGAAATCCGCAGACCTGGACCGCGCGACGCACTCGCCGACCGCGGCGCATATTCGCAAGCTTCGGCGCGTACCTGGTCTCGACGCGCACGCCGGCCGAGTCGCGTAAGGTCGCCCGTCGGGCGAAGGGGCTCCCGCCGCGCGACCAGGCAGACGGACGTACCATGGGGTGTTTTTCCGGGCGTCAGCTGTCGGCGGGCACGCGACCGTCCTCCAGATCGGCGACGAGGTCGAGGAGTCCTGCGGCCTCCCAGGAGCGGTATCGCTTCCCGCGGGCGACCGGTCTGAGCACGCCGGCGGCTTCGAGCGACTCGAGTGCCTGATAGATCCCGGGCTTGGCCCGACCCGTTGCGGCAGCGGCGAGTGGCGCGGTGAGGATCGGATGGGCGGGCAGGATGTCGATCACGGCCCAGGCCGCGGCGTCCGCTCGTGGAGGGTCGGGTGTCGCCGCAAGCGAGGAGCGCCAGCGCTCGGTCAGGTTGCGTACGGCACCGAGGTAGGACGCGGCGAGCCGCGCGGCCGACGCCGCCGTGCTGGCAAATTGCTCGATCCAGGGTCGAATGTCCTCCGACCGATAGGCGGTGAGGCCAGCGACGTAGCGCTCGCGCTCGCGCGCGAACAGGACGCTGATTGGCGGAACGTAGTCCGGCGCGATGCCGCGCCGGCGCAGGATCACATGGATGAGCGCGCGCCCGGTCCGGCCGTTCCCGTCGTCGAACGGATGGATCGTCTCGAACTGTGCGTGCACCAGCGCGGCCTGTACGAGCGGCGGCAGGAGATCGTCGTTGATCGCGTCCACCAGGTCCGCGAGTAGCTGGTCAACGAGCTCCGGGGGCGGCGGAACGAAGTCCGCGCTGCAGGGAGTGTAGTCATTGCCCCCTATCCAGTTCTGGACCGTGCGGAGCTGTCCGGCGTTCCTGGCCGTCGGACTCGCCGTCATGAGCTGGCGGTGGATCGCCAGGATCTGCGCGATCCCGAAGCGCTCGACAGTGGCGGCTTCGTCGATGGCGAGCGACATCGCGTCGATGTTCGCCAGGATCTCGAGTGCGGACGGCCCGATCTTGCCGCCCGATTCTGCCCTCGCCTCGGCCCGCGCGAGCTCCCGCACATCGAGCTGCATCCCTTCGACCTTGGACGAGGCGATCGACTCGGTACGGAGGAGCAGCCTCGAGAGCGGGGCGAGGGCCGGTCGCGCGTTGCGATTCAGCGCGGCAATGGCGGACTCCGCGTCCGCGATCGCGCCAGCCAGCTCGCCGGACAGCGTCAGGCCGAGTCCGCGGAGCGGGTCCGGGATATGGACCTGATACTGGCAGGCGCGACGGTGCCTGGGCGGCGCGTCGGCCGCCGGATTGTGTGGCCAGATCCTGGACTCGAAACGTCCCGGCATGCGCTCCGCGGTTGCAGCATCCCTAACCAAGCCGAGGCGTTAAGTTAGGATTGCTCTATAAACCTAACTTATACTATCCGGGCTGGCAGGCCACGTTAGTGTTAGTCCCGAACGCCCACAGGAACCTGCGACCCGGCGCAAAGCGCTCCTCGATCCGGTCTGCGCCATACTAGAGACGGCGCGAAGGGGCGCCGGAGGCGGCTGGGTACGGCCGCCAAGAACCAGTGCGCCCCGCGTGTTATCGGGAACCGCCGAACGACGCGCTGTTCACCGTGACGAGTGAGGAGCGGGAGGTGCGGGATGTGGCCGTCGCGGCGGGATGTAGGTCAAGAAGTGGGTCAACCCGCAGGACCGCAAGGAGCCCTGCGCATCACAAGTGATGGCAGGGCTGCGAGCTAAGAGTGGAGCGGATGGGGATCGAACCCACGACCTCCTGGTTGCAAACCAGGCGCTCTCCCAGCTGAGCTACCGCCCCGCACGCCACCGAGGGGCGCGAGCGAGATGGGGAAATATGCGAGGGGGGCGCGGAGCTTGGCTACTCGGTCGCGCCCTCTGGAGTCGTCGGCCGAGGGCCCGCCGCGGCTCCATCGGCGTGCACGGCGCACGCGGCACGCACGGCGCCCGGTGCAGGAGACGCGAGCGGCTGCCGCTGGCGACCGTCGGCGTCGAAGTTCGCCGGATCCAACCAGCGCTCGAGCGCGCGCTTCCGGTCCGGCCACTCGCGACGGAGCATCGAGTACCAGTCGCTGTCGCGGCTCCGACCCTTGATGATCTGGTGCTGACGGAACGTCCCCTCGTACACGAACCCCAGCCGCAGCGCGGCCCGCCGCGAGGCGGCGTTGAGGGCGTGACACTTCCACTCGTACCGGCGATAGCCCAGCTCCTCGAATGCATGACGGGCCATGAGGTACATGGCCTCGGTCGCCCCGCGAGTGCGCTGAAGCCGCGGGCCGTAGCAGAGACCACCGATCTCGATCGAGCCGTGACCCGGCTTGGCACGCATGTACGCGGCGTACCCGACCGCGCCCCCGGACGGCCGGTCCACGATCGCAAAAAAGATCCAGTCTTCCGAGATTGCCTTGGCCTCGAGGTCCGCCATGAAGGCGTCGCGCGACGGGAACGGACCCCAGTGCAGGTACGTCCACAGATGCGCGTGCTGGGGCCCGCCCAGGTGCGACCACAGCGACTCGCCGTGCACCGCGGGTGCGAGCGGCGTGACGGTCACGTAGCGGCCCACGAGCGGTCGACGCTCCGGATACCGCGCCGGCGAATCCGTCACGAGCTCGCCGATCGGCAACTCGCGCCCACGGTCGCCGCCATCGGACGAGACACTTCGGTCGCAGTGATCCATGCTCGGCCCCCCCTACGAGGGTCTCCCACCCGGTGCGCCGCGTCGTCGCGCGCCCGGAGGCTACGCCGAGTGTAGCGCCGACCGAACCCGCCGCGCCGTGCACATCATGCGCTGAAAACCGATCCTGCTCGTTTTTCGCCGGGCACACGGCCGTGAAGCCGAACGGGAACGGCGGCGGCATGGAATGCCGGGTTCGGCAATCGGCGCGGGGATGCGACGGGCGGGTGACGCGGATGCCGCCCCGACGTCGGTGCGGGATGCGAGTCGCGGGCGGAATGAATGCCGCCCACACGGGACATCACGGTCGCACCGTCGTTGCCGTTTGCGACCACAATTCCCACGCCGGCACCGTCATCCCGCCCGTCGTTCCCGGTGCGAGGACCGCGACTCCGCCCGTCGCCCGGTGGGTCCGATGACGGCGGGCGGATCGCTATTCGGTCGCGGGGAGCGGCTCCATCGTCCGCGGGTCGACCGGCACCTGGATCTCGTCGCGATACGGCGACGTCTGGAGCAGGATCCGCATCTTGGGGAAGGCGTCCATGAACGCGAAGTAGCACATCCCCCAGACGCCGAGGAAGAGCAACAACGTACCGAGCTCCGCGACACCGAACGGCAGCCCGGCCGCTACATGGTACAGCGACGGATAGACCTCGCCGTAGCGCTGGAGCCAGATCCCGATGATGCTCGAGAACGTGAACAGGACGAACGTCGGCAGGTAGACCTTGGCCGCCCGCGAGAGCAACCCGAAGAAGGGCAGCACGAACACGAGCACGATCACCAGCGTCGTCACGACCTGCCACGGCGGGATCAGACGCAGCCGCCAGAAATGCGCCTCCTCGGCCATGTTGCCGTACCACATGACGAGATACTGGCCGAAGGTGAGATAGCCCCAGAACACCGTGAAGGCGAAGCACAGCTTCCCGATGTCGTGGAAGTGGCGCTCCTCGACCAACGCCTCGAGATGCAGCTCCTTCCGCCACCAGAGACAGAGCAGCCCGAACGCGCTCAACGAGCCGAGCCACGCCGTCATGAACCACCACCAGCCGTACAACGTGCTCTGGAAATGCAGGTCCAACGTCATCGAGAGGTCGAACGCCATCATCGACCAGAGATAGCCGTACAGGAGGACCATGAAGACGGCGATCACCCCCTGCCGAGAGTGCGTCGTGTGCAGCTCGCGCCGCTCGTCCCCGAACCCCGCCCGCATCCGCGCCCGGATCCCTCGCGCCCACGACGCCCCGGCCTCGGCCACCACCCCCACGTCGAGCCGGACCGAGAGGTAGACGAACCAGAGCCCCAGCGCCGTCAGCAGCGCGTAGGCGACCAGATCCCGCGTCACCAGGAAGCGCGGGTCGAGATAGAACCGCTTCTCCGCCTCGACCGGTGACACGTGGGTCCAGGGGAAGATGTGCCCTCGCCCGACGGTCAGGATCAGTACCAGGCCGACGAACGCGACCGGCATGAAGGCGACGAAGCCTTCAATGAACCGCACGACCTCGCGCGACCACCGCGCGGTCGCGATCCGCTGCACGGCCGCGACCGTCACGCCCGCCGAGGAGATGGCCGCGAAGAAGAGCCAGTTGATGTGGAACGCCCGCCACGCCCGATCGGCGTCGACGAACAACGAGACGATGAACACGATGAGCCCGATGCCCGCCGCCGCCGTTGCTGCCGTCCTGGCCCGCGGCGGCGTCGGGCGCGCGGCGATCGACGCGAGCTCGTCGCGCGACGGGGCGTGCCGGGTGCCGTGGTCGCTCATCGCGCCGCCCCTCCGGCCGCGGCCCCCGTCCCGGCGCCGGCCGCCGGGGCGCTCGGCCCGGGCGTCTGCGCCCGGATCACCCGCGCCGAGTCCAGCCACGCCGGCGTGTACGGCACCGGCCGCGTCGGCGCGTCGGCCGTCGGGGACGGGAGCGCATCACCCGTCTGCCCCGGGTACCCGACCGGGCCGGTCGGCACCGCCTGCGCCAATTTCCCCTGCAAGCCACGCACGTAGTTCACCACGTCCCAGCGCTCCATCTCCTCGATCCGGTCGTAGGTCGGCATCGCGCCCCGCCCGTTGCGGATCATCCCCCAGATGTAGCCATCGCTCAGCCCCTTGGCATGATCGGTCACGAGCGCCGGCGCCGGGATGCCATACTTGAGCGCCGGGCCGTCCCCCTTCCCCGCGGGTCCGTGGCATACGGCACAGTTGATCTCGAACAGCTTCCGCCCGTTCACGAGCGACGCCTCGGTCGGCGCGGTGGGATTCTTGAGCGCCGACATGGAGTCGATCGTCCCGGGGAGCGGCATGTACGACACCTGGAACGCCGAGACGACCGTGCCGGTGATCGGCACCGAGTACTGCGGGTTCCCGCGCGTCGGCTGCGCCACGTGCCCCGGATAGGACACGACTTCCCACGGGTCGAGCTTGGGCTGCTCCACGAAGGCCGTGAACCAGGAGCACCCGGGCGCCGCCAGCACGGCCCCGGCGAGCGCCGCCGCCCGGGCGAGCCGCCCCGCCCGGCCCCGGCGCCGGTCACTGCTCATACTGCACCTCCTCGGCCCCGGCCCGCCGCAGCACCGCCTCGACCTCCCGCGCCCGCTCGGGCGTGCAGGCCACGTACACGCCGTACTCGCCGCCGCTGAACCGGGCATCGTACCCGACGGTCATCGTGAGCTTGGGCAGCCGGGCCGCCACGAACAGCCCGGCGACCGTCGATAGGCCGCCGATCAGCACCATGAGCTCGAAGCTGATGATGGTGTACGGGATCCACGACGCGATCGGCTTCCCGCCGGTCACCAGCGGCCAGTAGCGCGAGACCCAGATCGGGATCCAGTAGCCGAACGACGCCCCGCACAGCCCGCCGATCAGCGTGTACCGCCGGACGACGCTCGGCCCGTTGTCGAGCACGTGCTCGATCTCGTGGTCCGGTGCCGGCGTGAAGACCGTGATGTCACCGCCCACCGGCCGACGCCGCAGCTCGCGGAGGGCGGTCACCGTCGCGTCGACATCGTCGAAGCTGCCGATGATCCCCTGCATCAGACCTCATCCCCCACCGTCGGGGTGATCGTCGCCGTCACCGGAGGCGAATGCGGCACGCGGCGACGCTGCGGGCGCGGCGAGATCTCCTTCACCTCGGAGATCGCCATGATCGGCATCTGCCGGATGAAGAGCAGGAACCACATGAAGAACCAGCCGAAGCTCCCGCAAAGGATCGCGATATCGACCCACGTCGGCGAGTAGTAGTGCCACTGCCACGGCTCGAACTCGTGCGACAGCGACGGCTCGAAGATGACGAACCGCTCGAACCACATGCCGAGGTTGATGAAGATCGACAGGATCCAGAGCCAGATCGTGTTGCGCCGGAGCTTCTGCCAGAAGAGGGAGAGCGGCAGCACCATGTTGCAGAGCAACATGATCCAGGCCGCCCACCACCACTGCCCGAACACCCGGTTCCACCAGAACTCGTGCTCGGTCGGGTTCCCCGAGTACCACCCGATGAAGAACTCCGTCAGGTACGCGCAGCCCACGACCATCGAGGTGAAGAGGCAGAGCTTCGCCCCCGCATCGAGGTCGTTGAGCGTCACGTAGTGCTTGAGGCCCATGAACCGCCGGAGCGGGATGATGATCGTGAACACCATCCCCATCCCCGAGAAGATCGCCCCGGCCACGAAGTAGGGCGGGAAGATCGTCGCGTGCCACCCCGGTGTGTTGGCCATCGCGAAGTCGAACGACACGACCGAGTGCACCGAGAGCACGAGCGGCGTCGCGAGGGCGGCGAGGAAGAGATACGCCCGCGTGAAGTGCCGCCACTCCCGATCCGTGTTGCGCCAGCCGAGCGAGAGCTGGGCGTAGAGCTGCCGCCGGATCGGGTTCCGCTCGCGGTCCCGCATGACCGCGAAGTCCGGGAGGAGTCCGATGAAGAGGAAGGTCGCCGAGATCGTCAGGTAGGTCGAGATCGCGAACACGTCCCAGACGAGCGGGCTCTTGAACTGCGGCCAGATGAGCCGCCAGTTGGGGTACGGGATCAGCCAGAAGAACTTCCACGGCCGCCCGAGGTGCAGGATCGGGAACAGCCCGGCCGTCATGACGGCGAACACCGTCATCACTTCGGCGCAGCGGTAGATCGTCGTCCGGAATCCGGCGCGGAAGAGGTAGAGAATCGCCGAGATCAGCGTGCCCGCGTGGCCGATGCCGACCCAGAAGACGAAGCAGACGATGTAGACGGCCCACATGACCGGCGGCGAGTACCCGGCGACCCCGAGCCCCCAGTAGATCTGGTACATCCAGGTGCACGCGCCGATCAGCATGAACAGGATCGCCACCCCGAGCGCCAGGAACCAGCCCCCGGTCGGCCGCATCGTCCCGAGAATCTCGCGATCGACCTGGTCGTAGTCGTGGACGCCCGGCAGCCGGCGATTGGCCGTCGCGACGTTGGGGTGCGGGGCGTCGTGCGGTCGGGTCTCGGGCAGCGGTGAGACGATGGTCGCCATCGGAATCCCTCTCCCTCCCCGCCGCTAGGCCGTCGCCGGCGCGGCCGGCGCCGGGTGAGTGACCTTCTTCAGGTAGACCACGGCCGTGAACGTGTTGAGCTCCTCGAAGACGTGGTATCCGCGCCGGTCGCCGACCTGCTTGGCCACCGTCCAGTACGGATCGGCCGCGTCGCCGAAGGTGATCGCCCGCGAGGGACACGCCTGCGCGCACGAGACCGTGAACTCGTCCGGCTCGAGCTCGCGCTGCTCGAGTCGCGCGCGATGCTCGGCTTCCCGGATCCGCTGCACGCAGAACGTGCACTTCTCCATCACGCCCTTGCCGCGGACGGTGACGTCCGGGTTGAGCTGCCAGTTGAGCGGCTCCGGGAAGGCGTACTGCTGCCGGTCCGGCTCACCCCACCCGAACCAGTTGAAGTACCGCACCTTGTACGGGCAATTGTTCGAGCAGTACCGCGTCCCGACGCACCGGTTGTACACCTGCACGTTGAGCCCGTCGGGCGAGTGATAGGTCGCGTACACGGGGCACACCGGCTCGCACGGCGCGTTCCCGCAGTGCTGGCAGAGCATCGGCACGAACCGCGTCTCGAACGTCGGATCGAACCGGCCGTCCGGGTGGTCCGCGCCCTCGAAGTACCGCTCGATCCGGATCCACGTCATCTCGCGGTTCCGGACGATGTTCGATCCCCAGCCCGCCGGGTTGGGCCGGTACTTGGCGCTCTGCCAGGCGGCGCCGACGGTCGGGATGTTGTTCTCGGCGTAGCACGCCGTGATGCAGGCCGAACACCCGGTGCAGCGCGCGAGGTCGACGGTCATCGCCCACCGGCGCTTCGCCATCCCGCTGTAGTGGTTCGGGTCGTACATCCCCTGGTCGTTCGATCTGGGGTCGCCGTACGCCCCTTCGGCATCGTTCGCGACTGGCGCCCGCAGGCCGGGCAGGAACGCGTGCGACGCATCCCCCGGCATCTCCGGCTCCGCCCCCTGTCCCGACCCCTCGCGCGGCTCCGCCCCCCGCCCCCCTCCCCCCTCCCCGGCGGCCAGATCGGCGGCGGTCACGGCCCGCGCGATCCCACGCCCATGCTGCCGCGCCGACCCTTCGGTGGTGATGAGCGGGGAGTACGCATCCGCCTTCCGCACCCGCGCCCTGGTCACGGTGCGCGCCAGCGTCCCGGCGCGATCCTCGGCGGTCGGGACCAGGTCGAGCGGATTGAGTCCCACGTCCTTGGCGTAGCGGCCGTACGCCGTGTGCCCCCGCCCGGTGGCGATCGCCACCGTGTCGGGCCGCACGCCCAGGAAGAGGAACGCCGGCGCCTCGATCGCGCCCTGGTCGGTCTCGACCCGCACGTGCGTGCCCTCCTCGACCCCGAGACTCCGCGCCGTCTGCGGATGGATCTCGATCACCGTCTGCCAGACGGTCTTGTTGACCGGGTCGGGCAGCTCCTGGAGCCAGGGCTTGTTCGCCCCCCGGCCATCGCCGAGCGCGGGCGACGGGTAGACGACGAGATAGAAATCGCCGTGCGTCTGCTCGATCGCCACACCGGGCTTGGCCGCCGTCGTCCGCGGCGCCGCGCTCCCGCCCCCCCCGGCGCCGGCCGCGCCGGCCGGCGCGCTGACCGGTGTGGGCGCGGCGGCGCCGGTCACGACGGCGGTCGTCAGCGCGGTCGTGAACGCGGTCGCCCCGCCCGGGAAGCGGCTGATCAACCAGCTCCGATAGTCCGGCCAGGGGAAGTGCGGCGCGAGCGCCGGATTGGCCCTGGCGACCGCGAGGAGCACATCGGCCGTGGCGCGGGTGCCCACCTGCGGGTTCTGGGGCAGCCCGAACACCGGGTCCATGCCCGGTTGCTGAAGCGTGACCACGCCCTTGAGCGGCGCCGCGTCGCCCCAACTCTCGAGCCCGTGGTGATCCGGGAGCACGAGGTCGCAGAGCTCCGACGTCTCGTCCGGGTAGCTCGAGAAGCTGACCTTGAACGGCACCTTGCCCATCGCCTCGGCGAACCCGAGCGCCTTGGGGCTGGTGAACGCCGGATTGGCGCCGCGCACCATGAGCACCGGCACCGCGCCACGGTTCATCCGATCGACCAGGTCGCGGATGTCGGCGAAGGTCGCCGCGTGCTCGAAGGACGTGATCGGCTCCGCGGGCTTGACCGTCTGGCCGACGTTCCCGGCCGCCTGATTGATCGCGTTGACCGCGCGCGCCAGCTCGAGGCCGTCGACGCCGCTGCCGCCGGCGAGCACGAGGCTCGGCTTGCTCCGCGCGAGGTCGGCCGCCAGCCGTGTGAGCGCCGCTTCGTCGACGCCGCTCGCGGCCGCCGCCTGCGCCAGGGTCGTCCCCGTCCCGTGTCCCAGCGCGCCCAGGAGCGCGTTCGCGATCTCGAGTTCGGTGCCCGGCCTGGCGGCGAGCCACTCGTCGGCGTTGAGCCCGGTGAGCGAGCGCCGCGCGCCGACGTAGACGAAACGCGGGGCGTCGACGAGCTTGGCCCGGGCGTCGGCCCACCCCAACTGCTGCGGGACGTTGGCGCCCCACCCGTCGAGGAAGTCCGCCCCCAACGAGACGATCAGGCGGGCCGCGGGGAAGTCGAGCGCCGGCCAGGCGACCCCGAACGCCTCGCGGTTCGCCACCAGATTCGCGCTCGGCAGCTCGGCATCGTACGAGAGGTGCGCCGGGATCCCCAGCGCCGCGAGCCACGTGTCGAGGAACCCCGGGAACGACCCCGACTCGTGCTGGTTGATGAACACCGCGCCGGACGCCGGCGCCCCTGCCCCGCGCCCACGCGCCGGCGCGAGCTGGGAGAGCTGTTGCCCGAACGCGGCCAGCGCCGCGTCCCAGGTCACCGGCTCGAGCCGTCCGCCCTTCCGCATCATCGGCTGCCGGTAGCGGTCGGGGTTGTACAGGCCCTGTGGCGCCGCCTGGCCACGCGCGCACAGCGCGCCGCGGTTGAGCGGGTGCGCGGGGTTGCCCTCGAGCTTGATGATGCGCCCGTCGCGCGTCTCGATCAGCACGCCGCACCCGGCCGCGCACTCGCGGCACGTGCTCGCGTAGTACGTGGAGACGCCGGGGACGGTCTCGTCCGGCGAGTCGAGGTACGGAATGAGGTTCTTGACGTGGGGAGTGCCACAGCCGACCGTCGCCGTGGCAGCGGCCCCCGCGCCCAGAATCTTGAGGAATTCCCGCCGCTTCACGCCGCTCGGCGGCGCCGCGGGATCAGACGTGATGCTCACGAGGGAGCCGCCGTGGTCAGAAATGACAGGTGCTACAGTCGTACCGGGCGCGGTGCACGGACTCCGAGAGCGACGGGCCGATATTGCGACCGGTGTCCCCCGGCGTGCCGTTGCGGAGCGCCGACGCCGGCTCCGGCCCGACGTTCGGCTTCGATGTCGCGCCCTTGGGGCCGAACTCGCGCGCCGAGCCGGCGGCCGCGTCGCCCTGCGCCGACGTGTAGCCGTTGACGTGACAGTTCACGCACCAGCCCATGTTGAGCGACGCGTACTGATAGACCTGGTACATCTCCTGGACCTGCCCGTGGCACGTCTGGCAGGTGACGCCGGCATTCACGTGCCGCATGTGCGGGAAGTGCACGTACTCCGGGAGCCGGTGGATGCGGATCCAGGGGATCGGCTGCTTCTTGTTCCAGTAGTCCGTGAGCTTCACGATCTCGGGCCGCTTCGCCAGCGAGAACGTGAAGGTGTGGCAGCCCATGCAGGTGCTCATCGCGGGCAGCCCCGGGTCGGACGACTTGTTGGCCGTGTAGTGGCAGTAGACGCAGTTCATCCCCAGCCCCTTGACGTGCTTGGGGTGGGGGAACTTGATCGGCTGTACCGGGCTGAAACCCTGCGGCGACGACGCCCCGTGGTATCCCCAGGGGCCCGGCCCGGGATCGTGCGTGATCACGGTGTCGGAGCGCGTCGAGCCCGGGGCTTGTTGAGAGGAAGCGCCCTGGTACGCCGCGAGCGCGGCCACGGTACCAGCCACGGCGACGAAGGCGGGTATCGTCGCCCACTGCTTCCGTCTCGTCATCTATGCGATCCGCAGTATCGAAAACTCGAGGAGGGCGTTCCCTTGTGAAAAAGTTCACAAGGCGTCGGTGCGCGGTATGATGCGCGCGCGCTCCATGGTACGCAAGACCTCGATCGCCATGGCCCGGGCCAACTCGAGCTCCCGCGCGTCCGGGCGAGCGCGCGCGGCGAGCGACCGGACGGTACGCAGCACGTGCTCCGGGTAGCGGGTCTTGAAGAACTCGATCGCCACGAGCGCCCGCTCGACATCGGCGAAGAGGCGCTCGAACTGCGCCGCGGTGGCGGGCGGCGCATCGTGCTTGGGGGGTGCGAGCAGGCGGGTCGCGTCGGCCGCTGCCAGGTGCAGCTCGTACAGGGCGATCATGACCGCCTGAGCCAGGTTGAGCGAGGCGTGGGTCGTGGTCGGGATCGTGCACAGTGCGTGCGCCCGATCGAGCGCGGCGTTGGGGAGCCCGGCGTCCTCGCGCCCGAAGACGAGGGCGACCGGCCCCTGCGAGGCGTGCTCGATGAGGCGCGCGGCCGCCTCCCGCACGTCGAGCACCGTCCGCTTGGCCGCACGACGCCGCGCCGTGAAGGCCACGACGTCCACGCAGTCGGCGAGCGCCGAGTCGAGGTCGGGGGCGTGGCGCGCGGCGGCGACGAGGTCAGCGGTACCGTGGGCGATCGCTTCCAGCCGCTCGGGCTCATAGGCGACCGGACGCACGAGGCGGAGCGCCGTCGCCCCCATGTTCTTCATCGCGCGGACGGTGGCGCCGATGTTGACGGGGTCCTGCGGCTCGTACAGGACGAGCACCACGCGGGCGAGGCGTGAGGCGGGCAGAGGAGTCGGCGCGTGGGGTTCGGGATCGGGCACGGGTTCGCTACCTTCCCTCGCATGGGGTTCGTTCACGATCTGATCCATCGGCTTTCCGACCTGCCGGCGCTGGTGCAATGGGCGGGGTACATCGGTCTGGCCGCCATCGTGTTCACCGAGACCGGCCTGTTCTTCGGCTTCTTTCTGCCGGGTGACTCGCTCCTCGTCACCGCCGGGCTGCTGACGTCGCAGGGCCTGCCGCTCGACATCGTCCTGCTCGGCGCCCTGCTGACGGCGGCCGCGGTCGCCGGCGACAACACGAACTACTGGGTCGGGCGGCTATCCGGTCCGCGCGTCTTCCGGCGGAACGATTCGCTGCTCTTCAAGCGTCGCCACGTCGATCGGGCCCATGACTTTTACGAGCGACACGGGCCCAAGACCGTCGTGCTCGCGCGATTCATGCCGATCATCCGCACCTTTGCGCCGCTCGTCGCCGGTGTCGGCCGGATGCACTACCGGACGTTTCTCACATTCAGCGTGCTCGGCGGGACGGCGTGGATCTGGAGCATGCTTTGCATCGGGTACTTCCTGGGTCGGCGCGTCCCGGGCGTCGCCCGCCACATCGAGCTCGTGATCATCGCGGTGGTCTTCCTCTCGGTCCTCCCGGGAATCATCGCCTGGTGGCGCGACCGGCGCGCCGCCGCCCTCGTCGCCGCTCGGCGGCCGGTATCCTGATCGCACGCCGACGCGCCCCGCTGTCTCACCCTTACCGCACGCGACCTCACCATGGCCTTCACCCTGCCGCCGCTCCCCTACCCCACCGACGCGCTCGAGCCGCACATCGACGCCCGGACGATGGAGATCCACCACGATAAGCACCACGGGGCGTACGTCACCAACCTGAACGCGGCCGTCGACAAGACGCCGGAGCTCGCCGGCCGGTCGATCGAGGACCTGCTGGCGAAGCTGTCGGGCGTCCCGGAGAGCGTCCGCACGGCGGTGCGCAACAATGGTGGCGGCCACTGGAACCACTCGCTGTTCTGGCTCTGGCTCGATCCCGCGAAGAAGGGCGGTGAGCCGACCGGCGCGCTCGGCGGCGCGATCCGGCAGTCGTTCGGCGAGTTCGCGAAGTTCAAGGAGCAGTTCGCCGCGGCCGCGGCCGGCCGGTTCGGGTCCGGGTGGGCCTGGCTCATCAACCAGGGGGGGAAGCTCGCGATCACCTCGACCCCCAACCAGGACAATCCGCTCATGGACGGCGTGCGTCCCCAGGACGTGCTCCTGGGGCTCGATGTCTGGGAGCACGCGTACTACCTGAAATACCAGAACCGCCGGCCCGAGTACGTCGCCGCCTTTTGGAACGTGGTCAACTGGGCCGAGGTCGGAAAGCGCTACGACAAGGCCAAGGGGTAAACCCCAGAGCGTCGGACGGCAGCGGGGGCGATGGTTCCGTCGTTACTGGGCGGCCTCGCCCTCGAGGTAGGTGTATCCCTCGAGGCCCGCGACGTACTCAGCGATGAACGTGTTCGCCTCCGCGCGTGTGAGCCCCTTGGCCGCGGCCACCTTGCGCCGAAACGTCGTCAGCAGCGCGCTCGGCTGAAACTGGACGTACTCCAGGACCTCGGTGACCGTGTCGCCGTGCACCACGTCGGTGACTTCGTAGCCGGCTGGGGAGAGCCGCACGTGGACGGCGTTGGTGTCCCCGAACAGGTTGTGGAGATCACCCAGGATCTCCTGATAGGCGCCGGTCAGGAAGATGCCGAGGATGTACTCCTGCTCGTCGTGGCAGGGATGGAGATGCAGGCTCGACGCTGCCGACCGGGGTCCGACGAACCGGTCGATCTTGCCGTCCGAGTCGCAGGTGATGTCCTGAAGCGTCCCGCGGCGCGTGGGCGCCTCGGTGAGCCGATGGATCGGCATGATCGGGAAGAGCTGATTGATCGCCCAACTGTCGGGCAGCGACTGGAAGAGCGAGAAGTTGCAGAAGTAGCGATCGACGAGCGTCGCCTCGACGTCGGCCCGGATCTCGTCGTAGCGCCCCGGGTCACGCTCCGCGATCCGGGCCACGGCGTTCAGGATCGCGTAGTAGATCTGCTCGGCCGCCGCCCGCCCACGCAGCGTCAGGACGCCGCTCGTGAACAGCTCGTGGGCTCGCTCGCGGTCGAACGTCGCGTCGTGGTACGCCTCGACCACGCGTCGCCCGCGCATGCCCGGCTTGGTCACGTCGCGATGGTCCCCCGCCATGTCGTGCAGCAGGGGGTGGTCGTCCTCGGTGATCTCCGGCAGCGTCGGCTCGGCCTGTGACTCGACGTCGATCACCTTGAGCAGCAACAGCGCGTGGTGCGCCGTCAATGCCCGCCCCGACTCGCTGATCACGTGCGGCGCTGGGAGATCGAGCTCGCGACAGGTCTCGCCCAGGACGTAGATGACGTCGTTGGCGTACTCCTGCATCGTGTAGTTGACACTGGCGTCCGACGTCGACGACGTCCCGTCATAGTCCACCCCGAGTCCGCCGCCGACATCCACGTGCGTGATGTCGACCCCCATCGCGCGCAGCTCGGCGTAGAACCGGGCGATCTCCTGGAGTCCGGCCTTGATGTAGCGGATGTCGCTGATCTGGCTCCCGAGGTGGAAGTGGATCAGCTTGAGGATGTCGAGCCGGCCGGCCGCCCGGAGGCGGTCCACCGCCTTGACGAGCTGCGCGGCGGTCAGCCCGAACTTGGACCGCTCGCCCCCGCTCTGTGCCCAGCGCCCGAACCCGGCCGAGCGCAGCTTGATCCGCACGCCGGCCGTGGGGGTGATCCCGAGGTCATCCGCCGCCTCGAGCAGGACATCGATCTCGCTGAGCTGCTCGAGCACGATGAACACCTGATGCCCGAGCCGCTGGCCCATGAGGGCCAGGCGCATGAACTCCTCGTCCTTGTACCCGTTGCAGACGATCACGTGGTCGGTCGACTCCGACATCGCGAGCACCGCCTGGAGCTCGGGCTTGGACCCGCACTCGAGCCCCACGCCGTGGGAGGCGCCGAAGCGCAGGATCTCCTCGACCACGTGCCGCTGCTGATTGGCCTTGATCGGATAGACCGTGGTGTGCCCACCCGTGTAGCCGAACTCCTGCACCGCCTCGGCGAAGCGCGTGCTGATGGCGGCCAACCGCGAGCGGAGGATATCGGAGAAGCGCAGCAGCACCGGAAGCGCCACGCCCTGCTCCTCGAGGTCGTGCGCGATCTCGAACAGGTCGAGCTCCCGATCGGGGCGGGCCGCGTCGGGCCGCACGACGATGTGGCCGCGGGCGTTCACGTCGAAGAAGCCGGCGCCCCAGCCCTCGATGTTGTACAGCTCCCGGGCGTCCTCGATCGTCCAGACGCGCGCCGGCGTCCCGGCCCCCGCGCCGGCTCCGCTCCCTCCGCCGCTCCGCCGCGGCGTGGCTCGCTCACTCTCGGTCGCCGGGGCGCCGTCCGTGGCCACCGTGTCCGCCGCTACGCCGCTCGGAGTCGCCATTGCCGTTACCCCACCGCCCGCCGCATGAACGCGCGGAGTCCGAATGTACAGAAGACCGTCAGGATCACGAGTTGCGCTCCGACCACCGTCGCCAGCGGCATGTGCGGAGCTCCGGGCGTCAGCGCCGCGCGCATCCCCTCCGCGACGTAGACCAGCGGGTTGATCAGCACGGCGTACTGGGCCACCGGCACCGCGTCGAGCCCCCGCCACGGATAATACGCGCATCCGAAGAAGATCATCGGGGCGACGATCGTGCTGAACATGAGCCCGATCTGCTGCGGATTGATGATCGAGCCCATGAGCAACCCGAGGGCCGAAAACGTGGCGGCGCCGAGGAGCGTGACGGCGATGATCGCCCCGGCGTGAACGAGCGTGAGACCGGGGATCGGGCCCATGATCAGCCGCGACGCCGGGAGGACCACGACCGCCGCGATGATCCCTTGCAGGACGCCGACGACGATCTTCTCGACGCCCACGAGCGGCGTCGGCACCGGTGCCAGCAACCGGTCCTCGATCTCGCGCGTCCAGCCGAAGTCCTGCACCATCGGCAGCACGACCGATTGGATGGCCGAGAGCGTCAGGCTGACGGCGAGCACGCCGGGGAGGAGGGCCGTCGTGTACGCACCGCGGACGAACCCCATCTTGGGCAGCAGCCAGCCGAACACGACGATGAAGAGCATCGGCTGCATGACCGTGCGGACGAGGAAGTACGGCAGCTCACGACGCACGACCCGCACGTCACGGCGGAGCAGCGCCAGAAAGACGGCCGCCGGCGCGGCCTCGGTCGCGCGGTGCGTCCGTGCCGCCACGACCGGCCGCTCGACCGCCGTGGTCACGCCGGCCTGACGGGGCACCACGCGGCGGGTCGGTAACGCTCGGACACGGCGTCGGGCATCAATCGAGCGCGCGTCCGGTGAGCGCGATGAACAGCGTCTCCAGGCTCGGCGTGGCGAGGTGGATGTCGGTCACGGCGCGGCCGACGGCGCGCGCGGTCTCGATCAGCGCCGGGATCGCCTGTCCGCCCCGCTCGGTATAAACGCGCATCCGGCGGCCGTCGCCGTCGGCGCTCGTCACGCCGGGCACCGCACGGGCATTGCGCGCCGCCGCGGTGGCATCGCCGTCGAGCGTCAGCTCGACCAGCGTGCCGCCCGGGGCGCGCCCCTTGAGGGCGGCCGGCGTGTCCACGGCCAGCAGGCGTCCGCGATCGACGATCGCGACCCGCTCGCAGAGCTTGTCGGCCTCCTCCATGTAGTGCGTCGTCATCACGATCGTGCGCTGCTGCTCGTGGAGATCGCGGAGGATGTCCCAGAGGGCGAGCCGCGCGGCCGGGTCGAGCCCGACCGTCGGCTCATCGAGGAAGACGACGCGCGGCTCGTGGATGAGGGCGCGCGCGATCATGAGCCGCTGCTGCTGCCCACCCGACAGCTCGTCGACCTTGGCCCGCCCCCGATCCCCGATCTCGAATCGATCGAGGAGTGCCCGCGCGCGGGCGGTCGCGGTTCGGGTCGCGATCCCGAAGTATGCCGCGTGGAAGACCAGATTCTCGAGCACGGTGAGGCTGCGGTCCGGATTGGGGCGCTGCGGCACCACGCCGATACGCTGGCGGACGGCGACGGGCGTCCGGACCACGTCGGCGGCGGCCACCGTCGCCCGGCCGCCGGTCGGGCGGACACGGGTCGTGAGGATGCCGATCGTGGTCGTCTTACCGGCACCATTCGGTCCGAGCAACCCGAAGAACTCACCCTCCTCGATCGCGAGGTCGAGCCCCTCGAGCGCCACGACCTCGCGCGGCCGCTCACTCGGCCGCTCGCTCCCCCGCTCGC
>JAJPIS010000010.1 GCA_021324635.1 Gemmatimonadota bacterium
CCGGGTGCGGACCTCCCGGGTGCGGGCCTCCCGGGTGCGGGCCGTGCAAGCCGTCCGGGTGCAAGCCGTCCGTGCGCGGGCCGGCCGGTCGCGACTGCCCGTCACCATCCGGTTGGGCGGCGGCCGCTCGCGAGTCCCGGGCCCCGGCGACCGGGGCGCCGGGCATGGCGGTCGGCGGGCGGGGCGCGGTCCGCGCGTCACGGGCGTCACGGGCGTCACGGGCGTCCGCGGGCAACACCGCCCGCACTTCGGCGTCGGTCACCGCCCCGCCGGCATGAAGGATGGCGAGCCGCTCGACGATATTCGCGAGCTCGCGCACGTTGCCGGGCCATCGGTAGCACGCGAGCACGCCCAGGGCGTCGCGGGTCCACGTGTCGATCGCGCGGCCGGTCCGCGCCCGGTGCTGGAGGCTGAAGTGCTGGACGAGCGCCGGGATGTCCTCGGGCCGCTCGCGTAGGGGCGGCAGCGCCAGCGGGATGACGTTCAGCCGAAAGTAGAGATCCTCGCGGAAGGTCCCGTCCGCGACCGCCCGGATCAGGTCCTTGTTGGTCGCCGCCACGATCCGCACATCGGTGCGGATCGGGCGCGTGCCGCCGACGCGCTCGATCTCCTTGGCTTCGATGGCCCGCAACAGCTTGGCCTGTGCCTCCGGGCCGAGGTCGCCGACCTCGTCGAGGAACAGCGTCCCCTTGTCCGCCAGCTCGAAGCGCCCGATCCGCCGGTCCGTCGCCCCGGTGAAGGCGCCGCGTTCGTGGCCGAACATCTCACTCTCGACCAGGTCACGCGGGATGGCCGCACAGTTGACGCGGATGAAGGGCCGGTCGCGGCGGGCGCTGGCGCGATGGATGGCGGCGGCGACGAGCTCCTTCCCCGTGCCGGACTCGCCGGTGATCAGGACGCGGGCGTCGCTCGGGGCGATCCGCTCGATGAGCTCGGCTACGTGCCGCATCGGTGCGCTCGTTCCGACGAGCGAGCCCGGCGGACCCAGCTCCTCGCGGAGCGCCCGCGCGGCCCGTCGCGCCTGGCGGAGCTCGAGAGCGGACCCGAGCGCGAGCAGCACTGCTTCCGGCGACAGCGGCTTCTCGAGGAAGTTGAAGGCGCCGAGCTTCGTCGCCCGGACGGCGTCGCTCAACCCCGCCCGTCCGCTCATCATGATCACCGGCAGATCGCCGTCGCGCTCGCGCATCTGCGCGAGCGTCGCCAGGCCGTCCATGGGGCCGGGCATCATGAGGTCGAGGAGCACCACATCCGACGCGCCGTCCTCGACCGCGGCGATCGCCGAGACGCCGTCGGATGCATCCCGCACGTCGTACCCCTCGGCCGTCAGTAACGCCCGGACCATGCGACGGATGTTCGGCTCGTCGTCGACGATGAGCACGGACGCCATGCTCAATGTTACATGAACGGCGGGACCCCGCACCAACCTCGCCGGGGGCGCCGGTGGATCACCCCGGAGGGAAGGCGGGCGGCCGGGCCGGGGGGCCCACTGTGCCCGCCCGGCGCACGGGCGAGATCACCTCATCGGGGTCGGCCGATCCGGGGGCCGCCGCGTCGGCGACGGTCACTGCCGGGGCCCCCAGCTGCTCCAACCCTTTCCAGGTCGCGACGAACTCGCGGGCGAAGGGCGAGCAGTGCTCCCGCGACCACAGGAGCCATCCTTCGGCGAGGATCGGGGTGTCGGCGAAGGCGCGCAGCACGAGCCCCCGCTGTGACCGATACAGCGGCCACGCCCCCTCGGCGGTGGCGAGCGCCCACCCCGCTCCCTCCGCGATGAACGCGCCGACCAGCGACGGCGGACCGCCGACCTGCATGTCGGCGACGCGAGGGTCGACCCCTCGACGTGACAGGGCCCGCACGAGCGCATCGTATGCCCCGGGATCGCTGTGCCGGACGAACGTGATCAACGGCAAGTCCCCGAGATCGCGCCAGCCCACGACCTCGCGCGCCGCGAGCGGATGGTTGGCCGGCAGCACCGCACAGTAGGGACGTGCCCAGACGCGCTCGCCCGTCACGTCCGCCTCGCTCTCCGGGAGCGCCGTGCCGACGGCGACATCCACCGTTCCGTCGCGGAGCGCCGGGATCAGCGCGGCCGGCGCGAGATCCAGCACCTCGATGGCGGCCAGCGTGTGCCGCCGACGCAGGGCCGTCAGCGTCGAGGCCGTCCGGGCCGCGAGCACCGCGCACGAGCCCAGCCCGACGCGAAGATGCTGCGCTTCATCGCGCGCGACGCTGCGCGCACGGGCGACCGCGCGCTGGCTCTCGGCAAGGGTGCGGCGGGCATCGGCCACGAACCGCGCTCCGGCGGTCGTCAGTCGCGCGCCGCGCGGAAGGCGGACAAAGAGGCGGACCGTGAGCTCGCGCTCCAGGTCTCGGATCTGCTTGGACAGCGCTTGCTGCGCGAGGTTGAGGCGGGCCGCCGCCCGGGTGAAGCTCCCCTCGTCCGCAATCGCGACGGCGTAGCGTAGGTCTTTCAGATCCACGATACAACTTCTCGATGTGGGAGCGTGCAACAACAATGTGTTGGTCGCGCGCCGAGCGTCATCGCATCCTCACATCGTTCCGGCGCCGACCACGTGGGTGCGCGCAGCGTGTCGCAGTCACTGGGCGAGCAACCTGACGCGGTGTCTGGAGGGATGAAACGTTTTTGGGACGAACTGCTGCGGTCGCGGGGTAGATGCCGCCCCGAGTCCCCACAACCGCGTCACTTCCACACTCCACCACGGCGGAGACGACACTATGGATGAGGCCGACCGACCGACCGAGCGCGCCGCGACCCGGCGCACGTTTCTCAAGGCTGGCGTGATGGCGGCAGGCGCCGCGAGCGTCGGCGCCTACACCCTGGCCGACGCCCTCCCGGCGTTCGCGGCCGAGGGGACGGGCGGCCGTCTCTCGCGCGGCGACGCCGCGATCCTCCACTTCCTCGCCGCGGTCGAGATGATCGAGGCCGATCTGTGGCAGCAGTATGCCGAGCTCGGCGGTGTACAGGACACGGAGTTGGTCGGGCTCACCGGCGGGAGCGTCCCCTACATCAACGCCCTCAAGCTCCTCGACCCCGACATGGATCAGTACATCCATGACAACACCGAGGACGAGATCAGCCACTTCAAGTTCATCAACGCGTATCTGCGTTCCAAAGGTGAGGAGCCGAGCGACCTGTCGGGCTTTGCAAAGCTGGAGAGCAGCAAGGCGACCGGAGCGCGCCAGGTCGGGCGGCTCACGAATCTCATGCAGCTCAGCGTCGAGACGACCTGGTACAGCCGCTATCGCAGCCGCACGCGGAATCCCGATCTGGATCCCAAATTCCCCTTCGCGAACGCCGTGCCGAGCCTCGCATCGGGGCGGCATCCGGCGATCCCGCGGACCAACGACGATCTCACGCCCAAGGACCACATCCAGGCGATCGCCAACACGGCCGCTTTCCACTTCGCCTTCATCGAGCAGGGCGGGACGAGCCTCTATCCCATGCTCGCCCAGCGGGTCACCAGTCCGGAGGTGCTCCGGATCCTGCTCAGCATCGGCGGGACGGAGATCGCGCATTTCCAGACGTGGCACGACAAGGCGGGGAACGCCGTCTCGGATCCCCTGGCTCCGCTCACCGATCCCAAGAACCACGCGCTGTCCTTCCCCAACCTCAACAACCCGCCGCGCAACGAGAACGTCCAGACGAATCTGATCATGCCCGAGCCGGTCGCCTTCCTCAGCAGGAAGTTCCCGGTCGTGTCGATCATCCGGCCCACCGAGACGCGGAACGCGGCGGCGGGGGCAGTGAAGGCGTTCGTCGACGACGGGCTCTTCATCAACCAGGAGAAGGCCTTTTTCGAGGCCTTGAACGATCTGGCAGCCGACGCCGATCGTGCGCGGAGCGAGGATAGTGTGTGACCGGCGCGACGCTCGGTCGCGGCCGCAGGGCCGCGGCCGGCGTCCCCCGGCAGGCGTCCGCGCACGGTGGGGCCCCGCCGCCGGCCGCCGGCTTCACGCTCCTCGAGATCATGGTGGCGATCGTGCTCACGGGCATGGTCGCCGTCCTCGCCTTTGGCGCGGCCCGGGTCAGCGTCGACACGCGGGCCCGGCTCGGCCGGGCGTTGGCCGACCAGCAGCGGGCGCGCGCGACGCAGGCGTTTCTCGAGGACGCCCTGCGGAACGCCCGACGTCCGCGACGGCCCGGCGAGCCGGGGCTCGAGCTCCGCGACGGCCGGCTGGCGTTCGTGGCGGCCGGCACCGGCCCGCCGCTCGATCCCGACTACGACTGGCGAGTCACGATCGCGGTGGACTCGGGCGGGCTCGATATCCTGGCGACCACGGTCGGCCGCGGTCCACCGACCACGACTCGCGTTCGAGTGCCGGACGTGACTCGCTGGGACGTGCAGGCGCTCACCGACGATGCCACGGGGTGGACGCGCGCGTGGACCGATACGACCCGCCTCCCGGCCGCGGTGACGATCTCGTTGTGGCACGACACCCAGCCGATCGGGCAGCCGCTGCTGGTGGCGATCGCCGCCGGCGGCGGGACCGTCGCCGGCGCACCGCGCGCCCGGGACAACCCATGATCGCCACCGGTGGCACGCGTCCGACCGGACGCGCGCCGCGCCGGTCGGGGCTCGTCCTCCTCGAGGTCATGGTCGCACTGGTGATCCTCGGCGTGGCCGCGGCCGGGTACCTCGCGCTCCTCCAGGGATCCCATCGGCTCGTCACTCGCTCGCGCGAGTGGTCGGCGGCGGTGCGATACGCCGCGGACGAGATGGAGCGAGCCAAGCGGAGCCCGCCCGAGTGGGCGCGGCGGGCGGATACGCTCCTCGGCGGATTTCCTCGGGAGGTCGCCCGCCAACCCTGGCGCACGGGGCTCACCCTCATCACGGTGACGGTCGCGCTGCCGACCGGCGGTCACTTCGTGCTGCGGCGCGTGATGGCGACGGGGCAGGATAGCTCCGCCGGGCCCGCGCCCGCCCCCCGCGAGCGCGGAGGGTCGGACGCCGATGCGCCGTGACCGGCGTGGCAGCGCCCTCATCGTCGTCCTGTGCGTCCTCGCGCTGCTCGGAGGCATCACGGCCGACCTCGCCCGTGCGGCGCGCCTCGAGGTGGCGCTCGTCGAGAACACGCGGGCGCGCGCGGTCGGCCGCTATGCGGCGGAGAGCGGCGTCGTCATGGAGGCGGCGGACATCACTGCGCTGCTGATCTCGCACTCCGCGCCGGGCGAGCGCGTCGCTGCCTTCCGCGAGCTCGCGCGCCGCGCGGCGGGCGCCGGGGACGTGGATCTGGGGGGCGCGACGTTCGCCGTCACGGTCGCCGACCTCAATGCACGCATCGATCTGAACCAATCCGAGGCGGAGACGCTGACGGGACTCTTCCGCCAATTCACGTCGGATCGGGAAGCCGAGATCATCGCCGCGAGCGTGCAGCGCAAGCCACTGGAACGCGTGGGCGAGCTGGTGCTGTTGCCCGGCGTGAGCGACGCGCTGGCCCTCGCGGTGGCGCCGTACGTGACGGTGTGGGGCGATCCGACGATCAACATCAACTCGGCGCCCGAGCCGGTGCTCGCTGCACTGCCCGGCGTGGGCGAGGCGGCCGCCCGCGCGATCGTCACCCGCCGCGCGGCCGGCGAGGTGTTCACCCGCGCGACGCCCGAGCAACCGCCGCCAAACGCCTCGGTGACCTTCGCGGCGGCGCCACCGGCGGCGGTCGTGGCCACGGAGCCCGACCACCTGCTGATCATTGCGCGGGGCTGGGCGACCGGCTCGCCACTGACGCATGAGATCCAGGCGGTGTTCGCGATCTCGGGGATGCAACTGCTCCTCGAGGTCTGGCAGGAGCGGGATCTGTGATCGAGCACCTCGGTCTGGAATTGGATGCGCAGGTCGTCCGCGCGGTGTGTGTCACCGGCTGGCGCCGCCGAGTGGTGCGCGTCGCCGAGACGCCCTGGGATCCCGATGACCCGATGCCGGCCGTCCGGGCACTCGGCGACGCCTTGCGACCGGGCGGCCGACCGGGGGAAGGCGGGCGGGATGAGCGGGATGAGCGGGGTGAGCGGGATGAGCGGGGTGGGCGGGGTGGGCGGGGTGGGCGGAGACGTCTGAGGGGGCGGGTGCGGCTCACGGTGCGTCTGCCGTTACTCCACGCCAAGCGCGTGAAGCTCCCGCCCGCTCCGCCGGAAGCCCGCCGACAGGTGATGCGGCTCGTGCCGGAGCGGTTCTTTCCCGTGCAGGGCGAGGAGCTGGTGGTGGCGGTCGGGCACGACGGCCTCGCGTACGCCGCGCCGGAACGCCGCCTCACCGCCTGGACGGAGGCATTTGCGGAGCTGGGGCCGGTCGACCTCGTGCAGCCCGGGCCCGCATCCCTTGCGCGTGCGCTCGCCGATGCGGGCATCGGTGACGCCGTCGCCGTGCTCGACGACGGCGACCAGGGCGTGAGCGTCGTCACCGTCCGCGGGCGCGTGGTCGAGAGCGCGAGGCGCATCTACGGGTCGCTCCTCGACGCGGCCCGGGCCCTCGCCGACCGTCCACTCGCCGGGGCGGTCTATTTCGCGCCCTGGGACGACAGGTGCGCGGCCGCGCTCACGGATGCCCTCGGCGGCTACCCGATCCGCCCGCTCCCGGCGGTGCGGGGGGTGCCACCGGCGTACCTGTCGGCCTACGGCGTGACCGCCGAGGAGGTGGGGGACCTGAGCGGGACGCTGGTGCCACCGGCACTCGGCACTCGCCTCCTGGCGCGGCGGCGCGGGCGGCTCGCCGCGGCCGCACTCGCGTGCGCGGCGTCGGCGCTGTTCGCGGCGCTCTCGCTGGACGCGCGCCGCGCCGCCGCGGTCCGTGCCACGGAGTCACTCGTGCAGAGGCTCGAAGTGCGCGCCGCGCCCGTGCTGGCGCTCCGGACCGAGCTCGAGACGCTGCGGCGCCGCACGGAGGCGCTCGCGCGCATCGAGCGGACGCGACCCGATCCGCTGGGCGTGCTGCTGGCGCTCTCCACGCGGTTGCCCCGGGATGCGCAGCTCCGGTCGCTCGACCTGAGTGGCGGTGACTGGCAGGTCGAGGGTTACGCATCGCAGGCGGAAGCGGTGACCGAGGCGCTGGCCGGCGATGCTCGCTTCCAGAATGTCCGCGTCCTCTCGGCGAACAACCGCGCCCGGGTGGGCGATCACACGTATGAGAGCTTCTCCGTTGCGTTCCGATTCGCTCCGGCCCCTTAGTCGGCGTGAGCGGCTCGTCGTCGCCGCCGGGGTGGCCGTGCTCCTGGCCGCCGCCGGGGCAACGTATGGCGTCCTGCCGGGACTCCAGCGATGGCAGGCACGCGAGCGGATCATCGCGGCAAATCGCGACCGTGCCACTCGATTGGACGCCCTCGTGAGCGGCGAGGACGAGCTGCGCCGCGCCGCCGCCGACGAGCGGGATGCCGGCCGGCGTGTGATGGCGCTCCTGACCGTCGGCGGCACGCCACCGCTCGCGGCGGCGTCGCTTCAGGTGCTCCTCCGACAGTACGCGCAGCAGGCGGGCGTTCAGCTCGACCGGGTCGACGTCGCCGGCCAACCGACCCCCGACAGCTCGGGGCTTCTGGCCCTGCCGATGACCGTCCAGGGCCAGGGCGACATCTATGGGCTCGTCGGTCTGCTCGACCGTGTGCAGCACGGCGGGCGGTTGCTCGTGGTCGACGAGATGGCCGTGCGTCGGACCCTGGTCCAGAGCAGTGATCGGCTCCTGACGTGGACCCTCCGGGCGCATGGCCTCTATCCGACGTCGCCGGCGGGTCGATGACCGTGCGCCGACTGCTGTACGGGACGGCCGTGGGGTTCGTGACGCTCGGTGCATCGCTTCGAGCCACGGCTCCGGTTCCCGACCTGCGCCGGGCGCGCGAGCTCCACCGGGCGCGCGGCTCGCCCGTCCCCGAGCCCGCGGCGCGCCGGGTGCCACGTCCGGCCCCGCCGCCCACGGACTCGGCGCGGTACGCGCCGATCGTTGCCGGCGATGTCTTCTCACCGACACGGACGCCGCCGACGGTGCGGTTCACGCCCGATCAGACGGCAGACGCGCCCGCGCCACGACCACGTCCGCCAGCCGACAAGGGTGCGGACCCCGCGTTCCATCTGCTGGGTGTCTCGGTGTCGACCCACGGAGCCCTGGCCCTCATTGCGGCCGGGGGAGCTCCGGGACACGCCGCACTCTACCGGCCCGGTGACCGGGTGGCCGGCGGGTCGATCGCGTCGATCACCGCGACGACCGTGGTCGTCGAGCGCCCGGAGGGCCCGCTCGTGCTGCGACTCCCGCCCGCCGGGGGACGCCGCCCGTGAGCCGCTGGCGGTGCCTCGTGGCGGTCGGGTTGCTGCTCGGAGCGGCGGGCACCGCCTGGCCGCAGCAGCCCGACATGGTTCGCGTCAACTACGTCAACGCCGACCTGGGCGACGTGATTCGTAGCCTCGCGGCGACGGTCGGCGTGAATGTCGTGCTGACGGACGTCCCCGGCAAACGGATCACCTTCCAGACACCCGAGCCCATCCCGGCGGCGCAGGTCGGGGCAGTCCTCGAGTCGATTCTCGAGAGCGAAGGCCTGGTGCTGGTGCAGACCGGGTCGGTCGCGCAGGTGCTGCCGGACGCGAAGCGGCCGGCGACCGGGCCGATCCGGGTCGGCAAGGATCTCCCGACGCCGCCGCCGCTCGGCCTCATCACGCAGATCGTTCCGCTCGACTACATGCGAGCGGACGAGGCGGTGGCGCTCCTGAAGCAGACCGCGAGCAAGTCGGCGCGCATCGAGCCCGTGCCCCGGTCGAACGCCGTCCTCATCACCGACCGCGGGACCGACGTCGCGCGGGATCTCGACCTGCTGCATCAGCTCGACGTGAAGACCGGTGGCGAGTCCGGCCTTCGCACCTACGTGTATCCGCTCAAGCACGCGAGCGCGACCGAGCTCGCCGGCACGCTCGGGCAGGTGTTCGGCGCGACGGTGGCGGCCGCGCCCGAGCGCGTTCGCGTCCAGGCGTTGGAGGACCGGGGCCTGTCATCGGAGCTCGAGACGTTTCGGCGGCGCGATCTCCAGGCGTCCCAGCAACGTGCGGACGTGCCGCCACCGGCCCCGATCGCGGCCGCCCGTCCCCCGGCCGGCGGCGCCGGCGATGCGCCCGGGGGCGGCCTGGTCGGGCAGACGATGATCGTGCCGGACCAGGCGACGAACGCGCTCGTGGTCCGGACCGCACCCCCCAACTTCCCCGTTCTCCAGGAGACCATCGACGCGCTCGACGTCCGGCCGCCCGAGGTGCTGCTCGAGGTGCTGATCGCCGAGGTGGAGCTCGATCGAACGACCCAGTACGGCATCAACTGGCAGCTCTTCGCTCCCACACGCGGCCTGACGGCGGGCTTCGGGCCGCAGGTCTTCACCGATTCGGCGCTGGCCGCGCCGCAGCAACTGGGGCTGCGGGTGGTCCGGCTGGTGGGTGGCGTGAACGTGCAGGCCATCCTTCAGGCGCTCGCCGCGCACAATCGGGTTCAGGTCCTCTCCACCCCGCGTGTCCTCGCGTTGAACAACGAGCAGGCGCGAATCCTGGTGGGGAGTGAGGTGCCGTTCAACTCCTCGACCCAGACGGGTCTCAACGTCGTCGTCGCCCAGACGGTCGAGTTTCGCAAGGTCGGGACACAGCTCACGATCGTGCCGACCGTGAACGCCGATGGCTACGTCACCTTCCGGATCCTGCAGGAGGTGAGCGCCCTCACCACGCAGACGATCGCCGCCGCGCTGAACGCGCCCGTCATCAGCACGCGCGAGGCGGAGACGAGTGCGATCGTGAAGAGCGGGACGACCATGATCATTGGGGGCCTGATCGGCGACTCCAAGCAGGTCAGCCAATCGGGCGTCCCCGTCCTCGAGAACCTGCCGCTCGTCGGTGGCCTCTTCCGCAATCGCACGACGACCCGGTCGCGAACCGAGCTCGCGATCTTCGTCACGCCGCACGTGGTGTTCGATGACGAGCAGGCGGACTCGCTGCTCCAGGAAGAGCGGCGGCAGCTCCCCGCGTCCCGGCGTGCCCTCGACAGCGCGCTCGGGCCGCAGGTCCACCCGGCCGACTCCGTGCCGCCCCGGCGAATCCCATCGCCGTGACACCTCCCGCCCCCGCGGTGGCCGCGTCGGCCCGCGCGCCCAGTGCGGCGGGCGCGCCCTCGTCCGACCGCCCGCCGAGCGCCGATGCCGCCGGCGCCGTCCACGCGATGGAGCGCGATCCGTCGCCGGCCGATCTCCGGTCGGCGGCCGCCGGTCACCTCGCGCAGCGCCTCTCGGCCGCCTACTGGGAGGAGCACCGGCTCCTGCCGGTCGCGCTCACCGAGACGGAGGTGGTGATTGCCGCCGGCGACGCGGTCGA
>JAJPIS010000077.1 GCA_021324635.1 Gemmatimonadota bacterium
CCCGCCGGCGGCGGACACGACCTGGTTGGTCAAGAACTGGCTAGAACTCAGCGTCACTGCGTGGGGTGCCGTGTGAGTTTTCGAGGACGGGATTTGGTACGAGACGGCGCCCCCCCAGGCACTCCCCCCCTGCCCGCCGGTCCCCCCGGCGCCGCCTGTGCCGGTGGCGGCGTTGCCGGCCCCGCCGGCCCCGCCCGCCCCGCCCGGCCCCCCCGCCCCGCGGCCCCCCGGGCCGCCGGCCGTCCCCCCGCCCGGGCCGGCGGGGCGGCGCGCCGGGTCGTCGAAGTGGTGCTTGATCTGCTTCCCCTCGGCGAGAAAGACGGCGTCCTCCCCGATGTTGGTCGCGAGATCCGCCACCCGCTCGAGGTTCCGCCCGACGAGGATCAGCTCCAGCGAGGCCGTGATGTTCCGCGCGTCGGCCATCATGTGGGTGAGGAGGATACGGAAGAGCGAGTTGAGGAGCGCGTCGACGGCATCGTCCGAGCGGCACACCTCGCGGCCGAGCGCCCCGTCGGCGCGGATGAACGCGTCGAGCGCGTCGCCGAGCATGCTGCGCGCGCGGCGGGCCATGTCCTCGATCTCGGGCTCGGGCGTGATCGTGGAGCGGATCGCGATCAGCCGCTGCGCGCACTGCGCGATGTTGACGGCGTGGTCCCCGACCCGCTCGAGGTCGCTCGAAATCTTGATCGCGCTGACAATGAAACGAAGGTCGCGCGCCATCGGTTGCTGGAGCGCGAGCAGCTCGACCGCGAGCCCCTCGACTTCGACCTCCAGCGCATCGAGCTCGCGATCGCCGGTGATCACCGCCTCGGCGCGGTCCTGATCCCGCTTCAGCAGCGCGTCGACGGCGAGGTCGACCAGCCCTTCGGCGCGGTCCGACATCGTCAGCAGCCGCTCCTTGAGCGTCGCCAACTGGTCGTGGAAGTGGCGGAACCCCGACGGCGTGTCGGCCGTCGGAGTACCCACAGCGGGCATCGACGGTGGCGCCGACGCGAGCGGGGAGGGCGAGGGAGAAGACGGTGGCGACATCATCCGAACCTGCCTGTAATGTACGAGTTCGTCCGCTCTTCGCGCGGGGCCGTGAACATGCGCTCCGTCGACCCCACCTCGATCAGGCGACCCAGATAGAAGAAGGCCGTGTAGTCCGATGCCCGCGCCGCCTGCTGGAGATTGTGGGTCACGATCACGATCGTCAACTCGCGCTTGAGCTCGAAGATCAGCTCCTCGATCTTCTGCGTCGCGATCGGGTCGAGCGCGCTCGCCGGCTCATCGAGCAGCAGCACCTCGGGATCGTTGGCGAGGGTCCGCGCGATGCAGAGCCGCTGCTGCTGACCCCCGGAGAGGGACAGGGCGCTCTGACGGAGCCGGTCCTTGACCTCATCCCACAGCGCCGCCCGACGGAGCGACGCCTCGACGATCTGGTCGAGCTGAGCACGCGGCAGCGAGGTGTTGATCCGCGGGCCGTAGGCGACGTTGTCGTAGATCGATTTGGGGAAGCAGTTCCAGCGCTGAAAGACCATCCCCACGCGGCGGCGAAGGGTGGTCGGGTCGACCGACGGGTCGTACACGTCCCGCCCGTCGAGCAGGATCTTCCCCTCGTGGCGCGTGCCGGGGACGAGGTCGTGCATGCGGTTGACCGCGCGCAGGAACGTCGACTTGCCGCACCCCGAGGGGCCGATGAGGGCGGTGATCGTCCGGGGCGCGATGTCGAGGTCGATCTCGGTGAGCGCCTGCTTCGCCCCGTACCAGAACGAGAACCGCCGCGCGGCGACGCTCCCGCGCGCGGCCTCGCTCCCCGGCGGCCGGAGCATGCCACCGCTGGCCGCGACGCCCGCCGCGCCCGCCGCGCCCGCCGCCGGTGCCGGCGCGGTCACCCGAACCGCCCGGTGATGTACGCCTCGGTCCGCTCGTCGCGCGGGGTCGTGAAGAGTTCCTTGGTGGGGGCGATCTCGACCAGGTTGCCGTGCAGCATGAACGCGGTGCGATCCGAGACGCGGGCCGCCTGCTGCATGTTGTGCGTGACGATCACGACGGTCATGTCCCGTCGGAGCTCGTAGACCAGCTCCTCGACCTTCTGCGCGCTGATCGGGTCGAGCGACGCGGTCGGCTCGTCGAGCAGCAGAACCTGCGGCTCGACGGCGAGGGCGCGGGCGATGCACAGCCGCTGCTGCTGGCCCCCCGAGAGCCCGGTCGCCGCGTCGCGCAGCCGGTCCTTGACCTCATCCCAGAGCGCCGCCCGGTGCAGGGCGTGCTCGACAATGGCATCGATCTCGGTCCGCGACGGCCGCGGGCTCACGGTCGAGAGCCCGGCCGCGACGTTGTCGTGGATCGACATGGTCGGGAATGGCGTCGGCCGCTGGAACACCATCCCGATGTGCTGTCGGACAGCCGTCACGTTGACATCACGCCCGTAAATGTCCTGCCCGTCGAACAGGACGCGGCCAGCGACGCGGGCACCCGGCACCGTCTCGTGCATGCGATTCAGGCAGCGGAGCAGGGTCGACTTGCCGCACCCCGACGGGCCGATGATCGCGGTCACGAAGCGGTCCGGCAGAGCGAGCGTCGCGTCCTTGACCGCGTGCAGGGCGCCGAAATACGCGTCGAGGGACTCGGCGGCGAGCCGGGGCGCCGGAGCCGCATCCGGCGTCGCGCGCGCAACGCCGGCCGCGGGTGCCGGTGGCGTCACGGCGCGCGACACCGCGAGCGCGCCGGTGACGGCACCCGGGCCCCGGCGCTCGCGCAGCGGCCGCCCGGACGGCAGCTCGCCGCCGGTCTCCCGGCTAGTCGCCGCCCGGTCCGGCAAACCGATGTCGGGTCGCAAGGCGCGCGATCAGGCTGATGAGAAGGATGAGGCCAATGAGGACGAGGGCGCCGGCCCAGGCCTGGGCGTGCCAGTCGTCGTACGGGCTGACCGCATAGGTGAAAATCTGCAACGGGAGTGCGGCGATCGGCTGGTTCAACGACGTCGACCAGAACTGGTTTCCAAAGGCGGTGAAGAGGAGGGGCGCGGTCTCACCGGCGATCCGGGCAATCGCGACCAGCGCTCCGGTGACGATCCCCGCGCTCGCCGTCCGGAGGACGATCGAGAGCGATGTCCGCCATCGGGCGTAGCCGAGCGCCAGCGCCGCCTCACGCAGCGAGACCGGTACCGTCCGGACGATCTCCTCGGTCGTGCGCGCCACCTGCGGGATCATCATCGCCGCCAGCGCCACGCTCCCGGCCCAGGTCGAGAAGTGCCCGAGCGGGCGCACGAGGAACTGCCAGGCGAAGATGCCCATCACGATCGAGGGCAGGCCATTGAGAACGTCGGACAGGAACCGCGTCACGGTGGCGAGCCAGGTCCCCGCGTGCTCCGCGAGGTACAGACCGGCGCCGATCCCGACCGGCAGCCCGATGGCGCTGGCCAGGCCGACGAGGATCAGCGTGCCGACGATCGCGTTGGCCATCCCGCCGCCCACCTCGCCGACCGGCCTGGGCAGGCTGGTGAAGAAGTGCCATTGCACCGAGCGGCCACCGAGGGCGACGAGATGCCCGAGGATCACGATCAGGGGCAGGACGGCGAGCAGGGCGGCGAGGGTCACGAGCCCCACCATGAGGCCATTCACGAGGCGCCGGCGATGGCGCTTGCTCCGCATCGCGACGGTGACGTGCGCGTCGGTCCAGCGCGGCGGGCGCGGCGCGGACGGGTGCGCCGGTGCGGCGGCGGGGATGCTTGCGGGGCGCGCCGGGGCCATCGTCATCCGGCCCTGCCGCCGGCGCTCCGCGACACCTGCCAGACGAGCCACCGGGCGATGCCGTTGACGATCAGCGTGATGACGAACAGCGTGAACCCGACCGCCATGAGGGCCGAGAGGTGAAGATCGCCCGACGCCTCGGAGAACTCGTTGGCGATGAGGGAGGCCATCGTGTACCCCGGCGCGAAGAGGGAGGCCGAGATCTGCGGGCGGTTGCCGATCAGCATCGTCACGGCCATCGTCTCGCCGAGCGCGCGGCCGAGGCCGAGGATGATGCCGCCGATGATGCCGGACTTGGCGAACGGGATGACCGCGCCGGAGATCGTCTCCCATCGTGTCGCGCCCAGCGCGAGCGCCGCCTCGCGCTGCGAGCGCGGGACGGCGAGGAGTACCTCGCGCGACACCGACGAGATGTATGGCAGGATCATGATGGCGAGGATGACGCCGGCGGCGAGCATGCTCGGGCCGTAGGCGGGTCCCGAGAACAGCGGGATGCCGCCCAGGTGCAGCGTGTCCCGAAGGAACGGCATGACCGGGCTCCGGAGCACCGGGACGAGCACGAAGATGCCCCAGAGGCCGTACACCACGCTCGGGATCGCGGCCAGCAGATCGACGAGGAACGCCACCGGCTGCCGGATCGCCCGAGGGGCGAACTCGGACAGGAAGACCGCGACGCCGAGCGCCAGCGGCGTGGCCAGCAGCAGTGCCAGGAGGGACGAGACGAGCGTGCCATAGATCGCGGGCGCGGCACCGAATGTCCCCTTGACGGGGTCCCACGCGCTCGAGGTCAGGAAGGAGAAGCCGAACCGACGGAAGGCGGGCCAGCCGGCGCTGGCGATCTCGATCGCGATCAGAAGCAGCAGTAGCGGGACGCAGATGGCGAAGGCGGTCACCGCGGCGCCATAGACGCGGTCGCCGATCGCCGAGCCCGTGATGCGGACGCGGAATCGCCCGCGCCGCGCCGAGGTGCTCGCCGGCGGCCCCGTTCCCGGACCGCCGGTCCGCCCCGGCCGCTCGATTGTCGTGCTGGTCACGCGTGCGCGGGCGTCTGAAGCGAGTCGAGTCGTGCGATCAGCATCGCCTGAATCGCCGTCGGCAGGGGCGCGTAGTCGAGCGCCGCGGCCTCTTTCTCACCGTCGGTGAGCGCCCACCTGAGGAACGCGATCAGCTCCTGCTGCCGGTTGGCGTTCCGCGCCGTCCGGTCCATCAGGATGTAGGTGAACGAGGAGATCGGATATGCCCGGGCGCCGGGCGCGTTGACGATCGAGACCCGGAAGTCGGTGTTCGGCGGGAGCTTGGCCGCGACGCCGGCAGCGGCCGCGGTGACCGCGTCGATCGACGGGGTGACGAAGTTGCCGTCGGCGTTCTTCACGGTCCCGATCGGCAGCCCGTTCTGGCGGGCGTAGGCCAGCTCCACGTAGCCGATCGCACCCGGGGTCTGCTTCACCTGCCCGGCCACACCCTCGTTCCCCTTGCCGCCGATCCCGACCGGCCACTGGAGCTCCTTCCCCTTCCCGGGCGACGCGGCCCACGTCCGGCTGACGGCGCTCAGATAGTCGCTGAAGATATACGTGGTCCCGCTGCCATCGGACCGGTGCACGACGAGGATGTCCTGGGGGGGCAAGGCGACGCCGGGGTTGAGCGCCGCGAGGCGCTGGTCGTTCCATCTGGTGATCTTGCCGGCGAAGATGTCGGCGACGACGTCGCCGGTCAGGGCCAGGGGTTGGGTGACACCCGGCACGTTGTAGGTCACGACGACGGCGCCCAGCACCGTGGGGATGTGCAGGATCGGCCGCTTGGCGCGCGCGAGCTCCTCGTCGCTCATCGGCGCGTCCGAGGCGCCGAAATCCACCGTGCCGTCGATGAGCTGGCGGATCCCGCCGCCCGATCCGATGGACTGGTAGTTGATCTTCACCCCCGTGCGGGTCGCGTACTCGGCGAACCACCTGGAGTAGATCGGGTACGGGAAGGTCGCGCCAGCGCCGGTGAGCTGCGCACCGGCAGTGCTTCCGCCTCCGGCACTCGCCGCAGCGTTCGGGGTCTTCGTGGCGTTGATCGTGCTGCTGGTCGAGCCGCCGGCGGATCCGCTTCCACCCGCGCCGCCGCATGCTCCGGCGACGCCAGCGAGTGATCCAACGAGGCTTGCGGCAACCAGGCGCGACAGCGATGGCATCCGGCACTCCAGGCGGGCGATGGGCCCGGTCCGAGCCCGGGCGCGGGACGCGCAGCGGGTCACGGCCGGGAGAACTCCGGCGACTGCGCTAACCTAGGGCGCCTCTGCCAAGAGTTTGCCGCGGGCCGCGTAACGAACATGTCACAGGCGACCGCGCGGCATCGCATGCCGGCAGGCCCGCGCCGGACGCCCCACGCGCGTTCGCGTTCGGCACCCTCGGGCGGGAGGTGCCTAGCCGCCGAAGAGCGCGAGCGACCGCCCGACGACCTGCTCGACACCCCAGGCGAGGGGAACGAGGACGACGAGCCACGCGAGCGCGAGCGCAGTGGCTGACGAGGCGTCGGCGCCGGGCCCGGCGCGGGGCGGGCTCCCGGTCATCCTGTGGCTCCGGTCGGGGCGCCGGCGGCGTACGGGGCCGCGGCCGTGCCGGACCCCTCGGTCTCACCGCGGAAGTGGTAGCGCTCATCGACCGGGCGGACGAGCACGTTCGCGACGAAGCCGATCACGAGCAGCAGGGTCATGAGATGCATGCTCGGGCGGTACGCGTCGGGTCCGTGGATGCCCCCCTGGATCTGCGCCTCGCGGATGTAGTTCACGAGCAGCGGGCCGAAGATGCCGGCCGCGGACCAGGCGGTGAGCAGTCGCCCATGGATCGCACCGACCTGCATCGTGCCGAACAGGTCTCGGAGATACGCCGGAATGGTGGCGAATCCGCCCCCGTACATCGAGATCACGACGACGGCCACGAGCACGAACAGCCACACGCGCCCACCCTCGCCGATGCCGGGGATGAGCCAGTAGAGCACCGCGCCAAGGGCGAAGAAGGTCGCGTAAGTGGCCGGGCGGCCGATGTAGTCGGAGAGCGACGACCAGAGGAAGCGCCCGGCCATGTTGGCGATGCTGAGCAACCCGACGAACCCGGCGGCGGCGGCCGCGGTCACCCGACCGTTGAACATCTCCTGGATCATCGGCGAGGCTTGCTCGAGGATGCCGATCCCGGCGGTGACGTTGAAGCACAGCATGACCCAGAGCAGCCAGAATTGGGTCGTCCGGACGGCAGCGCTCACCGCGACGTTCGCGGTCGTGATCATCCGGTGGCTCGCGGCCGGCGGCACGTAGCCGGGCGGCGCCCAGCCGGCGGCGGGCAGCCGGACGGTGAAGACGCCGAACAACATGTACACGAAGTAGGCGACGCCGAGTGTCACGAATGTCGGTGCCACACCGGTCGACGCCGCCGTGCGATAGTGCGTCATCAGGGTGGCCGAGAGCGGGGAAGCGATCATGGCGCCGCCACCGAAGCCCATGATCGCGAGCCCGGTCGCCATCCCGGGGCGGTCCGGAAACCACTTGATCAGGGTCGAGACGGGCGAGATGTAGCCGATGCCGAGCCCGCACCCGCCGAGCACGCCGTAGCCGAGCACGACGAGCGGGAACAGGTGGAGGTGGACCCCGACGGCAGCGACCAGGAAGCCGCCGCCGAAGCAGACAGCGGCCGCGAACATTGCCCGCCGCGGACCGACCCGTTCGAGCCAGGCGCCGAAGACGGCGGCCGAGAGGCCGAGGAAGACGATCGCGACGCTGAAGACCCACGCGATCGTGCTCTGCTTCCAGTCCCCCGGGGCGGAGCTCGTGATGCCGAGGAGCCTCGACATCGGAATCTTGAAGACGCTGAACGCGTACACCTGGCCGATCGACAGATGGATCGCGAGCGCGGCCGGCGGAACGAGCCAGCGGCTGTAGCCGGGTGGGGCGATCGAGTGTTCGCGGTCCAGGAACGACAGGACGGCCATGCGTTCCTCCGCTCAGGGTGGCGCGGTCAGGGGCGTCGGCTCCGCGGTCACAACTTATCGCGGGCCGCCGGCTTTGGGGATGACGACACGCCCCCGCGCGATCGGGCTGGGCGTGTCGCGTCCGACCCTCGGCGATTCCTCAGGGCAGCACGTAGCGAACCGATGCGAAGAGCATGTTATCGAGGGCCTGGGGTTGGAGGCCCGCCGCGCCGGACCAGGTGTTGCGGCTCGTGTAGGAATACTGGAGCCCCCACTGGAACGCTCCGGCTGGCCCCTGATAGACGCGGTACCAGAAGCCGGCCGCGGCCTGCCAGAGGGCGCGCGTGTCGGCGTTGCAGGGCGGATTGGCCCCTCCCGGCGCGCCGGGCGCGAACGCGCCGGTCGGCGCCAGCTCGACCGTGCAGCCGGCGTTGTTGAAGAGCGCCGAGCCGTAGCCTTCGCCCGCCGCGCCCCGCAGGAAGCTCGTGCGATACTCGTACTCGGCGCCCCCGTACCCGTAAATGTCGAGCCGGCGGGTCGGGTGCATCTCGAGCGACACGAGGCCCTGGGCGGCCCGGATCGGCACGACCTCGCCGTTGGGTCGCACCGTCATGTCGGGGAGCTGGGATGTGCCGTAGCGACCGATACCCCGCCCCCAGAGGGCGGAGATCCCGACGTCGGCGCCATCGCGTGTCTTCCCGTGCTCCGTCGGCACATCGACCGACCAGACGGCCGCCACGCCGATGCCACCACCGTAGGTCTGGAAATTGTGCGTCCCGCCGGCGGCGCCGCTCGGGTCGTATACCCGGTCGCGGAAGACGCGACCCAGGGCCTTGATCTCGTAGTGGCCGAACCCCGGCTCGAAGACCAGCTTCGCGACGATGTCCGGCGATGGATCGGTGGAATAGTTGGCGGTGGCGTTGAGGAGCGAGCCGCCCGTGCTGCCGATGAGAAAGTTGGTGGCGTTGCCGTGCGCGCTGAACGTCTGCTGTGCACCCTCGATCGCCCCGACGATCCAGGCGCGGTTGGCGAATCCCTTCCAGGCGCGGATCTGCCACTGGCGCGCCCAGTCGAAGCCCGCGACGTACTGGGCATCGATCACCTGCGGGGCGAACTCGTTGCGTGCGGCGACGCCCTTCTTCTCGGTCGTCAACGTGCTCCACGCCTGACCCGCCATGACGCCGGAGCCGTCCGACCAGGCGGCCTGCCCCCAGAACTGGCGGAGGCGTAGTGTGTAGCTGTTGCTCTCGTTGGAGTTGGAGGTTACCCCCGCCGAGAGGAAGTCGGACTCCCAGTACCCGGACAGCCGTGTCGCGCCCGCCCTGCCGGACACGCCGACCGTGAGGCGTGACTGTCGGGCGGAGCCCCGAAACTCGGAGAGAGCGGCGTTACTCGTCCCGGGGAAGGGGATGGCGTTGAAGCTGGACCCGATGTCCGCCGTCTCGTTCCGTTGGCGCCAGACAGCTTCGGCGGCGAAGTATCCGCCGGGCGTGATCGTCAGGCCCCGGAACTGGATGGATGCCGAATCCGCCGGCCTCTCCTGGGCAGCCGCCGATCGCGCTGCCGGCGGGGCGCCGATCGACAGCGCGGCGAGCGTCGCTACACAGGTCCGCGCACGCCACCTGCGGCATGCGGCGAGTCGAGCAGGCAGGACACGGTCAGCCGACAACACGATGAGCGCTCCGGGGAGTGAGTGATCCAGGTACCACCCCTCGGAACTCTGCCCGCTCGTGTAAAGCCGAGCCCGACCTCGCGTATCGGGATCGTCACGATTCCCGACTCCGGTGTCCCGGGCTCCGCCGCTCCCGTCCGGCCCGGGTCGGGCCGACCGGGCCAGCCCGCGTCGTCGCCGGGCGCGGTGCCGCATCGAGCACGGTGCCGAACGCGCGGGCCGCCGCACTCTCCCCGCCCGCGGCGAGCGAGAGGCGCACGAGGGGCCGGCGCACGGTCAGGCCCGGCACGTCCAGGACGACGAGCCGCCCGAGCGCGAGCGCATTGGCTGCCGCACAGCGCGAGATGATCGCGACGCCGACGCCGGCCGCGACGAGCTGCACGATCGCCTCGGCGGTGTCGACCTCCAGCCGCCGCTGCGGCGCCACCCCGTGCGCACGAAGGGCCCGCATGATCGTGTCGAATGTGCCGGACCCCGGCTCCCGGATGACCAGCAGCTCGTGCGCCAGGCTGGCCGGCGCGGGCCGAGGTCTCGCGGCCAGGGGGTGCTCGGGCGCCGCGACGAGCACCATCTCATCCTCGGCCCACGTCACGGCCCGGAGCCGTGGGTGCTCGATCGGCGTCTCCACGAGCGCGACGTCGACGTCACGCTCGGCGAGCATCCGGGCGACCACGCGTGACGGCGCACTCGTCACCCGTAGCTCGACACCCGGGTAGCGGGCGTGAAATGCCGCCAGCAGCGGCGGCAGGACGTAGGTGACGATTGTCGGGCTTCCGCCGACGCGGAGCGTCCCCTGCGCGAGGCCGGCCAGGGCGTCGAGGTCCTCCTCGGCCGCGCGTGCCTCGGCGAAGATCACCCGCGCGTGGGCCAGGAGAGCGTGACCGGCCTCGGTGAGGCGGACGCCGGAAGGGGTTCGCTCGAGCAGCGTCGCCCGCGTCTGGTGCTCCAGGTCGCGGATCGCCCGGGACACGGCCGGTTGGGTGAGCCCGAGATCGGCGGCGGCGCGCGTGATGGTGCCCTGGCGAGCGACGGCGAGGAAGACGCGGAGGAGCCGGAGGTTGAACGGCATGCAATAGGGGAATGATGCCATGGCCATAACAACATTGGTCGTGCGCGGCGTCGGAGTATAATATTTTCTGCTCACCGCCGCTGCCGCGTCGCCCGCCTATGTGGATCGTCCGCCTCGCCCTGCGCCAGCCGTACACCGTCGCCGTGCTGTCCTTCGTGCTGCTCCTCATGGGGTGGCTGGCGACGCGCAGCATGCCGGTCGACATCTTCCCGGTGATCGACATCCCGGTTGTCGCCGTCGTCTGGAACTACAACGGCTTTTCGGCGCAGGACATGGAGAGCCGGATCGTTCTCCTGAGTGAGCGGAACCTGTCGTCGACGGTGAACGGGATCTCGCGCATCGAGTCGGAGTCGATTCCCGGCCTGGGGTTGATCAAGGTGTTCTTCCAGCCCGGCGTCGACATCGGGAACGCGATCGCCCAGATCACCTCGTCGTCGCAGACGGCGCTCCGCGCGATGCCGCCCGGCGTCACGCCTCCGTACGTGATCCAATCCAACGCGTCGAGCGTGCCGGTTGCCCAGCTCACGCTGTCCTCGCCCACGATGCCGGAGCAGCAGATCTCCGACTACGGGCAGAACTTCATCCGGCTGCGGCTGTTCACGATCCCCGGGCTCGCCACACCGTCGCCATACGGCGGGAAGATCCGCGAGATCACGGTCGACGTCGACCCGAACGCGCTCGCCGGGAAGGGGCTCTCCTCAGAGGACGTGCTGACCGCGCTGCTGTCGTCCAATCTGCTCATCCCGGCCGGCACGGCCCGGATCGGGACACGCGACTACAACGTCGCGATGAACTCGAGCCCGGCCAATGTCGCCGACTTCACCCGGATCCCGGTGAAGATCGTGAACGGCGCTCCGGTGCTGATCGGCGACGTCGCGACGGTTCGCGATGGCTTCGCCGAGCAGCAGAACATCGTTCGGATCGACGGCCACCGTGCGGCGTACCTCACGATTCTCAAGAAGGCCGACGCGTCGACGCTGGCCGTCGTCGATGCGGCCAAGGCGATGATCCCGAGGATCAAGGCCGTCGCGCCGGCCGGGCTCGAGGTGCGGCTCGACTTCGACCAGTCGATCTTCGTCCGCGCCGCCGTGGCGAGCGTGATCCGCGAGGCGCTCATCGCGGCCCTGCTCGTCTCGCTCATGATCCTCCTGTTCGTCGGGAGCTGGCGGAGCGTGCTGATCGCCGTGACGTCGATCCCGCTCTCGATCGCGGCCGCCGTGATCGTCCTCCACGCGACGGGCAACAGCTTCAACGTCATGACTCTGGGCGGCCTGTCGCTCTCGATCGGTCTCCTGGTCGACAACGCGATCGTCACGGTCGAGAACGTGCACCGCAACCTGAGCCTGGGGAAGCCGCTCACCGTCGCCATCCTCGACGCCGCCGGGCAGATCTCGACGCCCCTGATCGTGGCCACGCTCGCCATCTGCATCGTCTTCTTCCCGGTCGTGCTGCTGGTCGGGCCGGCGCGGTTCCTGTTCATCCCGATGGCGGTCGCGGTCGTGAGCGCGGTCGCCGCCTCCTGGCTGCTCTCGCGGACGCTCGTCAAGACGCTCTCCCGGATGCTGCTCGGCGCCGAGGTCCACCACCACATGGCACGGGCGGCATCGGGTGCCGAGACTGGCGCGGACACGCTCGCGGCGGGGTCGCGCCCGGGGCCCGGCGAGGGGCGCACCACCGGCCTCGCGCGCCGGTTCAACCAGGGGCGCGACCGCTGGTTCGAGGCGTTCCAGGCAGCGTACGGCCGCTTCGTCGAGCTCCTGATCGTCCACCGGCGGTTCACGCTCACCGCGAGCGCGGCGGTGATCGGCATCACGCTCGTCCTGCCGTCCATCATCGGGACCGACTTCTTCCCGTCGACGGACGCGGGCATGATGAAGATCCATTTCCGGGCCCCCTCGGGCACCCGGATCGAGCAGACGGAGCGGCTGGTGGCCCGGGCCGAGGGGACGATCCGGCGGATCGTCCCGGCGACGGAGCTGGAAACGATCAACTCGACGATCGGCGTGCCACAGCCGCTCAACATGGCCTTCGTGCCGACCGACAACACGAGCGGGATGGATGCGGAGATCCTCGTCGCCCTCACCCAGTCCCACCACCCGACCGAGAGGTACGTCCAGCGCATCCGTCGGGCCCTCCAGGCGGAGTTCCCGGGATCGGCGATCTACTTCCAGACCGCCGACATCGTCGGCCAGGTGCTCAATTTCGGCCTCTCGGCCCCGATCGATGTCCAGATCATGTATCCGGACCTGGCCCGGGCCTACGTGACCGCGCGCACGCTGCGCGACGCGATCGAGGAGGTGCCGGGGGCGACGGATGTCACGATCAAGCAGACGCTCGACTATCCGACGCTGTTCGTGAACGTGGACCGCGAGCGGGCGGCCGAGCTGGGGCTCAGTCAGCGCGACGTGGCGAACAGCATGCTGGTCTCGCTCGCCTCGAGCGCAGTCGTCTCGCCCACCTATTACATCAACCCCCAGAACCACGTGAACTACCTGGTCGCCGTCGAGGTGCCGCTCCCCCGAATGACCTCGGCTCGCGATCTGTTGAACACGCCCGTGACGCGCTTCGGCGGCGCGCTCGACCAGCACGTCACCCCGGCGCGGCGCACGATCGACCCGGTTCCGCGCGCCCCCGTCCAGACGCTCGACAACATGGCGCAGGTCACGGCTGGGGCGGTACCCGACGTGATCGATCATTACACGGTGGCCCGGGTGCTCGACGTGACCGCCAGCGTGACCGGTCGCGACCTCGGCTCGGTCGTGGCCGGCATCGACCGCGCGGTCGCCGCCCTCGGCACCCTGCCCGCCGGGATGACGATCACGGTCCGCGGGCAGGGACAGGTGATGAACGAGGCGTTCTCCAGCCTCGCGCTCGGATTCGTGGTGGCGATCCTGCTGGTCTATTTCCTCATGGTCGTCCTGTTTCAGTCGTGGGTCGACCCGCTCATCATCATGGCCGCGATTCCCGGCGCGCTGGTCGGCATTCTCTGGATCCTGGTGCTCACACACACGACGATCAATGTCGTGTCGTTGATGGGATCGATCATGGCGGTGGGGATCGGGGTCTCCAACTCGATTCTCGTCGTCACGTTTGCCCACGACCTGCGGGTCGAGCGTCGCATGTCGGCGGCGGCCGCGGCGATCGAGGCGGGCAAGACGCGCCTCCGGCCGGTCCTCATGACGGCGCTGGCGATGATCCTCGGCATGCTCCCGACGGCGATCGGTCTGGGCGAAGGGAGCAGCCAGAACGCGCCGCTGGGCCGGGCGGTCATCGGCGGCCTGATCATGGCCACGGTGTTCACGCTCTGTCTCGTCCCGGTCGTCTACTCGCTCGTCCGCCGTCCGCTGCCGGAGCGCTACTCTCTCGAGGAGCGCTTCAAGACGGAGGAACAGGGGCAGCTGTACGATGAAGGGTATTGAGCGGCGCCCCGTGCAGTCCCCCCCACCAGACCTCCGACCGGCTGTCAGAGTCGCCAGATCATGATGAGCGCCACGCCGCCCGCGGGACTCCCCCCGACCGGCCCACGTCGAGCGACGCCGGCCTGGACCCCGACCCGACCGCCCAGCCGCCGCGCGGGGATCCTCCTGTACATCGGCGGCGGCCTCACCGTCCTCGTGGCGCTCGCGCTCGTCGTCGGCCTGTCGGCGGCCCGGCGAGTGTCCGTGGCGCGCGAACGGCGCGCCCGCGTGGCTGTGGTGGCGGACGGCCCGACCGTCCGGGTGGCGGCGGTCGAGCGATCGCCCGGCGCGCACACGCTCACCCTCACGGGCGAGACCCGGCCGTTTCTCTCGGTCGCGCTCTACGCCAAGGTCAGCGGGTACCTCAAGGATGTGCGCGTCGACAAGGGCGACCACGTCCGCGCCGGTCAGATCCTGGCGGTGATCCAATCACCGGAGACCGACCAGCAGTTCGCGGCGGCGACGGCCGACGCCCGCAACAGGCGGGCGATCGCCGACCGGGACGGCCAGCTCATCGCGCAGAGGCTGATCGCGCCGGAAGAGGCCGAGCAGGCGGAGACGGAGGCGCGGATGGCCGCGGCGGCCGCCGCGCGGTTCAAGGCGATCGAGGACTACGAGACGATCCGAGCGCCGTTCAGCGGGACGGTCACGGCGCGGTACGCCGACCCTGGGGCGCTCGTGCAGAACGCCGAGGGGTCGCAGACGAGCGCGCTGCCTGTCGTCGAGGTCGGGACGACCGACAGCCTGCGAACCTTCGTCTACATCGACCAGCGGGATGCGGCGGCGGTGCGGCGCGGCGCGCCGGTGACGATCGTCGACCCCTCGCGCCCGTCGGTGCAGATCGCGGGGGCCGTGACGCGCTACACCGGCCAGCTCGACCCGAGTACCCGGACGCTGCTGGCCGAGATCGACCTGAGCAATCGGCGGCACGAGATCGTGCCGGGCAGCGTGGTTCAGGTGACGATCGCCGTGCCGGGTGAACGGTATCTGGAAGTGCCGGCGGAGGCGCTCGTGGTCCGCGGCGACACGGACTACGTCGCGGTCGTCGGACCCGACGATCGTGTGGCCTTCCGCGCGGTCCACGTCCTCGACACCGACGGGGTGACGGTGCGGCTGCGCGACGGCGTGCGCGAGGGAGAACAGGTGGCGCTCGACCTGGGCGACAGTGTCCCGGAAGGACAGCACGTTCAGCCGGTGCGCGACACGAAGCAGGGACGCAGCGTCTCATGACCCGTCGGGCGGCCGCGGTCGCGAGTGCGGCCGTCATCGCGGCGCTGGCCGGGACGCGGAGCGCCGGAGCACAGCGGCCGACGGTGCCGCCGCCCGACACGACCCGGGGCAGCGTGCGCGCCGCGCCGCCGGCAGCGCGCGCGGCGCCCGTGGCGTCGGCCATGGACACGCCGGTACCGCCCGCGCTGACGCTCGACACGGCGATCGCGCTCGCGCTCCGGGTGGCGACGCCGGTACAGCAGGCGCGCTTCGCGACCGAGCTCGCGCGCACGGCCGTGACACGCACGTACGGTGGGATCCTGCCGTTCGTCGGCGTGTCGGGCGCACGGACGGTGACGAGCGGGACGCTGCTCGTCGGGTCCCGAGCGACGGTGCCATGGGACACGCGGGTCGAGACGATGGGCTTTCAGCTCCAGACGTCGCTCAACCTGCTCTCGCCGCTCACTGCCTATCCGGCGATCCGGTCGGCCGAGTTCACGCGACATGCCGTCGACCTGACGCTCGAGCGCACTCGCCAGTCGGTTGCGCTCGACGTCTCGCAGGCGTTTCTCCAGACGGTGCTCGACAGCGAGCTGGTGGTGATCGCCAACCAGAACGTGCGGGTCTCGCAGCAGCAGGTGGTCCAGCTTCAGGAGCTGGTCCGGGTCGGCAAGCGACCGCCCGCGGATGTGTATCAGGCGCAGGCGCAGTTGGCCGCGAATCAGTCGGCGTCGCTCGATGCGCAGAATCGCCAGTACGCGGACCGGGTGGCGCTGCTCCAACGCATCCACATCGATCCGCAGCGCCCGCTCGTGCCGATCACGCCCCCGCTCGACACGACGCCGCTGCCGGCGCGCTATCTGGACACGACGCAGGTGGCCGATGGCGCGCTGCGGCGGCGAACCGACCTTCAGTCGGCGAAGACATCGATCGACGCCGCCCGCTGGGGACTCCGGCGTGCGGCGAGCGAGAACATGCCGTCGCTGTCGGCGGGGATCTCGTTCTTCGGTGCCGGGCGGTACTACGACCGGGCGCTCCAGGACGGCGTCAACCAGGTCACGACGCCGCAATCGCCCTTGCTCGGGCAGGTCGGCAACCAGACGGCGACGCAGTTCTGGGTCGGCGTGGGGTACAACCTGCTCGACCTCTTCCGCTCACACCTCGACTACCAGGAGGCGCAGGTCACCTACCAATCGGCACAGGTGGCCGAGGGCGACGTCCGACGCCAGGTCACGGGCGACGTCGCGCGCGCGATCGGGGAGTATACAGTCGCGGCGCAGCGCCTGACATCGACCGCCGCCGGACTCGCGTCTGCGCAGGCGGCATATCAACTGGTCTCGGGCCGTTACAATGTCGGTTTCGCATCGGTCGTCGAGCTGCTGAGCGCGCAGGCGGCGCTCGCACGGGCGCAGAGTCTGCGCGCCGAGGCCGTGGTGCAGTTGTCGCTGTCGAAGCGGGCGGTGGCGTACGCGATGGGCCTTCAGCCGACCGATCGGCTGCCGTAGCCGGAGGGCCGGGCTCCGGTCGACCGGACTACGGGCGGTCATCATCGCACAGTCGCATCGTCAGAACGCGTATCGAGCGGCCAACTGAAGCTGCCATCGCGAGGCGTTGACGTTGAGCACGCGCTGCGGGGGCAGGGAGAGCTGGTAGAGGTTGCGGCCCAGGGCGCGGTCGGTGCCGCGGAGGGTGAGCACCGGAACGTTCTCCGTGCCGGCCCCGGTGAGCGTGCCGGTCTCACGGACCAGACCCCAGTGCCGGTCGATCAGATTCAGGACATTGAAGACATCGACCATGAGCTCGACCCCCTGATCGCGAAGTCCCGGGACGTGCACCCGCTCGGCGATCCGCGCGTTGAGGATGTTCTGCCACGGGTTCCGACAGGCGTTGCGGGGGAGTAGCTGGCCCTCGTGCTCGCGAAGGCAGGCCTGGGCCGCGATGAACGCGGCGAGGCTGTCGTGGGCCGCCGCGGACGCCGGAACGAGTCCGCCCGGTCCGTCCTGCACGAGCGAGATGTCCTTCGCGTCTCTGGGAACGTAGATCGGATCGTTCTGCTGGGTCGGGAAGAACCCCACACGATCCCCGACGCCGTCGCCGTTGGCGTCACCGTTGACGATGTACGTGAATGGGTAACCCGAGCGGCCCAGGTAGATGAGCGACAGTCGGCTGCCGAACGGGCCGTTGGCGGTCCCGCTGACGGTGACCACATGGGGCACATCGTACGTGGACGTCGCCAGCCGTCGATCGGTGAAGGAGCCGTCGAGCGGCGTGAAGCCGAAGTTGGAGACGGTCTGGGCGTCGCGGAGCGACATCCGCTCGAGCGCGTCCGTGTAGGTGTAGGCCACATCGAGCTCGACGCCGTTCGCAAACCGCTTCGCCGCCTGGAGCGTGGCGACCCACGAGCGGTCCCCGCTCGCGTTCCCGTTGATCAGCACGGGGCCGAACGCCGGGTCCACCACGGTCGGCGACGTCGTGGCGACCGTCCCCTTGCCCGACGTCGCGGCGACCGTGCCGTACATCGTCCGCCCACCCTCGCCGGCGAGCCGGCCGATCGGACCGCGCAGGTTCGCGTTGACGATCGTCAGGTTCTCGAGCGCGTACTGGAAGGTCGCATCGGCCGAGGCGACCACTCCCCAGCCGAGCGCGCGATCGGCGCCGATCGACGCCTTGAGCTCCTCCGGCATCGTGAAGCCCGGATCGAAGGCGACCACCTCCGCTCCGGCCGGGGCGGGCGCCGCACCGGTGCACGCCGTCGGCTGCCCGGTGGGCCCGGGAACGAAGTGCGGGACGTTGGCTCCCTTGCAGCTCACGACCGATTGGCGCAGGCCGGTGAATGCGTACGCCCAGGAGAGCCAGTTGTATGGCATGACGCCCGCGAAGACGCCGGCTCCGCCACGCACCGCCGTCCGGTCATCGACCTGCCAGTTGACGCCGACACGCGGTGAGAGGTGCGGGGTCGCGCCGATGAACCGGTGGGTGTCGATCCCGAGTGGGCTCGCCGCGAGGGCCGGATTGTGGTCCGGCGCATTGACGTAGAGGGGAAGGTCCATCCGGAGCCCGCCGGTGAGGCTCACCCCGTGCGGGAGGGTCCAGCGATCCTCGACGTACGCGCTGGGCAGCACGCTCGCGAAGTCGGTCGCCCCGCCGTTCGGGACCAGCGGCACGGTGCGCGTGAAGCCCGAGGGCGTCCCGGCGGCGAAGCTGGAGAGGCTCGCGAACTGATACTGGCCGACACTGTTGACGAGGGAGGCGAAGCGGAACTGGAGAAACGTGGCGTGCACCCCGACGGTGACGGCGTGCGCCCCCACCGGAACGGTGAGATTGTCGCCCAGCTCCTCCGACCGCTGGCGGAGCGCGAGAAGCTGCGAGCCGGGATCGCCCCCGGCGATGAGCCGCGCGCCGGCCGCGCCGACGCCGCTCACGAAGATGCCGGCGGTGGTGCTCGCCGGCGTGCGGGGCTCGTCGGCCTGGAGCTCGTCGGCGACGAGCTCGTTGGCGAACCGGCCGCCGAACACGCTCGTCCAGCGCCCCCGGATGGCGCGGGTGATACCGGTCTGGGCGAACGCAGCTGCGGTCGAGCGAAAGTCACCGGGGTCGACGCGCCCCGGCGCCAGCGTGTCCGACGTCTCCCCGTCGGCATAGTTCACCGACAGATCGATCGCGCCGTGCTCTCCGGTCGGTGCCGAGACCTTGGCGAACAGGTTGCGCGCCAGTCCGTGCGTGGTGTACGGACCGAAGCTACCGGGGTTGATCCCGTAGCCCTGAAGGAGCCGTGCGAATCGCGCCGCGCTGTCGGCCGGGATCGGCGTCCCTGGGCCGAGCAGCGGGCCGGCGTAGGGGACGCTCCGTTGCTTCTCCTCGGCGGCGACAAAGAGGTGCAGCCGATCGGGCACGACCGGGCCGCCGACAGTGATGCCGTAGTCGTACGTCCGAAAGTCCGGCGCGGGCCGACCCGCCGGATCGGTCCCGAGGAGCGCCTGGTCCTGATAGAATGCGAACGCCGAGCCGTGCGGGGTGTTGGTGCCGGAGCGGGTGATGGCGTCGATCTCCCCACCCGTGAAGCCTCCGCGGCGCACATCGTATGGCGCGAGCGCGACCCGGAACTCCTGAACCGCATCGAGCGGGAGCGACCGTGTTCCCTCCTGACCGCCCGGGGTGCCGGTGCCGCGGCTCAGGCCGAAGTAGTCGGTGTTGGCGGCGCCGTCGACGAGAATGGTGTTGTAGCGGTTGTTGAGTCCGCCGATCGAGGTCACGACGACACCGGGCGCCGTCTGGATCAGATCGACGAAGTCGCGGGACAGCACGGGCAGCCGCTGTACGGCGCTGTCGGAGACGGTGTGCGATGGGCCGGTCCGGTCGACATCGTGGACGATGCTCCGGACGGCGCCCACCCGGACGGTCGGCAGTGTCGGCGCCGCGGCCGCGCCGAGGACCAGCACGAGGGATTGCCGTTCACCGACGGTGAGCAGGATGCCGCCACGGGCCGCGGCGGCGGCGCCGACGGCGCGCGCCTCGACCTGATAGGGCCCGCCGGGCGGGAGGTTCTCGGCGTCGAAGCGTCCATCGGACGCCGTCGTGAGCAGGGTGCGGGCGCCGGTCGCGCGGTCGAGGATGGTCACCGCCGCCCCGGCAGCGGGCGCGCCCCCCGCGCTGTCGCGCGTGACTCGGCCGTTGATGGCCGCGGTCGAGACGCCCTGCCCGGCCGCGCGCCGTCCGTCCGCCGCCAGCGCGAGCCCGCACACGGCCATCCCGTACAGCCATCGCGGGGTGGTCACGGGCGGCCGGTGTCCCTGGACGATGTGCATGTTGCTGCGCATTCGCTCGGCACCGCTGACGGGGGGGGGAGGCGGCGCAAGGTACGAAGCCCCGTGCCGATGTGCAACACGCTGCACATCGGCCCGGTCGGCCCCACGTGCCGCGCCGGGCATCCGTGCGGGATATGGGTCGCGGGCGGCATGAATGCCGCCCCGGCATGGGTGCGGGATGCGGGTCGCGGGCGGCATGAATGCCGCCCCCAACGATGGCCCGGGGGACGCGGGCGACATGCCGGGCCAGGCATCCGTGCGGGATGCGATCAGCGGGCGGCATGAATGCCGCCCCTACGCGCGGGGCACCGGCCGGCGTCCCGCGCCGATGCCGGGGCGGCGTGTTTGTTCGCCGCGACGCGGGTGGACGCGGGTTATCGTAAATGTCGGACGGCGGCGCGGGTGCCGCCCGATCGTCGCTCACCACCGGGATGCCGGATGACTCGAGGTCGCCTGGCGCCGGGACGGGCTCGCGCACGCGGGACGCGGCGCGGGCCGCTCGCGCCGCAGGTCAAGGGATGGCTCACCTGGAAGGGCGACTTCCTGCTGGGCCCGCGGTACGTGCGGCTCCTCGAGGGAATCGAGGAGCTGGGGACGATCAGGGCCGCAGCGTCACGGGTGGGACTCAGCTATCGCACGTGTCTGACACGGATCCGCCGGGTGGAGGACACGCGCGGCCAGACGATCGTCGAGACGGCGCGCGGCGGCGCGGCGCGTGGCGGGGCGCGGTTGACCGCGCCCGGGCGCGAGCTGGTGCGGGTCTATCATGCGTGGCGCGCCGCGCTGGCGGCGGCGAGCGATGCGGCATTCGCGCGCGCGGTCGGCGATCGCGCGACCCGTGGGCCGTCCCGGCGGCGGTGAGAGCGGGAGCTCGGCGACGGTGAGAGTGAGCGCCGGACGCCGGCGCGGGTGGTGCACCGGCGCCGCGAGGGAAGGAGCGCCGGCGCCGCGAGGGAGGGAGCGTCGCCGGCGGCGAGAAGGAAGGAGCGCCAGCGCGGCTAGGGAGGGAGCGCCGCCGGCGCCGCCGCGGCCGCGCGTGACGGCAGCGCCGACGCCGCGTGGTCGGGGAAGAACAGGTCGACGGTCGTGCCGCGACCGGGTTGGCTGTCCGCCCGCACGCGACCGCCGTGAGCCTCGACGAGGTGCCGCACGATGGCGAGGCCCAGACCGGTGCCCCCGCCGCCCGCGTCGCGGGCGCGCGCCCGGTCGACCCGGTAGAACCGCTCGAAGATGCGGGGCAGGTGCTCGCGCGCGATGCCGACGCCGGTGTCGCGGACCGAGATCCACACGCCCGGCCCGGCCGCCGACCCGGGAGCGCCGGCCGGCGGCGGACCGGCCGACGGGTCGGAGCCGCTCGCCCCGCCCGAGGGGGTGACGGGCCGGGCCGGCTCACGCCGCGCCGCGACGGTCACCGTGCCCTCGGCCGTGTGGCGAACGGCATTCTCGATCAAGTTCGCGAGCACCTGGCGCAGCGCCGTCGGATCGACGGTGGCCGTCCGCGCGTCGTCGGAGACGCACACCTCGATCGCGACGCCCTTCGCGTCCGCCACCGGCCGCGACGGCGCCGCCGCGTCGGCGGCGACCGCGCGCACATCGGTCGCGACGGGTTGCGGCACCCACCCGCCCGACTCGATCCGACTCAGGTCGAGGAGATCGTCCACGATCCGCTGCATACGCCGCGTGTTCGCGAGAATGGTCTCGGCGAACTGGCGCCGGCGGTCCGCCGGGAGCGCGTCATCGGTCAGGGTCTCGGCGAACCCGCCGACGACGGTGAGCGGTGTCTTGAGCTCGTGCGAGACGTTGGCGACGAAGTCCTGCCGCACGGCCTCGAGCCGTCGGGTGGCGGTCAGATCGAGCAGCGCGACGACGGCGCCGCCGCCCGCGAGCGGCCGGGCGGTCAGGGCCAGCGTCCGTCCATCGATGTGCACCTCGGCCCCGTCGGTCACCTGGCCGGCGAGCGCGCCGGCGACCGACTCGCGGAATATGCGCTCACGCGAGAGCTGATCGAGCGGGAACGGTACCGGCAGACGGGCGCGCAGCAACTGCCGGCCGGTCGCGTTGATCCGCACCACCCGCTGGCGCACGTCGACCGCGAGCACACCTTCGTTCAGGGATTCGAACAGGGCCGAGAGCAAGGAGTCTTCCTCCTCGAGCGCGAGCAGGCGGGAGCCGAGTTGCTCGGCGAGGCGGTGGAGCGCGATCGCGAGGTCGCCGACCTCGCCCGGCGCCGTGAGTGAGGGGCGTCGCGTCAGGTCGCCCGCGGCGAGCGCCCGGGCGACGTCGCGCAGCTCCACGATGGGGCGGGAGACGGCGCGGGCGAACAGGAAGGCGACAACGGACGAGAGCCCGAGCGCGATGCCACCGGCCACGTAGACGTCGTGCTTGGCGAGCCGGGCGAGGTCCGGGCTCGCAGCGCCGACCGCGGCCGTGTCGAGTCGGTGGTCGATGACGACGACGACGCAAACGACGAGCACGCTCACGACCAGGAGTGAGCCGAGGAGGAGCCGCTCGGTGAGCTTCACGCGTCGGGTCCAGCCGCCGGTGCGTCAGCCGGTCGGCGGTCGACGCTCAGGGGTGGCGCGGGTGTCCGGCGCGCAGGCGGTATCCGAATCCGCGGACGGTCTCGATGAGATCCCCCGCGGGCCCCAGCTTGGTGCGGAGCCGCTGGATGTGCATGTCGACGGTGCGGGTCTGAATGTCCGGTGCGGCTTCCCATACCGTTTCCAGCAGGTGGCCTCGTGCCTGCACCCGGCCCCGGCGCTCGGCGAGCGTGAGGAGCAGCTTGAATTCCGTCGGCGTGAGCTCGACGGCCGTGTCGTCGACGCTCACCCGGTGCGCCCCCCGCTCGATCCGGATCGGGCCGATCGTGAGCGAGTCGTGCGAAGTGTGCCCTGCGGCCCCGACCCGTCGCAAGATGGCACCGACCCGCAGGACCAGCTCCTGCGGGCTGAAAGGCTTGGTCAGGTAGTCGTCGGCGCCGAGGGACAGCCCGCGAATGCGATCGGGCTCGTCGCGGCGAGCCGTGAGCATCAGCACGGCGACATCGCGCGTCTGCTCGTCGGCCCGCAACTGCTCGAGGACGTCGAACCCCGACAGGCCCGGCAACATCAGGTCGAGCACGACCAGCGAGGGGCGGTCCTGTCGGGCCAGCCCCAGCGCGTCGTGTCCCGACGCGGCAGTCGACACCCGATAGCCCGCCTTGGCCAGGTGGTACGCGACCAGGGCGACGATGTCGGGCTCGTCGTCGACGACCAGCACACGCTCCGAGCTGACCGGCAGTGTCATTGGCCCGACGGCGGGTGCCCGGGGGGCAGGGGCGGTCGTGAAGGTCCCAGCGGCCACGCGGACAATATGCGCCGCCGGGCGCGCGTGAGGAAAGCGGCTCCCGGGGTGAGCCGGTCACGATTTGGTATCGGCGCGACGCGCGGCGGCTGTAGTTTCCCGCATGGTCGATGATGCCCTGATCCGTCGGCTGCCGAAGGCCGAGCTGCACTGCCACCTCGACGGGTCACTCCGCCCCGAGACGCTGCTCGAGCTGGCGCAGGCGGCCGGCCAACCGCTTCCGGCGGGCGACGTGCCCGGCCTCCTGCGCGCCATGCGCGTCCCCGACAACTGCTCGCTCGAGACGTACCTCTCCTGCTTCGCGATCACCCTCGGCGTCCTCCAATCGGCGGACGCGCTGGAGCGGGCGGCATTCGAGTTGGCGGAAGATATGGCCGCCGAGGGGGCGTGGTACCTGGAGGTGCGCTTCGCCCCGATCCTCAGCACGCAGGGCGGCCTCTCGCCCGATGACGCGATCGTGGCCGTGCGCGCCGGACTGGCGCGCGCCGAGGGGGCCCACGGCATCGCGACCGGCATCATCGTCTGCGCGCTGCGGCATCTGAGCCCCGAGGCGTCGCTCGCGGCGGCGCGGCTCGCCGTCGCCCACCGGGCCGACGGCGTCGTGGGCTTCGACCTCGCGGGGCCCGAGGCCGGCCACCCACCGCAGACGCACGCGTCGGCGTTCCTGTTCGCGCGCGAGCACGACCTGGCGTGCACGTGCCACGCGGGGGAGGGCGACGGCGCCGACTCCGTGCGGGCGGCGATCCACCGGTGCGGGGCGGACCGGATCGGACATGGCACGCGGCTCCTCCTCGATCCCGCACTCACCGCGTACGCAGTCGATCGGCGGATCCCAATCGAGATCTGCCTCACGAGCAACGTCCAGACGTCGGCCACGCCCGACTACGCGAGCCACCCGCTCCGGGCATACTTCGACCGCGGCCTGCCCGTCGTGCTGTGCACCGACAATCGCCTCATGAGCGGCACGACGCTCGTCGCCGAATACGCACACGCGGCACGCGCACTCCATTTCTCCTTCGAGGAGCTGGCGGCGATCGCGCGCACCGGACTGGCGTCGGCCTTTCAGCCGTGGGCCGAGCGCCAGGCGTGGCTCCGGCGCTTCGACGCCGCGCTCGCGGCCATACGTTCGGCGGCGCCGATCCCGCCGGTCACCGCCCGGGCCTGACGGCGGCGCCCGCGTGGACACTGCTCGGAGCGGGACGCCGGAGACCGTGGCTCCGGCGATCGCGGCGGCGCTGGCGGCGCGCGGGGACGGCTGGCCCGGCTCCGAATCGGCCGGCGCGCGCCCGGCGATCGGCGTCGTGCTCGGCTCGGGGCTCCATGGGTTCACGCGGCACATCGACCGGGCCCGGCGGATCCCGTTCACGGCGCTCCCGGGCCTCGCGGCCGCGACCGCGCCCGGGCACGCGGGCGAGCTTCTCCTCGGCACGGTCGCGGATCGCGATGTCATCGTGCAGGTGGGGCGGCTGCACCTGTACGAGGGGCTCTCCGCCGAGCGGGTGGCGCTTCCCATCCGTGTGCTCCACGCGCTGGGCGTCCGGTCGGTGCTCATCTCCAACGCAGCCGGCGGGATCCGGGCCGGCCTCGTCGCCGGGACGCTGATGGTGGTTCGCGACCACATCAACCTGACCTGGCGCAACCCGCTCCTCGGGCCGGTACACCCGGGCGAGCCGCGGTTCCCGGACATGTCGGCGCCGTACGATGCGGCCTGCGCCGCATCCTTCCGCCGCGCGGCGTCGGCGGAAGGACTGACGGTCGCGGAAGGCGTGTACGCGGGCGTGCTCGGTCCGTCGTACGAGACGCCGGCGGAGATCCGCATGCTCGCGTCACTCGGCGCCGACGCCGTCGGGATGTCGACCGTCCCCGAGGTGCTGGTCGCGCGTGCGCTCGGCATGCGCGTGCTCGCCGTCAGTTGCATCACGAACCGCGCCGCCGGGCTCACCGCCGACCGGCTCGATCACGCCGACGTGCTGGCCACCGGCGCCCGCATCGGTCCGGCGTTCGACCGCGCCGTCCGCGCGTGGGTGGCGGGCGAGCCGTGAGTCAGCCGACCGGCCCGTGGCCGGCGCCGACACCCGGGGGCCGGCGCAGCCCTCGGTGGACATACGCGGCGGCCGCGCGCACGGCGGCCAGGAGCGGCGCACCGCGCGCGAGGTGGGCCGCGATCGCCGCCGACAACGTGCAACCCGTGCCGTGCGTGTGCCGCGTCACCACGCGCCGGTGACGGAGCCGGCGGGGAGGCGCCGAGCCGTCGTAGAACACATCGACCGCGGTCGGGCCGTCCAGGTGCCCGCCGGTCACGAGCGCGGCCCGTGACCCTGCCCGATCGACGAGGAGACGGGCGGCCCGCTCCATCCCGGCGAGGTCGCCCACCGGCTCGCCGGTCAGCGCGGCCGCCTCGGCGATGTTGGGGGTCACGATCGCCGCCCCGGGCAGCAGCTCGCGCCGGAGCGCGGCCGCACCCTCCGCGTCGAGCAACGGAGTGCCGGTACTCGAGAAGAGCACCGGGTCGACGACGTACGGCGCCAGCGCGTGCTCGCCGAGGGCGACCACGACCGCACGCACGATCGCGCCGGTCGCCAACATGCCGGTCTTGACCGCTGCGGGACGGAGATCGGCTGCGACGGCGTCGATCTGGGCGCGCACGAGCGCCGGGGTCAGCGGGGCCGATGCCAGGATGGCGAGCGTGTTCTGGGCCGTGATGGCGGTGATCGCGGACGTCCCGAAGACGCCCAGGCGGGCGAAGACCCGAAGGTCCGCCTGAATGCCGGCGCCCCCGCCGGAGTCGGAGCCGGCGATCGTGAGCGCGATCGGAAGTCGGGCATCTTGCATCCGCCGGCATCCCTCGACAGAGTGACAGCTTGAGATTACTCACCTTAGCCCGGGACCTGCGACGCCGAAAGGCGCGGGAGCGCGCCCACCATTTCGTGGCCGAAGGAGTGCGGGCGGTCGACGCGCTGCTCCAGTCCCCGATCGTCGTGCGCGGGGCGCTCGTCGCGCCGCAGTTGGCGGGAACGGCACGCGGCGAGGCGTTGCGGGCGGCGCTCGCCGGCCGCGGTGTGGAGGTCCAGGAGGTGGGGGCGCGGGAGTTCGCGAGCGCCGCCGAGACCGACTCGCCGCAGGGCGTGCTGGCGATCGCCGAAGTGCCGCAGCACGGGTGGGACGAGGTCGTGGCCGGGTCCGGCACCCGCGTGCTCGCGCTCGACGCCGTGCAGGATCCCGGGAACGCCGGGACCATGGTGCGAACAGGCGCGGCGTTCGGTGCGGCGGCGGTGGTCGCCCTGCCCGGTACGGTTGACCTGTGGAACGCGAAAGTCGTCCGTAGCGCAATGGGCGCTCAGTTCACCCGCGCGGTCTTCGCGACGACCTGGGATGCACTCGACCGCTGGCGGTCGGCGAACGGGGTGACGCTCTGGGGCGCGGACGCGCAGGGTGTCCCGCTGCCGGCGCTCCGGTCCGAGATCCCGGGCCGGCTCGCGCTGGCGGTCGGAAACGAGGGCGCCGGTCTCACGGCCGAGGCCCGGCGTCGGGCCGACCGGCTCGTGAGCCTGCCGATCGAGGGTGTCGAGTCGTTGAACGTCGCCGTCGCCGCGGGGATCCTCCTGTACGAGCTGCGTGCATGATCGGCGATGGCGGCGCCATGGCGCGCGATCTCGGGCTCGTCCTCGTCGGGTCGGCGCCGGCGGGAGTGCCGGGCTGGTTCTGGTGGACGAGCGTCTCGGTCTGGGGCGCGCTCATCGGGTCGTTCCTCAATGTCTGCATCGCGCGCTGGCCGATGGAGCTGTCGGTCGTCGCCCCCCGCTCACACTGCCCCCGCTGCCAGCGTCCGATCACCTGGTACGAGAACGTGCCCGTCCTGAGCTGGGTCGCGCTGGGCGGCCGCTGCCGCGGGTGCCGACTCCGCATCTCGGTGCAGTATCCGGCGGTCGAGGTCGCGATCGCGCTCACCTGGTTGGCCGCGTTCGCGCTCAGCGACTCGCCGTTCACCGGGCTTCGCGTCGCCGTCTTCGTGACCATCCTGGCCGGTGTGGCGATCACCGACGCGCGCTACTACCTGATCCCGGACGGCTTCACCGTCTTCGGCCTGACGTGGGTCTGCGCGCTGTCGTTCATCGGGGTCTTCGTCGGTGAGTCGAGCGGGTTCGCGCTGCCGTACGACGCCCTGATCGGCGCCTGCGTCGGCGCGGGCGCGATCTCGATCGTCGGGTGGCTTGGCGAGGTGGTGCTCAAGAAGGAGGCGATGGGGTTCGGCGATGTCACGCTCATGGCCGTGGTCGGCGCAGCCCTCGGCCCGGCCCGGACGCTCCTGACGATCTTCCTGGGCGCGGCGGTCGGCGCGGTCCTGTTCGCGGTCGTCGTCCTGCCCGCGACCTGGGTCCGCGCCCGCCGGGCCGGCGTCGAGTTCGAGCCGCCGCTCGTCCCCTTCGGGGTCTTCCTTGCGCCCGCCGCGGTCGGGGCCTTGCTTTGGGGTAACCGCCTGATCGCGTGGTACTTGGCGCGTATCGGGCCGACCTGACCCCAACCCGACGGGATGGCGTGCTCCGCGACTCGGCCCTGCATCGATTCACGCGCGATCTGACCGATGACGCCCGGGCCGGCCGCCTCGACCCGGTGCGCTGCCGGGACGCCGAGATCGACCGGGTGATCGACATTCTCCTCCGGTACGGCAAGAACAACCCGGCCCTGGTCGGCGCCGCCGGGGTCGGCAAGACGGCGATCGTCGAGGGGCTCGCACAACGGGTGGTTGCGGGGGACGTGCCCCTCGTCCTGCGGGATGTCCGGATCCTGTCGCTCGATCACGTCGCACTGCTCGGCGGCACGACCTACCGCGGCCAGTACGAATCGCGGATCACCGCCCTGATCGATGAGGTGACGGCGGCGACCGATGTCATTCTCTTCGTCGACGAGCTGCACAATCTCATCGGACAGGGAAGCGCGATGGGCGCGGCGATGGATGCCGGCAACATGCTCAAGCCGGCGCTCGTGCGCGGGGAGTTCCGGGTGATCGGGGCGACGACGAGCGAGGAATATGACCGCTGGGTCTGTGGCGATCCGGCGCTCGAGCGACGGTTTCAGCGGGTGGATGTGCGCGAGCTGTCGGCAGCCGATACGCTCGACATCCTGCGCGCCCGGACACTCCGGCTGGAGCGGCACCACGGCGTGGTGATCGCTGACGATGCGATCGAGGCGGCCGTGCGGCTGACGGATGAGTACGTGCCGGAGCGCGCCCGCCCGGATCGCGCCATCGATGCGCTCGATGAGGCGTGTGCGCACACCCAGGCGCTCGCTCGCTACACTGGGCCGGCGGCGGCGTTGCTCGACGACCGGCGCGCGCTGCTGCGGGGCCGCGCCCCGCGAGCCGCCGCCGAGCCGGCCGCGGCGCCGGCGGATGCCGATGCCCTGGAGCGCTTCGCGCGCACGGGCTTCGACGCCCTCGAGCGGTTCGGGGCCGAGATCGAGGCGGTGTTCGCCGGACGCTTCGGTGACGGGACGGGAGGTGCGGCGCGCGGCGCGACGGAAAGCCGCGCCGGCGACCGGCGCGACGTGCCCACCAGCGGCGCGACCGCGGGGGCCGGCGGATCGCCGGCGACGCCGCCGGCATCGGGCGCGGCACCGGGCGCGGCACCGGGCGCGGCATCGGGCGCGGCATCGGGCCCGCGGGCGCGGTCGCTCGGCGAGCTGGACGAGCTGCTGCGGATCCGGCTGGCGGAGGACGGTGTGGTCGTCCGGGCGCACGACGTCGCACGCGCGGTGGCGGTGGCGACCGGGCGCTCGGTCGTGTGGCACTCCCCGTGAGCGGACCCACGCACGTCGCACGGGGCGTTGCATGGGGGGTGGCGGGCGTCGCGGGCGTGATGATCGGCCTGTCCGCCTGTGGCCGAGACACGCCGGCGGTGCAGGGTGGGGGCCGGTACGCCCAGGATGTGGCGCAGGCGATCCCGCGCGTCGAGCGCGCCGTCGGAATACGCTTCAAGCGGCCGCCCCGAGTCGAGTCGCGCTCCAAGGCCGACGTCCGGGCCTTTCTCGAGCGGCAGTTCGCGACCAGCCACGCGGTGCGCGACCTCGCGGGCGAGGAGGCCGTGTACAAGCTGCTCGGCATGATCCCGGACACGATGCACCTGCGCCCCGAGCTGGAGAATCTGCTGACGGAGCAGATCGCGGCGTACTACGATCCCAAGACCAAGGTGCTCTACGTGGTCGATGGCGCCCCGCAGGTGGAGCTGAGCGTGATCATCATGCACGAGCTGGTGCATGCCCTCCAGGACCAGTACATCAACCTCGACTCGATCCAGTCCGCCGAGGGTGACAACGACCGCGCCTCGGCGGCCGACGCGATCATCGAAGGTCAGGCGGTCTTCGATCAGTTGGTGGCAATGGCCGGGAACCGGAACTTCGTCGCCATGATCCCGGGCGGCTGGGATGCCATGCGCCAGCAGATCCGGCAGAACCAGGCGTCGATGCCCGCGCTCGCAGGAGCGCCGATGGCGCTCCAGGAGACGCTCATCTTCCCGTACCTGAGCGGGACGGAGTTCATGCGCGATTTCGACGCGCGCGAGCCTGGGACGCAGCCGTATGGACCGAATATGCCGACGTCGACCCGCCAGGTGCTGCATCCCGTCGACGACTTCCTCACGCGTCGGCAGGAACCACTGCGGGTGACGCTGCCGGCGCTGCCCCGTGGGCTTCAGCCGGCCTACGTCAACGATCTCGGCGAGTTCGAGACGCGGCTCTTCCTCTACCAGCATCTCGACGACCAGGCCGCCGCGATCCGCGGTGCGACGGGGTGGGAGGGGGACCGCTACGAGGTGGTCCAACTGCCGCAGGGACCGGCCCTGGGATGGGTGACGGTCTGGGAGTCCGCCGTGAGCGCGGCGCAGTTCCGCGACCTGCTCCAGCAGGCGATCGCGCGCCGCTACGGCGCGCATCCCGTCCGCAGCGTCTCGATCGTCGCCGCGGAGATCGGCGGCCGTCCGGCGGTCGTGTACGAGGACAAGCCGGCGGGCGCCCGTACCCTGCGGATGATCGATCCGGCGCAGGTACGCATCGAGCCGGAATAGAGGGCGCGCCGCCCGTCCCGCTCGGCGACTCGGCGCGCGGCGAGACCCCGCCGAGCCCGTCGTGGCCAGGCCCCGACCACCCGTGACCCGAGCCCGCGCGGAGCCCGAACCGGCTCGGGCGACCTCAGATGCCGATCAGCTTCGAGAGGCCGAAGAGGACGACGGCGATCAGGCCGCCCAGGACGTAGCCGGTGCGGATGATGAGGCGGAGCTCGCGGTCGATCACGCCGCGGATGAGCTCCTCGATCCGCTCCTGGCTGAAGGCCAGCACCTTGCGCTCGACCATCTCCTGCACGCGGAAGCGCTCGACCAGGGCGGGGATCTTCTGCTCGATCCAGGACCAGATCGCCGGCGACAGCGCTCGGGCGAGCCGTTCGGCGGTGTCGGGCGGCAGCCAGCGGCCGGGACGTCCGATCGGGCGCTCGAGCGCCTCGACGATCTTGTCGACAGTGCGGTCGGTGAGAACGAGCCGCGCGACCATCCGCTCACGAAAGGGGAGGTCGTTCACGAACCGGGTCAGGAACTCCTGAATCGCCTGCTCCACCGCGGGGAGCAGCTCGGTCGGGAGGATCGCGGCCAACGAGCCGTGCTCGGAATCGAGTGTATTGGTGAGCACGGCGGCGAGCTGCCGCTCGAGCGCGTCCCGCAGCCCGGAGTGCGCGATCTCCTCCATGAGATCGTGCGGGGTGAGCAGTCGCTCGCCGACGGTACGCCCGATGCTCTTCGCGAGGCGCGGCTGGTTCTTCGGGATCGCCCCCTGAAAGCCGAACCGCCGCTGGCGTGGGCGGAAGAGCATCCACACGGCGACCGTGTCGGAGAACCCGCCGGCGATGGTCCCGATCGCGACCTGCACCGCGAACTCCAACCAGGGGTTACGGAGCGCCACGACGGAGTGACGGGAGACGCCGCGCGCGTGAGGCGGTGGCGACCGAGGCCGGCGCGGGACGACAGCGGATCACGAGCGTGAGACCCGGGGTCGCCGCGGTCAGTGGAGCGTGTCGACGGGCACCGGCGCGGACGGAACGGGCGCGACGGGATGCACCGGGGCGAAGGGAGAGGGGGAGGGGGAGGGGGGGGAGGGGGAGGAGACGGACGGCGCCGGGGCGGGCGAGCCGGGCATTGGGCGGCCACCACCGTTGGGGCTCGGCGGGCCGAGTGGGGCCGACTCGACCAGGTCCTCCTGCGGCGGGTGGTCGGCGAGGACCGCGCTCGTCGCGACGCCGGTGCTCGGCAACAGCGCGACGCGGAACACGTCGTCCATCGTGCCGACGAACGTGAAAGTCATGTTCGCCCGCACCTCGTCGGGCACGTCACGGAGGTCCTTCTCGTTCGAGCGCGGCAGAACGACCTCGCGCAGCCCGGCGCGATAGGCGGCGAGCACTTTCTCCTTGACCCCACCGATCTCGAGCGCCTTCCCGCGCAGCGTGACTTCTCCGGTCATCGCGACGTCGCGCCGCACGGCCCGCCGCGACAATACGCTGCCGATCGCCAGTGTGACGGCGATCCCCGCGCTCGGTCCGTCCTTGGGGACGGCGCCGGCCGGGAAGTGGATGTGGAGGTCCGTCTCCTTGAACTCGCGGTCGTCGATGCCCAGCATCGCCGCGCGTGACCGGATGTAGGAGTAGGCCGCGTCGACCGATTCGCGCATCACGTCGCCGAGCTGGCCGGTGACCGTGAGCCGACCCGTGCCCGGCATGCGCAGCGCCTCGATGACCATGAGGTCGCCGCCGGTCGAGGTCCACGCGAGCCCGGTCACGGCGCCGATCTCGGGCTCCTTCTCCGCTTCCTCGAACGGGTAGCGGGGGACGCCCAGGATCTCCTCGACCCGCGCCAGGTCGATGACCCAGGCCCCTTCCTCACCTTCGGCCTTGCGGCGCGCGCGCTTACGCATGATGGCGGCGAGGTTGCGCTCGAAGTTGCGGAGCCCTGCCTCGCGCGAGTAGCGGCTCGAGATGAAGCCCAGCACCTCGTCCGTGAACTGGAGATCCTTGTCCGTGATGCCGTGCTCCTCGAACAGGCGCGGCAACAGGTAGCGCCACGCGATCTCGACCTTCTCCTCCACCGTGTATCCGGCGATCCGGATGACCTCCATGCGGTCACGCAGCGGTGCCGGGATGTCGAAGAGGTTGTTCGCCGTGCAGATGAACAGGCAGGACGAGAGGTCGAAGGGCAGGTTGAGGTAGTGATCGACGAACGCGTTGTTCTGTGACGGGTCGAGCACCTCGAGCATGGCCGCCGTCGGATCGCCCGAGGGCCCGCCGCCGGTCATCTTGTCGATCTCGTCGATCATGAGCACCGGGTCCTTCACCTGCACGCGCCGCAGCGCCTGGAGGATGAGACCCGGCATCGAGCCGACGTAGGTCCGGCGGTGCCCACGGATCTCGGCTTCGTCCCGCACGCCGCCGACCGAGATCCGGTAGAACTCGCGGCCGATCGCGCTCGCGATCGCTTCGCCCAGTGACGTCTTGCCCGTGCCCGGCGGCCCGACGAAGCAGAGGATCGGGCCGTGCGGATCGCCACCGCGAAGCTTGCGGACGGCGAGGAACTCGAGGATCCGCTCCTTGGCCTCGCGCAACCCGTAGTGGCGGCTGTCGAGCGCGCCCTCGACCTTGCTGAGCGCGATCTCCTCGTCGCCCGAGCGCTTGTGCCAGGGGAGCGAGAGGATCCAGTCGAGGTACGTGCGGATCACCTGGTACTCACTCGACGCCGGCGAGAGCATGCGCATGCGCTCCGTCTCGCGCCGCGCCTCCTGCGCCACCTTCTCGGGCAGGTTGGCGTCGTCGATCTTCTTGAGCGTGTCGATCGTCTCCTTCTCCCCCGGATCGGCTTCCCCGAGCTCCGTCTGGATCGCACGCAACTGCTGCCGCAGGTAGAACTCGCGCTGGTGCTGCTCGATCTTGATCTCCGTCTGCCGCTTGACGTCCTCCATGACGCGGGCGCGCGCGACCTCGCGCTCCAGGCGGGTCAGGATGAAGCGCAGCCGCTGCCCGACGTCGAGCCGCTGGAGGACCTCGTCCTTGTCGGAGATGCGGAAGTTCATGTTCGTCGACGCCAGGTCGGCGAAGCGGCCCGGGTCGGAGACGTTCATCTTGAGGATCGCCGGCACTTCGTCCGGGATCCGGTCGATCAGGTCGGCCAGCGTCTCGGCGGCGGCGGCGACGCGGGCGACGAGATCCTCGATCTCCTTGGCGTCGGCGATCGTCTCCTTGGCCGGCCGGACCGCCGCGACCACGAACGGCTGCGTCTGGCGGATCTCCTCGATCACGATGCGGCGCAATCCCTGAAGCGTGATCTGGACCGTGTCGCCGGGAAGATTGATGCGCTCGTGGACCCGCGCGGCGACACCCACCCGGCCAATGAACTGCTTCGAGTCGATCGGCTCGTCGTGATCGCCGCTGGCGACCACGAGGGCGACGATCAGCCCCGGCTCCTCATTCGCGCGGAGGAGCGCGAGATTCTCCGGCGCGCCCATCTGGACCGCGATCGTGCCCAGCGGGTAGACGATCGTCGACCGGAGCGCCATGAGGGGCAGCGCCGGGGGCAACTCCGACTTGAGAATGTCGTCCTTACGCTGTGGCTTGGCCATACGGGCGGCGGGTGAAGGGTGAGCGCGGAGGAGGCGGAGCGACAGGGGACGGGCCCGGTGCGCGGATGCCGCCCGCGCATCGGGCCCGTCCGACCTCCCCCGGCCGCCGTGATCCGTCTCGGGTCGGCTTGTCGTAAATCATAATCTGGTCTACGTTTCTGGGCTATGTTCGATGAGCTGAGCGAGAAGCTCGAGGCGACGTTCGCCCGCCTCCGCGGGCACGGCGTGCTCACACCCGCCGACATCAAGGAGGGACTGCGCGAGGTGCGGCGCGTCCTCCTCGAGGCGGACGTCAACTTCCAATTGACGCGCGAGTTCCTGGAGCGTGTCGAGAAAGCGGCGGCCGGAGTCACCGCCCTCAAGTCGGTCGCTCCCGCCCAGCAACTGGTCAAGATCGTCTACGACGAGCTCGTCGCGATGCTCGGCGAGCGCCGCGAGGGGCTCAAGCTCAGCTCTGTCCCCCCGACGGTGGTGATGCTGGTCGGCCTCCAGGGGTCCGGGAAGACGACGACCGCCGCCAAGCTGGCGCGGAAGCTGACCGCCGAGGGCCGCCCGACACGGCTGGTCGCCGCCGACGTATACCGCCCCGCCGCAATCGACCAGTTGGAGACGCTCGGCGCCCAGCTCGGAGTCCCGGTCCACGCCGACCGCACGACGGACGACGTCGCGCGGATCGCCAGGCAGGGGATCGAGCAGTCGCGCCGGGCGCGCGAGCGGGTCACGGTCATCGACACGGCCGGCCGGCTCCAGATCGACGACGAGATGATGCACGAGCTGGTGCACCTCAAGGAGGCGATCCACCCCGACGAGATCCTGCTCGTGGCTGACGGGATGACGGGGCAGGATGCGGTGCGCATTGCCCAGGGGTTCGATCAGGCGCTCGGCGTGACCGGGGTCATTCTCACGAAGATGGACGGCGACGCCCGTGGGGGCGCGGCGCTGTCGATCTACGGTGTCCTCAAGAAGCCGATCAAGTACATCGGCGTCGGCGAGAAGCCGGATGCGCTCGAGGACTTCCATCCCGATCGCATGGCCGGGCGCATTCTCCAGATGGGCGACGTCCTGACGCTGGTCGAGAAAGCACAGTCTGCGCTGGACGAGGCCGAGGCGCGGAAGCTCGAGAAGAAGGTGCGCAAGGAGGGGCTCGACCTCCAGGACTTCCTGTCGGCGATGCGGCAGATGCAGAAGCTCGGCCCGCTCGAGGGCATCCTGAAGATGCTCCCGGGCGTGAACGCGAAGATGCTGCGACAGGCCAACCTCGACCCCAAGCGCCTCAAGCACATCGAGGCGATCGTGCTGTCGATGACCCCCGCGGAACGACAGAATCCGGGCCTCCTCAACGGATCCCGCCGCGCCCGTGTGGCCAAGGGGTCGGGGCGGCCGATCAGTGAGGTGAATCGGCTGCTCGAGCAGTTCCGGGACATGCAGAAGATGATGAAAAAGGTGGGGAGCGGCGGCGCGGGCGGGTTGCGCGGCATGCGCGGCCTCCCACCCGGCATGATGGGTATGCGGTAGCATGCGGTAGCATGCGGTAACACGGGGCACCATGCGGTAGCACACGCCGCTGCACGAGGCCCGGGTGCGGCTCGGAGCGACCGAGTCCGCGAAGAGCCCGGGATGACACCGCGCGCACGAGCGCGCATCAGACAGGGAGCGATCAGTGGTTCGCATTCGACTGCGCCGCGTGGGGCGCAAGAACGCGCCGGTGTTCCGGATCGTCGTCGCCGACTCGGAGAGCCCGCGCGACGGGCGATTCATCGAGGTGATCGGCCAGTACGCGCCGCGCGAGAAGGCGGCGGATGGCAGCGACAAGGGACGGCTCACGATTGAGACCGAGCGGGCGGAGCACTGGCTCGACCGGGGCGCGCAGCCGAGCGACACCGTGCGGTCGCTCCTCCGGCGGGCGGGTCTCCTCAAGGCGCGGCACGAGCTGCGCGTGGCGAAGCGGCGGCAGGCGTCGGCCGTGCCGCTGCGCGAGGAGCAGGCCGGGGCGTGACCGTGGCGGCGCCCGAGTACGTGATCGTCGGGCGCGTTCGACGAGCACACGGCATCCGCGGTGAGGTGGTCGTCGAGGCGCTGACGGACGACCCGGAGCGGCTGTTGGCGGTCGGTGCTCGGCTCCTCGCCGGCACGGTCGAGGGCCTGGTGGAGACCGGGGCGGGCGGCGAACCGCGCGAGCTGACGATCCGCCGCTCGACCCCGTTCAAGGGCGGACGGATCCTCCGCTTCCAGGAGATCCCGGACCGAACCGCCGCCGAGCTGTGGCGCGAGCGCTATCTGCTGGTGCCCCGGACGGACGTCGCGCCGCCGGCCCAGGACGAAGTGTACCTGCACGACCTCGTGGGGCTGCAGGTGGAGAGTACCGGTGGCGTCGACCTGGGGCGGGTCGAAGGTTTGTATGAGGTGCCGCAGGGTGTCCTCGTCGAGGTGCGCACGCCGCGGGGGTCGCTGGTCCTCGTGCCCTATCAGCCGCCCATGATCGCTCGGACAGACCTCGCGCGCGGGACGATCGTCGTCGACCCGCCGCCGGGACTGTTCGAGGAGCCGCACTGAGGCGCCACGCACGGCCGTTCGCCGCCGACCCCGAAACCGACCGCGCCCACCCCTCGGCTCCCACAGCGCTCACGCGCCTCGCGCGACATCCCACCCCGGATGGTTCGGCATGCTGCGCATCGCCGTTGTCACGATCTTCCCGGACTTCTTCCATGGACCGCTCGCGCTCAGCATCCCGGCGCGAGCCGCGGCCTGCGGCGCCGTGAGCTACCGGATCGTGGACCTGCGCGAGTTCACACACGATCGGCACCGGACGGTCGATGACTACCCATACGGCGGCGGGTCCGGCATGGTGATGAAGCCCGAGCCGTTCTTCGAGGCGGCGGAGTCGATCGGCGCGCGTGCGCCGATCGTGCTGCTCTCCGCGCGCGGGCGGCACCTCGCGCATGCCGACGTCGCACGCTACGCGGCCGGGGAGGAGCTGACGCTGCTTTGCGGCCACTACAAGGATGTGGATCAGCGCGTCGCGGACCATCTCGCGACCGAGGAACGATCCCTTGGCGATTTCGTCCTCAGCGGCGGCGAGTCGGCCGCGCTGGCCGTGATCGATGCCACGGTGCGGCTGCTGCCGGGGGCCATGTCCGATCCGGACAGCGCCCGTGGGGACTCCTTCTTCGACCGCGGCGTGAGTGCACCCAGCTACACCCGCCCGCCGGAGTATCGCGGGATGGCCGTCCCTGACGTGCTCCTGTCGGGCGATCACCGCCGGATCGCCGAGTGGCGCCGCACCGAGTCGGAGCGCCGCACCCGCGAGCGCGCCGACCGTGAGTGCTTGGAGCGAAACCGCGCCGAGGAGGAGCGCGGCGGCGCGGGCGAGGCCGACTCCTAGCGTCTGCCGCCCGCCGGCGCTACTTTCAGCAGTCTGCCGTCCAATACCGAGAGCGTCCTATGCACGAGTTCAGCGAAACCGAGAAGACGTGGCTCCGCGCCGACATCCCGGCATTCCGGGCCGGTGATACGCTGCGGGTCAACGTGCGTGTCGTCGAGGGAGAGAAGGAGCGCCTTCAGGCATTCGAGGGCGTGTGCATTGCGCGCCGGGGCGCGGGTGTGAGCGAGACCTTCACCGTCCGCAAAGTGTCCAACGGTGTCGGGGTCGAGCGGATCTTCCCCGTCCACAGCCCGATGATCAGCGACATCACCGTCGTCCGGCGCGGGCGGGTCCGGCGGGCGAAGCTCTACTACCTCCGCCACCTGACGGGTAAGGCGACGCGGATCCGCGAGAAGAAGGTCAAGGTCGCCGTGCCGACGACCGGCTCGGCCGACTGACGCGGCGCGCGGGCGGCCAGCGGCGGGCGCACGGGGAGCGGGGCTGAGGCCGCGAGGATGCCCTCGGGGGTCAGCCGGTCCGGGCGCGGTCGCGGGCGCGCGGTGCCTCAGCGCTGGAGCGGGATCGAACGGGCGCTGCGCCAGGAGTTCGGGCCGCTGCTCGCCGGTGTCGATGAGGTTGGGCGGGGCCCCCTGGCGGGCCCCGTTGTCGCGTGTGCCGTCGTCATGCCGCCCGAGGCGCGGGCGATCCGAGGGGTGGACGACTCCAAGCAACTCACGCGCGAGGAGCGCGAGCGGCTCGCCGCGCTGATCCGCTCGCGGGCGCTCGCCGTCGCGCTCGGCGCGGCCTCGGCGCGCGAGATCGACCGGCTCAACATCTACCATGCGACCGTGCTCGCGATGCGCCGAGCGCTCCGGCGGCTGCCGATCACGCCGCACCACGTCGTCGTCGATGGCAACGCCGTCCGCACCCTCGGGGTGCCGCACCGGGCCGTGGTCGGCGGCGACGCCCGGTGCTACTCCGTCGCCTGCGCCTCGATCGTCGCCAAGGTGACCCGCGACCGGTTGATGCGTGCGCTCGCCCCCCGGTACCCGGCCTACGGCTGGGGCCAGAATGTCGGCTACGCGACCGAGACGCACCTCCTCGGGATCGAGCGACACGGTATCTCCCCGCATCACCGTCGGCGCTTCTGGAGTGTCGCCCAGACGCTGCTCGACCTGGGGTCGCCCGAGGAGCGCGTTCCGCCCGTGCATCTGGCCGAGTGCGCGCTCGGGCGCGCACTTGCCGGGGACGCCGCGCACGGTGCCTGACCATGACGCCTGATCAGGTGTCTGGCGCCGCCGGCAGCGAGGGCGAGGCCGTCTTCCGGCCGGGGCTCCTCGACGGCCAGGTGGTGATCGTGACGGGCGGGGGCTCCGGGATCGGGCTCGGGATCGCCGAGCTGCTCGGCCACCTTGGCGCACACGTCGTATTGGCGAGCCGGAAGGCCGAGCGCCTGGCGGCGGCGGCGACGCACCTGGGCTCGGCCGGCATCGCGGCGAGCACGACGGCCGTGGATGTGCGGGATCCGGAGGCGGTGCGGGCGATGGTCGACCAGGTGGCGCAGCGCCACGGCCGGCTCGACGCGCTCGTCAACAACGCGGCCGGCAACTTCTACGCGCCATCGGCGACGCTCAGCGCCAACGGGTGGCGCGCGGTGCTCGAGATCGATCTCTTCGGCACATTCTACTGCTCACAGGCCGTCGCGCCGATCATGCGCGAACGGGGCGGTGGGCGCATCGTCAACATCTCGATGACCCTGCACTACCGCGGGTGGCCGCAGATGGCGCACGCGACCGCGGCCAAGGCCGGGGTCGACGCCCTGACGCGCACCCTGGCCATGGAATGGGCGCCGTGGAAGATCCGCGTCAACGCCGTCGCGCCCGGGCCGGTACCGACCGACGGTGTTCGGAAGGCGTTCTCGGCGCCGCGGGCCGGACCTCCGGACGCGGCATCGGCAGGAGCGGATGCGGGTGGGACGGGGCAGAGGGGCGTGAGGGGTGCGGCTGCCGCCGCCGGGACCGACGCAGCCGCGGCACCCGTCGACCTCTTCGCCCAGGAGCGCGCGCTGGCGGCCTATGCGGCGCGCGCGATTCCGCTCGGCCGGTGGGGGACCCCGCGAGACGTCGCGAACGGCGTCGCCTTTCTCCTCTCGCCGGCCGGTGATTGGATCACGGGCGCAATTTTTGTTATCGATGGGGGCGAGTGGCTCCAGCGTCCGACGTCCTGAGCCGTGCGAGCCCTGTCGACATCGTGGCAGCCTCCGCTCGGCGCAGCGATCCTGGCGCGCGAGCCCTGTGACCGGGATCACACGAAAGAGACGGCAACGCGTAATGTGATATCCGTCACACTGTTAGCTCGCGATTACCTGTACATTTTTTTCTGTCGTGACCGGTTAGAATTTCGCGGCGGCCGTCACGAGGCGCGGCCGTATCGTCACTGTGTGTCACACGGGGGAGCTCTGTCATGAAGATCTCGGTCAAGCAGGTTGTCACACTCGGAGTCGTCGCGCCACTGATGGCGGCGTGTGTCAAGGCGAGTAGCTATCACCGCGAGCTGGCGCAGACGCGCGCGCAGATCTCGCAGGAGAAGCAGGAGCGTCTCGCCGCGGACAGCGCGCAGAACGCGGACATCGCCGGCGTCAAGACGGACGTGCAGGGATTGCGGAACGATCTCCAGAATCTGCGCACCGAGTTCGGTGCGAAGATCACCGCTCTCGAGTCCGGGATCCAGTTCGACATCCCGGTGAACTTCGCGTTCGACGACGCGTCGGTGCGCGATCAGGATCACGCGTCGCTCGACCGGTTTGCGAGCGTGGTGGAGAAGTACTATCCGGGCGCGAAGATCACGATCGAAGGGTTCGCCGACCCGTCGGGCAGCAACCGCTACAATGTCGCCCTGTCGCAGCGTCGCGCCGACGCCGTCCGGGACTATCTCGTGGGCAAGGGCGTCGCCACGACCGATCTGCGTACGATCGGCTACGGCAAGACGCGGCTGCTCGTTCCCAACGCGTCGCACGATGACCCGGGCGCCGAGCAGAACCGCCGGGTGACATTCGTGATCGAGACCAAGAGCGAGAACGCGCCCACCCCCGGCAAGACGACCGCCAGCGCGGCGAACGGCAGCACGATCGCCGGCCAGTAGTCGTCGCGACCGAGTTCCCCGGGCAGACCCGGGCGTCCCCCGTCGGGGCGCCAGGGTGCGGAGCGAACGCAGGCCGGGTGCATGGACGCACCCGGCCTGCGTGCATCCGGGGCGGCGATCATGGTGATGGGCGACGGGACCCGATACCTTTGAGACCGAGGGGCCGGTAGCTCAACGGGTAGAGCAACGGACTTCGTGAAACCATGGAGCACCGCATCGGAAACGGTGCGCGTGAATGCGCTCAACATCGGCGAACGGTGTGAGATCCCAACGCCGAGCCAAGCCGTGCTCCTCGGGGCGCGGAAGGTGTAGAGACTCGACGGGCGCCACCTGACCGCCGCGGGGAGCCGGCACGATCCGCGGGCGCAGGTGAAGACAGAGTCCAGACCACGAACGTGTGGCGCGCAGGTGGCGCGGCGCGGCGGCGAAAGCCGAAGTGGGAGAGTTAATCCGTAGGTAGTGGGTTCGAGCCCCACCCGGCCTGTTCCGACGTGCCACCCCCGGGCGTGCGACCATCGCGCGCCTGATGCTACGGGAGCGATGCAGCCGCGGCCCAGCTGCCCCGCACGTGCCGCGTGCGTACCCTGCGCGCAGCCCACTTGCATCGCGACTCGCGCCGCACTCGCTGACCCGTGGCGCCACCGTCGCGTTGCATCGCGCGCACACGCCGCCGACGCCCGTGCGCCGGCCGAAACATTGGGGCTGGCGCACTCAGCCGCACCGCTGTACGTTGCCCGCCGTCAGCGTGACGGGCTCGACCATCCTCGCGTCATCACGACGTCGTGTGGTGTGCGACCGACGCGCACTGACGATCGATTCCGGCGCGGTCCACACGAAGGTGGATCGCCGTGAGTAACCCGGCGCGATCGCTCCCCTGCTGAGGGGCTGCGACAAAGGCAAACCCGGCGAAAGCCGGCGACGCAAAGCTTCGAGGCTACGGTCTGCGCGCGAGCTGCGCGGGCTACGCCAGTCGGGCCGCCGAACAGACGCAGGAGGAGTCATGTCGCGGTCCCATCGTGGTCCCGCGCAGGGCTGGACGCGCCACGTCCAGTGCTGCGGAATCATCCTCACGCTCCTGTCGGTAGCGTGCTCGGATCCCACCGCGCCGCCCGCCGGCGCCCGCCCGGCGCCCGGCGCCGGTGCCAACACGACGATCATCGTTGCCCCGACCGGCATCGCGTCGGCCCCGGGGACCATGCGCGCGCCGACGTCGCTCGAGCGCGCCGTCGCCACCGCCCCCGAGGGCGCCACGATCCGGCTCCAGCCCGGTGAGTACGCGACCGGCGGGCTCGTCGTCACCCGGCCGATGACGATCATCGGACCGGCGAGCGGCGGCGTCATCCTCCGTGGGAGCGCGACGATGGCCGCGACCCGGTGGGAGGCGGTCGGTACGCGCTGGCGCACACCGTTCATCGCCCCGGAGCCGCTGCCGGTCCGTGCGGCGGCACTTTCGCTGCACCCCGCGGCACTCACCGCGGCGGCGCTCGCCGACGGCGATCTCACGCCGGCCGCGGGTGGCGCGACCCACGCCGAGGCCGTCGTGGCGCCGGTCGACGCCGGGCACCTGGTCGCCGTCGATGGTCGGTCGCTCACGCCGGCGGCGAGCCTCGAGGATGTGCACGCCGGGACGTACTTCATCGATCCGGTCGGGAAGTGGCTCTACGTCGGCGAGAACCCGGCCGTGCACACCGTCACCTCGTCGGCCATGTCGACCGGGATGTCGATCTACTCGTCGGGAGTGCGGGTCAGCGGTCTCCGCTTCGACCACTTCTCCTACATCGGGCTCTTCGTCTCGGGCTCGAACGTCATGATCGACCACAACGACATCTCATACAACGGCCTGATCGGGCTGGACATCAACGGCAACTCGAACGTGACCGTCAGCAACAACACCATCCAGGGCAACGCCCAGGTGGGCATCGAGGGGAGTCACACGAGTCACGTCACGATCGCCAACAACAACATCAGCAACAACAACACCGGGAACTTCGATGTGAGCGCCGCGGCGGGCGGGCTCAAGTTCACCGACGCCTCGTACATCACGGTGTCCCAGAACTGGGTCTCTGGGAACCAGTCCAACGCGGTGTGGTTCGACGTCAACTCGTCCAACATCACGGTCGTGCGCAACACGGTACTCCACAACAAGTGCTACGGGATCTACTTCGAGCTCGCCAACTCGGAGATCATCGCCGGGAATGTGGTTCACGACAACGCCTCGGGCATCGGCGTGCATTTCTCCGCGAACGCCAAGGTGTACAACAACACCGTCGTCAATAACGGCACCAATCTCGACATCAGCGCGTCGTACAACCGCTCGCCGTGGGACACGTACCACGCGGTGATCGTGAACAACATTCTCTGGAACGCGAACCGCGTGCTGTCGAACCTGTACCGCTACAACGGGTGCAACAGCTGGGTGTACAGCGAGGTCGATTACAACGCGTACTACTGGCCGTCCGGCAGCCCGGCGCGCTACATGGTGAACTGGTGCAACTCCTGGTACAGCTGGATCGGCAGCTTCCACAGCGGCACCGGGAACGAGGTCCACGGGCTCCAGTACTCGGGCGGAAGCGACCCGTTCTTCGTGAACGTCTGGGGCGGCGACTACCGTCTCCACTCGGGCAGTCCGGCGATCCGCCGCGGGCAGCCGCTGCCCTCCGACGTGGCCGCGGCGCTCGGCTGGTCGGCGTGGACCCCGGTGAGCATGGGGGCGATGCAGTAGCATCGCAGGAGCCCTCGCAGGAGCCCTCGCAGGAGCTTTCGCAGGGGCCCTCCGGCACCATCGCACCGGCTCCGACGGCCACGGTGACCACCGCCCACGCGCGTCGCGCGTGGGCGGTGGTCATCGCTCGAGGTCAGGCCGGAGCGCTACGGCTTGCCATACGGCGCGCGCTACGACGTGGCGGTGGCGCGCGGTGTCCGGCGGTCGACGAAGGGCGCGGGGTCGGTCGAGAGCAGGGGATGGTCCACCTCGGTGGCCTGGGCGGCGCGGAGGGGAAGCCAGACGGTGAAGGTCGTGCCGACCCCGAACTCGCTCTCGACGTCGATGCGACCGCCGAGCTGGTCGACGAGGCGCCGCGTGATGCTGAGGCCCAGGCCCGTGCCGCCGAACTCGCGCGTGCGCGACTGGTCGAGCTGGCGGAAATCCTCCCAGATGGACCCGAGGTCCTGCGGGCGGATGCCGATCCCGGTGTCGGCCACCCGGAACGAGACGCCGTCGGCGGTCGCCGCCGTCGTGAGCGTGATCCTGCCCGCCGGTGTGAACTTGACGGCGTTGGAGAGGAGGTTGAGGAGCACCTGGCGGACTTTGGTCCTGTCCGTGTACATGATCGGTTCGATGCCGAGCATGACAGTCTCGAACACGAGCCCCTTGCGGCGGACCATCGGCTCGATCTGGCGCGCCACCTCCCCCACGACGTCGCTCGCCGACAGCTCGCCCAGGTGGATCGGCATCTTCCCGGCCTCGATCCGGGCCAGGTCGAGGATATCGCTGATGAGATCCAGCAGGTGTCGAGCCGAGGCGCGAATGCGGTTGAGGCCATCCTCCTGCTCGGGGGTCAGCTCGCCGTAGATGCGGTCGAGCATGAGCGAGGTGTAGCCGATGAGGGCGTTGATCGGCGTCCGAAGCTCGTGCGACATGCTGGCGAGGAAGTCCGACTTGAGCTTGTTGGCCTTCTCCAGCTCCTGCGACTGCCACTGGAGCCGGGCGTTCTGCGCCGCCAGGTCCGCGGTGGCGGCCGCCACACGCTGCTCCAGCTCACTGTTGAGCTGCTTGAGCGCGTCGTACAGCCGCTCATTCTCCGCCTGCTTCGTCAGATCATGGAGCACGGAGACGATCGCCAACGACTCGCCACGCTCGTTGAGAATCTTCCCGGACACGACCTCCATCGGGACTTCGACGCCGGTCTCCGGATGCAGAAGGCGCATCTGCGCCCGCAGTGACCGGGCGGGGTCGATCGTGAAGTCGGAGATGAAGGTGGTGAACTTGGTGTCGTTCTCGCGCACGGCGAGCCGGTCGGCACTGTCGAGCGGGGCCCGATCGTCGATCGCGAACAACTTCTCGGCCTGATCGTTCATCAGAATGATGTTCGACTGGTCGTCGGTCACCAGAATCGGATCGGCGACGTTCTCCAGGATCAGGTTCAGCCGGTCCCGCTCCCCCGTCGCGTCGATCTCCGCGAGCCGCACGCGCTGCATCTGCCGCTCCAGCTCGTGGGCCGCGCGCCGCAGGTCGGTCACGTTTCGGAGCACGGAGAGCACGCGGCCGCTGTTGACGCCGACGTCAGGCAGCGGGTGCGCGAGCACCTCGAACAGCAGGTCGGTCCCCTCGTCGGGATCGACCAGGTTGAGCTCACGGGCGGTCGCCGAGACGCCGCCGGCCATCACGGAGCGGGCGAGAAACGAGGTGAAGAGCAGGTTGTTGATCTCCACCGCCCGCCGCCGGCCGCCCGAGTCGGAGTCCCGCGCCAACAGCAGATGCTCGGCCTGGTGGTTCTGCACGACGATGTCGTTGGCCGGGTCGGTGATGGCGATCGGGTCCGGCAACGAGTCGACGATCGTCTCGAGCAACTGCATGCGCGTGTCGAGCCGCTCGGCCACCGATCGATACGCCTGCTCGGAGGCGAGCCGGGCGAGCACGGTTCCCGAGAGCATCACCACGCGATCGAGCACCTCGATCGCCTCGGCTGCGGGTCGCATCGCCTCGACCACGACCACACCCCCCGGCGCCCGGCCGAGTCGCCGCGCCCGATCGCCGTCGGGGATGTGCACGCCGCACCCGGGCGGCAGCTCCCGGCTCATGTGCTCGGGGAGGAACGCCACACCCCCGCGACGTTGCACCTGCGCATAGGGGATGGCGACCCAGGTGTCGAACGGCAGCCCGAGATCGGTCGGGCACTGCCCGTCGCAGCTGACCGGGCGGAGCGACATGGCGCACATGACGATCGGATGCCCGATGTCGTCGAGTCCCAGGGAGAACGTGGACCCGGCGGGCCGCTCGAAGCCGATACGCGCCACTTCCACGAGCTGGTCGCCCTCGATCGCGAGCAGGGCCGCCCGGTCGGTGTGCGCCGAATGTACCAACTGCTCCAGGAGAAACCCGGCCCCGCTCGCGAGATCGGGTGCCTCCGCGAGCGATGACAGCAGCTCCGGCAGCGTCTCGGTTGCTGTCAGCCCGTCCGAAGAAGAGGGCACGCTCGCCGGCTCCGGAGGCTCGCCTGCCTAGGTCGCCATCTGCTCGATCCGGCGGCGCAACTCGTAGTTCTCGCGCTGCACACGCTCGAGCTCCGTCTCTCCCACGCCCAGCTCCCGTGGCCGCGCCGAGGGCGCCGTGATGCCGACGGCCTCGGAGTACTTGAGGTACGTGTCGATGGAGGCCACGACGACCCGCGCCTCCACGGTGACCAGGTCAATGCCCACGAGCGAGACCCGCACCCAGGCGTCGATCACGATCCCTTTGTCGAGGACTCGGTCGAGGACGTCGATGAGCGAACTGCCGCTCGGCGTACGTTCTACCGCCATTGCTCGTTCTCCGCGAAAGGCGCCTAGGGACGCCGGTGAGAGTGGGGGGCAGGGGTCGATCCCGACGGTGGTGACGGCGACGATGCCGCTGGCGCGGTCGCGGCGGCGCTGCCCGAGCGGGCGATGAGTTGCTCGAGCTGCCGCTCGATCCGCGCCAGTCGACCTTCGACGTCGACATCCGCGCTCGGCAACGTGCCGGCGCGTGACGCACCCACCGAACCAGGTCCGATCGTGAGCCGCGGATCGGTGCGCCACCAGTTGAGGCCGATCTGTTCGGCCTTGTCGATCGAACACACGAGGAGCCGTACCTGCACGGTCAACAGCTCCACGTTGGCGAGGTTGATCTTGATGTCGCCGGCGATCACGAGGCCCTTGTCGAGGACCCGATCGAGCACGTCGACCAGACCATGCGTTCGCGTCGGTGAAACGAGTTCTGGCACGCTCACGACCCCCGGGTGAATGGGCCGGCGGGCGCCCGACGCCCGTGTCCGATGTGAACCGGCGTGCGCAGTCGCGGGCGAGCCGGCGACGGGCCCGCGACGACGAGGGTCTGGCCGCGGCGACGACAACCGCGATTCATGCGAGGCGGCCCAGCGGGCCCAAGTCGATGTCGAGGTCGTCGTCGCTGAGCCCGAACAATTGCTTCATCTCGCCCATCTTATCATTCAGCCTCAGCAGCGCCAGCCCCAGTCGCTCGACTTCGGCGTCAGTGAGCTGGCCCCCGTCCATCCGGCGGATCGCCTGGTGCTCGAGTACCTTGCGGATCACATCGATCAACGCCAACACCAGCTTGGCCAGCCCCTGCTCCACCCGCTCCGGGTCGGCATTGACGCGCTCCGGGAGCACGCGCGACAGCGCCTGCACGGCCCCGTCGAGCGACTCGATCTCCGTCCCTGGTCCGGCACGCTCGCCACTCACGACCGCGTTGCCACGTCGCAGCCCGAGCGCGCGGTCGCCGCGCCCGTCGCGGCCGCAGCCGGCGGCCCCTCTGACGGTGCCGGCGCCGCGAGCGGCGTCGCGACAAAGGAATACGGCGCGTGCGGTCCGGAGACAAGCGCCCGACGCGCGAGGCCCTGATCGGGCAACCGCGCGACGCCCGCCACGTAGTCGCGCACGGCCGCCCGGTCCACGAGGTGCGCGAACGAAACGCTCCGGGCCTCCACCTGCGTTCGCACCAACTCCTCCCGAATGGCATCGCCCAGGAGCGTCCGAAGCGCCCTGCGCACGGGCTCGGCGAGGCTCAGCAAACGCTGCTGGGCCCGAACGGGCTCGGCGATCCGTTCCAGATACGCACGTCCCGTGCCGGCAGAGGCCGCTACGGTTCGGTTCGGCGACTTGTCTCCAACGGCAGGCGCGTGCGCAAACTGGATGATGACTTCCATCTCGACCGCGCCCCCGATGCGATGCCAGAGGGGGGCGAGGTCGTGGCCCCGGCGCCCGAGGTCGATCCGGAGGGCGTCGTCGTCGACGAATGTCTGACCGAACCGCGCGGGCAGGACGTCCCAGCCGCCACGGACGGCCGCGTCACAGACGCGGTCGTGTTGCACGGCTCGCTCGACGGTGACCCCAGGACCTCCGGCCACCGACCCGACCCACGCCGCTGCTGACCCCAGGGCGGGGCCGGCCCCGGACACGGTCAGGCATCGGACGGGGCTGCCGTCGATCCCCAGGAGGCGGCCCGCGAGATCCGGGGCCGCGTCCTCCCCTGGCGTGCCGGGAGGACCCGCGGCGAGGCAGTACAGGTAGCCGAGACCGGACGGGGCCCGCACGTCAGGTCGCCCCGCGGCCAGCCGCTCCCCGCGCCGAGCGCTCCACGGCGGTGAGCACGAGGTTGAGGTCGAGTCGGACGAGATCGATGTCCGCGACGGCGATCGTCACCGACCCGGTCACGACGAGGCCGCGATCGAGGACACGGTTCAGCAGGTCGCTGAGCACCAGCCTCTGACCGGCGGCATCGGTCGGCTCACCCACTGCGGGCAGACTCACGGCCGCGCCCGCGCTCCCGCCGCCGTCCCCTCCGGAGCCGGAGACGGCCCGGGCGGCTCGACGGTGCCGGCCGACCCGCGAACGAAATGATAGGGCGGCCAGGGGCCCGTGAACTCGAAGCGAAATCCGCCTCCCCGCCCGGCCGACCCGCTGTCCGCGGTCCCCGCACCGTGCCGTTGACGCGCCTGGGTCAGTACCGCGCGAAAGGCGTCGGTGGCACGGGTGTCGACCAGGAACGAGGCGTTGAGCACGGCGCGCCCCTGCGCCTCCCCGCCCGCCGACCCGGTGGCCACCCCCGCATCCCCCGGTCCGCCGATCGGATCGCGCTCGGCCCGGCGCGCCAGCGCGGACAGTTTCTCGAAGACCGTCGACGCCACTTCGTCGGCCACCCGGTCGATCTCGGTCCGCCGGACCTGCTCCAGCTTGCGGTCGAGCAAATAGCGCTGTCCTGGTGTCGCGGCCGCGACCCGACGGGCGAGCTCAGCCAGTTCCGGGCTGTGTGCCGCGACGACCGCGGCGAGCTCCGCATCGATCCGATAGACGCGGACGGTGTACTCGTGCGCGCCGGCGACCGCGTCCAGCATTCGCTGGAGCTCCGCGCCGCGCCGCTCGAGCATCGCGCGCACCCCGGCCGCGTCCCGAAAGAGGGAGAAGAGGGGAAGCGGAACCACGGCCCCCCGATCGCTCGCCCAGGTGATCACACGATCGTGTTCGGCCGCGCGCGCGCCGAGCCATTCCACATCTCGGCTCCGCTCATCGATCGCGGACGGGTCACAGTCGGTCCCGTCGAGCGGCGAGACGAGTGCCGCCAGGGGCCCCCCACGCTCCACCGTGACGCGCGCGCCGGCGACGCCCGGCGGGGGGTGAGCCTCCGAGGCGTCCAGCGTCCCCGGGGCGACCGCGTAGACGTAGAGGGCGCTCACTCCGCGCCGCTCGGCCCGCGCCCCGATCGGTCGGTCGTGTGCTCCGCGGGCGGTGGCGCGACCCCATCTGCCACCGAGACCTCGGCCTCGGGCGCGGCGACCCGAACCGGACCCGCGGTCGAGCCCCGGCCGAGCCGCTCGCGCCACTCGCGGACGGCGCGGAGTCGGTCCATGAGATCGCGCTCGCGCTCCACGTACTCGGCGTCGTCGATGTCGCCCATCTCGAGCCGCATCTGGAGCTGCATGAGCTCCTCCTTGATCGGCGTGTCGTCGGTCAGCTCTTCGTCGACCACGCGCTGGACCTGACGCAGCGACCACCGGATCCCCGCGACGGGACCGGAGACCGGGAAGGTCAGGAGAGAGGAGAGGAGGCCCACGAAAGGGGTGGCAGCCGGTCACCACACGGGGCGCCGCACGGCGCCCCGTGCCGACTCAGTTTGCCCGCTCGAGCTTCAGTTTGATGTTCACGAAGTTGTAGGGCGGCCAGGGGCCGGTGTACTTGAAGGTCAGCAGGTTCTCGTAGCGGTGGCTGACCTCGCGGACCCGGTCGTCGAAATCCTTCTCCCGGTCACGCTCGACGAGAAAGGCGGCGTTCATGATCATACGGTCGCCGATCGGCTTGTTGCTCCGGCTCGCGACGCAGAGCGGCTTGAGGGCGTCGTGCACGTCGGCCAGGTAGCGGTTCCCCATCTCCTCGAGCGCCGCCTCGAGCAGGCGGCCGAGCTGCATCCGGGCGAAGTAGGTCGACGACGCGGCGTTGCGGGTGATCTCATCCTTGAGCCGCCGGATCTCGTCGTTCTCACGCTCGATCGTCGCCACCACCTTGTCCCGCTCCCAGAGCACCTTGAGGCCGAACTCGATCTTGTCCTGCATCTTGTCGAGCACGTCGCTGAATGCCTGGTAGGTCGAGCGAAGCAGCTCGGTGACGTCGCTCTCGGACCGAAAGACCGTGCCGAAGGACATCGGGATGACCGTGAACTCCCGCATCACCGTCTCGTTCACGAACTCGTGCGCCAGGACGTTGTCGCGCGTCGGGTCATAGATGACGATCGGCGTGTCGCTGACGACGGCCGACAGATCCCCGTGGTGGACCGTGTACACGCGCATCCCGCCGCCGATGCCGATCTGGCCGAACTCCTTCGGGCGCTCGTGCCGGATGATGCAGTAGACGTACTTGCCTTCCTCGGTCGCGGTCGCGGGGACAGCCGGAAGGGGTTCCGCAGCCGGCATGGTCATGCTGGGAGATCCTCGAAATGGGCCATGTGCCGCTAGCGCGTCGGGGTGCTGGCCGGCGCGGTTTCCTGATATTCGGGTCCGCTCCGGGATGCCGCAAGTCCCGGTCCAGTCTGCTCCTCCTCGATCTGCTCATCATGGTCGAGGAGATCCCGAATACGGTGGGCGGCGCCCAGGTGGAAGGGCACGCTCGTGACGACGATCCGGGGGCGGAAGAGAAACGCGGTTCGGATGTACAACGCCGTCTTGTTGTGGAGCAGATGTTCCCACCAGTGCTTGGGCACGATCTCCGGCACGACCACGGTCACCAGGTCCCCCGGCCCGGCGCGCTCCAACTGGGCGACGTAGTCGACGAGGGGCCGGATCAGCGACCGGTAGGGGGAGGGAAGCACGAAGAGGTCCACGCCCGTGTCCCAGTCATTCCACTCGCGCCTCAGGGCGGCCGTCTTGTCAGGCTCGACCTCGACGTAGAGGGCGCGGACGTCGTCCGAGATGGCGGTCGCGTAAATCAGGGCGTTCGCGACCGCTTTGTGCACACCCGAGACCGGGACGACGACGAGGTGCCGCAGCGGGACCATCTCCGTCCGCCCGTCCAGTTGGATCTCGGAGGCGAAGTGGAGGTAGTGGCGCTTGATCGCCCGCAGCAGGAGGATGAACAACGGGATGATGACGACGACGATCCACGCGCCGTGCGTGAACTTGGTCCAGACCTGGATCACGGCGACGACGCCGGTCGCCACCGCCCCGACGCCGTTGAGGAGCGCCTTCCACCGCCACCCCTCGGCCCGTGAGCGAACCCACCGCCGCACCATGCCGGCCTGGGAGAGCGTGAAGCAGACGAAGACCCCGATCGCGTAGAGCGGGATCAGCGAGGTCGTGTCACCGTGAAAGAGCCAGACGAGGAGGATGGCGACCAGCGCGAGCGCGACGATCCCATTGGAGAACGCCAGGCGGTCGCCGCGCGCGGAGAGCTGGCGCGGGAGATAGCGCTGGTTGGCGAGGATGCTCCCGAGCCGCGGGAAGTCGGCGAACGAGGTGTTCGCGGCGAGCACGAGGACGGCAAAGGTCGAGTACTGCAACGCGTAGTACAGGACGCCGCTCCCGAACACGTGGTGCCCCAACTGCGAGAGCACGGTCTGGTCGGTGCTCGGGACGACGTGGAGGTGTTGGGCGAGAAAGCTGCTGCCGAGGAAGAAGACGCCGAGAATGGTCGCCATCCAGCCGAGGGTCACGGCGGCATTGCGGGAGGCCGGGTTCTTGAACGCGCCCACGCCGTTGGAGATCGCCTCGGTGCCGGTCATGGCGACGCAGCCGCCCGAGAACGCGCGCAGCATGAGGAACGTGAAGGCGAAGCCGGTCGGGATGTCGACGTGCGTGGCGGGGAGTCGGGGAGGCGTCGCGGCGGCGGAGCCGTGGCCGAGCGCCAGCTGGACGAGGCCGGTCCCGATCAGCGCCAGCATCGCGGCGATGAAGGCGTAGGTCGGAAAACTGAACGCGGCACCCGATTCCCGGACGCCGCGCAGGTTGACGAGCATGAGGACGATGATCGCCCCGACACAGAGCGGGACCGCTTTCGGGGCCATCGAGGGGTAAGCCGACGTGATCGCGGCGACACCGCTCGAGATCGAGACCGAGACCGTCAGGATATAGTCGGTGAGCAGGGCGGCGGCGGCCACGAGTCCGGGGAGGACACCGAGATTCTCGTAGGCGACGGTGAAGGATCCACCGCCGTGCGGGTAGGCGAAGATCGTCTGGCGGTACGAGAGGGCAACGAGCGCGAGCAGCGCGACGATGACCGCTGAGATCGGAAAGACGTACGACAGGGCGGCCGCGCCGAGTGGCGCGAGGACGTAGAGCACCTCGTCCGTGGCGTACGCGACCGAGGAGATCGCGTCCGAGGAGAGGACGGCAAGTGCCGTGGTTTTGGTGAGGCGCTCGGTCTCGAGCCGCTCGGTCGCCAAGGGTCGCCCGACGAGCAGGCGCTTGGCGCGAGAGAGGGGATTTGCCATCGAGTGTGGACGTAAGATGGCGGGTCGGCGGAGGTTAGGGGAGGCTGTCCTGCTCGGATCGAGGGCGGAGCGGGCCGCGGCGCTCTGCGCGGCGCTACATTAGTCGCGTCATGCCTCGATCGCGTCTGCCCGGTCACGAGGCGGCCTCTGGGCCGGAAGCCACTCGCTCGCCAACCAGCCCCGCGCCGGCCCCCACCCCCACCCCCACCCCCACCCCCGGTCCCGCCCACGCCTCACCCTCCCCCGTGCGGGCGGCGGACGCGGCACGGCCGGCGCGGGCCGAGCCTCCGGAGACGCTCGAGGGGTGGTACGCGCTGCACCAGGCCTGGCGGGTGGATCGGCGGGCGGTGCGACGCCTCTCCGAGGGCGAGCGCCATGCGGTGGCTCGGGAGGCGATCGAGACCCTCGAGGGGCTGTCGACGCCCCGGGCACTCCCGGGTGTCGACGACGGGACCGACGGCCCAGGCTGGACCGCGGTGGCCGAGCTGACTGGCTCGGCGGCCGACGTCCTGGTTGTCCAGTTCCGGCCGACACTCGACCGGCTCGGCGCGGCTCAGCGAGCGCTCGGCGCTGCGCAGCTCGCGGAGTACCTCGTGCCCGTCCGCTCCTTCCTCAGCGTGACCGAGGCCGGGCTGTACCACATCACCGCCGCCGTGGCGGCCGCGCGCGAGGCGGCTGGTGGGGTCGTGGGCGACGCCGAGTACCGGTCCGCGATCGGCGAGCGCGCGGCGGCGGAACGGGGGAGCCCGCACGTGCGGCGGCGCCTCTACCCGCCGCGGCCGGCGGACATGCCCTACATCTGCTTCTATCCCATGTCGAAGCGGCGCGCCCCGGGGCAGAACTGGTACGCGCTCACGCTTGGCGAGCGGAGTCGGTTGATGCAGGCCCACGGGGAGACGGGGCGCCGATACGCGGGGCGCGTCCAGCAGGTGATCACGGGCGCGATCGGACTGGACGCGTGGGAGTGGGGGGTCACCCTCTTCGCCCGGGAGCCGTTGGAGTTCAAACGGCTGGTGACCGACATGCGCTTCGACGAAGTGAGCGCGCAGTACGCGGAGTTCGGCGAGTTCTACGTCGGGCGGATCATGGAGCCGGCCGACTGGGTGCGGCGGCTCCTGGGGCTCGATCAGGGACCCCAGGCGGGAGCGGAGGACGGACGCGCCCCGCGGACCGCCCGGGGGTAAGCCGTCCGGTTGACGACGCCAGGGAGGGACTCGGACGACGCGGGGGCGAGCGCGAGCGCCGGGGACCGCACACCCGGGCGCATCGGCCGCGCGATCCTGACCCTGGGCATCATCGGGGCCCTGATCGTGGCGGGGGTGACGCTGTTCACGCACTGGCTCGCGCCGCGGCTCTTCACCCACTACGAGCACAACCCTGCCCTGGCGGGCGTGCCCAAGCGGACGCAGACGCGATCGGGGGTCGCGGGGGACCCGGTCAACGTCGCGCTCGTCGGCACGGCGGCCGAAGTCGACACGGCCTTCGCGCGGGCCGGGTGGGCGCGCGCGGACTCGTTGAGCCGGACGAGCGATCTCGCGATCGCGCGGAGCGTGCTGCTCCGCCGGCCGGACTCGACCGCGCCGGTGAGCTCTCTCTATCTGTACGGCCGGCGCCAGGACGTCGCGTTCGAGCACGAGGTCGGGCGCAGCGCGAGCCGGCGGCACCATGTCCGACTCTGGCTGGCGCCCGGGATCACGGACCACGGGCGTCCGGTGTGGGTCGGTGATGCGGCGTACGACCTGCGCGCGGGGCTCAGCCACCGCCGACTGGCGCCCACGCACCACATCGAGGCCGACGTGGACCGGGAGCGGGACACGGTGCTCGCCGACCTGGCGGCGGCCGGGCAGCTCACCGAGCGGTACGACGTGACCGGTCTCGGCCCTCGCGTCGATGCCCACAACGCCGAGGGGGACCGGTTCGACACCGACGGCGAGCTCGCCGTCGGGGTCATCTCACCGACCAACGCGCGCCACGGGCCGCCCGCGGTGCTGCCGGACCCGGTGCTCGTGCAGTGGAAAGACCAGGTCTGGCGCCTCGTCCATCGGCTGCTCGCGCGGCGCGCGCGGCGCTGAGGCCCGCGACATCGTACCGCGCTACTTTATATCGCAGAGTACTTGACGGAGCGGTGTACTCTGTGACATCCTGTCGCCTCCAGCGGAGGGATGTTCGTGGGCGCACAACGGGCGTGGGAGACGGCGGGAGGACGGGTCGTGTGGGCGGGTGCGACAGTGCTCGCCGGGGTCGGGACGGCGATCGCGTACGCCGCCGAGCCGGGGGCCAACTGGGGGATCTGGACGACGCTGGCCGCGGCCGGGCTCCTCGCGCTGGCGCGGCGCCGACGCGCGAGCCCCTGGCCGCCCGGCGAGCGGATCGACGGGGTGGCCGGCGCGGCGGCGGCGTTGGCGGTGATCGTCGCCTGGGGCGCGGCGCTCACGGCCGACGAGCTGTTCCAGCTCCTCGTCCTCGTCACGGTGGTGCTGGCGCTGGCGGTCGCGGCACGTGTGCTGGGTGGGCTCCCGGGCCGGTCGGTCGGCGCGGCGACGATGGCGGCGGCGCCCGTCACGGGGCTCGGGTACGCGCTGCTCGAGGCGGGGCGCCGCTCCGCGGAGGGCGCGACACGGCTCCACGGACAACGCACGGCGCCGGTCGTGCGCGGGCTGACACTCGCGCTCCCCATCGCGGGGGTCTTCGCGCTGGTGCTGGCCGGCGCCGACCCGACGCTCACGATCTGGCGGGACGCGACTCTGCACGCGATCGGACGGCTCGACGGCCTGCCACGCCTGGTGTTCTTCCTGAGCCTCGGCGCGCTCACGCTCGGCGCCTATGGGCTCGCCGACCGCGGGTCCGGGGCGGAAGGGGTCGACCGCGGCACGAGGCGCCCGCCGGCCATCCGACTCGGCGCCGTCGAGCAGCAGGTGATCACGTACGCCATCGTCGTGATCGTCGGAGTGTTCCTGGCGGTGCAGGCGTCGTATCTCTTCCGCGACGTCGGGACGCTCCGGCTGAGCGGGATGAGCTACGCCGAGTACGCGCATCGAGGGTTCACGGAGCTGACGATCGCCGCGACCATGACCGTCCTGCTCATCGTCGGGCTCGAGTACGCGCGGGCGCCCGGCCGGGAGACGGAGCGGCGGTCAGCCACGCCGACGCTGGTGCTCATCGGCGAGGTGCTGGTGGTCCTCGCGTCGGCCTTTCATCGTCTGACGCTGTACGAGGCGGCCCACGGCTACACGACGCTGCGGGTCCAGGTTCAGGCGTACATCGTCGGCGTCGGGCTCGCGCTGGTGCTGGTCGCGAGCGAGGTGGCGGGGCTGGGCGGGGCGCTCCGGCGGGACGTGCAGCGCGGGCGCTCACCGTTCGACCCGCGGCGGCTGGCGCGGCGCACGGCGGCGGCGGCGGCGCTCCTCGTCGCCGGGTTTTCCTACGCCAACACCGAGGCGTGGGTGGTCAGCCAAAACATCGCACGGTATCGGGAGACCGGGTCCCTCGACGCGCGGTACCTGACGGACGCGCTGTCACTCGATGCGGCGCCGGCGACGGTCGCCGCCCTCGCCGAGCTGCCACCGCCGTGCGCCGCATGGATGCGGGAACGGCTCGACCGGCGGTACGGACGAGCGGTGCTCCGCCGGGCGGACCGCGTGCCGCGGTGGTTCGAGTGGAACCTGCGGCGCGAGCGCGGCCTCGCGGCGCTGCGCGGCGCGGGCATCGTCACCCGCGCCGGAGACCGGGGGGAAGGTCCCGATCCCTGTGAGGCCCCGCCGACGTCGTCGAACGCCGGACGCCGTTCGTCCGGGCGGTGAGACGGGCGCCCTCAGCGGCTGGCGACGGCGGTAACAGCCCTGGTCGCACGGTCCGGCGAGTCGTGGCGTGCACCCACTAGGCCGGGGTCGGCCCGGCTCGGCCCGGCTCGGCCCGGCTCGGCCCGGACGGGCCGCACCTAGAGCCGGGCGCGCAGGGTCACCGTGACGCGTCGCGGGAAGGAGGGGGTGTAGAAGGGGACGACCGGCGGGGTCGCGGGCGGAGTGCGGGCGCCGTACGGGCCGAGGGTGTTCACCGCCTCCACGCCAAAGGTGTAATACCGCCGGTCGAGGAGATTCTCGACCTCGACCTCGACGCCGTAGCGCCTGTACTCCACGTGGCCGCGAAGGCCGACGACCGCGTACCCCGGGATCGGCGGGCGTTGGTTCGACTCGTCACCCCGGAGATACTGCGACGAGTAGGCGTTCGCGCCGAGCTCGCCGTCGACCAGCACCGGCCCAAGCAGGCGGCCGACGCCGACGCTCACGTGCGCACGATGGAGCGGCGAGGCCGGGAACAGGGCGCCGGGACGCGCGGGCCGCGGCGCGGTGTCGGCGGTCGCGATCTGGATCGTCGTCTGGTAGGTCGCCGCGACGTAACTGTACGATGCGGCGATCCGCAGCCCGGCAGGCAGCCCGACGGCGGCCGACGCTTCGACCCCGGCTCGCCGGGTCGCGGCGGCGTTCACGAAGTACACGCGCGTCAGACTCGGCGCCGCCAGCAGGATGTCGTCGGCGACGTCCGTCCAGAACGCGTCGATGTCCAGACTCGTTCGCGGTGTGGCGTCGACGTCGAGCCCAGCCTCGTAGTCGCGCGACGACACCGGGCGGAGCGTCGGATCGGCGCCGAGCGCGGACGGGAGCGCGCACGGCGCCCCGGGACTGGCGCAGGCCAGCTCGAGCGGCGCGGGGGCGCGGAAGCCGCTCTTGTAGGCGACGTATCCCTTGAGCGCGTCGGAGAACCGGTAGGTGAGGCCCACCTCGGGCGAGAGACGGTCGTAGCGGCTCGTGCCATTGTTGGCCGGGTCGAGATCGTCGCGGAACGGGATCCGGATGTAGTCCCCACGCAGCCCGGCCGTCGCGTCGAGGCGCGAGGTGACGCTCACGATCGCCTGGCCGTAGAGCGCCGCGTTGGCCTGGCGCACATCGGCCAGCGTCCCGACCGCGCCGGGCGCCGCGGCGGCGCTGTCCTCGAGGAGTCGGAAATGCACGTTGTCGCGCTCGATCTCGCCGCCCACGGTGAGGCCGACCGGGACGCCCCCGACCCGCACCGGCCGCGTCCACTCGAGCGTCACCCCTCCCGAGAGATTGCCGATGAACTCGTCCGTGTTCGGCGGAGGTACGTTGACATTGAACTGCCGGTAATTGTTCCGCCGCTCCCACAGGATCCCGCGGAGCAGCCCGCCGCCGGCTGGCTGCGTGCCGCGCAGGGTGGCGTCGAAGGCCTCGGGGTAGAAGAAGTCGCCGGGGGTGTAGTTGATCCGCGGATCGATCCGCAGATAACTCGACGGCAGCGACCCGGCCTCGTGAATCCGGTCGTGCGCATAGAGGAGGTCGAGCGCGACATCGCCGCTGTCGTGCGACGGGCCCCACTGATGGCCGATGGTGGTGAAGATGCTGCGCGTGTTCGAGGGCGTGGCGGTGCGCCATCCACGCTCGTTGAGACCGGCGGCCGCCAGAAACGCATCGACGCCGTGAACCATCCCGCCCGCGGTGACCGTCGCCACCTGCTCACCGAACGACCCGGCGCCCACCTCGACGGTGGCCCGCGGCACCTCGCCGCCCCGCCGGGTCGTCAGGAGAAGCGTACCGCCCAGCGAGTTCCGCCCGAAGAGCACGTTCGAGCCGCGGACGAGCGACGCGTCGCTCACGGCCGCCATCGGGAGCAGGTCGAAGTTCACCTCCTGCGCGTCGGGCTCGTTCACCCGGACTCCATCGAGGAAGACGCTCACCCCCTGCGGAATGCCGACGATCGGTGACACGACGAACCCGCGCACCTGGAGCTCCGGCTGAAGCCAGGCGCCGACCTCATCGAAGCTGCTGATACCGGGCAGACGTTCGAGCGCCCCCGGGATGGCGTCCGGTCCCGGGATGATCCGCGCGAGATCGACGTGCTCGACCTGCGCGGGTGTGCGCTCGTCGACAGCCGAGAGGCGGGTTCCCGTGATGACCACCGGTCGGAGCCTGGCCTCGGTGCGGCGGAGGGAGTCGGCGCGGACGCTGTCCGCGTGCGCGGCCGAATCCTGCGCGCCCCGGGTCGGCTCCTGCGCGCGGAGGGGGGTGGCGACAGCGGCGCCCACCGCTCCACCCAGGTACAGCGCGACCGACAGTCTCGTCAGTCGTCCGCGAGCTGACGCCAGCGCGGACCGGAGTCGTGCGGCACGCGGCGATGCCACCGGCATGAGCTGCCGGCGCTACATCGGGGTGTAGCCATGGACCTTCAGTTGCTTCGCGGTCATCGGAATGACGTCGATGTGTAGCGTGATCGGCGTGAACGGCTTGTTGGTGGAATCCTTCGGCACGGAGACGATGCGCTCGACGACGTCCATCCCTTTGACGACCTGGCCGTACACGGTGTAGTGCCCGTCGAGGCGAGGCAGCCCCTGCTTGTTCGCCACGATGTAGAACTGGCAGCCCGCCGAGAGCTGGCCGGGATTGTCGTCGCGGCCCGCTCCGACGGCTCCGTAGACGTGCTTGAGCCGATCGTTGAACTCGGGCGCCAGCAGGTAGGGCGACCCGCCGAAGCCTTCCGGCGTGTCGGGACACCCGCCCTGGGCCACGTAGTTCTTGATCACGCGGTTGAAGGTGAGCGAGTCCCAGTAGTGGCTCGCCGCGAGCTTGATGAAGCTCGCCTTGTGGCGCGGCGTCCGATCGTCCAGCACGAAGAGGATCTCACCGAGCGGCGTCCGGATGCGGCCCACCTGGTAGGTCTTCGCCGACTGAGCAGGCAGCGTGGCAGTCGAGAGCGGGAGGGCGACGAGCAAGGCGAGCAGGATGCGGCGCATGGCGGAGGGCGCGGGGGGCGCGGGGGGCGCGGGGGGAATGGGGCGACGTCTGTCCGGAATAACGTGCAAGAGCCCAGGCCTCGCAAGCTCGCCGGCGTCTGCGCGGCCATCGGTGACAGTAGTCCGGCGGCGGTGGTCCGGCGGCGGCGACGATCCGGAGCGCGAGGGTCGGAGCAGTGACGGAGGTGTCGGGCCTCCGGGTCCGATTCGGTGGGTACCAATACATATAACGTAGTAACGTAGTACCCCCGTAACGTAGTAACGTAGTACCCCCGTAACGTAGTAACGTAGTACCCCCGTCGGACCGTTGACGGATGAAATCGTCGCGCGCGGGCGGTGCGACCGGTATCAGAAGGGCATGCGCGCGGACACTATCAAGGCGTGATCGTACTGGTGGTAAGTGGTGGCGGCGATCTGGACCCCGCCACCGACGGTCACGCCGAGGCGGTCGCGGATCGGAAAACGCCCGAAGACCACGCCCGGAGTGATGAACAGTTGGGTCCGGCCACGGTTCGTCCCATCGCGCCAGGAGGTCCCATTCGCCTCGACCTGGGGCCAGAGGAAGCGCGCGACGTGGTACTGGGCGGCGATGTTGTACAGGATCGGATGCCCCAGCCCGGCGGTGTTGCCGCTCGGGATGTTCACGCCGACCGTCGTCTGCACATCGACGGCGCCCCACCCCTTGCCGCCGGCGAGCGCCGGCGTGAGGATCGCGTGGCGACTGCCATTGGCCTTCCCACCCGTGGGAACCGTCAGCCCGAGGAATCCGGTGAGAATGTCGTTGCCGTGCGTCTCGTTGCCGGCGAGGAAGCGGTACTTGAGGAGGAGCGGCCAGTCGCCCCAGCCATCGGGCGAGCGTGGCGTACGGTGCACGGTATAGGACGGTACGCCCACGATCAGCTCCACGGGGGCGACCGGGATCAGCTCCAATCCCTTGCCATTCCCGATCACAGTGGTCTCGGTCCCCGCCGGCACGGTGCGCCACACACCGTCGTAACGGAACTCCTGCTCGAGCCGCGGTGTCGTCGTCACGAGCGGCGTGATCCAGCGCGGCTGGTCGGCCTGCGCCGCCGATGCCCGACGCGCCCACTGAGCGCCGACGCCACCGCCGGCGACACCGACGCCGGAGGTGTCCTGCGCGCGGGCGCGCACGGGCAGGGTTGCGCCGGCCAGTCCGGCGGCGAACAGGAACCAACCAACTGTCGAACGTCGCACGTGTCGCGATATCCCGTCAGTATCGGGTGGACGGCCCGCCGAGGGGTCCGGCGGCGCGCACGGTCGAAGCTAGCGGGCGAGGAAATATGGGGCAAAGTGCCCCAACGTTGCCTCGGCAGGGGTACCGGGGGCGGGTGCCGCCGCCGGGTCCGTGGGATCAGCGGCGGCGGGCCCCGCTCCCGCTTCCGGCGCGAGCACGCCGGCGCCGTGAGCACGGTCCTGGATCACTGGTCGCCGTAGTAGCGCTTCCCTTGCGCGGTCGCCGGAGAGGCCGGCGGGAGGGACCACGCCGGGAGGCTGTCGGGATCGATCTGCTTCCAGATGAGATCCTCCCACTGCTTCATGATCGCGTCCCCGCCGGGCTGGTGGGTGACGACCCGGATCAGCAGCGGCAGCGGGTTCAACGCATGCCCGATGACGTCGGTCGCGATGGTGTAGCCATCGATGTAGGTCGGAGTGCCGAAGCGCACGCCCAGCGGACCATCCTCCGCCACACCGCGGGTGCCCGCCGCCATGCGCCCCTCCTCGGCGGTTCGGAACGAGAGCCGGAAATCGTACGGGCCGGGGAGGTAGTACGGCCGGAACTTCCCAGCCAGAAACTTCTGCATGGCGGTCCGCGCCGCTGTCTCGATCCGCTGATCGGCCTCGGGCCGGGGGACGGCATCGGCCGCGCTCACCCCCTTCGCCTCCTTCACGACCGCGTACTCCAACTCGGGGAAGTCGGCGGTCAACTGGTCCTTCAGCACGTTGTCTCCCGACACCATGATGACCGGAATCCCCCACCGGGCCGCCGAGAGGGCGACGATGTGGGTCTCGGTGAGATCGACGCCGTTGACGTTCCATGCCACGTCGAACGTGAAGGTGTGCGCCATGAACCCGCGCGTCCGGGCGCGGGCGTGCATCCCGATGCACACGATGGCGTCGATCGAGCCGTCGATCCCGGTGGAGTATGGATCGTAGCGACGCGTGCGGAACTCGAAGCTCGCGTTCCGGTCCATTTTGTCGACGAGGATGTCGGGCTCGTTGCTGTTGCCGGACCCGTGTCCATCCTCGACCCAGATCGGCCCCGCGCCGCCCGCCTTGAGTCCGCGGATCGCCGCATTGACGTCGGCGGTCAGCGCCTCACGGCCCATCGGGTACTCGGGGGCTCCGTAGCGCTCGTACGGCGGACGGATGACGCCCGAGATGCCCTCCATGTCGTAGATGACGAGAACCTTGGGGTGCTGCGCCTCGACGTGGGCGAACGGCGCGAGCGGCGCGAGCGGGGCCGCCAGCGCGGCCAGCGCGAGGATCTCGATCGGGCGTCGTGCCTTGCTCACCAGGCTCTCCTCGCGTCCCGCGGACGCCAAAGGAATAGGGGGTATTGGATGGTGATCACGCCGGTCGCTTCGCGATCGGCGTGATCACCGGGAACGGCAATGGTAATGGGGCAGGAGCGTGATCACCGGCGGCAATGGCAATCGGGCAGGAGCGTGATCAACAGCAACACTCGGGCGGTCGCGCTCACTGGGTCGTCGGCCCGGTCTCGACGGGGAAGTCGAGGTAGGATGCGTACGGGCCGCTCCGATAGATCCGCTGGCGAGCGCTCCGGAAGTCGGCGTCGGTCGCGGCGAAGATGCTGGGCACGAACGTCTGCGGGTTCCGGTCGATGATGGGGAACCAGGTGCTCTGGACCTGCACCATGATCCGGTGCCCCGTCCGGAAGCGATAGTCCTGCGTGTGCAGGTCGATCCGGTACTCCTCGACCTGGTTGGGCGTGATCGGGTGGGGCGTCGTGAAACTCTGCCGAAAGCGGCCCCGAAAGACGTCGTTCGCGACCATGAGCTCGTATCCGCCGAACGACGCCGGCTGGCCGGTCGGCATCGTGTCGGGGTAGACGTCGATCAGCTTGACGACCCAGTCGGCATCGGATCCGGTCGTGGCGGCGAACAGGTGGGCGGTGATCGCGCCGGCGAGCGTCACATCGTGGTCGAGTGGTGCCGTCTCGTAGGTCAGGACGTCGGGCCGGCCGTCGACGAAGCGCTGGTCCTGCACCAGCCAGGTGGGCCAGCCGGAGCCGCCGGGATAGTACGTGGGCGGGATCGGGCGCCGGCGGTACGGCACCGGGTGCCGAGGATCCGAGACGTAGCTGTCGAACCCACTGTCGTGTGCCGCCGTCGCCGCCGCGGGTCGCTCGAACGCCGCGCCCCCGCCCGGCTGAAAGTAGAGGCGCTCCTGCGTGACGCCCGCTCTGGGCGGCCAGCTATCGAAGTGCCGCCACGTGTTGCTCCCGGCCTCGAAGGTGACCGCCTCCGGGAAATGTCCCGGGCCGCGGTCCTTGAGGTAGTAGGCGAAGAAGGGGACCATGATGTCCTTCCGGAACTCGGCGGCGGTGGGCACGCCAAAGTCGATGTCCCCGAGCTTCGCTCCCTCGCGCTCGAACCCCCACCCGCCGTGGTACCATGGTCCGACGACGAGAAAGTTCTTGTGCGCGGTGTCGTACTTCTCGAGCGCCTCGTAGATGGTGATCGGGCCGTAGAAGTCCTCCTGGTCCCACCAGCCGGCGACGTTCAGCGTCGGAACGTTCACGTGATCGAGGTACGGGAGCGCCGTCTGCCGCTGCCAGAACGCGTCGTAGTTCGGGTGCGCGACGAAGTCGTTCCAGGTCGGGATCGTGCCGTGGAGATACGTCCGATTGACGTTGCTGAGGGCACCCAGACGGAGGTACCAGTCGTAGGTGTCGTAGCGGTCGAACTCGAATGGCTTCTGTTGCTTGTTGGTCTCCATGCGCACCGCGTACTCGAAGCCGTAGCTGAGCCGGAACGCGCCGTTGTGATGGAAATCGTCGCCGAGGAACATGTCGATGGGGGATGCCTGCGGCGAGACGGCCTTGAGCGCGGGATGCGGGTCCAGCATCGCCATCACCGTCGTCCAGCCGTCGTAGGAGATGCCGAGCATCCCGACGCGCCCGTTGTTGTTGGGCACATGCTTGACCAGCCAGTCGATCGTATCGTAGGCGTCGGTGCTCTCGTCGATCGCGCCGGGGTCCTTGCGGTCGCGCGGCGCGCGCATCATGACGAACTGGCCTTCCGACTTGTAGCGGCCGCGGATGTCCTCGAAGACGAAGATGTATCTGTCATCGGCCAGCTCCCGAAGGTAGTTCGCGAACCATCGGGTGCCGCCGTCGGCACTGTATGGCGTGCGCAGGAACATGATCGGCAGGGGCGCCTGGGCGTCGCTCGGCGCATAGATCACGATGTGGAGGCGGACGCCGTCCCGCATCGCGATCATCGAGTCCTGCCTGACGTACCCGGCCGGCGGGCCCGGCGGCTGCTGGGCACGGACCGCCGCGGGCGCGGCGAGGCTGGCCACGAGCGCCAGCCTCGCCACGCCGCGCGCCGCCGCGGTCACGGGCACTGCGGGACGTACGCGCCGCCCCGCGCGGTGTACTCGTTGACGGGGATCGGTGACACCGTCGTGTGATAATCGGTCACGACGCTCGGACCACCCAACCCGGCCACGACCACCGCGTCCGGCCCCGACCGTGCCTGCCAGGTCGTGTCGGCGACCGCCTCCAGGTGGTACATCCGCAGGGCGATCATCCGGTCGCCGCTCGCCTCCTCGACCGTCGAGATCCGCTGCTCCTTGAGGAGCGAGTCACGGACGGCGGTGTACGTCTGTGGGATCGTGAGCGGGGTCGTGAACCCGCCGGCCTGCTGGTGCACCAGGTTGATGAGCGCCGTCGCCCCGGCCAGATCACCCAGCCCGAGCCGGATCTGCGCCCGCACGAGCGCGAGCTCCTCGGCCCGGACGATCGGGATCGGGCTCGAGACGGTCGAGTAGGGGAGGTAGTTCCTGGCATCGGAGACGCCGGCGTACTGCGCGACCTGCACCGGGTTGAGATCGGGGACGAACTTGTTCTTCCACCGCAGATCGTTCAGCGTGTCGACATCGTTCTGAAGGTCCCAGAGCGCGTCGAAGTTGAAGTAGGCGGTGAACACGCCGTTCTGCTGGTCGCCCGCCTGGCCGCTGAAGTTGTGGTAGACCCCGAACGCGTCGAGCGGGAAGGGCCCGGCGACCGGAGGCGCGATGACCGCCGGGTTGTACAGCGCCGAGTGGGTGAGGGCGCTGTCGGCGCGGGTGAGGGCATTGACGTCCGGATTGCCGGGCGACGTCGGTGTGGGGTGGGTGCTCACACTGTTGCGCGCGATCGCATACGCCAGCTCGAGCCCCGCCTTGCCGGCCAGCGCGCGATTGAACGCGGCGAACGATCCCTGCGCCGTGCTCGGGCTGGCGGTCTGCCCCACCGCCGCAAAGCCGGGGGGCAGGACGACCGGGAGTGGGATCGGCCCGGCCGCGTTGAGGCTGGTATTCGCGGAGTCGAGCAGGGCGACGATGTAGGCCCAGACGTCCTTGTTGCAGTAGGGCGCGGCCGCCGGATTGTTCACGATCGTGTACAGGGGGATGCCCAGCGTGTCGCGCGTCTCGGCCAGCATCATGAACATGAGTGCCTTGACCGTCTGCACGACCCCCGTGATCGCCGCCGCCTGGGCCGGCGAATAGGCCGGCACCTTCGCCAGGCTGGCGACGATCGTATTGGCCTCCTTGGCCTGCCGATACTCGTTGTCCCAGGCATTGTTGAAGGCGAAGTTGCCGGGGCTCACGGGAGTCAGTCCCCCGGCGATGGTCACCTCGACCGGGGCCGCCGAGATGAACCAGAGCATGTCTCGGCCGTAGGATCCGGCCAGCCGAACGTACTCGGTCACGTCGGTGCGGGCACCGGAGAAGAGACCGGTGACCGCGTTCTGCACGCCGGTCGTGGAGGTCGGGACCGTCGTCGGGGCGTCGAAGAACGGAACCGCGGTATCCGAACATGCCGCCGTGGTGGCGATCGCGGCGACGCTCAGGGCGGCCCTGGCATGCCAGCGGCGCGATAGCCGGCCGGACCGGCCGGGGAGCGCGTGCGCGGTTGCAAGTGTCCGGTTCATCAGAGGCCCAGGTCCAGGGAGAGGAAGTAGCTGCGCGCCGGCGGGTAGGGCGTCGTCTGAATGGCGCGCACGATGTTCTGGTTGCCGACGACACTGGACTCCGGATCGAGGCCGTTGTAGCGCGTGGAGTACCACTGCGCCAGGTTCCGGCCGACGAGCGACAGGCGGGCGCTCGTCACCCGACCGCCGGCCACTCGGTTGAGCCACCGGCCGGGGATCGTGTAGCTCAGCGACAGCGTGCGCAGCTTCACGAACCCGGCGGGCTCGATCCAGTTGTTCTGGTTGGCGTTGAAGCCCTTGGCGAACGCCGCCGCCTGGGCGGAGTCGGCCCAGAGCGTGCCGAAATCGTAGTAGATGTCGTTCTGGTTCTCGAGGTTGCCCCCCCGGTTCCACTGGACGGACCCGGATACGCGGAACGGCCCCCAATTGAGCTCCTCGGTCCCGTTCACCACGAACGACGGCAAGACGTCGCCCTGTTGATGCGGCTGCCCGTTGGGGTCGCTCTGGGCGAAGTTCACGATGTCGGTGATCGAGCGGCCGACCGCGATGTAGTTGACCCCGGACACCGGGAAATTGGGCACGGGGAGCGCGTTGACGACGCTGTAGTTCCGGAAGAAGCTGATCGTGCTCACCCAGGTGAGCCCGTTGCGGAGCTGGACCGGCGTGGCGGCGAGCGAGAGCTCGACCCCCTGGTTCGTGAACTCACCGCCGTTCAGCCACTGCGTCGAGTAGCCGCGCGACGAGCTGACGCCGGCCTGGAGCAGCAGGTTGGTGATGCGCTTCTGGTAGATCGTCGCCGTGAGCTGCGCGCGGGAGTGGAAGAGCGTGGCATCGAACCCCGTCTCGATCTCCGTCTCCGACTCGGGCTTGACGTTCGCGAAGCCGACGCTGGAGGAGTCCATGAGACCGGGGCGCCCGCCGTCGACGGTCGTGGTCAGCGGCGTATAGCGCACGCCGTAGAGGGGCTGGGTCCCCGAGGACCCGACCGCGGCTCGCACCTTGAGCTCGTCGAGGAAGCCCACGAACTGCGGGATGCGGTAGGCGGCCGCGTAGCGCGGATAGGCGTAAAACTTCTTGATGTCGCCGTCGTTGGTCGTGCGCTCGGCGGTGACCCCGGCGGTGAACGACAGGCGTTCCTTGAGCGTCAGGATCTGCTCCTGGAAGTACAGGGACTGGTCGCGCTGCGCCGAGCGGGTGTAGAAGTTCGTCTGCACCGTGCCGGTCGATGGGTTGTTGAGACCGGCCAGCAGATTCTGGGACACCGTCTCCGGGTTGACGAAGTCCCGGCGCTCGCGCACGAAGCCGGCCGACGTCGTGGCGTCGAGCCAACCGAGCCCGGTGTAGTGGTGGATCAGGTTGATCGAGTAGTTGATGTACTGGTTGTCGGTCGTCTGCGTCGTCGAGACACCCGGAAGCGCCTGCGCCAGCTCGAACTGGATGTTCGAGGGCGCAAAGAGGTCATCGCGGACGTGGGCGATGTCCGCGCCACCGACGAGATTGAGCTGGAGCGACTGGTGCTCGGTCTTGAAGGCCGTCCAGTTGATGTTGCCGCCCCCGACGAACCGCTGAGTGGTCTCCGGGGTCGCGATCTCCAGGGCGTCGGCAAAGGGATTCGCGTTGCCGAAGTAGTTCTTCGCCCACGAGCCATCGGGGTTCCGATGGTTCAGGTTCATGAATTGCGGCGTGTAGGAGAACACGTCGTACGGGCTGATGCCGTTGTTGTCGTTGCCCGTGATCCCCCGGCGCGCGAGCGAGTGCGCGTAGAAGAGGTTCGCGGTCGCCGACAGCGCGCTCGAGAACTGCTGGGTCGTGTTGGAGCGCACCGACTGCTTGTTGTAGCCGGTATTGAGCAGCGTGCCATTGTCGTACTTCGAGAGCCCCGACAGGTAGTACTGCGTCTGGCCCTGTGTGCCGCTGACGCTCACGTCCGTCTCGTACGAGGCCTCCCGGTTGCCGAAGAGCTGGGACTGGTAGTCCTGCGGGCCGGCGTAGATCCCCTGGATGAAGGCGTTGTCGGCGGCCAGCGCCGGCCCGGTGTCGGCCCCGCCCTTGACGTCGTTCGCGTACCAGAGCTGGGCGCTCTGCAACGTCGGAAAGGTCCGGATCGGGAGCGTCTTCGAGTCGCTGAAGTGGCCGACCTTCTGCGAGATGTTCCAGGCGGCTCGGCCGGCTTTCCCCCGCTTCGACGTGATGATCACGACCCCGGCGGAGGCCTTCGACCCATAGATGGCCGACGCGGACGCGCCCTTCAGCACCTCGATCGACTCGATGTCGTCCGGGTTGAAGTCCGCGATCCGGTTCACCCCGAGGTCGGAGACGTCCGGCTGGACGCCGCCGGCGGTCGAGAAGGTGAGGGCGTTGTTCCCCGGCAGCTGCACGTCGTTGTCCACGATCACGCCGTCGATCACGTAGAGCGGCGATGCATTGGCGTTGATCGAGGTGACGCCACGGATCTGGATCTGCATCCCGCCGCCCGGCGAGCCGCCGTTGTTCTGCTCGATGAGCGCGCCCGGGATCTCTCCCTGGATCGCGTTCTCGATCGTCGGCGCGGGGACTTCGTTCACCTGCTGCGAGGTCACGACCGCGACGGCGTTCCCGGAGCTCCGCGAGGACACGGTCGTCGCCACGCCGGTGACGACCTGCGCTTCCAGCCGGAGCACGTCCTTCTGAAGGGCGATCGTGTAGGTCGTCTGGCCGGCGACCAGCGGGACGGTCTGCGCGAGATACCCGATCCGCCGCACGGTGAGGGTCCTGGCGTCGGCCGGCGGCCGCAGCGAGAAGGTCCCGCTGTCGGTGGTGTTCTGCCCGACGGTGGTCCCGGTCACGAGCACGGCGGCGGCCGCGATCGGTGCGCGCTCCTGGGCGTCCACGACCCGGCCCGAGATGCGGCCCTCCTGCTGAGTCGGTGCCTGGGCAGCACCCGGTCGGGCTCCGATCGGAGCGGCCACCAGCGGCAACACGACCAGCCAGCGGAGGCCACGTCCGCGCCGGATCCGGGCTCCCTGGCGCGGACTCACTGGCATCAAATGTGAGTGCACCTGATCGTCCTCCCCGCAACGTGAGACATTGGTGAAGTGCTCCTGTGGTTCAGCAGTGGCTCGGGCCGGCCGGTCCACGGCCCCGAGACAGGCCCACGCGATGGAACGGCCGGCGGTATACGCTAGCGGTATACCAGGTGAGCGCAAGCGCCCACCCGGGATGCCCGGCGGCGGCGTCCCGCGTGGCGCTGCTCTGTCCCGGAATCCGGGACGCGCCCGCGACCCCTAGCGCAGGCGCGTGGGGTCGAACCAGGCGTCGGGGAGCGGCACGTTGGCCTTCACATTCGAGTAGATCTCGTGCAGCCGGACGACGCCCTTGTCCGCGACGCCGACCTCGACCGCGATCCACCCGCCGGCGAGCGGCCGGTACCGATCGAACCACGCGTCGCTCGCCCCACCGAGCCCGGGGCTCGGCGGCTCGAGCAACCGCACGAAGACATCGCGCCCGCGGTCGATCCAGAACTGCTTGGAGGTGCTGTCCCCGGCGGCGGCCCCGACGATCTCCACCGGGCGCCCGTGCCAGACTCCCTCGTGGACGCGCGACAGGTCGAACCCTTCGGCCGTGAGCTGGGCGATGGTGCGCTCCACCGGCTGACGGTAGACGTCGAACCCGAGCACGAGCAGCAGATTCAGGCTCTTCGCCCGGTGAACGACACCGGCCGAGTCCTTCACGTACACGCTGTCGCCGGCGTACACGATGGTCCGCCGGGGGTGCACGGTGTCCGATGCCGGCACGCCGACGTCGATTCGCAGGCGCCCGGGCAGCTTGGCTTCCTCCCACCAGGTCGCGGTGGTGAGGGTCCCGTCCGGCGCACGCTGCTCGGCGCGCTCGGTGAAGGACAGGGTCGAGTACCAGCTCGACGCGTACCGGTCGTGCATCCGGCGGATGACGGCCGCTCCCGGTGTGTCCGGTCCCGTCGTCCCGCCCGACGCTGCCGAGGAGACCGACGGCCCGGTCGGGCCCGGCGGAACGCGATCGAAGGTGATGTCGAAGAAGCGGAGGGCGCGGACGCCGCCGGTGCCGTCGGGGAGGAAGGTCACGGCCGCCGAGTCGAGATACTTGCGCGTGGCCTCGTGGGCACGGAAGATGTCGGAGCGCTCGTGCGCGAGCGCGGCCTCACTCGACAGGTACGCCAGGTGCAGGGCGCCCGAGGCGAGGGTGATCCGCACGTCGCCGAAGGTCGAGTCGACGTACGTGCCGGCGTACCGCTCGAGCGGGAGCGACGCCGGCGCCGAATCGCGCCCCGCGCGCGCCGCGCGCCCCGGGCGCTCGCCAGCCGCGCGCGACGCGCGGCGGCCGGGCGCGGCCGAGGCGGTCCGGGCCGTCAGGAGCCCCCGAAGCTCGGCGCTCCAGTCCCGCGTGCCGGTGCCCAGCCACGTATCGATCGCGCGGTACATGAGCGCGTGCCGGAGCTCGGCGTGGTCGACGTTCTCGAGCACGTAGAACCCGAGATGCCGCTCCGGAACGAGCGCGATGAGCGCGCAGAGCCCGTCGATGCTCCCGGTGTGCATCGCGAGCTCGTAGCCGGCGTAGTCCTGGAGAAAGAAGCCGAGCCCGTAGGTGAAGAAGTGCGGTCGGGAGAGCTCGAGCGCCGGGTACAGCTCCCGCGGCGCACGGATCTCGGGCGTGAAGATCTCGCGAAAGACCGAGTCGCTCACGAGCCGCCGACCGCCGACGCGTCCGCTGTCGAGGAGGAACTGGACCCACCGGGTCATGTCGGCGATGCTCGAGTACACGGAGCCCGCGGCCTTGACCTGGTCGGTGCTCTGCACCGGGATCACGCGCACCGAATCGTGCACCAGATCGTGGGGCGAGACGACGTTGGGCTGTCCGATCGCGCGGGCGACGGTCGGAATCGTCTCGCGCATGCCGAGCGGGATCCAGATCCGCTCGGTCAGGAATTGCTCCCACGGCATCCCGGACACGGCCGCCACCACATCGCCCGCGACCTGGTACATGATGTTGTTGTAGATGAACTGCGAGCGAAACGGCACATCGGGCTTGAGGTAGCGCATGCGGCGCACGATCTCCGCCTCCGAGAGATCGGGCATGATCCAGAGGAGGTCACCCTCGCCACCCAGTCCCGTGCGGTGGGTGAGGAGGTCGCGGATCCTGACATCGCGGGTGACATACGGGTCGGAGAGCCGGAACGACGGCAGATGATCGATGACCCGGTCGTCCCAGTGCAGCTTCCCCTCGTCGACGAGCATACCGAGCGCCATCACGGTCATGGCCTTGGTCGTCGAGCCAATGGCGAACCGCGTGTGGATGTCGACGGGCGCGCCGGTCGTGATGTTCTGCACGCCGTACGCCTTCTGGAAGACGACCGAGTCGTCCTTGACCACGGCGACGGCGAGCCCCGGCACGTGCCAGTCGTGCATCCCCCGTTGGACATAGGCGTCGAAGGCCGTGGCCGGTGCCGGCGCGGCGGCGGGCGCGGTGGCCGCCGGCCCGGCCGTCGCCTGCGCGCCGAGGGACGGGGGCAGGGGCAGGGCCGTCGCGCCGATCCCGGCCGCCACCGCCCACACGATCGATCGCATCGACATCGTCCTAGCCCTGGCGAAGACGCTGCACGAGCCAGTCGACGACGATGCCGACGACCGCCGGCTCCATCCTGACCGGCTTCGGCAGCCGTGTGTAGTTGCCGGGATACCCGTCGGCATCGCGCACGAAGAGGTGGTTCACGCCCGGCACGACGTGGGCCGTGACGTCCCGGTTCCCCGCCGCCCGGAAGTTGGCCGCCATCGCCTCGACCTGCTTGGGATCCGCCTGCTGGTCGTTGGCCCCGGTCAGGATCAGCACCGCCGGCGTGGCGACGCGCCGCTGGTCGGCGCCGAAGTCGTGCGTCAGGAGGAAGGTCATCCACGGATCCCCCGCCTGGAGCGAGTCGACCGTCTTCGGCACGGTCGCGAGCGCCGAATCCTTCTGGTGCGGCGTGAGCTTGGCGTTGTGCTGGATCTCGTTCGAGATCTGATAGGTCAGCGTCTCGCGCAGCGACCGGGCGACGCCGGCCAGGAGCACGATCGCCCGGAGCGCCGGCTCCTGCTCCGCCACCATCGGGGCGGTGATCGCCCCCTCGCTGTGGCCGATCAGCCCCAGCCGGGTGGCGTCGATCTCCGGGCGGGTCCGCAGGTAGGCGAGCCCGGCGCGGATGTCGGCCGCGAAGCCTTCGTCCGTGGTTCCCTTGAACGTGCCCTTGGACTGGCCGACGCCCCGGTCATCCATGCGCAGCACGGCGATCCCGCGGCGGCCCAGAGAGTCGGCGAGCTGCCGGAACGGCCGATAGCCCTCGAGGCCGAGGTACTCATCGCGGTCCTGCGGTCCGGTCCCGGTGATCGTGACGATCGCCGGGACGGGGTGGGCGCGCCCGGCGCCGGCCGGCAGGGTGAGCGTCCCGGCGAGGGTGTGACCCATGGGCGTGGGAACGGTCACGTTCTCCGCCGTGTAGGGCGCGCCGGGCGGCGCGGAGTAGTCGTGCAGCGTGGCCGCGGGGGTCCGCGCGCGCGCCCCCTGGGCGCCGGCGAGGGGAGCAACCACCGCCAGGCTGGCGATGACCAGCACGGACATCCACTCGCGCATGACCCCTTCCCCTCGGTCGAAGATGTGGGCGACCAGAGCGGTGTACCACTCCAGTATCCCGCCGATGATGCGTCTCTATTTACGGGTCGGAGGCTGGCGCTGTCAACGGCTACCCACCCGCGACGCGCGCCCGATCGGGCGACCCCTTGCCCGGGCGGAGCCGGCGCGTGCACCCTTCCGCGTCGCCCCGCGGCCGTGCGCCGCGTGATCGATCGACCCCAGTCTTCGGAGACGATGCGTTTCCTGCGTTCGCGGCTATCGGTTCGGGTGATGTCACGGCTCGCACTCGCGGCCGCCAGTGTCTGCGCGGTTCCACTCGCGAGCGTCGCGGCCCAGGATTCGGTCGCATCACGCATTGGCCAGTACATGCAGGCGCTGACGACGTTCGGTCGCTTCAGCGGCTCGGTCCTGGTGGCCCGTGACGGGCATGCCATCGTCCAGGCGGGGTACGGGCAGGCGGACGTCGAGTGGGACATCCCGAGTGGACCGGAGACGGAGTTCCGGATCGGCTCGATGACCAAGCAGTTCACGGCCATGGCGATCCTGATCCTTCAGGACCGGGGCAAGCTCCGGCTGTCGGACCCGATCTGCCGCTACGTCCCGCGCTGCCCGCCCGCCTGGGGTCCGGTCACGATCCAGGAACTGTTGCTCCACACGGCGGGGATCCCGGACTACACGGACGTCCCGGGCTTCGAGCGGACCCAGAGCGTGCCGGCGACCCCGGAGCAACTGGTCGCCCGCTTTCGCGACCGCCCGTTGCGCTTTCGGCCAGGATCGCGCTTCGAGTACAGCAACGCGGGCTACGTGCTCCTCGGCATCATCATCGAGCGGGCGTCCGGGCTGTCGTACGAGCGCTTCCTGCACGACGCGATCCTCGCACCGCTCGGGCTCACGCACACCGGGGTCGACCACCAGGCGCTGATCCTGCCGCGTCGCGCGCGGGGCTACGCCAGGGAGGGGGCGACCCTCCGCAATGCGCCACCCATCGACCCGTCGGTGGCGTACTCCGCCGGTGCCCTCTACTCGACGGTCGGTGACCTCCTGGTGTGGGATGAGGCGTTGTACGCCGGACATCTCGTCTCGCGCGCGGCGCTCGAGGAGATGTTCACCGCCCATCACGGCCCGATCGGGTACGGGTGGGCGATCGACAGTCTCTTCGGCCGGCGGATGGCGCACCACAACGGGGAAATCAGCGGGTTCGTGAGCAACATCGCCCGCTTCCCGGACCAGCATGTGCTGGTGGTGGTGCTGAGCAACCGCGAGGGGACGGCGGTCGACAACATCACCCGGGACCTGGCGGCGATCGTCTTCGGCGAGCGGTACGAGATGCCGCACGAGCGCCGGATCGTGACCCTGACCCCCGCCACGCTCGACCGATATGTCGGCACCTACCGGATCACGTCCGATATCCGGCTCTCGCTGCGACGGGACGGCGATCGGCTCAGGGGCCGCCTCTCCGGCGGGGACACCACGAGTTTCATCCTGGCGCCGGAGTCGGAGACGCACTTCACGAGCGACACTCCGCCCGTCGATCTGCTCTTCGCGCTCGATCCCGACGGCCGGGTCCGCAATGTCACGGTCAACGGCTCGTTCACCGGCGTCCCCGAGCACTGAGCGTTCCGGCCGCGGCCGAGATGTCCGGCACGACGAGCGGCGGCATCCGCTCCTCCTCTCCCTCTGCCTGCGCGCCCGCACCGTGACAACGGCGCCGGCGTGACGACTGCCTGTCCCGTCAGCGATCCACCATCGTCATCTGCCGCTCGTTGTAGCGCGGCCCGGCGACGGTCCCGGGGGCGAGGGCGGCGTCGAGGGCGGCCATCTCGGCGGCACCGAGCGATACGGCGGCCGCGGCCACGTTCTCCTCGAGGTAGCGGCGGCGCTTGGTGCCGGGGATGGGGACGATGTCCGTCCCTTTGTGTAGGAGCCAGGCGAGCGCGATCTGGGCGGGCGTCGCCTGCATCCGCGCCGCCAGCTCGCCGACCGCGGTCGCCGCCCGCATGTTGGCGTCGAAGTTCCCACCCTGGTACCGCGGGTCGCCGCGGCGGAAATCGCCCTCCGGGTACTCCTCGGCCCGTTTCACGGCGCCCGTGAGGAACCCGCGACCCAGCGGGGCAAAGGGAACGAGCCCGATCCCGAGCTCTCGCAGCAGTGGGATGATCCGCGGCTCGAGGTTGCGCTCCCAGAGCGAGTACTCGCTCTGAAGGACAGCGATCGGGTGCACGGCGTGGGCGCGGCGGATCGTCCGCTCGCCGGCCTCGGAGAGCCCGAGGAACCGCACCTTCCCCGCGCGCACGAGGTCCGCCATCGTGCCGACGACTTCCTCGATCGGCACGGCGGGGTCCACACGATGCTGGTACAGGAGATCGATGTGGTCGGTGGCCAGACGACGGAGCGAGCCGTCGACCGCCTCGCGGATGTGCTCGGGCCGGCTGTCCACTCCGGCGATGGCGCCCCTGGCGTCGAACGTGAAGCCGAACTTGGTGGCGATGATCACGCGGTCACGCCGGGCGCTGTCGCCCGCGAGTGCCCGCGCGAGCAGTTCCTCGTTGGCGTAGGGCCCGTAGGCCTCGGCCGTGTCGAAGAAGGTCACCCCGAGCTCGAGGGCGCGATGAATCGTCGCGATCGACTCGCGCTCGTCGCGCTCCGCCGGGGTGCCGTACGCGTGGCTCATGCTCATGCAGCCAAGGCCGATCGCGGAGACGGTGAGGCCCCGGGTGCCGAGTGTGCGGGTAGGGAGCATCTGCGGGAACGCTGGTGAGGGCGTGGAGCAGGGAGGCACGGGACGCACCCGGGGGAGCGCGTCCGGCGCGCTACTTCAGATACGTCAGCGGGTCCACGTCGGTCAACGTCGGATTCAGCCGAGCCAGCTCCCGAAGCAGATACTCGTGGCCCTGTCCGATGATGACGACGGCGCGGTCGCCGGGGCGGAGGACGCTCAGGATGTTGCTGAATATGTAACAGTTCCGCGCGTACCACTGGGAGACATACGCGGCGCCGGCGTCGTCGACATCGCGCCCCATCCCGTCCAGGACGCTGTACACCGACGCGTTCGCGCGAATCGCGGCGTCCGTATTGAGGTACCGGAGGAGGTCGAGATAGGTGCCATGCCGCTCGAGCGTGTCCTCGCGGGCCAGGAGCACCGCAAAGGCCGGCGTGCTCACACCGGCCATCTGCGCGTCGAGGAAGGCCACCTTGCGCTTGCCGCTGTCGGTGGTCTCGTTGATCAGGCTGGGACCGAATGTGTTGATGGGGTAGATCGTGCTGTCACCCGCCCGTGCGGCGAGGCGGAACCCGAACTGATAGACCTCGTCAGGCCCCAGCTGGTAGCGCCCCGCCAGGAAGTCGCGGTACTGGTGGACGTACGACGAATCGCCCATCGGCGCTTCCACCAGGACTTTTGTCGGCCGGAATCGGGCGAGGTGATCGATGACCGCCGCGATCTGCTCCTGCCGTTTCGGCGAGAGCGGGCTGTCCGGGAACACGTTGTTGTGGACGTCGCGTCTCCTGACCAGGTGCGCGATACCGACGATCATGAGCTGCACGCCGCCGGCGGCGGCTCCGACGCCCGGAGCGGCGGCCGCGGGACGCACGTTCCGTGACGCCGCGGCCGCGACCAGGACCGTCAGCAGTCCGGCCGCAGTGGCAACGGTCCCGCGCCGGACCCTACTCGCGGCCCAGGCGTTCACGGAGCGCGTCGATACGCTTCGATGCCTCGGCCTTGGTGAGCCCGTCGTCGAATGGCTCTTTGGCCTCGTCGGAGAGCGTCCTGAGGTACGAGCGCTGGGCGCCCGTCATCGGCTCGTCCCCGCTCTTCCACTCGTCCGGATTCTTCACCGTGTTGTCGCCGAACCCGCCCTCGGCGCCGCTCGCCTGGCCGCCGTCCGCATCACGCCGGTCGCGCTCCCCATCGCCATCTGCCGCCATACTCGTCTCCGCCTTCGGTTCGGTACATCATCGGTGCAAGGGGGAGGCCATGGCAAGGGGGGCGCCGCGGGCGCAGCGGATACGACCTTGACGCCCACTCGGGGTCGGGTCCAAGTTGGCCGCGACAACCTCTCACCGTCCGGAGGACTGCGCGTGTGTCGCCACTGGGAAAGGCCCCGGACTCGGCTGCTCCGGATCGCCGCCGCCGGATGCGTGGTCGCCGGGCTCAGCGCTGCTCCTGCGCGGACATGGGCGCAGGTCTCGGCGGTCGACTCCGCGCAGGCCTACATCGACAGCCACGCCGACGTCGAAGACATGGTGATGGTGCCCATGCGGGACGGCGTGCGCCTGTACCACCTCATCCTGTTCCCGAAGGGCAAGCCGCGCCAGGCGCTGCCGACCGTGATGATCCGCATCCCGTACCTGATCGATGCGCATCATTTCGGAAGCCTCTTCGCACCATTCGTCGCGAGCTTCCTGGCGCACGACTATGCCGTCGTCTGGGAGTACGAGCGAGGCCGCTTCTTCTCCGAGGGCACTTACACGTTCCTCGTCCGCACCGGTGAGGATGGCTTCGACACGATCAAGTGGATCACGAGCCAGCCCTGGTCGAACGGCAAGGTCGGTGCGATCGGATGCTCGTCGAGTGCCGAGGAGCAGCACAAGCTCAACGCCTTTCACATCCCAGGGCTCGCGGCCGTCGTGCCGATGGGCTCGGGGGCCGGGATCGGACACGTCGGCCCGTACAACGAGATGGGCAACTTCTATCGCGGCGGGGCAGTCCACCTGGCAGGGTGGGTCGGTTGGTACGACAACGTGTCGGCGGGCAACCCCGCGCGACCGATCTTCCCATCGAGCTATTCGCGCGAGGACATGATCCGGATCCACCACCAGTGGAACCTCGACCCGGAGATCGAGGTCAATCCGACCAAGGTCGACTCGGCACTGTCGACGCTGCCGATCAATCGGATCATGGACGTGCTCGGCGCGCCCCCCAGTGACTTCGACCGGTTCGTCAATCGGCTGCCCAACGATCCCCGGTGGAAGGAGACGGAGTTCGGCAGCGACGACGATCACAACAGCGCGCCCATGCTCATGATCAACTCCTGGTACGACATCTCGATCGGCCCGAACGTGGCCATGTTCGAGCACCAGGTGCGGGCCGCGGCAACCGAGACTGCCCGCAACGATTCACGGATGATCATCGCGCCGACCCTGCACTGCTCCCAGCTCGGCGCCACCGAGCACACGGTGGTCGGAGAACGGGACCTGGGCGACGGGCGGCTCGACTACGTGCGCCTCGTCCAGGACTGGTTCGATCACTTCCTGAAAGGTGCCGACAACGGCGCCACGACGCAGCCGCGGGTGCGTGCGTACCTGATGGGCGCCAACCAGTGGCGCAGTTACGACAGTTGGCCGCCCAGGGACGCGCACGGGGTGACGTACTACCTCGACAGCGATGGGGATGCGAACACACGGCTCGGCGACGGCCGCTTGACCACCGCGCGGCCGGGAAAGGCCGGTGCCGACCACTTCACGTATGACCCGATGACGCCCGTGCCGACGCACGGCGGCGGAACCTGGTGCTGCTACAGCCGCTCGGCGCTCTCGGCCCGAGAACCGGCAGGCGCCTACGACCAATCGGGGATCGAGATGCGGTCGGATGTCCTGGTGTACACCACGCCGCCGCTGACGCAGGCAGTCGAGATCACGGGACCGGTCGCGGTGACCCTCTACCTGTCATCCGACCGGAAGGACACCGATCTTACCGTCAAGCTCCTGGACGTCTATCCCGATGGCAGGGCCTACAACCTGGACGAGAGCATCCAGCGCGTCCGGTGGCGGGACGGCTACGACCAGCCCGTGTTCATGGAGCCCGGCCGTGTCTACCGGGTGGCATTCAGCCCGCTCACGACGAGCAACGCCTTCGCGGCCGGCCATCGGATCCGGATCGAGGTCTCGAGCAGCAACTTTCCGCACTTCGAGCGGAATCTGAACACCGGCGGGAACAACTACGACGAGAAGGACCCGCTCGTGGCGCACAACGTGATCCACCACGGCCCGCGATACCCCTCGGCGATCGTCCTACCGGTCATCTCGGCGCCGGCTGGCGGGGCGGCCGGCGCGACCCGGGCGCACGGCGAGTGAGCGACTGGGCGCGGGACACCACGAACTCCCATCGTGTCGGCCGCCTTGCCCGCGGATCGGGACTGTACCGCGCGTGCCCTTCACCTGCTCCATGATGCGGACGTGAGCGAGCTGTCCGCGTCTGCGCCCGAGGCGCCGCGAGCGATGGCCACCTCCCGGTGACGTGACTCCCCTCCCTGACGATCCGGCGCTCACGCGGCGCTCATTCCTGACGAGTGGCGCCGCCTCGGTCGGTGCCCTGGTCGTCGGCGCGACCGAGCCGCCGCGTCGGCTGGGGGCCCCTCGCCGGCCGTACGGCGAGCGCTCTCCGCACGAGACCGCGACGCGATACCTACGGCCGACGGCGACTCCTGATACCGCGTCGAGCCGCACCCCATTGCAGGCTCTCTACGGCATCATCACACCGTCGGCATTGCACTTCGAGCGACATCAGTCGGGCGTTCCGGACATCGACCCGGCGCACCACGAGTTGCTGCTCGACGGCCTCGTCGACCGGCCGCTGGTGTTCACGATGGAGGACCTCCGCCGCTTTCCGAGCAAGTCGCAGATCCGGTTCATCGAGTGTGCAGGTAACACGTCGGAGGATCAGGTCGGACGGCCGGGCATTGATCCGCAGCGCAGTCACGGCCTCATGAGCTGTAGCGAGTGGACTGGCGTGCCGCTCCGTACGCTGCTCGGCGAGGCCGGCGTGTCACCGCGGGCGAGATGGGTGCTGGCCGAGGGAGCCGATGCCTCGCGTCACGCGCGCAGCCTCCCGCTCGAGAAGGCGCTGGACGACGTGCTGGTTGCGTACGGGCAGAATGGGGAGGCTCTCCGACCCGAGCAGGGCTACCCGTTGCGCCTGATCGTGCCGGGTTGGGAAGGCAACACCAACATCAAGTGGCTCGGCCACGTCCGCGTCGTCGACCAACCGTACATGACGCGGGATGAAACGGCGTCCTACACCGACCTCATGCCCGATGGGAAGGCGCGCTGGTTCACATTCCTCATGGACCCCAAGTCGGTCATCACTCGACCCGCGGGCGGGCAGACGCTCCAGGGGCCGGGATGTTACGAGATCACGGGCCTGGCGTGGTCCGGACGCGGCACGATCAGGCGCGTCGAGGTGTCGACCGACGGAGGGGAGAGCTGGGAGGACGCGCGACTGACGGGCGCGGTGCTGCCGAAGGCCGCGACCCGCTTCTCGCTCGCCTGGCGATGGGATGGTGCGACGGCGACGCTCCAATCTCGGTGTACCGACGACACCGGGGCGACGCAGCCGACGCGCGAGGAGGTCGTGGCGGTCCGGGGGCTCAATGGCACGGACCACTACAACGGCATCAAGGCCTGGTACGTGCACCGCGACGGGTCCGTACGGCATGAGTAGGGCAGCCGTTATCGCCGCCCTCGCGGTACCGCTGCTGTCGGCGTTCGCCGTCGCACAGGCGCCGCCGTCGGGGATCGGGAGAGCCGCGACGCCGGCCGACATCCGAGCGTGGGGCGCCTCGGTCGCGCCCGATGGAACGGGCCTGCCAGCGGGCCGCGGCACCGCGGCGCAGGGGCAGAGACTCTACGGAGCCGACTGCGCAGGCTGCCACGGCGACCGTGGCCAGGGCATCGGAGAATATCCACCATTGGCCGGTGGGCAGGGCACGCTCGCCAGCGCTCAGCCCGTCCAGACGGTCGGGAGCTACTGGCCGTACGCGACAACGGTCTGGGACTACATCCACCGGGCGATGCCCTACGAGCGCCCTGGCACGCTGACGGTGGATCAGACGTACGCCGTCACCGCCTACGTGCTACACCTGAACGGCATCCTTCCCGCGGACGCGATACTCGACGACAGGACGCTCCCGCGCGTGCGGATGCCGAACCGGGACGGCTTCGTCGGCGACCCACGGCCTGACATCGTGGCCCACCGGCACCAGCGACGCTGAGCGTAGGGCGTGTGGCGCCGTGCTTCGCTCAGCTCGGGTTCAGGCAACGACCCCGGCAACGAGCCCTGCGTTCGGCGCGGAGCGATGTCGCCGTCGCCGACGAGCCTGGTCGCGCCTGCTCGGTGTCGTCGCGCGTGACGGTGCGGGTACGGGCTCTCACGGGACGAGCACGATCTTCCCGAGCGCCGTCGACCCGATGATCCGCTCGTGCGCCTCGGGCGCTGCGCGGAGGGGTAACTCCGCCCCGACGATCGGACGGAGCGCCCCGCTCCGTAGCCCGGCGCCGAGCGCCGCCCCGATCTCGGTCGCCTCGGGCCGGCTCACCCCCCAGAGGAGGACACCCATGACGCTCGCTTCGCGGGTCATGAGATCGCGGGGGGTGATCGTGGCGTCGCCGCGGCTCCCCACGATCACGACCCGGCCGCGCGTCGCGAGCAGCTTGAGATCCTGACCCAGATTCACGTTCGCCAGCATCTCCAGCACCACGTCGACGCCCTCGCCCTGGGTGGAGTCGAGAATCTGCTGGTGGTAGCCCGGCGTCCGATGGTTCACGACGACGTCGGCGCCTTCCCGCCTCACGAGGTCGAGGCCCTCCTCGCTCCCGGCGGTCGCGATGACGCGGAGGCCCACGGCCCGCGCGAACTGGAGGGCGGCGGTCCCGACACCGCCGCTCGCCCCGTGCACGAGGACGCGCTCCCCTGGCCGGGCACGCGCCAACTGGAAGAGCGAGCGGTACGCCGTGGCGTACGGGACGTAGATCCCCGCCCCCTGGGCGAACGTGACGTTGTCTGGCAGTCGGTGGACCTGCTCGCGCGTCGCCCGCGCCTTGGCGGCATAGGCGCCCGTGACCGTACCCGACGTGAAGACGCGGTCCCCGACCCCGAGATCGGCGACGCCCGCCCCCACCGCCTCGACGACGCCTGCGGCGTCGGACCCCGGGGTGTAGGGCAGGGCCGGGTTTCTGGCGCCGTAGCTCCCCGCGCGCATGTAGGTGTCGTACGGGTTGACGCCGGCCGCCCGGACGCCGATCACGACTTCTCCGGGCTGGGGACTGGGATCCGGCACATCCTCCAACGTGAGGACCTCCGGCCCGCCGAATCGGTGCACGCGGATGGCTTGCATGGGGATGAGAGTACTTCGCTCCTTGGCTAAGTTCCAGCGGCGGCGCGGGGATCCCCGCCCGGCGCGCGGCGTTGACAGCCGATCGCACATGGACGAATCTCACCGGATGCCGCTCTCCGTCCCGCGCGCTCGCCGCGCGAGCCCGCTCCGGGCCGGCGTCCTCGCGACGTCGGTCGCGCTGGCGTCCGTCGCCCCGCTGGCCCGCGGGGTCGCGCAGCAGGATCTCCGCCCGGGCCCTCGGCCGCCCGATGTGCCGGCCCAGTGGATGCCCCTCATCGGTGACTACGGCCCGCCGTCCGACTCCAATCCGTGGATCGTGCTCGAGCGCGGGGGCGCGCTGTTCGTGACGCAAAAGGGCGGGGAGCCCGAAGCGCTGGCCCGACGTGGACCCGACACGTACTCCGCGGCCGGGACGCCATCACCGGTTGTACTCCACGCACGCGGCGCTGCCGGCGCGACGATGGTGGTCGGCCAGCTCGCGCTCCCCCGCCGCGACTACGTGGCGGAGACGGGGAGCTACACCGTGCGGCCTCCGCGGCCGGTGGCCCAGCTCCGGGAGGATGCGCTTCGCGCGAGCCCGCCCGTGGAGGCGGGTCCCTTTCGGGCGCCCGATCTCGTCGACCTGGCGCGACTGGATCCGGCGATCCATCTCGACGTGCGGTACGCGACCTCGCGCAACTTCCTTCGGACTCCGGTCTACACGGAGGCCCGAGCGCTGCTCCAGCGTCCGGCCGCGGAGGCGTTGGTCCGGGTCCTCCACAAGCTCGAGCCGCTCGGCTACGGGCTGCTGATCCACGATGCCTATCGCCCGTGGTACGTGACGAAGATCTTCTGGGACGCGACGCCGCCGGCGGGGAAGATCTTCGTCGCCGATCCGGCGCAGGGCTCCCGGCACAATCGCGGCTGTGCGGTCGACCTGACGCTCTACGACCTGGGGACCGGGAAGGCGATCACGATGCCGGGGACGTACGACGAGATGTCGCCGCGATCCTTCCCGACCTATCCCGGCGGCACGTCAGTGCAGCGCTGGCATCGGGACCTGCTCCGCGCGGCCATGGAGTCGGAGGGATTCACGGTCTACGAGGCCGAGTGGTGGCACTTCGACTACAAGGACTGGAAGGAGTACCCGATCCTCAACGTCCCGTTCGAGAAGCTGCGGTAGCGGGGGCCCGGTGCGGCCGACCGGATGGCACGCTCGCGCCGTCGGGCTCTGACCCGATCCCGGCCTACTGCCGCAGGGCGCGGACGGCGTCGACGGCTGCGGCCCGGCGTGCCGGGACGTAGGCCGCCACGCTCGCGACCGCGAGCAGGAGCGCCACGCCGGCGGTGAGGGCGACGGGGTCGAGCGGCGACACGCCGTACAGGAGGGCCCCGATCGAGCGGCCGAGGCCGAGCGCGGCGAGCACACCGATCAGCGTGCCGACGCCGGCGAGTCCCACCGCCTCGCCGAGGACGAGGCCGAGGATCCGGCGCGACGAGGCACCGAGGGCGAGCCGGATACTGACCTCCTTCGTGCGCGCGCGTGCCACGTGGCTCATGACGCCGAAGATGCCGAGGCCGGCGAGCACGACGGCGACGACGGCAAAGGCGCCGAGGACGGCGAGGATCGTGCGCGCCGGCCCGGTCGATTGGGCGAGCAGCTCGTCGAGGGTCGTCACGGAGGCGACCGGCATCGAGCCGTTGATCGTGGCGAGCTCGCGGCGAGCGCGCCCGAGGAGCGCGCGCGGGGACGACCCCGTCTCGAGCACGAACGCGACGCCACCGGTCGGGGCCTGCGCGTACGGCAGATACAGGACGGGCGTCGGCGGCCGGTCCAGTCCCGCGTCATGAACGTCGGCGACCACGCCCACGATCTCGCGCAGCACAGGCCCGCTGTCGAAGCTGACCGTGATCTGTTGCCCGACGGGGTTCGCCCCGGGCCAGTACTGCCGCGCAAATGCCGCGCTCACGATGGCGACCTGGGGATGGGTCGCGTCGTCGGTCGGCAGAAAGGCGCGTCCGGTCCGGAGCCCGATGTGGAGCGCCGCGAAATATCCGGGCGAGATGGCCGCCGTACGGACGGTGGGGCGTGCCCGCGCCGAGCCGAGCGGCCGGTCACGGATCTCGAACGACGACTGCACCGGGCCGATGTCGCCGCCGAAGGGGAGCGCGGTCGTGACGGCGGCGAACCGGACCCCCGGGAGGGCCGCGAATCGAGCCTCGACCGTGCGGGCGAACTGCGCGCGCAGCGAATCAGCCGGGTAGAGCGATTCGGTTTGCAGCGTGATCGCGAGGACGTTCTCGGGCGTGAATCCCGGGTCGACGCGCAGGAGCGCGCGCACACTCCGGACGAACAGCCCCGCACCGACGACGAGGATGACCGCCAGGGCGACTTCGGCCACGACCAGCGTGCGCTGCACGCGTCGGCGTCGGTGCGGGGGCCGGAGCGGGGCGAGGGCCATGGCGAGGGCGATGACGGCCGCGAACAGGACCGCGGGTAATCCGATGTGCATCTCGCCGGCGCGCGGGAGGAGCCCGGCGGCCACGCCGCGGATATCCCGCAGCGCAACGGACGCCGCGACCAGGCTGAGAGCGAACGCCACCCCGGCGAGCAGCAGGTGCTCGGCCACGATCTGCCGCGCGATCCGCCACCGACCGGCCCCCAGTGCCGCGCGAATCGCCAGCTCGCCCTCCCGCTCCACCGCGCGCGCGAAGAGCAGCGTCGTGAGGTTCGCGCCCGTCAGGAGCAGGAGCAGGCCCACCGACCCGAAGAGCACGAGGAGCCGCGCCCGCACGCTGCCCACCAGGTATGTCCGGAGCGGCGTGAGGGCGACCCCGAGATCGCGATCGACGGTGGGATATTCCTGCCCCAGCACCGCGGCCAGGCGGCTCATGTCGGCCCGTGCGCCGTCGATCGTCACGCCGGGCGCGAGGCGTCCAACGACGGTGTAGAAGGCGGCGTTGCGCTCCAGCAGCTCGGCGGGCTCGGGAATCTTGGGGACCCAGACGCCGGGACGCGGCGGAAACTCCACGCCGGGCGGCATGACGCCGATCACCTGGCGGGGCTCGTCATTCATGATCAGGACCTTGCCGACCAGGCTCGAGTCCGCGTTGAAGCGCGTGCTCCAGGTCTGGTAGTCGAGCACGACGACCCGCGCCCGCCCGCGCTGGTATTCGTCGGCGGAGAACGTGCGTCCGAGGAGCGGCCGGGCGCGCAGAACATCGAAGAACCCCTCCGTCACGCGCCAGGCCGGGATGCGCTCGGGTCCTTCGGGCGTGGTGAGGCGCATGCCGAACGGCTCGATGGCGGCGAGCGCGCTGAACGAGCGCGAGCGCGCGCGCCAGTCGAGAAAGTTGGGGAGCGACGCCGGGCCCTGCTCGCGTCCACGTGAACGCTCGGTCTGCGAGACCGTGACGATGCGGTCCGGCTCACCGTAGGGGAGCGGCGCCCACAGCACGCCATAGACGACCCCGAAGATCGTGGTCGCGCTGGCGAGGCCGATCACGAGCGTCAGCACGACGACGGCGGCGAAGCCCGGGCGGCGACGCAGCGCGCGAGCGGCGAAGACGAGGTCGCGACGGAGCTCGTCCACCGCTTCGCCGCCGCGAATCGTGCGGACCGCATCCTTGACCATGTCGATCCTGCCGAAGCGGCGGCGCGCGACGACGGCGGCCGCCTGGGGATCGAGGCCTTGCCGCACGAGCTCGGTGGCTTCGAGCGAGAGGTGCAGCTCGATCTCGTCGTCCAGGTCGCGTTCGGCGCGGCTCCGGAAGAGAATGGCGCGGATCCGACGCAGCCGCGGCAGGAGGCCGAGGGGATCAGCCGACGGGCGCATCAGGCGGGGCTCAGCACCTGAGAGACCGCCGCCACGAACGCGTGCCAGCCGCGCTCCTCGCGCTCGCAGGCGCGCCGGCCCTGCGGCGTCAGGCGGTAGACCTTGGCTCGCCGCCCCGTTTCGGCCACCGTCCACTCGGCGGTGAGCCAGCCTTCGCGCTCCAGTCGGTGGAGCGCGGGGTAGAGCGAGCCCTGATTGACCTGAAGCACATCACCCGACCGTTCGCGGATGCGGCGCGAGATCGCCCACCCGTGGAGCGGCTCGTGCGCGAGCGTCCGGAGCACCAGGAGATCCAGCGTGCCCTGAAGCCGATCGTCGGGACTGGCCACGCCCTATTGTTGTCGACAGGCGACACCATGTCAAGAGCCCGGTCTCCGGGGCGACGGCGTCCCCGGGGGGAAGCGGCCGGGACCGAGGGGGCTCGCTTGCGGCGTCGCACCGTCTCGACCAATGTGCAGGCCCAGGCTGCGCCAACTCTCGACCGACCGGAGGCGCCCAATGTACCTCGTCCGCGACATCATGTACTGCAAGCCCGGCAAAGTCCGAGCGATGGTGGAGAAGTTCACCGGCATGGCACGGCTCGGCGAGCGAGTCGGGATGCCGAAAATGCGCATCATGACCGACCTGTGCGCTGAGCGATACTGGACCGTCGTCGCGGAGATGGAAGTGCCGAGCCTCAAGGCGTTCGAGGACATGATGGGCATGCCCCAGGGCACGTCCGACGACGCGAAGGAGTTCGAGCGGGTCATGAAGGGATATCACGACCTCGTCGAGCAGGGCCGACGCGAGATCTACAAGATCGAGGGGTAGTCGGCCCGGCGCGTGGAGCTGGAACCGGGCCGACTCAGGGCGGCTCACCGGGCCGTCGCCGGCAGCGGCGGAGCGACGCGAGTGTCGCGCGGAGTCCCCTCAGGCTGTCGAGCGGCACGGCGCCGATCTCGTGCAGCGACGACGCGTACGTCGTCGCGGCGGCGCCGCCGACCAGCACGGTGACATCCTCTGGCAAGGCCTGCCGAAGGCGGCGCATCTCGTCGCCGATCGCGGGATCGCCCGTCGGGTACACGACGCTCAGCGCCACGCCCCGCGCCCGCGTCCGAATCGCGGCCTCAGCGATGTCCTCGGCGGGCAGGTCGGCGCCGAGGTAGGTGACCCGCCACCCCTCGGCCGCCGCGGCGGCCGCCACGAGCAGTGCGCCAAACTCGTGGACCTGGCCGGTGGGGGTCGCGACCACGAGGTTCGCCGTGGCGAACGGCGAGCTCGCACTCTCGACGATGCGTTCCAGCACGCGGCGGAGCACGGCCCCGGCGAGGTGCTCATGCACAGGACGCAGCGTGCCTTCCCGCCAGCCGGTGCCAACGCGCTCGAGTAACGGGACGATGACCGTGTCCAGGAGCGCCGCGACGGGGAGCGCGATCACCGCGCGGCGGAGCACGGCATCGACTGCCGTCGCATCGAGCCGGGCGACTGCCCGAAATGCGTCGTCCAGGAAATCACTGGCCGACGGGGGTACGCCGCCGTCAGGGGCCGGCGAGCCCGGGCTCCCGCGTCCCGCCTCGGCGTCGGCGCTCCCGTCGCGCCGGACGAGGGCGGCGAGTGCGTCCGTGGGCAGGTCGGCCACCTGGCCAATGCTCCGGCCCGCCAGCGTCGCGCGATAGAGCAGCCGCAGTCGCTCGATGTCGGCGTCGGAGTACAGGCGCCGGCCACTCGCCGATCGTGCCGGCGCAACGACCTCGTACCGCCGCTCCCAGGCCCGTAAGAGATCGGCGCTCAGCCCGGTGCGGCGGGTCACGACCCGCATCGGGTGGTGGTGCTGCGTGGACCGGGCCGAGCGCGCCATCCGTCAATGCTAGCGGGGCCAGGCACGGGATGTCAAGATCGTGTATTGGACAGAAGCTTGACAAACCGCGTCCGCCGACCTACGTTGACGGAAAGGACGCTGGAGGCCATCGGGACCCGGTTGTCCGGTGCGGTTGCGGGTGGGGCCCCTACGAGAGCGAGGCATGTATGGTGTACGCCACGACGACTCCAACCGCGCCGGTCTTCGGATTGCGACGCGAGATCGACAGGTTGTTCGAGGATGCGTTCCGCCTCGGGCACGCGGGACGGGGTGACTGGAGCCCGGCCGTCGATGTCCGTGAGCTCGACCAGCAGTTGCTCTTCGCGATCGAAATCCCGGGCATCGCGCAGAGCGATGTCGAGGTGACGACCGCCAACGGGGTGTTGACGGTGCGGGGCGAGCGGACGGAGGAGCGCCGGGAGGCCGAGGAAGGGCGCTTTCACCTCGCCGAGCGAAGCTACGGGTCGTTCATTCGCAGGTTCCAACTGCCGCCGGGTGTCAAGGGCGAGGAGATCAGCGCCCACGTCGAGAATGGTGTGCTCACCATTCGTGTCCCGAAGGCGGACCTACCGGAGGCGAGGCAGATCGAGATCACCTCGAGCCTGGGCGGGGCCAAGCACACGCAGAAGGTTCTGGCTGGAGTCGGCGCCACCGGGGCGACACCGGCGATTGCCGGCAGGGCGGTCCGGACGAAGTAAAGCACTGCGCGGGTCCGGTCACTGGGTCTGGTCACCGGGCCCGGACATGAGAGCGGCGCAGGGGCATTGGCCCTGCGCCGTGGTCTCCCGGCACCTGCGCACCATCGTCGACGGCAGGGGCGGCGGCGCGGGAGGGGGAGGGGGAGGGGGGAGGGGGACGGGTCAGTGGACGCACCAGATCGATCGGGGGGAGTGCGGCACCGTTCACCTCGACGACTCGATCGCCGAACGCCCGATGCTCAACGTCTAGTGGGGTCACGCCATGCGCCACGCGATTCGCTACGAAGGTGGGTTCGAGCTGAATTACTCCACACTCCGCCCCGGCGCAGTCGAGTTCGAGGGCGACGAGGGGGGCCGGTACGCCATGCCCGCGTGGCCGGCGGATATCGACGGGTTCCGATTCGGCTTCATGGAGCGGCGGGGCAAGCGCTTCGTCGCCGTACGGGCGCAGTACGGCGACACCGATGTCGTCCTCACGAACGTGGTGCCGATCGACGCCTCACGGCACTTGAATGGGCGTCGCGTGGGAGGCGAGGTGATCACCCTGTCCGACGACTCGGCGGGCGCGCTGCTCGGCGACATGATCGAGGCGAACCCCGCGCAGCGCCCCGTCCTCATCGCGGCGCGGGACCAGATCCGACGGACGCTCGACCGCTAGTGCCGGTCGGCGCTCGGAACCGAGCTCGAGCCGCTGAACCCGCGCAGAGCACGGCCGGGCACACGGGAGCATGGGATCGATGAAGAATCCATACGCAGCCTACCGAGGCACGCCCCTCTGGAAGGCCGTCGCGAGCGCGCTCGCGGACCTTCAGGCGAGCGGTGAGGTGCGGGTGGACACCGCGCCGGATTACGTGATCGGCTACGTCTGCCGCGAGCTCGACGCCAAGTCGGTCGTCACGCCCGCCGCGGTCACGTCGGGGCCGTAGCATGATGCGCCGCGCGGGCCGGCCGCCCGCGCGGCACACCAGGCGGGCGCGCGATCAGGTCTGAGGGGAGCCCGCGAGACGCTTCACCAGCTCGTACAGGAACGTCTGGCCCTCGTAGAACGAGCGCACCTCGAGTCGCTCGTCGCGGCCGTGGAAGCGGATGTCGCCCCGGTCGTAGAAGAGTCCCTGGACGCCGTAGGTCGGAATACCAGCCGCTCGCAGGTACCTGCCATCCGTCGCGCCCATGACCATGAGCGGCACGGTGGCGACGCCCGGCCACAGCTCGGTCGTGACCGCGCTGACCGAGCTCAGAAGGTCCTGTCGCATGGGCGACGGTGGCGCGCCGTGCGGGTCGCCCGTGATGGTCACCTTCACGGCCGTGTCCGCGACCACGCGCCGCAGGGTCTCGGTCACGTACTCGGCGCTGTCGCCAGGTAGGACGCGGCAGTTGACGGCGGCGGCCGCAAGCTGAGGGAGCGCATTCAACGCGTGACCACCCTCGAGCATCGTGGCGACGCACGTCGTCCGCAGGGTCGCGTTCCACGGGGTAGACTGTTGAGCGACCCGCCGCATGGCCGCGGTGTCGCCATGTGCCACGGCCGCGAGATCGGCCCGCACCGGCCCGTGCTCGATGCCCGACATCGCCTGGAAGTAGGCGCGCGTGACCTCGTTCGTCTCGAGTGGGAAGCCGAAGCGCGAGAGCCGGTCGAGTGCGCCGGCCAGATGGTAGATCGCGTTGTCCGAGACCGGCAGCGAGCTGTGTCCACCCTTGTTGCGCACCTCGAATCGATAGTTGATGACGTATTTCTCGCTGACCTGCACGTCGTTGGAGAGCCTGGTCCCGTTCACCGACTCCCCCCATCCCCCTTCGTTCAGCGCATACTCGGCGTCGATCAGGTCACGTCTGTTCTTGAGCAGCCAGTCGACGCCGTTGTACGGGCCACCTCCCTCCTCGTCAGCCGTCAGCGCGACGATGAGGTCGCGATCGGGCCTGAATCCCTCGCGCTTGTAGCGGATCAGGTTGGCGATCCAGATCGCCGCCTGCGCCTTGTCGTCGCCCGTGCCGCGGCCGTAGAAGTAGCCGTCCTGCTCGTTCAGCACGAACGGGTCCATGCTCCAGTCCTCGCGCTTCGCCTCCACGACGTCCGTGTGCGCGAGGAGGAGAATCGGACGCCGGCGGCCCGTCCCACGGTAGCGGACGACGAGGTTCATCTTGTTCGGCGCCGCCCCGCCCACGAAGATGTCCTGCTCGGCGAAACCGGCGGCCCGGAGGCGCCGGGCCACAGCCTCGGCGACCGGTGTCGTCGCGCCCGTCGTGTAGCCGGACCTGATCTCGACCATCTCCTTGTAGATCGCGCGCGCGAGCTGTTGGTCCTGGGCGGGCGGCATGGCGTGCGACGGCGCCGCCGGCTGTGCGGCGACGGCCGACGCCATCAGGGTGCTGGCGACGGCAGCGGATCGGGCGAGTCGGGACATGAGCGATGCGATGACGAAAGGGGAGGGGAAGCGGAAGGGAAGGGGAAAGGGGACGAGGCCGGCGCCGTATCGCCGGTTCACTTCCAGCGAAAGAGCTTGAGCGCCACGACGAAGCACAGCACCAGCCACGCTGCCGCGATGCCCATCTCGCCCCACATGGTGCCGAGCGCCGCGCCCTGCAACAGGTTGGCGCGGAGCATGTTGTTCACGGCGGTGAGCGGCAGCGCCTGAATGAAGGGCTGCATCGCGCGGGGGAAGTTCGATGATGAGAAGAAGACGCCGGAGAAAACCCACATCGGCAGCATCATCAGGTTCATGAGGCCGGACGCGCCCTCGACGGTGCGGACCCGCGAGGCGCCCAGGAGTCCCATGGCGCCGAAGGTGAGCGACGCGACGAGGCAGATGAGGACCAGCGCCGCCAGCGAGCCGCGCGCCGGCACGCCGAAGACGAGCACGCCGAAGCCCAGCAGCGTCCCGACCTCGAAGCACAGCATCGTCAGCCGGGAGAGCAGAAACGACGCGAGATACTCGGCCCGCCGCATCGGCGTGGCGATCAGGCGCTTGAGCAGCTTCTTCTTCCGTGCGTCGACGACCGCGAACCCGATGCCCCAGATGCCGCTCCCCATGAGGTTCATGCCGAGGAGCCCCGGGATCAGGAAGTCGATGTAGCGGGACCCGCGCTCGCGGACCTGCTCGTCACGGGTGCTGACCGGATCGCGCCGGCCGGCCGCGCGCTGGACCACCCCGTCGGCCAGGAGCCGGGCCGTGCGCGCCTCGGGGCGCGTGTCGTCGAGCCGATAGGACACGGCGCCCGCGCCGGCCGATACGGCGACCAGGGCCACCTCGCCGGTGCGTAGCGCGCGCGCCGCCTCGCTGTCGCCCAGCACGCGCACGGTGAGCGACGAGTCCGAGCGGAGCGCGGCCGCGAGCTGCGCGGCGCCCGGCGCGGTCGACAGCACCGCGACCGGTTGGCGCGCCGCCGGCCGATTGCGAAAGGCGACGCCGAGGCCGCCGGCCAGCAGGACAGGGAAGACGAACACCCAGAACACCGCTTCCGGCTCGCGCAGGAACTCCCGATAGCGGACCAGCGTGAGCTGGATGAGCGAGCGGTCGCGCCAGCCACGGCGCCGGGCAGGCGGCCGGGCGGCCGGCTGACGCGGGCCCTCCGGGATCTCCCGGCGGGGCGGGGTGAGCGTCGCGTCAGTCATCGCGCAGATGCCGGCCGGTCAGCGATACGAACACATCCTCGAGCGTCGCCGAATGGGTCTCCAACGCGCTCAACTCGATCCCTCGGCCGGCCAGGAAGGCGAGCAGCGCGGGCACGGCGCGATGGAGCTCGGCGACGTCGAGCTGGTAGCCGCCATCGTCCGGTCGGGCATCGAGCACGCCCTCCATCGCTCGCAGCCTCTCGATATCGATGGCTCCGGCGGGCAGGGTCGAGAAGGTCACCACGTGCTCGGCGCATCGCGCACGGATCAGCGCCCGCGGCGTGTCGAGCGCGATCAGCTTGCCGTGATCCATGATCCCGACACGATCGCACAATCGCTCGGCTTCGTCCATGTAGTGCGTCGTCAGCACGACCGTGCGGCCGGTCGTGCGGAAGCGCTCGACGAGGTCCCACACCTGGCGCCGCGCCTGCGGATCGAGTCCCGTCGTCGGCTC
>JAJPIS010000075.1 GCA_021324635.1 Gemmatimonadota bacterium
CCACCACTGCCACATCGTGAACATCGGGGGGAACATCTACCGCATGCGTCAGCACGCCGAGCTCTCGACGGCGCTCCGCCGCGCCGGTGATCCCCGGACCGCCCCGCCACCCCGCACCCGCCGCACTACCGCGGCCCTGGAGGCCACGACGCGCTGACGGGCTCGTCCCGTCACCCGAGTGTGCAATCTCGGCCGGTGAAAACGTGCACTTACAACCGGTGTTGACAATAGGCTCACCTCGTGCGACGAGCGCCGTTGGCCGATCAGGGGCGTGTCTTCGATTTGGAGAGAACTCTCGCCATGTGGATACGACATCCGGCCGTCGAGCGCCGCTGGAGCGCTACCGCCCGCGCAGTTCCCCCCCGGGTATCGACCATAAGTACCCGACGACGCGGCGAGCTGTGACGTAGGCGCTCGCATGGATCTCCGGTCGGCGCCGCTGCACAAAGTGTCACCGCCTGCGCCGTGGGAATCACCATACATGGTGTTCGATGCGCTCCGGTCGCGCCCGATGTCACGCTCGGGCCGTTCAGTCGATACTTGGACATCGAACAGACCACATGCCCTGATCGATGTCTCTTCTCACCTCGACTCTCATTTCCGCATCCCGCGTTGACGATCGCTACGCCGATGTCATGGCTCGTCACTTGGGGCCCGCCGTCGTCCACGCGCTCGGCGATCCCAATGTCACCGAGATCTATCGAAATCCTCAGGACGGCTATCTGCGCTGTGACACTCGCTCGGGCGGCCGAGTCTGCGTGGACGCGGTGTTGGACGCCGACCGATGCGAGAAGTGTCTCAACGCGGTCGCGGCGAGCCAAAAGGTAACCCTCGGGATTGATATTGCACGGATCCAAGCGGAACTCCCTGAGCGACTCTTTGGCGGGAGCCGCCTCCAAGGGTTTGTCCCGCCCGCGTCCGCCGGGCCTGCGTTCAACATTCGGAAGCGCGCGCTCGTGATCCATACGCTCGACGCTTACGTCGAGGCGCGGGTGATGACGGCGGACGGGCGGACCGTGCTCGCGCAGGCTGTGGATGCCCACTGGCATATCCTGATTGCGGGCGGGACCAACACGGGCACGACCACGCTCGCGAGTGCCGTACTCCGCGAGATCACGGATCGGTGCCCGGCCGAGCGGATCGTGGTTCTCGAGGCGTAAGCGGTGACTGAAACGCCAGGGCCGCCGAGCAGAATGAACAGGGGATCGGGTGCCGTGGGGAGTCCAGTCGCGATCAGTCGCACCACCTTGAGACGCAACTGTCGTCCGTTCGGCGCAGCCCGGTTTTTCTGGCACTGGCAGCGCACCGCACTGAATCCGACCGTCGACAGCTGGGACGTGACAGGGCTTGAGGACGAGCGATTGCACCAGAGCGACGACGCGAGCTATCGAGAGCATCCGAGCACTATGCTTTGGGCGACATGTGTCAGTCTTGTATGGTCACTTCTCCTTGTACGCGCAAATGTCGCGGACGATACAGCATTGCCCCCGCTGGTGCCATTCTGCAGTCTGACGGTGCTATCGTAGCAACCCTGACGCTATCTGCGGTTTCTAACCCTCACTACGTCTCCTACCCATTCCGTCATCATGCATGGTTCGTCCCTACTCGTCGTTGCCGCGTGCCTCTCTCTATGTGCACCGCCGAAACTTGTTGCACAGTCGCCCCGTTGGCTGACGCTCCCCGAGCCGCCCGCGATGCCGCGACCCGACATGGTAGTTTTCGTGCCGGTGGCAGGCCGTGCGCGTCTCTATGCTGCCGTCTACCACCGTTCGAACGCCACGCCGGTGGTCCTGCTCCACAGTGGACTACTGACCTCCGACGTGTGGGCGTCCGAGGTCATGCGGCTCGCGCCATCTCATGAAGTCATCGTCATGGATATCCGAGGGCATGGCCGGAGCACGCTCGGGTCCCTGCCGTTGTCGTACACGTTGCTGGCGGCGGACGCGCTGACGGTTCTTGACTCGTTTCACGTCTCCAAGGTCGCCGTCGTGGGCTGGAGCGATGGGGGTATCACGGGACTGCTGCTCGCTATCAATCATCCGAGTCGCATCGCCGCACTTGTCACATATGGCGCGCACTTCGACCACTCGGGTGATGTCACGACAAAGCCTGACAGTCAGACGGTCGCTTTCAACAACCGCTATGAGGCCTTGGGTGCGGCGGAGTACCGGCGCCCTTCTCCGACACCCGGCAATTGCCGGACATTCGAGGCGGCGCTTGGCCAGTTGTACACCCACGAGCCCGCGATCGCGCCGGCGGCGCTACGCTCGATTCGCGTGCCGACGACGGTCGTCGCCGGCGATCACGATGAGTGCGTGCTTCGCTCGCACAGTGAGCGTTTGGCGGCGCTCATCCCGGGCGCACGGTTACTGATCCTGCCGGATGTGAGCCAAGAAGAGCCGCTCCAGGACCCGGTCGGCTGTGACCGCGTCGTGGAACGATGTCTGAATGACCATGCGTAAAGACCGTCGCTGCACGTGGCTGCTACTCGCCACCCTCGTCACACCGTGCGCGTCGGCCAATGCCCAGTCATCATCGGTGACCCTGCCGGAGACGCCATTGGGTCACCTCGCGAGCGATTGGATTCAGCTGTGTCAGCATGCGAATCGGAATCAGGTCGCGCAATGGCTCACGGCGCATCTGTCGGCCGACGGCATGCGTGGCGCCTCAGTGCCATATCGGACGGCCATTCAGATTGAAGAGTGCACCGGTAACGGCGCAATGCAGGTGGCCCGCGTTCGTGAATCGACCACCCAGAGGATGCAGGTGGAACTGGTAGGCGCGAAATCGGGCTCGTGGGTCTTACTGGACCTGGAAGCGAACGACGTTGGACAATTGGACCATGTCTCGGCGAGTCCCACGGTGCCGCCGGAGTCGGCGATGCCGCGGGACTTGAGTGACTCGGCGCTTGGGAAGGACGTACGTGCGCTCGTTGCACGTATCGGAGCCGCGGGGTTGTTCTCCGGTATCGTCACAGTGGCCCGCGATACCCACGTGATCGTGCAGGCCACCACCGGGTACGCGAACCATTCGCGTCAGACGCCGATTACGGGATCCACGCAGTTCACTTTGGGCTCGCTGGGCAAGATGTTCACCGCCGCGTCGATCGGCCAACTCGTCGATCAAGGCAAGATCTCGTTCGGCGATCCGGTCGGCAAATTCTTCCCCGACTATCCGAACGCCCTAGTGCGCGATCAGGTGACGGTCGGAATGCTGCTGTCGCACACGGGAGGGCTCGGCGACTTCCTCGCCCGGCGGACGCCGGAGATGATGAAGAACGGCGTGGCGCGGGCCGCCGAATTCTTACCTCTCTACGACCATGATGCACCGCTCTTTACACCTGGGACGCAGTGGGCATACAGCAATGCGGGCCTCGCGCTCGCTGGCGCGATCGTCGAGAAGGTCTCAGGCGAGGATTATCCAGCGTACATCCGCCAGAACATCTTCGCTCGAGCCAGGATGGCGCACAGCGATCCCAATAACCAACCGCGTGCCTGGTCGGATCTCGTAACGCCGTACACGAAATTCACGCCTCAGGGTCCGAGTGCCGATTGGACAGAGGCTGCGGCAGACATCGGTAGTCCCGCTGGGGGCGCGATCTCAACGGCGGATGATCTGGTTCGTTTCGCCGCGGCACTTCGGCACGGGACGTTGGAAACGTCCGCTACATTCGCGGAGATGATCAAACCACGCCATGTGGTACCCGATCGGGGCCAGTACGGTTATGCCATGGAGATTACCGATGTCTATGGTCGCACAGTGGTCGGGCACGGTGGTGGGTTCTCAGGCGTCAGTACGCATCTCTACCTGGTGCTGGGCTCTCCGTATACGATCGTCGTGTTGGCAAATCAAGATCCTCCGGCCGACGGCTATGGCGGGCTCATGACGCTTGCCCTCGTCGCGGAAAAGGCCAAGCGTGGTCAGTAGCATTCAGATTCACCGCGAGACCGCGGCAGTTCAGCATCAGGCGAGCTTGGCTCCGACATCGAAGGGAATGAGCTTTGCGACCGAAGAGGCGCGTGCGGTCTTGGACTTGGACTGCCAGGAGGCGCAACTGCTATCGCGACGATCGCGATCCTGCGACTAGATGCGTCTGAATGCGTCAGCTAGGTATTCAGGCGCCAAGTTGGGCCGCCCGACTGAGTGGATGGGCATCGCTCGAGCGCACCGTCTATCGTGCCCCGCGATGGCGGGACCTAATTCCAACGATAGCGCTGCGGTAGCCAAGATGGGCATGCCAGGGATCGTCGCAGCGTACGATTCGTCTTACTACCTACAGCTGCCTCATGGGCGCGCCTATGGATGCCACTTATGAGTTGACACGTGCGGCTGGCCTTCGCTGAACGCTCGAACTGTAGCTTTCCTGAACTCTATACTGTCCCGCGACCAACGGAGCCCACATGAATCCGGCATTGATGCGCCTTGCCGTTGCAGGGGCAGTACTTGCGGTGTCAAGCCTTGGCCGGCCGCGCGACCGCAGCGCGAGCAATCTACCTCTCGGAATTGCGCGATCACTTCCTCCGGACGATAGCGCGAGCCTTGTACAGCGAGCGTTGAAGCTAGTCCAAGCGAACGGAAACACCGCTACGCTCCGCGTCGTGCGCTACTCTAGGTCGGGCAATCTCATTACCGTCGAGTTTGCTCCAGTCGATCGACGGGCATTCGGCGGGGCGGCGGTAGTCCGGATCTCGACTGGGAAGATCTGCGTGGAGCAATTCGAGTAACACGGGACGCGTGGTCTTCTCTCAGCGTTTTATTCCGGATCCCCACAGCGGCCGTGACGTGCCGTCATCGGTGAACGGTGTGCATCGCGCTCGTGCGAGCCAGAAAAGCGCGCGTCAACGCCGCGATCGTGTCACCCTGATCTTCGAGCGCGAAGTGGCCGGTGTCGAGCAGGTGCAGCTCGGCCTTCGGCAGATCGCGCAGGTACGCGCGGGCGCCAGCGGCGGGAAAGATCGCGTCGTTCCGCCCCCAGACGATCAACGTCGGCGGCTGGTACGTACGAAAGAACGCCTGAAACCGTGGGTAGAGCGCGACGTTGGTCGCGTAGTCGCGAAACAGGTCGAGCATGATCTCGTCGATGCCAGGACGATCGAGCAACGCCTGGTCGTGCACCCAGACGCCAGGCTCGACGCGCGTGGAGTCGCGCACGCCATCGAGGTACTGGGATTTCGTGGCCTGCGGCGTGAGCCCGGCGCGGAGCGCGTTCCGATGCGCCGGGGACCCGTCGGCCCAGTACGCCTTGATCGGCTTCCAGAAGTCGCCGAACCCGTCCTCGTACGCATTGCCATTCTGCACGATCAGCGCCGTCACGCGCTCGGGGTGACGAAGGGCGAGCCGGTACCCGACGGGCGCGCCGTAGTCTTGCACGTACAGCGCGTAGCGGGTGGCACCGAGCTGACCGAGGAGATCGTCCACCACCTCGGCGTAGTGCGCGAAGGTGTAACGGAACCGCCCGCGGTCAGGCACACCGCTCTGGCCGAAACCGGGATAGTCGGGCGCGATGACGTGGTATCGGTCCGCGAGCGCCGGAATCAGGTTGCGGAACATCGAGGACGATGTGGGGAACCCGTGCAGCAACACGACCGTCGGGCCGTCGGCGGGCCCTGCTTCCCGATAGAAGACGTCGACGCCGTCGACGCGAAGCGTGCGATAGTGGACGACCGCGGCCTCGGGACGCCGGACCCCGAGCAGGGCGAGGCATGCGAGGGCCGCCGGCCAGCGCGCGAAGGAAAGCATCATCGAATCTCCCAAGGTAACTAGAGAAACGGCAGTAAGAACGTTACTGGCTCTCGATCTTAATGGGAGCACGGTAACGTGTCAACCGCCGCATATGAGGTTACATTTCCCGAGCATGGAACCGGTTTTCGTCGGCGGCCATCCAGCCATCGATTTTGTCAACACCGCGTTCTCACCGCAGGGTGAGCCGGTGGACGTGATTCACGACGGCCGCTCATTCCTCGATTGGCTCGTGCGCGCCGGCCTCCTGACGGAGTCGGCCTCAACTCGGTTGAGGCGCCGCGTCAGCGCCAAGCGCTTGGACGCGGCCGCCACGGCAGCGCGTGATATGCGAACCTGGGCCAGGTCATGGATCACGCGCTGGCGTCTCGACCCGGAAGCCGACTATGGCGCCGAGCTCCGCCGCCTGAACACCTATTTGCATCGCGGCGCCTCGTCTCGGGAGGTCATCGCCGAGAATGGCTGCCTACGCCTCGCCGAGCGCGTTCGACTGGAGAGCGTGGATGACGTGCTGGCCATTGTTGCGACGCGAGTCGCCGCCCTGGTCACCGGCGAAAATCCGTCGTGCATCAAGTCTTGCGCGGGCTCCAACTGTACCCTCTTATTTCTCGACCGCACGAAGGGTCGCCGCCGCCTCTTTTGCAGCGCCTCGACGTGCGGGAACCGCGCGAAAGTTGCCGCCTTTCGCGCGCGGCAGGCCGGCCCGTAAGCAGGATCGCTCGGCGGCAGCCCGTCGCCGGTGAATCGATAGGACCGGCGGGTCCGACGGATGGGATCTCCTGCGCCTTTGGCGTGATCTGTTGGACGTTGTCGCACGGAGTGGGGCGGGCCATAATTGGCGGATGCGGTCCGACAGCGCGCGCACCCTCCGAGTCGTGGCCCTGGCGACGCTCGCGGCCGGGATCTTCTTCACCGCCGAAGAGGTCTTGGCGGATCTGGCCCGGAGTCGTGGGGCTGACATCCCGGGAGATATCTGGAGCGGGGCGCAGACGTGGGGGGCATGGGCGCTGCTCACGCCGGCCGTCGTGGCGGCGCTCCGTCGCTGGCCACTCGATCGGCGCCCGATCGCGTATCCGCTGGTGGCGCACGCGACCGCGGGGCTCACGCTGGCGGTCGTCCACAACCTGTTCGATACCGCCTTGTTCCGGCTCGAGCTCCACCTCCGGGGCGCGATGAGCATCCGGGAGGCACTGACGGCGGCTCCCAACCCCGTCGGCTTCGTCTTCAACCTGTTCACGGGACTGGTCTACTACTCGCTCGTGGTGGGCGGGTACACCACGCTCCGCTACCGAATGAGCGCCGAGACGCTGCGGGCAGAGTTGACCGAGTCCAAGCTCGACACCCTGCGCTCGCAGCTCCGCCCCCACTTCCTCTTCAATACGCTGAACACCATTTCGGTCTTCGTGGTCAAGAATCCGGAGAAGGCCCAACAGATGCTCCTGCGGCTCTCCTCGCTGCTCCGGCGGAGCCTCGACGAGGACGCGCACGAGGTACCGCTGCGACAGGAATTGGCGTTCCTCAGCGATTACCTCGACATCCAACTCGGGCGGTTCGGCGACCAGCTCGCGGTGGGCGTCACGGCGGATCCGGCGGCCCTCGACGCGAGCGTGCCGGTCTTCCTCCTCCAACCGCTCGTCGAGAACGCGATCGAGCACGGCACGTCGGAGGACAAGCGCACCACGATCGCGGTCCGGGCGACCCGCGACGCCAGCATGCTGCACGTCACGCTCGAAGACGACGGGCCCGGCGTCCTGACCGGCGCCTCGCCGCGCGAGGGCATCGGGCTTCGCAATACCAGGGCGCGGCTGTATCACCTCTATGGCACGCAGGCCACCGTGACGCTCGGCCCTGCGCAGCGGGACGCCGCGTGTCCGGGCACCCGAGTCGAGATCCGGATCCCCTATCGCCCCGCGTCCGCATGAACGTGCTGATCGTGGACGACGAGCCGGTCGCACGCGAGGGACTCCGCCTGCAGCTCGAGCGGCTCCCCGGCGTGGCGTGCGCCGGAGAGTGCGGCGGCCGGGACGCCGCCATCGCGGCGATCGTCGAGCGCCAACCCGATGTGGTGCTCCTCGACATCCAGCTCGGCAGGGCCACCGCGTTCGAGATCATCGAGGAGATCGGGGCCGACGCGATGCCGTTGGTCGTCTTCGTCACCGCCTACGATCGCCACGCGCTCAAGGCGTTCGAGGTACACGCCCTCGACTACGTGCTCAAGCCGGTCGACCCGGTGCGGCTGCGGGAGGCGCTCGAGCGGGCGGCATCGCTGCTGTCGCTGCGGCGGACGGCGTCGCTCGCCGACCGCCTCGAAGGGCTGCTGGCCGACCGCGGACCGGCGCCGGAGGCGACCACGCTGCCACGGCCGGAACGATTCGTGGTCCGCAACGGGGACCGCCTGTCGCTGCTCGAAGCCGAGCAGATCGAGTGGTTCGAGAGCGCCGGTAACTACGTGCGGGTCCACAGCGGCGGTCGATCGTACATCATGCGCACGACGATGGATCGCGTGGCACAGCGACTCGCCGGGCGCGACGGCTTCGTCCGCGTCCGGCGCTCGGCGATCATCAATGTCCGCGCGGTCGCGACGCTCGAGCGCTACGACAAGGGCACGTACGTCGTGCACCTCCGCAGCGGGACCAGCGTCATCTCGAGCCGCTACTACCAGCCCGGCCTTCGCCGACTGTTGCACCCCGACCGGCACGGCGGGTCGCGGGTCGCCAGCGGCGGGGACCGGTCACAGTGAAGGTCGGGGGTCGACACGCCCATCGACCGCGCTACCGACTCTGATCATAGACCTCGCGGATGGCGCTCACGACCGCGTCGGGTCGATCGAATTCCACGTACTCCGAGCTCGCCGGCGTGAAGATCTGCCTCGAGTTGGAGGAGAGATCCAACCAGCGCGCCTGGGCCAGAGCGATCTGGTGCTCGTACTCGCGGTGCTGTGGGTCGTCCGCGTTTGGCGCCGGCAAGTGACCCACGCCGTGGTTGCCGGTGGTCAGGACCCGGACCGGACGGGTGCCCAGGAAGCGGCGATGCTGCTGAAGCCAGGTCTCGTCCCACGGCGTCTGCTCCATCTCCGACACGAACGCGTCGTACATCGCCACCTTGGTCTCGGCCAGGTGGAGCAACGCCGCGTTGAGCTCCGGCGACCACGCGCTCTCCGGCAGTCCACGAAAGAACTGCTGGGCACAGGTGCGATGCGGTTGGCCCGCGCGCGGGGGCAGGAGCGGGAGCGGCCTGCTGGCGGCGATCGAGTCGCGGCATTCGCGGACCCGATCGAGGAACTTGGCCATGCCCCGGTGGTCGGCTTCTCGCAGGGAGTCGGGCTCGACGTCGCTTGCGTCGGCCTCGACGAGCACGAGCCCGGCCGTCTCCGACGTGTACAGATCGGCAAAGGTGCGCGCCGGGTCACCGCCGAATGCGTTGCCGACCAGGATGAATGGTCCCTGGATCCGGGCCGACCGGAGCGCGCTGTGGAGCTCGTCGGCAATGCGCACACTCGTCCGCGGCACCGGACCGGCGCCGCTGAACCCGGCACCGGCGCGGTCGTAGCTGCACGCCCGCGTCCACCGGGCGACCCGCGGCTGGACGACCGCCCACGCCGGCGCCCAGTCCTCCCATCCCGATTCGAAGATGACGGCGGGTGAGCCACTGCCCATGCAGTACATGTTGAGCCGCGCGCCATCGGCCGCCGCGACGATCCGCCCGGGCCGCGTGTACCTCGCATCGCCGGGCGCCTCGCGCCGCATCGCGAGCAACAGACACCCGCCGAGCGCCGCCGCGCCAAGCCGTACACCGAGGACGCGGCTCGCGGCCGTCGTCGGCACCCGTCGGCGTACGGTGGGCAGCGGCGTCGGTCCTTGCTGCGTCAGGTCCCCGGTCCGCCTGGTCTGCACCGTCTCTCCCTGGTAAGATGAGGAGCAAAGATCCGTGGGATGGCTGTCCACGTGGCCCCGGTGTCGGCAACCATCAGATCGTCTTGGCCACGCGAAACCCCATGATCCGGTCTCGAAACCCCGGCGGATTGCGCTCGCGCGTCGCCGGTCGTAGCAGCCACGCCGGGTAGAGCCAACTGCCGCCACGGTCGACGCGCATGCAATCACGCGCGCCCGGCGCCGGCCGCCCGTCCGTCGGTGCGTGGGCGTAGCTCTCGGCGTAGCAGTCGGCCGTCCACTGCCATACCTCGCCGACCATGTCGAAGAGGCCATAGGTGTTTGCCGGGCGCGATCTCACAGGATGCGTTCGGCCGCCGGCGTTGTCTTTGAACCAGGCGTAGTCGCGCGCCGCGCTGTCGGACTCTCCCCACCAGAACCGAGTCTCCGTCCCGCTCCGGGCGGCGTACTCCCACTCGGCCTCGCTCGGGAGCCGATACGGTCCGCCGCTCCGCGTCGCGCCCGGCGTGCGCACCTTGTCGTTGAGCCAGCGCACGTACGCCTGTGCGTCGTACCAGCTCACGCACACGACCGGGTCGCGATCGCTCTGCTCGAACCCCGGCCGCCGCCAGCTCAGCGCGGAGTCCAGATCCCACTTGTAGCTGTCACGCCCGCACCCGACCGGGCTCGCGTGCCCCGTCTCGCGCACGAACGCGGCATACTGTGCGCGCGTCACATCGCTCACGCCCATCGCGAACGACGGGATCGAGACCGCGTGCCGCGGCGCCTCGTCGGCGACCGCGGCGGCGCTGCCGCCATGGGTCGCCGCCCACGCGCGATCGACCGCCGAGGACCCCATCAGGAAACGGCCGGCGTGCAGGACGGTCATCTCCGGGCAGTCCCGGCAATCGACGAAGACGCTGCCGGCGGCGGCGACGGGTCGGCGTGGTCGCGCCGAGACGGCGTGACCCGGCGCCTGCCGCTCCCGCGCCCCGAGCAAGCACGCGGCGAGCGCCGGCGCGCGCAACGGCAATCGCCGGACGCGGGCCGCACTCCGCTGTGGCGAGCCCCGGTATCCGGCACCCGGGTGCCGACCCATCGTTGCATCCGCCCGGCCGCTGCTGGACTCGACCGACACTTCTTCTCCCGCATGAGGGACAGGGCGAAGGATACGATCGGGCCGGTTCACCGGACCATGCATCTGGGATCACCTGACGCCGGCCGGTGATTTGTGGTGCGTCGCGCGTGGTTTGCTGCACCGGCGGACAGCCCGGGGACCGCGCCGCCCGCGGGGACGGCCAGCCGGCACCAACCAGTCGGTACTCACTCGTCGATAGGGCTCGAATGCTGGCTGGCCCGGTCCCCCGTGACACCTCCGGTCGATGTCCGGGGGAAGCCGCACGCTCCCGATGCGATCGGCCGTCGCCGTCTTTCCAGGCGGCGGCCCGCGTGGTAAATCCCTCCCCGCCACGAGACCCGAGGAATCGCTCGCATGCTGACGCTGCACGGCCCGTTTCCCTTCCTGTCGCGGTTGACGCTCGCGACGGCACTGCTCCTCGGCTGGCGCGCAACGCCGGTCGACGAGAGCCTCCTCCACGGACTCACCTGGCGGAACATCGGACCGTTCCGCGGGGGCCGCGTGTCGGCCGCGTCCGGCGCCATCGGGACGCCCGGCACGTTCTACGTCGGCACCGCGGCCGGCGGCGTGTGGAAGACGACGAGCGCCGGGGAAACCTGGTTCCCGATCTTCGACGCCGAGACGACCGCCGTGTCGGTGGGCGCCATCGCCGTCGCGCCGTCGAACGCCAATGTCGTGTACGTCGGGATGGGCGATCAGCCGGTCGACGGCCTCCTCGAGCTCAACGAGGGCAATGGCATCTATCGCTCGGCGGATGCCGGCAAGACCTGGCGCCACCTGGGGCTCGACGATTCCAAGCGGGTCCCGTCGATCCTCGTCGACCCGCGCGACGAAAATGTCCTGCTCGTGGCCGCGCTCGGGCCACGGTTCCGCAAGAGCGAGGCGCGCGGCGTCTACCGCAGTACCGACGGCGGTACCACCTGGGCCAGAACGCTCAACCTCGGCGACACGACCGGCGTCGCCCATCTCGCCATGGCGGAGGACCGCCCGCAGGTCGTGTTCGCGACCACCACCGTCTTCTACGTCCCGCCGCTCCTGCCCACCGGCGCCGACACCGCCGCCCCGCCGGGGCCGACCGCACCCACCGGCGGAGGCATCTACCGGTCCGACGATGGCGGCCTGACCTGGCGGGCGCTCACCGGCGGCGGCGTCCCACGCATCACCGGCCGCACCTCGATTGCCGTGGCCGCGAACACCAACGCCCAGCGCGTCTACGTCATCACCGACGACGGACTGTTCCGATCCGACGATGGTGGCACGAGCTGGCGTCAGATGGACGCGGCCGACACGCGCATCCGCAACGGTCAGCGAGGCTACAACTGCGGCGTCTACGTCGATCCCCACGACCCGGACATCGTCTACACGTTCAGCACATCGTCGTACAAGTCCACCGACGGCGGCGCGACCTTCACCGGCTTCCGTGGCGCGCCGGGCGGCGACGACGCCCAGACCGGATGGATCGACCCCACCGACGGTCGACGCATCCTCCTGGGCTACGACCAGGGGGCGATCGTATCACTCGACGGCGGCGCCACGTGGAGCTCGTGGTACAACCAGAGCACCGAGCAGGTGTACCACATCTCGGCCGACAACAGCTTCCCCTACTGGGTGTACGCGACCCAGCAGGACGCCGGCGCGGTGCGCACCCGGGCCCGGGGCGACCTGGGGGAGATCACACCGCTCGACTGGAGCCCCGTGAACGGCTGGGAGTGGGGGACGATCGTGCCCGACCCCCTCGATGCCAACATGGTGTACGCGAGCGGCATCGGATTGAACAGGATCAGCATGCCGAGCGGCCAGTGGATCTCCGTGACCCCGGCCGCCGACCCGGCGCTGCATCTCCGGAGCTCGCTGTCCGCGCCGATCGTCTGGGCCCCCTGGGACCACCACGAGCTCCTGGCCGGCTACCAGTATCTGATGACGACCGTCGACGGCGGCGCACACTGGCGTCGGATCAGTCCCGATCTCACCTACCCACCGGGGGTGGCGCCGCCCCCCGATACGGCCACTCCGCCCAAGAAGGCGCCGCCGCCCGGCACGATCGAGTCGATCGCGCCATCGCCCGTGGCGCGGGGCACCATCTGGGTCGGTACGACGAACGGGCTCATCAAGCTGACGCGGGACGCCGGCCGCACGTGGAGCGACGTCTCGATCCCCAACACTCCGTACCCGACGCGCGCGATGATCGAGAAGGTCGAGGCATCGCCCTTCGATCCGGCGGCGGCGTACGCGGTGGTGGATCTCATGCGTGCGGGCGACTACGCGCCCCACATCTATCGCACTCGCGATGCCGGGAAGCACTGGGAGGCCATCACCACCGGACTCCCGACCGGCGAGCCCGGGGGGAGCTTCGCGCACGTCGTGCGGGCCGACCCGAAACGGGCGGGGCTCCTCTTCGCCGGGACGGCGAGCGGGATCTTCGTGTCCTTCGATGACGGCGACCGGTGGCAGTCGCTCGCGCTCAACCTGCCGAGGACCGCGTGCCGCGACATCACGTTCGCCGGCAACGACCTCGTGGTCGGCACCTTCGGCCGCGGCATCTGGGTCCTGGACGACTACGTGGTCCTGCGGCAGATGACGAACGACGTGACGCATGAGGCCGTGCACCTCTTCGCGCCCGCACCGACCGTGCGCGTGCGCCGCAACGTCAACTACGACACGCCGTTTCCTCCCGAGGTGCCGCACGCGCTCGACCCGCCCCCCGGCGTCCTGATCGATTACTGGCTGAGCGCGCGGCCGACGGCCGAGGTGACGCTCGACGTGCTCGACTCCGCCGGACGGACGGTCCGACACCTGTCGAGTGTGCCGCAGCCGCCGGTGCCGGAGGCGGCTCGGCCGCCACATCCGAACTTCTGGGTCGCCCCGCCATTTCGGCTCCCGACGGAGGCGGGAGGGAACCGCACGAACTGGGACCTCCGTGCCGACCCGCCGCCCGCGTTCGTGCACACGTTCGAGATCAATGCCAATCCCGGGCTGACGCCCGCGTCGCCCGTGGGTGCCCTGGTCGCCCCGGGCACGTACACGCTCAGGCTCACGGTCGATGGCCGGAGCGCCACCGCCCGGGTCACCGTGACCAATGACCCACGCTCGCCGGCGACCACGTCCGACGTCCGCGCCCAGGTCGCGTTGCAGCGAGCACTCGCGGGCGCGATGCGAACCGCGTACGAGGCGTACCAGCAGGCGGCCGTGATCCGCGCCAGACTCGACTCGCTCGGGCCGCGAGACTCGGCGTCGCCGTCAGCGAAGGCGCTCGCGGCCTTCCGCGCGCGCCTGGACAGTGTGGCGGGCACCGCGCCCACGACCCGGTTCAACGTCGGCCGCCCCGGGCGGCTCCCGACCGACCTCGCGTCGCTCCACGGACGCTTCGAGGACCAGTTCATGGCACAGGAGAACGGCGACCTGGCACCGACCGCGGCGATGCGCCGCGCCTTCGCGGGCGCCTGCCGGGACCTCGCCGCCACGCTCGCACGCTGGCGTGACCTCGAGCGGCGGCCGATGCCAGGGCTCGAGGCCACGGTGACGAGGGACGGCCACGACACGCTGACGGCTGCCCCACCGCTGACGGCCACATCCTGCGAGGGCGTCGCGCCGCCGCCCGCGGTGCCGGCTGTCACGCGGCCCGACGGCCGGTCCTGACCGCCAGCGCGTGCTGGCGGCTCGGCTCGCCCCGCGGAAATCGCGGCCGGTCGGCGCCCGCCGGGCACCTCGGGTGCCACTCGGCGCTCAACTTGCGTGCACGGAGGCGAGCGCTCGCGGAGCTCCTTTCGGAGGACGGACATCTACAAGGGATGTCCACGGCAGGCGCGGACGACGACGGAGGTGGTGCCATGCTAACGGTTCGGCTCGCAACATGGGCGACGATCGCAGCCCTCGCGGCACCTGTAGCGCTTTCGGCTCAAGCGACTCAGGTGACCGTTTGCAAGGATGGCGCGACGGTCACCGCGACTGGCCGCGGCGCCTGCTCGCACCACAACGGCGTTGATCGGGCGGCCACGACTGCACGGAACGCGACTGCGCCCGCCGCCAGTCAGAGCGCCACGACCGGCGCGACGACGACGGTCACCTGCAAGGATGGGACGACGTCGAGCGCGACTGGCCGGGGCGCGTGCTCGCGCCATGGCGGCGTCGCGACGTCCGGGGCGACGGGCGAAGTCTCCTCGCCTCAACCGGGCGCGGCCTCGGCCCAACCGAGCGCGGCCTCTGCCCAACCGAGCGCCTCCGCCCAACCGAGCGCCGCCTCGACCCAGGCGACAGCGGCACCGACCGCACGCTCGACCGAGACGACGGCGCGGTCGACCTCGCACGAGGATAACAACCCGACGGGCGCGATCGCGAAGTGCAAGGACGGCCTGTACTCCCACAGCGCGCACCGGCAGGGCGCATGTTCCCGCCACGGCGGAGTCGCCCAGTGGATGGGGCAGTGAGGAGCCAGCGCGCCGGCCGCGAGCGGCCGGCGCGCTAAAGGCGCCCTAGAGCTTTCGCTCCACCAGGCCAAGCAGTCCGCCGGGTCCCGCCTGCTGGGCCGCGTTCTGGCCTTGCAGCAGCGCTCCAGCCAAGCCGCCGGGCTGGATTTGCCCCTGACTTCGGTGGCGGGCGAGCACCGCCAGCGCCACCGGCGCCAGGGCCATGAGCAGCCTCTTCGTCTGGTCCGGTGCCAGGCCGCTCGTCTGCGCCACCTGACTCTGCACCTGCTCCTGTCGGTCGCCTAACACCCGGCTCAGGAGGCCGCCGCCGGTCGCCGGCACGTCCGCGGGCCCGCGGCCGCCGAGGAGTGAGCCAATGTTGCCGAGGAGCCCCGCGTGCTGCTCGGCTGCCTGCGCCAGCACGGTCTCACCGCCCGGCTGCTGAGCCGTCTGGGCCATGGCACCGAGCATGGCCGGGACCGCTGCGGCGACGGCGCTCTGCGTCATCTGATGGTCGGCGCCGATGTTGGCGCTCAGTTGCTGAACCGCGTTGCCACTCAATTCCTGCCGGAGCGAGTCGAGTAGTCCTGGCATGGGGCCTCCCCGTGGAGCGTTGGCGTCAGCCGTGCTGTCGAGCCGCTCACGATGACGTGAGCCCTCGGTCGCGCGCGGTGCGCGCAGAACCCCGCCCGACGCGGCCCTGCGGCGCGTGCAAGGGGTATGCCCCGACTCGACCGGCACCCGCGGCAGGCGCGTCCCGAGCGGCGGCCGGTTCAAACCAGCGGCAGAGCGCAGATGTCGGACACTACGGATGAACGCGCGGGCTGGGTCGGGTGAAGCGACGCACCACTCGTTGCGACGCGGCGTCATGCGCGGAGCGTGGGTGGCCTGCGGTCTCGTCGTCATGGGCTGCGGACGTTCGGGTGCTGCGCGGACGAGCAGACCGGATTTCGCGGCGATCCGCGCGGCGATCAGGGACAGCGTCGCGGGTGGGCGAGTGCCGTCGATGGCGGTGGCGGTCGCCCGGGGCGACACGGTGCTCTGGGAGGAAGCGTTCGGGATGGCGGACCCCGTCCGCCATGCAGCGGCGACGCCGAGCACGATGTACCAGACTGCCTCGGTCACGAAACTCGTGACCGCCTCGGCGCTGGCCGTGTTGTGGCAGCGCGGGCAGCTGGACGTGCAGCGACCAGTCAACGCGTACCTCGGCTCGGAGCATCTCACGAGCCTAGCCTGGGATCCGGCGGGCGCCACGGTGTGGCGCGTCGCCACGCAGACGAGCGGGCTCGCGACCTACGATGATTTCTGTGCCGTCCCCGAGCCGTTGTGCCAGGAGGCGATGATCCGCCGCTACGGGGTGCTCATCTGGCGCCCGGGCGAGCGCTTCGACTACTCCAATCTGGGCTACGGGGTCCTGAGCGAGGTGGTCCGGCACGTCTCGGGCGAGTCCTTCGGGGACTTCGTGCGGGACAGCATCTTCCGGCCCTTGGGACTGGCGCACTGCACGGCGAGTGTCTCCGGCGCGGCCCTCGCGCCCGGACTCGCGGTGCCGTACGACACGCATGCCGGTCGGGTCGAGCACCCACGAGTCCGGGCAGCCCAGGGCGCGTCGGCCGTCTGGTGCAGCGCCCACGACCTGCTGCGGTTCGCCATGGTCCAGCTGGGCGAGCGCGTGAGCGGCGCGTCGCAAGTGCTCGCCGACTCCGCGATTCGCGCGCTACGGGTCTGGACAGTGCCGGCGGGTGACGGCCTCCGCTACGGCTTCGGCTGGTGGCACGAACGCCGATCCGGATACGATCTCACCTACGTGGGCGGTGGGACATCCGAGGCGGTCGCGCTGCTCTATACCGTGCCGGCGCAGCGGATCGCCGTCGTCGTGATGGCCAACACGTATACCCCGCTGGCCTCGGCCGTCGTGGACGATGTGCTCTCGACACTGCTCCCCGGATACGGCGCCCCGCACGACGCTGCATCCACCGCCCCGACCGCTCCCCGGAAGGAGTCGCCCGACTCGCGATCGGTGATCGTCGGGTCCTGGCGTGGCGCGGTGTACACGGGCGCCGGGTCACGCACGCTCACCCTCTTCAGGGGACGCGGGGATACGATCTGGGTCGCGCTGGCGGGGGCGCCGGCGATACCGCTCATGGAGGCGAGCGAGCGGGACGGGGAGCTCGCGGGAGCCTTTGCGGGGAACCTGGGGATCGACCGCTCCGACCGGCGGCGCCACTACATGCTTCGACTGGTGCTCGTGCGGCGGTCACCCGATCGGCTCAACGGCGGCGTCTGGACACGCCCACTTCCCGGCGCCGACGACGATCCGCTGCACACCTACTGGGCGGAGGTGAGGCGCGAGCGGCGGCCGGGCGCCTCGCCACACCCGGTGTCCGAGTCGGCTCGGCGATGGCGCCCGGAGTCCCGCCGCCCGGCGCCTACGGGATGATGAACGGACTTGCGATCGCGAGCACCTCGGCCCTGGTCAGCGGCTCGTCGAACGCTTCGGTCGCGTCACCCGTCCGGAAGTGCAGGGCCAGGATGTCGACCCCGCCCTGGAACACGTTCTGCTCGCCGGCGTACACCGCCGCCGTACCCGGCACGTCGGTCGTGTTGTCGGTGATCCAGCCGCGGTTGGGGACCAGGTCCTGGAAGTTGCCGCGCAGCCGACGCACGGCCGACGCATGCCGCGCCTCCACCGCATGGATCTGGAGGGCCGCGGTGAGGATCGGCTTGACGCCCCGGAGGAACGGCGCCTGGCCCTTGTAGGCCCGGACGCCGGTGTCCTCGAACGCCTGCGAGAGCGCCGTGAACTTGTCGTAGACGAAGAACACGTCGTGAAACGGACCGTTGTGTGCCCCCTGCGCGCCGGAGAAGTCGAACTCCGGCGTCCGGACGGCCCGGTCGCCCAGCGCCGCCTTCAGGTACGCCACGTGCTCGTTCTCGTGTGACTGGATCGTCTGAAAGATCGGCGCGTCCTGTGGCGGCACGACATGGTACTGCGGCGACAACGCGTAGTTGTAGAACGTCGACTCGAGATACTCGAGCGTGAGCGCAAAATTGAGCACGTCGACGACCTCGTTCGGCAACCCGCCCTGGGCGAAGACGTCAGTCGAGAGCGCGGCCAGCGCGACCGGCACCGAAGCCATGGCGAGGCCGGCGGCCGTGACCCGACCGACGCTCGCGCCCCGCGCGATCTCCTGGTCGCGACGGACCAGGCGCTCCCCGATCTCTGGATCGAGCGAGCTCAGTAGAGACTGGTCATTCATGGTGCACTACTCCCGTGGAGAGGATCGAGCTACGCCATGGTGGCCGGCACATTGACGAGCGTGATCGTGTTGACGATGAAGGGCCCCGCCATCTCGAGGACTGTCGCCGGGCCCAGGGCGCGGTCCCGTCCGTGGCTGTCGATCACATCGCTGCCCGCGAAGGCCGGGGTGCGATCGCCGAAGAGCAGGCCGCGGATCGCGGCCGCGTGGCGGGCCTCGACCGACACGATCTTGCCGGCCAGGGTCAGATAGCTGGCGCTGGCCAGGAACTGCGCCGCGCCGTTGTAGGCGGCGACGCCCAGGTCCTCGAACGTGCGCGCCGTCGTCAGCACGCTCGTTCGGTCGCGGAAATTGACCGCGGAAAAGTTCGGCGTGAGCGCCGGAATGGCGTGCGCGCCCAGGGCCGCCTTGAAGAACGCCGCGTGAATCACCTCGTGCGCCCAGACCTGCCGCAGCACGTTCTGCTCGTGACCGTCCATGTCGGCATCGGGGAAGGACGTCTTTACTCTCGTGTAGAACGCCGCCTCGAGCTGCTCCAGCGCGTAGGCGTAGTTGAGCACGCCGAGATCGCTGCCGAAGTCGAGCATCACGGCCGGTGTGCTCGACCGCGCGCCGACGGCGCCGAGCACGTGTGACAGGCTGGGCGCGGTCGACGGATTGTCGCTGCAGCCGGCCAGGAGTCCCGGGACGCAGAGCGCCGCGCCTCCGATCCCGACGGCCCGCAGGAACTCACGGCGGTTCGCGGCTCGTCTGGCCCCTTCGGGCAGTCCATCACGTCCGATCACTTGACCCGCTACGTCGGGCGGCATGCGCGTACCCTCTCGTCGTGACATGGTCCGCCAGTGAGGAGTGCCGAGGCATGCGGGGCTGGCTCCCAGCTGCCCCACGGTCCGCAAACCGATGAGGGTCGGCGGCGCTGCATGATCCGAGCCAATGTGATCCAGAACGACGTACAGTTGTGCTTCTAGCGCACCGTTGAGCATGTTTCGTGTACAGACAGGCAGAGTCAGCCGTCGGACGCCTCCGGGAGTCGTGTATGGATGAGAACGCCGCAGCGATCGTCGAGGCGTTGCGGACCCGTGTCCTCCGGGGACTCGAGACGCGGACGCTCGCGGCTGGCGACCGGCTGCCGAGCGCGCGGGCAGTGGCGCGCGAATTCGGCGTCGACTTCCGCGTCATCCTCGGCGCATACCGAGCGCTCGCGGGCGAGCAGCTCGTCACCCTCCGACCACGTGGCGGCATCTACGTGGCCGCCCAGCGCCGCGGCGCGCCGGGCACGCCGCCGCTGCCAGAGGGATGGATCGTCGACGTGCTCGCCGAGGCCCGCGCGCGGTCCGTCCCGCCGCGCGACTTTCACGAATGGCTCAGGCGATGCACGGAAACGCTTCGCCTTCGGGCGGTCGTGATCGCGTCTGGAGACGACCAGGCGGCGGGGCTGTGCCGCGAACTGGTCGACGACTTCGGCGTGGCCGCGGAGGGCCGGTCCGGTGATCAGCTGTCGCCGGGCGACGAGCCGGACCTGGCGATGCGTCGCGCCGACCTGCTCGTGACGACCAGGCCCCACGCGGACCTCGCTCGACGCCTCGCGGAGCGACTGCGCACGCCGGTCATCATCATCGACGAGCAGCCGGAAATCCTGAGCAGCGAGTGGGCGCTGCTACTCCGGCAGCCCGTCTACGCCGTCGTCGCGACGGATGCGTTCGGCCGCGCGCTCCGCCGGCTCCTCGCCGCTGTGCCCGGTGTCGAGAACCTGCGGATCCTCGTCCTCGGGCGCGACGACCTCACGATGATTCCACCGGACGCACCGACGTACGTGACCCACCGCGTCCGCGCCTCACTCGGCGCCGCGAACATTCCGGGTCGCGCCCTGCCGCCGTCCCGAACCATTCGGTCCGCCTCGGCACGCGCCCTTCTGGCATTCATCGTGCGCGCCAACCTGGCGGCGCGGTCCGCCCGTCATGAGTGACGTCGACCCGACCCGCCGGGCCCGGCTCGCGGTCGGGTCGGCTCTCACGCGATGGACCGGCGGCACCCGGTCCCATTGCCACCCGCGCCACCGACCGTGCCGAGATGTCCCCCGAGGTATGTCGTGATCGAGAGATCGCTCGTCTCGCAACCGTCCGACCAGCTCTCGCTGGTCGCCCGCGCTTTCGCCCCCGTGATGGACGACGATGGCCTGTACGACGTGCTCGCCTATCTCAACCGGCTGACCACGTATCGGTTCACGGGGGTTTATCGCTTCGAACCGGGTTGGGTGGTCTCGGTTGCGCTCTTCGACCGCACGAATCCGCACCTCCGCATCGGCGCGGACGTGAAGATGAAGGAGTCGTACTGTTGGCTGACCGGTCTCGGTGGCGACAGCTACGTCATCGAGGACGCGACACGCGATGGCCGGCTCGCCGGTCACGCCGCGTGCGAGTCGGTGCGGGCGTATGTCGCCGTGGTGCTGCGCGATCGACGGGGGGCGCCCTGGGGGACGCTCTGCCACTTCGATTTCGAGCCCCGGACCGCGGACCCGGAGGCCAGAGAGTGGCTGGAGGCCGCGCGCCCGCTCATCGAGGAGCTCTTCGTGCGTGACGAGCACGCTCGGTGGGACCCTGAGGCGTCCTCGGAGCGCCGCTGCGCTCGCGCCGAGAGGCCAGGCGTTCGGACCGTCCCTCCCTCCGCCTAACCTGCGCGTCGTTCGACACGGCGCCTGTCCCGGCCGAGGCCGAGCAGCGCTGGGGTCGTGCTGGCGCTTGCCGAAGCGCGGCGATGAGGCGCCGCCGCCCTCCGCGGCGCTCGCGGCGGCCCCCGAGGGCCGCGGTGGCCCGCACCCGACTTCGTTGACGGCGCCGCGACGGCGAGTCATATTACTGTCATGGCACTCTCTCGGAAGAAGGCCACGACCATCGCGCTCGACCCCGCGGATGACCGGCTGCTGACTCGTGCGGCCCGGGAACGCGGCGTGTCCCGCGCCGAGTTCATCCGCCGGCAACTCTCGCTCGCGCTCGAACAGTACCGTCGGCACCCGATGCCACGCAGCGCAGCCGTCGTCCGCTCGCTGCCGCAACGCGGCGACGAGGGGGAGCTGTTTGGTGGCCGCCGCTAGCCCGGCAGTGATCTGCGACACGGGCGCACTGCTCGACTATCTCGTGGAGGACGCGGCGGATCACAGGGCCTTCCGGGCGGCGATCGACCGCGCGCGTGCGCGATACGTCCCAGGGTTGGTGTTGGCCGAAGTGGACTATTTCCTTCGTGAGCACCGGCGCGCCATGGACGCACTCATGGACGACCTCGCGAGTGGAGCGTTCACCTATGCGCCGCCGACGCTGGACGTGCTGGTGCGCGCCATGGCGATCGACGAGCGATACGCGGATCTCGGGCTCGGCCTCGTCGATGCATCGGTCGTGGCGCTCGCTGAGACCCTCGCGGTGCGGCGCATCGCGACGCGGGATGTCCGGCATTTCGCGGCCGTGAGGCTCGGTGACGGAAGCCCGTTCGAGCTCGTGGTGCACCCGACCCACCCGGACCGATCGTAGTCCGACCCGCGCGACCGAGCGCCGGACGGCACGAACGAGCGCGTGTGCGGCGAGTTCCGCCGAGCAGTCCATCCGGTCATCTTCCGAGCTCGCCCCGCGTCGTTCGCCGCTCGTTGCTCGCCCCTCACACCTCGGTCGATGAGCTCTGCCATCTGGCGGATCGCCGGCACCGTGTTCGTCGGGATGCTGGGATTCGGCGCCGTCATCCCCATGCTGCCCGTCTACCTCCACGAGGACGCGGGTGCGTCGACCTTCCTCACCGGACTGCTGATCGGCGTCTCCTCGGGCTTCGCCCTGCCCGGCCGCCTCGTCGCCGGCCGCATCGCGGACACCCGTGGCCGTCGGGTCACGCTGTTGATCGGCATGGGATGTTGCGCCCTGGCCGGGATCCTGTATCTGCCGGCGTTCGGGCTCGGCGCCATGGCCCTTGGCCGGATGCTGCACGGGGTCGGCGAGGGGTTCTTCGTGACCGCCACCGTCGCCTGGGTCGTCGACCTCGCGCCGGCCGATCGCCGCGCGCAGGCGCTCGGCCTGCTCTCCTCCGGTCTCTGGGGTGGCCTCTCGATCGGGCCGGCGGTGGGGCAGGCGCTCGGCAGTGTCCAGCGCGTCGCGCTCCTGCTCACCATCTCGTCGGTCGTCGTCATGATCATCGTCTTCGCGATGCGCGAAGCGGCGCCGGTGCATCGCTCCGAGCCCTCGCGCTGGTTTCCGCGCCCGGTGATCCTGCCCGGCGTCATGCTCGGGTTGGGCAACGTCGCCTACGCGGCGATGGCCGGGTTCCTGATCCTCCTGCTCCGCCACCGCGGCCAGGGCACTGCCTGGGCATTCTCGGTCTTCGCCCTCGCGGTGCTCTTCGGGCGCGTGGCCCTGGGGTCACTCCCCGATCGCCGGGGCCCGAAACCCAGCTTGTTGGCCGGCTACGCGTGCCTCGCGGTCGGCCTGGCGGCGATCGCCCTCAGCCACAATGGCCTCATCGATCTCGCCGCCGCCCTGCTCGTCGGCCTGGGGTACTCGCTTCCCTGGCCGGCGCTCGCGTCCGTGGTGGTGGGCCGGGTTCGAGACTCCGAGCGGGCCGCCGCGCTCGCGGCGCTCAACGCCTTCTACGACCTCTTCGTCGCGGGCAGCTCGGCGGTCGCCGGGGCGGCGGCACAGCACTGGGGGCTGGCGGCGCCCTTCTGGCTGGCCCTCGGCTGCATTGCTCTCGCCGCGTCGTTGGTGCTGCTGACGAACCTTGGCGCCGCCCCGTTCCGCGTGTCGGGCCAGGCGGTCATCGCTCAGGAGCTGTCGCCCGGGTAAGGGTCCACCGCCTCCCGGCGGGCGGTGGACAGGCTGGGTGCGGCGCGCGCCGGACATGGTATCGCTCTTGCCCATCGCCCCGGTACACTCGGCCGGGGGATCGCGTGCGGCTACTGGGCATCCTGCTCGTTGCGTTCGGCATCGTCGTGCTGGCCTACGGCGGTATCAGCTACACCAAGAGCCGCCACAGCACGGACATCGGTCCCATTCAGGTGTCGACCGCAAAGAAGGGCTTCATCACGCCAGCGGTCGGTGCCGTCGCAGTCGTCGTCGGCGTCGTCCTGCTCGTCGCCGGTCGACGCGAGCCGCTCTGAGTCGCCTCTGGGTCGCCTCTGGGTCGCGTCTGGGTCGCCTCTGGGTCGCGTCTAGCTCGCTGCGCTACTCCCAGCCCTCGGCCGCGAGGGCCGTGTGGAGCTCGGTCGGGTGCTTCCGCAGGTGCCGCTCGCGGCGGCTCGCGCGGTCGTGCGCCTTGTCGTACGTGAGACCCTTGGCCATCAGGTTGCGCTCGAACAGCTCGTGGAAGAGCACGTACCCTTTCTCTTCCTCGTGCACGTCGTCGTCGATCCAGACCTCGCCACGCGGGATGTACTCGTACACGTGCTCGTGGCCGCCCTCCGTGAACTCGATGTCGAACACGCTGCGAACGAGTCGACCCTTCACGATCCAGACCTCGACCCCGTTGGAGAGCGCCTTCCAGAGCGACAGGTGGACGCGATCTGGTTTGGGCAAGGATTTGCCCGCGGTGAGCCGGCCAAGATCGTGCGATCGTGCGCGGAGGCGCTGCTCGGCTCTGTTGGCCGCCTGACGGGCGGCGTCCGCATCCTCCCCGCTCCCGCGCAGCCGCCGCTCGAGCGTCGCGTGGTGCACGTAGAAGCGCTGCTCATCGGGATCCGTCTCCTGGTCGAGCCAGATCTCGTCCTTCGGGATGCAGGCGAAGGTATAGTGATGGCCGAAGTTGCTGAACTCCTCGTCGAGGTTCTTGCGGACATAGGCGCCGTCCACAACCCACACGACGACGTCACCTCGTCGGCGCAGACGCTTCACGTACGGTGGGTGGAGCGACCGGTCCGCCCGGTCGCGGGTGCGGATGGAGGCCCCGCGTCCCTGACGCCGGCGTCGAGATCCCGGGTGCATTCCGCCGTCCTGGAAGGGACGCGACGTGCGAAAGCAAGGGTCGCGCCGGCCTCTTCCCGGTACGCTGCCGTTCGGTACGGTCCATGCTATCCGGGTGTGGAGTTCCCCATCCGAGAGCGAACCGTGCTGGCGAAAATCGGTGGTGCGGTCCTGGGCGGTGCCGGGTTGTTGGTACTCTACTGCGTCGCGGTCGTGGCGGACATCTACCTCGCGGGGCTGATGGCCCTGGAACACGGCGCGGAGCCAGGGCGGGCGTTACCTGCGGGGACGCCGGGTGCGCGGAGCGACCTGCCCGCGCGGTCTTACCCGTCCGGATGGCGCGAGGGGCGGCCGGCCGCGTAGTAGGCGTCGAGCACCACGCGGACGAGGTGATGGAGCGCTGGGTCTCCGTTCAGGGGTCCTGCGCTCTCTGGCCGGTTCGGTCGCTCGCGATACACGTCGCGCACGGCGACGACGAGACGCTCGGGCGGGACCCCCATCCGCTGGCCATCACGGCCGCAGCGCTCGAGCATGTGGCGAGCGTCCTGGTCGGCGCCGCCGTAGGCCACGTACCGGTGGATCCCGGCGGAGAGCTCGGCCAGGAGCTCGTCTCGGATCTGCATGCCCGGTACCCGATCGGCAGCGCGAGCGGTCATGCCCGCACCCCCCGCGAGGATCAGGCCGCGGCTCGGACGCTCCGGCGCGACCTCCCGATCGTCGCATCGGTCGCACCTGTGGCGCGCACACAGCGGCGTCGGCGCCGCAGCCGTGGCGGCAGCGCCGGTCGGTCGGGCCGCTGCCGCGATCACCCGGCGGCGACGCGGCCCAGCATCGCGACGGCCTGCTGCGCCGCGCGGTGCCCCTCGATGGCGGCGATGTTCCAGTGTTGGTTACCGTTCAGCTCGGAATGGCCGAACGCCATCTGCGCGAGGGGTGTGCGGAGCACGTCGCTCGGTCGCGGCTTGCCATCCTTGCGGGTGTAGAAGCCCGGGCCCGCGTTGCAGTAGGCGTGGCCCCACCGGTTGGTCACGATCCCCGCGATGTCGCGGGCGGGATCGAATCCCGCCTCCGCGAAGAGCGTCACCATCTGCCGACGCACCTGCGTCTCGATCTCGCGGTAGGTCGTGCCGAAGAGCTTTGCCCGCCCGGCCTTTCCCTGGTCGATGAGCGAGAGCCCGTGCTGGTTGAACGGCACGTAGAACGTGAACAGGTTGGGCTGATCGGGATCGAGCGGCGGCCGGTAGTCGCCGACGTACATGTTGGGCCGAATGTTGGCCGTGAACCCGAAGCCGCCCCGCCAGGAGCAGGCCGTGTACCCGAGCGAGTACAGGAAGCGCCAGTTGTCCAGCGCCACGTTCACGGACAGCATCGGCGACCGCGGAAAGTGGTCCATCGCCTCGCGGTACTCGGGCGGGAGGTTCTGTACCGCGTGCTTGGCCGTCCAGCTGGCGCCGGCCCACACCACCGTGCGCGCCCGGACGCGGTGGAGCGTGCCGCCGCGCACGTAGGTCACCGTCGCCGGCTTCGCCGCGCTGCCCGGATCCTGGTCGACGCGGATCACCATCGCGCCGGCGCGCATCCGGCATGGCGTGTTCGGCCGATCCATGCGATCGAACCGGATCCGGCCGTTGTGGACCTCGGGGAAGGCGGACGAGCCCTCGATCACCTCGGGGTTGAGCCACTTCACGATGCAGCGTTGGATGCCATCATTGCCCCCGGGGAACGAGATGACCTGCGGCTCGCGCAGGCGATGGTCGGCGGCGACGGCCTCGACTTCCCTGTCGACTCCCAGGCCGAGAAATCCCGGCAGCCAGAGCTCGTACGCCGACCAGGCCGACAGGGCGTCGCTGCCAAGCCCGATCCCGGACGCCTGGATCGGGTCCACGTACCGGGCGACCTCGGGGTGCAGCTTCCGAACGCCGATGAGCCACTGCTCGTAGGTCATCGAGTCGAGGTAGTGCTTCAGGCTCTCGGCATCGCCGGCCCAGGGCGTGACGCGCTCCTCGCGCCACCGCAGAAGATCCCGCTTGACGTCCTCCGGCCAGGGCGTGCCCTCGAGCCGGTGCCCCCACGGATTCCGCACCCAGTGCGGTCGGGGCGTGTCGAAGTAGAACCCGTGATTCTCGAAATCGTCGAACCAGAGCTGATAGACGTAGTTCGACTTCGGGAAGATCATCGGCCGGCGGTGCGGACCGAGCTGGCCGAACTCGAACGCGGTCGGTAGTCCGACATCGTGCCACATCGTTGCGAGCCACTCGGGCTCACCCTTGCCGGGGGGGCCGCCCTCGTTCGACCCTTGGGGCCCAATGAGGCGCTGTCCGCGCACGAGAAACTCGTTCCGCTTGGCCTCCCCGCCGATCACCGGATGGTTGTCGAGCAGCAGACAGCTCCGCTCGCGATTGGTCTCCTTGAGGAACGTGTAGGCGGCGACGGTACCGGAGAATCCGCCGCCCACGATCACAAGGTCGTAGATCTCGCCCGTATCGACCGCGGTCCCGAGCATCCGATCGTAGGTGCCGTCGCGCAGGCCGTGCGCGGCCGTGACCACGTCCCAGGTGTTCCCGTTGGAGCGGGCGTAGTCACCGACGCCCGGGTAGCCCGTCCACGGATCCCACGGATCATCGGGATCGCGCGGCAGCGCGAACGGCGATGCCTGGCCGGGATGGGCCCGACGCGCCGGCGCCGGCGCGCCCAGGAGCGCTGCGCCGGTCCCCAGCGCCACGGCGTTGAGGAAGTCGCGCCGCGTGATGTCGGCGTCCATCCCGAGCGCGCGCTCCTCGGGGCTCAGGTCGGGCGCGGGATGCTCCGTGGCATCGTCGCTCATCGTCTGCCTCGCTGCTGAATGTCGGCGGACACGGGCTCGCGGCGGCAGGTGCCGCGACGGGTGCCACGGCGTGGCACCGGGTCTCAGTCGCGATGATACGGCGCGCCTGGCCGGGGGCGCAAGCCGTCCCCGGGTTGCTCAGCCCGGGGTCGACCGCCATGATTCGCCACCCCTCGCGACCCGGGACCACGGCGGGCCGTGTGACCCCACACGACGGATTTCGATCGATGCGAGTCGGCGTGTACGTCTACGGGCTGGCGACGGTCGCGGCCGGGATCCTCGATCTCGTATGGGGCGAGTTCGAGGCGGCCCACCAGCCGATCCAGGCGCTGGGGGACCACATCCCCGGTCAGACGATCCTGGCGTACGTCGCCGCCATCTGGCTGGTCGCGGGCGGCGCGGCCATCCTCTGGCAGGGGACGGCGCGTGCCGGCGCGGTCGCCCTCGCCCTCATCTACCTGGCGTTCGCCGCGTTCTGGTTGCCGCGGTTCTCCACCGCACCGCGGGTACTCGGTGCCCGACCCGGCGTCTATCTCGGCGTGCTGGGGGGCGCCTGCACGCAGTTGATCCTCGTCGCCGCGGCGGTCAGGGTGTCCGTGGCGGCGACGAGCGAGTCGGAGTGGGTGGGACGCGTGGCGCGCGCCGTGCGGTGGGTGTTCGGGGTCAGCGCCCTCGCCTTCGGCCTCGCGCACTTGACCGGCGTGCGGGACACGGCCGCGATGGTCCCGACGTGGATGCCCTTGGGCGGGGACTTCTGGGCGGTGCTCACCGGGATCGCGTTCGTGCTTGCCGGCATCGCGATCCTGTCGGGCGTCCTCGACGTCCTGGCGGCCCGGCTCCTCGCCCTGATGCTGCTGATCTTCAGCGCGGTGGCGCTGGTGCCGCTCATCCTGGCGGCCCCCGGCGACCATGTCGCCTGGGGGAGCAACGCCTACAACCTGACCGCCGTCGGCGCGGTGCTGATCTTCGCCGACTCGATCGCCCGCCGCCAGCCGCTCCCCGCCCGCCTTCCCGCTCGCTGACGCCGCGCGTGTTCGATGCCGACTCGACCGACGACCGCCCTCAGCTCCGTCGATGCGTACATCGCCGCCCAGCCGGCGACGACGCGCGGTGCGCTCGAGCGGGTCCGTCGTGCCATCCTCGGCGCCCTGCCCGGAGCCGAGGAGGCGATCTCGTACAGGATGCCCGTCTACAAGGTCGATGGCACCGCCGTGCTCTATTTTGCGGCCTGGGCCCGCCACTACTCCCTCTACCCGGCGTCGGACCGCCTCGTGGCGGCATTTGGGGACGACCTCGCGGGGTGCGAGATCAGCAAGGGCACGATCCGCTTCCCGCTCGCCGAGCCGGTCCCGGTGAAGCTGATCGGTCGCATCGCGCGCTTCCGCGCGCGAGAGGTTGCCGAGCGAACGCGCGTCACGCCGACGGCTGCGCGGCCCACGCGCACCGCCCGACGCCGACGGACGCGGTAGCGCGCCGTCGGCGCCGTCGGCCAAGCTCCGTGCCCGTCCCACGAGCACGCGACACCGTATGCGTGGCGCGACATCTGCATAACAAGCTCGGCGGTGCCCGAGCCACCTCCGGTTCGTGCGCTGGTCATCCCATTACCGATGTGCCGCAGTCATGAGTCGCAGTCGTGTGGTATCCAATCGCGTGGCCGCAGCACTCGTCGCGGCCGGCGCATGCTCGGCTCTCGCCTGCGGGAGCAGCTCGGTGGCTCCAAAGCCCACGACCGGCAGTCTCGCGGTGCTCGTCTCCGCGGCGGCTCAGGGCTCGGGAGCGGTGAGCATCACCGGACCGGGAGGCTATCGGCAGCGGATCACATCCTCCACGACGCTCTCGACCCTCGCGCCGGGCTCGTACACGATCGCGACGGACACGACACAGCGGCTCCAGGACTCGATCGTCGGCTTTCGTGCCCTCGTCGGGACAGTGAACGGAATGGGCGCCACCGGCTCGGTGACGGTCACCGCCGGGGACACGGCCAGAGCCGCGGTCGCCTTCGGCGTGCATCGATTCGGCGGGCTCGTCGTCGGCGGCTCGGACAGCAACGAGGTGCTCGAAGTGATGCCCGGGCAGCTGTCGGCGTCCGGGAGCATCACCCCGGCGGCCGACATCGACTCCGTCGTCGCGCACCCTGCGGCCGTCGCTCTCGACGGCGGTGGGAACCTGTGGGTGGTCTCCTACGACGGGAACAGCATCGCGATGTTCACGGCGGCGCAGCGGGCCACCGCACGCGGGCGGGTCGCCCCCGCGGTGCTCATTACCGGGCTGCAACACCCGTGGGGCATCGCGGTCGATGGAAGCGGCACCGTCTGGGTCGCGAACCAATTGAACAACACGGTGGTCGGCTACACGGCGAGCCAGGTGGCGGTGAGCGGCAGCCCAACCCCGACGGTCGTCCTGTCCGATACGACGGTTGCGCAAGCGTACCTGAATAGCCCGTCAGGCCTCGCATTCGATGCCGCGGGCAACCTCTGGGTCGCGAACAACGGCGGCTTCATCGACGAGATCCCGCGCGCACAGTTGGCGGCGAGCGGCGCGGTCAAGCCGGCCGTGGTCGATTCCAACCCCATGGTCCAGCCGTCCGCCCTGGCCTTCGACGCGGCCGGGAACCTGTGGGTGACGGGCTACAATCCCCCGAGCTTCGTGATCGAGTACGCACAGCAACAGCTCGCCACGAGCGAGGTCACGCCGGCGGTGACGCTCACGATGTCGGCCCTCGGCCCGTCGGCGCGCCTCTGGGGCATCGCCTTCGATCGGCGGGGCTATCTCTGGACGGTCTCCACCCGCGCGCTCGCCGCCTATGCCTTCTCCCCGGCGCAGCTCGCCGCCAGCGGCTCGCCTACCCCGACCACGACCCTGACGATCACATCGCCCGCCCATGGTACCGGGGCGCAGGGCGTGCTGCTCGATCCGTTCGTGCTGCTCCAGTAGCGGTTGCACGGCCCGGCGCCCGCTGCGCGAAAACGGGGCGGCGCGACCACGCGGTCTCGTGCATCCCCCGTCCGCGATCCTGGCGAGCTGAACCGTTAGGCGGCCGCCCCACGCCCGAGCGCCACGATTACCCTGGGCGATGCCGGACGTTACATCATGCGTATCGCGGGCCCGTACCATGGCCGGCTGCCGGAAACCGGCGCCCTCGACACACCGTACGCTCGATGGGCAGATTCACTCCTTCCCTGGGATGAGGACTTCAGTATGCGGTTTGTGATCGTGAGGCGCGCCGCCACGCTGGTGACGAGCGCGGGACTGCTGTCCGCCGCGGCGTGCGCCCACTCCGGTCAGTCGTCGGCCGGCGGCGCGCCGGCCCCGGCGGCCTCGATGGCGACGACCCCGCCGAGCCCCGACCCACGCGTCGGACTCAAAGCCGGGCTGTGGGACGCGGGCCAGGCAGCGTGGAACGTGCGACTGCTCTCCACGACGCGCCCGACCGGCAAGTTCCTCGGGTCGACGAACTCGGACCTGGCGTTCACGCAGCACTACGTGATCCAGGGAAACTACGACGGATTCCAGATCTGGGACATCGCGAACCCGAGCCACCCGACCCTGCGGACGGCGTACTACTGCCCCGCCTCGCAGAGTGACGTCTCGGTCTACCACAATCTGCTCTTCGTGTCCGGCGAGGGCACCGAGGGGCGGCTCGACTGCGGCGGGGGCGGCGTCAAGGACACCGCCAGCCCGGAGCGCCTGCGCGGTATCCGGATCTTCGACATCAGCGATCTCGACCACCCGAAGAACGTCGGGAACGTCCAGACGTGCCGCGGCTCGCACACACACACACTTCTCGTCGACCCCAAGGACAAGGACAACGTCTACATCTACGTCTCCGGGTCGGCGCCGCTCCGGCCGACGTCCGAGCTGCCCGGCTGCGTGAGCACCAACCCGCAGGAAGACCCGAACTCGGCGCTCTTCCGGATCGAGATCATCAAGGTCCCGGTCGCCCATCCCGAGCAGGCGGCGGTCATCAGCTCGGCCCACATCTTCAACAACCTGGCGCCGGTCGAGGTCCACGGCCTCACTGCCCAGGACCGCGCCCATGCCGACTCGGCACGGGCCGCGGGCGCCTTCATGGTCGACATCCCCATCGCCGGGATCGGTCCGATGGTGCTGCCGGACCAGTTCGCGAAGCACCTGCTCGACAGCCTCGTGACGGCGCGCGGTGGCACCGGCGCGCCGACGGCGGCGGACAGCGCCGCCCTGCGCGCCGCCCTGCCGGAGATGGCCGCCAAGATGATGGGCGAGCAGGCGGGAGCGCCCAACCAGTACAGCACGACGCGGCAGTGCCACGACATCACCGTGTACCCGGCCGTCGGGCTCGCCGGCGGCGCGTGTGAGGGGTACGGCATGCTGCTCGACATCAGCAACCCGACGCAGCCCGTTCGGCTCGACGCCGTGTCCGACTCGAACTTCTCGTACTGGCATTCGGCGACCTTCAACAACGCCGGCACGAAGCTCCTCTTCTCCGACGAGTGGGGCGGCGGTGGCCAGCCGAAGTGCCGCGCCACCGATCCGCACGACTGGGGCGCGGATGCGATCTTCTCCATTCAGGATCGGCGGAAGCTGACGTTCCAGGCGTACTACAAGATGCTGGCCCCGCAGACGCCGCAGGAGAACTGCGTCGCGCACAATGGCTCGCTGATCCCGATCCCCGGTCGCGACGTCATGGTCCAGGCCTGGTACCAGGGCGGCATCTCGATCTTCGACTTCACCGACGCCGCACACCCCAAGGAGATCGCCTTCTTCGACCGCGGACCGGTCGACGCGACGCGGATGGTTGACGGCGGCGAGTGGTCGGCCTACTGGTACAACGGAGTGATCGTCGGGTCGGAGATCGCCCGCGGGCTCGACATCTGGGAGCTCACGCCCAGCGGCCTGCTCTCGCAGAACGAGATCAACGCCGCCAAGTC
>JAJPIS010000079.1 GCA_021324635.1 Gemmatimonadota bacterium
GGTGCAGGGGCAATTCGCGTCGCGAATTGCCCCTGCACCGGGAACAGCAACAACCGGGTTGGGTGGCGGCGCCGTGATCCCGGGCGGGCGTGTGGGCGCCCCAACCAACCAACGACGGGGGGCATCGTGATGTCCCGTACGGGCGGCATTCATGCCGCCCGCGACCCCCATCCCGCACCGATGCCTGGCCCGGCATGTCACGCCGTTCACCATTGCCGTTCGGCATACACGGCGGCCGGCGCGGGCGCGGAATGCCCCACCCGGGGCGGCATCCCGGGTCCGCGGGGCATCCGTGCGGGATGCAATTCGCGGGCGGCGTGAATGCCGGGTCACGCATCCGTGCGGGATGCGAATCGCGGGCGGCATGAATGCCGCCCGGCATTCGTGCGAAATGGGAGCAGCGGGCGGCATGAATGCCGCCCGGCATTCGTGCGAAATGGGAGCAGCGGGCGGCATGAATGCCGCCCCTACTACGGCGTCCGCGGGACGCGGGCCGGCCGCCATCGGTGCCGGGGCGCCATGCGCGCCGGCCGCCACGCTAGCTTTCGTCCCATGTCCGATCCCGTGCACCCTCGCCGGCCGCTCCCGGTCGTCGATACCAAGCCCGCGCCGCCGCGGCCGGCGGCACCGACGCCGATCGCATACCCGAACCTCGGCCATGTGATCGCCGTCTCGAGCGGCAAGGGCGGCGTCGGCAAATCGACCGTGGCGGTCAACCTCGCCGTCGCGCTTGCGCGCGCGGGGGCGCGCGTCGGGCTCATGGACGCCGACATCTACGGCCCCAATCTCCCGCGCATGCTCGGGGTCGACGCGCCACCGCCGGTGGTCGACCAGAAGATCATCCCGCTCGAGGCCCACGGGGTCAAGGTCATCAGCCTCGGCCTGCTCATCAACAAGGACCAGCCGGCCATCTGGCGCGGCCCGATCGTGATGAAGATCATCGGGCAGTTCCTGGGCGACGTCCAGTGGGGCGCACTCGACTACCTCGTCGTCGACATGCCCCCGGGGACGGGCGATGCCCAACTGTCGCTCGTGCAGTCCACGTCCGTCCACGGCGCGATCATCGTCACCACGCCGCAGGAAGTGGCCGTCGGCGACGCGCTGCGCGGTGTCCGCATGTTCCAGCGCGTGAACGTGCCGGTGCTCGGCATCGTCGAGAACATGAGCTACCTCGAGTGTCCGCACTGTGGCAAGCCGACGCCGATCTTCGGCGCCGGCGGTGGCGAGCGCCTCGCCCGCCAGCTCGGTCTGCCGATGCTGGCGCGGGTGCCCCTGTACCCGCGGATCGTCGAGGGCAGCGACACGGGCCGGCCGGTCGTCGAGGAGGAGCCGGGGAGCACGGCGGCCCGCGCGTTCGTCACGATCGCCGAGCGCGTCGTCGAGGCCCTCTCCGCGGCGGCAGCGCCCGCGTGAGAGCCGGCGGCGACCCACCGCCGGCCATCACCGCGCGGCCGCCGGACAGTGTCCCGGCGGCCGCGCTTCCGTTGGATCCGTTCGATGGCATCGCCGCGATCGCGGTCACTGGCGAGCACGCGACGCTTGCGCTCGTGCGCGATCCGCTTCCGGGCGTGATCTGGCGGGTCGGGGCACCTGCCGTCGCCTCGAACCTGCTCATGATCGTGTTCGCCTCCGCCGATGCGTTCTGGGTGGGGACCCGGCTCGGATCCGACGCGCTCGCCGCCGTCGCCACCTCGCTCTTCTGGATCTGGCTGTTCGTCTCGCTGGCGGAGATGATCGGCGTCGGCCTCACCGCGGTCGCAGCCCGGCGCCACGGGGAGGGCCGGCCGGAGGCGGCGGCGCAGGTGGTGTGGGAGACGCTCGTCGTCGCCGTGCTCCTCGGGACCGCGGTGGCCGTCGGGGGCTCGCTCGCGCTGCCGTCCCTGCTCGCCGCCCTCCACACGCCGGCCCCCGTGGCAGTGCTTGGCGCCCGTTATCTCGGGACGTACCTGCTCGGGGCGCCACTCATCTTCGCCTACTTCGCCGTCGATGCCGCCTTCCGCGCCTCCGGCGATACGCGGACGCCGCTGCTCCTGCTCGCGACGTCGGTCGCCATCACGCTGATCCTCGACCCGATCCTCATGCTCGGCCTGATGGGCGCGCCGCGGCTCGGCATTGCCGGGGCGGCGGTGGCGACGATCGCCACCCGCGGCGGCGGCTGCCTGCTGGGCGTGGCCCTTCTCGCGCGCCGTGCGATGGTGCGCGCGGGGCCGGTTCGCACGGCGTCGGTCCGCGCGGTCCTCCGCGTGGGCCTCCCAACGGCGGTCACCGGGGTTCTATTCAGCCTCATTTTCGTCGCCGTCACCCACATCGTCGCCCGCTTCGGCACGCCGGCGCTCGCCGCCATGGGGCTCGGGTTCCGGATCGAGAGTTGGTTCTACGTCATCGGGGTCGGCTTCGGCGCCGCGGCGGCGGCCATTGTCGGGCAGAATCTCGGCGCGGGACGGCCGGACCGCGCGGCGCGCGCAGGGTGGCTCACACTCGCGTTCACGACCGCGCCAGCGCTGGTCGCGGTCGCCATCGAGCTACTCATCCCCGTGCACCTGGCGGGAGTGTTCACGCCAGACGGGGCCGTGATCACGGAGACGGCTCACTATCTCCGCATCGCGGCCGTGTCGCAGCTGTTCACCGCCAGCGAGGTGGTGCTCGAGGGCGCCCTGGGTGGCGCGGGAGACACGATCCCGCCGATGATCATGTCGAGCAGCGTGAGCGCGTCGCGGATCCCGCTCGCGGCCTGGGCCGCACCGCGGTGGGGCACGACCGGCATCTGGATCATCATTGCGGCCACCGCCGCCGCGCGCGGGCTCGGGATGATGGCGCTCTGGCGCGCGGGCTGGTGGAAACGGCGGGCCCTGTAGCTTGCTTGTCCCTCCAGGCTCCGACTCCGTCGCCACCGGCCGCCGGCCAGGACAGATTACGGAGGTGCAGGCCCGACCGCTCGTGACACTGCTCACGGACTTCGGCACCGCCGACGGCTACGTCGGGGAGCTCAAAGGTGTGCTCCTCTCGGCGGCCCCGGGCACCGACCTCGTCGATGTGTCCCATGAGGTGCCGCCGCAGGACATCGAGAGCGGGCGGCTGGCGCTCGCCCGCTACTGGCGGCGCTACCCCGAGGGCACGGTGCATCTCGTCGTCGTCGACCCGGGGGTCGGCACGGAGCGCGCGGCGGTCGCGGTCGCCAGCGCGGACCGGTTCCTGGTCGGCCCCGACAACGGTGTGCTGTCGCCCGCCCTGCTCGTGCCGTCCGCTCGGACCGTGCGGCTCACGGTGCCGCCCGGGGCGTCGCCGACGTTCCACGGTCGCGATGTCTTCGCGCCCGCGGCGGCGGCATTGGCGCGCGGCGTGGCGCTCGCCGAGCTGGGACCCGCGCACGCGCATCCGGTCGTCCGCCGGACGCCGGAGCCCGAGCGCTGGGCGGACGGAACGGTCGCCGGTGAGGTGGTCGCGGTCGATCGGTTCGGCAACGCGATCACGAACTGCATGGGGCTGCACGGTGGCACGGTCGAGGTCGCGGGCACGACGGTGCCCATCGTGCGCGCCTACGGCGACGCGCCGCCGGGCGCGCTGGTGGCGCTCACGGGGTCGACGGGGTTGCTGGAGATCGCGCAGCGCGACGGCAGCGCGGCCAGGCGGCTCGGACTATCCCGCGGCTCGAAGGTGCTGGTGCGCCGCTGAGGCGCCGTGCCCTGGCCCGTGCCTTGCCCCCGCGCGGGGTATGGCCGCAGGCTGGCGCAGGCTCGGCGGGATCGTGAAGCAGGTCGGCCGGGAGTTCGTGGCCCGCGACATCGGAGCGCTGGCGGCCGGCGCCGCGTACTACTGCTTCTTCTCCGTCTTCCCGCTCGTCCTCTTCGCCGCCCCGCTGCTGAGCGTGGTGGGCGATCGGCAACAGACGTTCGACTTCCTGCTGAGGCAGGTCCAGGGCGCCGTCCCGCCCGACGCGTACCGCCTGCTCCAGGGGGTATTCACCCAGGTCGTCTTCGCCAAGGGCGCACCCGGGGTGCTCTCGCTCGGTGCGGTCCTCACGATCTGGTCGGCCTCCAACATCTTCTCGGCGCTCCGCGACGCGCTGAACCATGCCTTCGGCGTGCAGGAGACCCGGCCGATCTGGAAGTACTACCTGATCGCGATGGCGTTCGTGATCGGCGCGTCGATCTTCCTGCTCATCGCCACGGTCATCCTGATCGACGGCGAGGACGTGGTGAGCTTCGTCGCGTCACATGTGGGACTCAGCTCGACGACGGCGACGATCTGGCTGGTCCTGCAATTTCCGATCGCCATCCTGCTCGTGATCGCCTTCTCGTGGGCGATGTTCTCCTTCCTGCCGAACGGGTGCTTCACGAAGCGGGAGGCGCTGATCAGCTCCGTCGTGGCGACGATCCTGTGGCTCATCGTCACCGCCGCATTCCGCGCGTATGTGCAGCATTTCGGCAGCTACAACAAGGTGTACGGAACGATCGGGGCGGTGATCATCCTGCTGACCTGGATGTACCTGTCGATGCTGGCCGTGCTGCTCGGCGGCGAGGTGGGGGCGGTGCTTCACTCGGAGAGGCAGCCGGCCGGAGCCCGGCCGCCCGCCCGACCGGCGCCCGGGCGGGCGCCGGCACCACTCATGGCGACCAAGGGGCGGGACTCATCGGGATGATGCGCGAGCGGCATCATCCCACGCGGCCATCGCTCAGTGGACCTCGTGGTCCAGATCGATGCCCCCCAACGTGGCCGTGCCGGTGACCTGGAGGTGGTAGACCTGGCCGCCAGGGGACCCGCCGGCGGCGGCGTGCCGCGTCCCGGTGTTGTCGTTGAAGGCGCCGATGAACACCTTGGCGTTCTGGTCGATGACGACATTCTGCGGAACGTGGATATGGACGGCGCCCAGCGCGGCGGTCGCGTCGAGCACCACGTTCCCGGTCCATTGGCCACCGAAGTCGAGATCGACGTCGCCGAGCCCGGCCTGGACGACGATCCGCCGGGCGTGGGCGTTCCCGAGACCGGTGGCCCTGAAGCCGGCGGCGCCGGCCTTGATCTGAAGCTCGTCGAGCGTCACGGGATTCGGCTCGGCGAAATGGATCTCGGCGTCGCTGGCCGCCGTCTCGACGTCGAGACGCTCGATGCTCAACCCGCCAAGCTGCGCCCGGACGTTCCCCGCCCCGAACGCCAGCATGAGGTCGAGCGGCACGCCCCGCCCGAGTGCGATGCGCAGGTCGCTGCCGTCGGCATCGTGGTCGAACGAGACCGATAGCTTGTGGTCGTCCGTCCGCGATGCGCCGACGCGGAGGGTACGAGTCCTCGGATCGAAGCGTACCAGCGCCTCGCCGCCGCGCGAGGCGTAGCCCGTGCGGACGTCGTACAGCCAGGCCCCGTCGGCGGGGGCGACCGACAGCGTGCCTTTGCCGTACATCACCTCGACGTGCATCGGCGCCGACTCCTCGCCCGGATGGAGCTGACGGGCGAATCGCACACTGTGGCCGCCGCGGGCGGTTGACGCGTCCGCGCGATCGGCGCTGTCGTTATCCGAGTTGTCGTTATCCGAGTTGTCGTCCGCGTCGCTGTTGTCGGCGTCGCCCGAGTCGCTGCTCGCGGCGGCCGCTGCTGCGGCGGAGCCCTTGGCCGACGCATGACCCCCGCCGGTGTCGGCCGCGTCCTGCTGCGCCGCGAGTCGGGTGACGCCGACGACGCCGCGCATCGGTGCCCAGGCGGGCACCCAGAGCGCGCCGCTCACGAGGGCGGCGCAGAGGAGCAGTCGAGCGCGCGTCATGTCGGGCCCCCGGGAGTCGTCGTGCTCGCGGCCACCGGACGCCGGGCGGCCGCCACGCCGGCGACCGGCGTCGGCGTCAGCCAGACCGAGTCGTCGGCCGGACCGGCCGACGCCGCGGCGAGGCGCCGAGCCCGGCGCAGCTCGAACCGCCAGAGGATCACGGAGCCGAAGCCGACCGTGAGCGCTACCGTCGTGATTACGACCGCGATGATCCGAACCACGAACCCGGCGACCGAGTCCGCCCCGATGACTGCCGTCAGCAGCCAGAGGCCGCTGTAGATCGAGATCCCGGTGACCAGCGCCCGGAGCTGCGCGCCGCGGGGGGTGAGGGTCGCCTGCGCCTGGGCGCGCAGCACGGCCGTCCCCGTCGCCTGCGCGACACCCATGAACCCGAGCGTGGCCGCCCCGACCGCGAGCGCGAGATAGCCCGCGATCGCGAACGGGACGGCGATGATCCCGACGATCGTGATGCAGCACGCGATGATCAGGGCGAGCAGCACGGGCAGGAGGGCGAGCTCGCCGACGATGCCATACCACACCGAGCGGCCGAAACGATCGCCGAGCGTCGCGGTGACGTTGTCGAGCTGCTCCTCGGCGAACGTGAGGACACCGACCCCGAGGACCAGCGCCAGGCAGAGACCGGCGAAGGCGACCTTGAAGTCGTGCCACCGCGAGGGCTGCGCAGCGCGCCGACCGAGGGCGACGGTGCCCGGGGCCATCGGTCCTTCGATCGAGCGGATCTCGCCGTCGACGGTGGCGCCGGACTCCGGCATCCGCACATCGCCGTTGGCGGCGAACGCCGAGCCGGTGACGTGGGCGCCCGGGTGCAGGATGACATCGCCGTCGACCGCGACTGCGTCACCCGCGATCATCCCGTAGACATCGAGGTTCCCGCCGGCGACCGCCACCGTGCCGCTGTGCATGTCGCCCTGGGGCACCGTGAATCCGCCGGTGACGAAGCTCGCCGTCGGCGGCATCGGAATGGCGTCCGGGTCGCCGCGGACGCTCTGGATATCCTTGCTGTAGTTCTTCGCCCCCGCGCCCCGGAGTGCCTCGCGCGAGGCGCTGGCGGCCTCGGCCGCGGCTTCGCGCGATTGGGCGGCGGCCTCGCGTTCGGCGGCGGCGGCTGCCAGGGCGGACGCACGGGCGTCTCGCGCGAACTGGCGCCAATCCCGGCCGTCGTGGCGATCCAGCGCCGACATCCGGTGGCCGAGCGCGCGCATTTCCCGCTGGAGACTGTCGCGGCGGTGCCGAAGCTCCCTCGAGAGGTTCGTCCGCTCCTCGGCCGCCAGCGTGGCCATCTGGATGGCCAGCCTCGTCATCGTGTCCGCCATCGCCGTGGCCGCCGCGCCAGGCGGGAGGCCCTGGAACGACCGAGTGAATTGCCCCGGGGTGGGGAACCCCGGTGAGCCCGGCGTCGGAGGAGTGAACGGGACAGGCACCGCTGGGGCGGCCGCCTGCGGCGTCGCCGCCGGCGGGGCCGAGCGCGAGCTGGTGGACTGCGCGGCGGCGGGGAGCCCCAGCGCGACGAAGGCCGCGGCCACGCCCAGCGGCCGGCGGAAGGTGGCTGGCATTAGGCGCGGCCTCGGCGAGCGGAGGACACCGCCGTGCGGACCACGAGCCCGGCGGCGAGCAGGAGGACCACCATCGTGGCGAGCATGCCCAGGACCAGCCCGGGCCCTGCCGTACGGATCGCGTCCACCGATTGCGGCCCGAAGACCGTCGCAATCACGCCACCAACCCCCTCGACCAGCGCCGCGCGGAGCCGCGATCGCGCCATCGATCCGAAGAAGAAGACCGCGTCGAGGTGGGCGCCGAGCCAGACGCAGACGACCGACAGGGCGGCCGCGAGCGTGATCCCTGCGGCGCCGGCCACCACCCGCAGCGGCCGCGAGCGGGGCACGAGGCGGCTCACCCACCGGTCCGCGGCGTCCCGCATTGCGACCTCCCACGGCTCGTACACCGTCACCCGCGCCATGACCTGATCGGTGAAGAGCGGGGTGGGGGCGAGCCGGGGCAGGTGCTCGATGGCGTCCACCACCCGCCGGCCCGCCTCGAGCTCGGCACGGCACTCGGCGCACTCCCGGACATGCGCCTCGAGCGGGGCGATGCCGAAGCCGACCTCGCCGTCGAGCAGCTGGTCGATCTCGTCGGGTAGGAGGTGTCGTGTCGTCATGGGATCTGCGCTCCGTACGGCGCCCGAGGGCCGCAAGTTTCAGCGGGTGCGGCACCGGGATCGAGTGTCTGACTCATATGTTTACCTTCCCGACGCCTGCCCGGTCGCTCACTCGCCATGGGTGTCCTCGAGCGCTCTGCGCAGCTCCTGCCGCGCACGATGGATGTAGGTCTTCACCGTCCCGAGCGGCAAGTCCAGCGTCGAGGCGATCTCCTCGTAGGAGCGCCCCTCGACGTGGCGCATGATGATGCACGATCGGTACTCGGGTCGGAGCCGTCCGATCGCGCGCTCGATCGCCGAGCCCAGCTCACGGGCCTCGAGATCCTCGAGTGCCGACGGCGTGCGCGACGCGACCTCGAACGACGTGGCCTCGATCTCCGATGCGGTGGCGGCATCCGGCGCGCCCGACAGGCTCACCGTCGGCAGTCGGCCGCGGCGGAGGTGATCGATGGCCAGATTGTTGGCGATCTTGAACAGCCAACTCGAGAGCTTGAACTCGGGGGAGTAGCGCTCGATGTTGTTCAGCGCCTTGACGAACGTGTCCTGTGCCAGCTCCTCGGCGACCTCGCGGTCGCGCACCATCCGATAGACGAGCGAGAACACGGGCCGCTCGTACCGCCGAATCAGCTCCCGATATGCGGCGTCGCGCCCTTGCTGCGCGAGCACGACGACATCCGCGTCAGGAAGGTTGGCGAGATCGAGAAGGGGCTCGGGCAAGCGCGTGTCGGCGTGAACGGTCGGGGCAGACAGGTCCGCGTAGATGCCACACGGGCGGCATGCGATGCCGCCCTCACTGCCCGAGAAGCTAGTTGATGCCGAGAGCGGGTAGCCAGTAGCTTTCCCTCGCGTGAGCGCCCTGGAGACGGAAACGGAGCTCGCCGACGCTGCGGCGGCCGGCGGCGGGGCCAAGGATCGGTACGTGCGCCGGATCTTCTCCGAGATCGCGCCGCGCTACGATCTCCTGAACCACGTCCTCAGCTTCAACGTCGACCGCGCGTGGCGGCGTCGCGCCCTGCGCGAGCTGGCCTGGGAGCGGCATCCCGGGGGTCTCTATCTCGACCTCTGCGCGGGGACGCTCGACGTCGCGGCGATGCTCGGCCGGCAGCCGGGGTTTGGCGGGACGGTCGTGGGCGCCGACTTCGCCGAACCGATGCTGCGCGCCGGCGCGTGGAAGGTGTCGCCCGGGAGGGTCGCCCCGGTGGCCGCCGATGCCGGCGCCCTGCCCGTCCCTGACGGCGCGGCGCGCGGCGCCGTGGTCGCCTTCGGCATCCGCAACGTCGCCGACCTGACGGGCGTGCTCCGCGAGGCGCGCCGCGTGCTCGCGCCCGGCGCGCGGTTCGTCATCCTGGAGTTCTCCACGCCACGCGATCGGGTCGTGCGGACGATCTATCAGGCGTACTTCCATCACGTCCTCCCGGCGGTCGGCGGGGTCGTGAGCGGCCAGCGCACCGCGTACCGCTACCTGCCGCGGTCGGTGGCGCACTTCCCCTCGCCCGCCGCGCTGGCCCGGCAGATGGAGGAGGTCGGCTTCGCCCGCGTCCGCTGGTATCCGCTCACGCTCGGCGTGGCGACCGTCCATGTCGGGGAGCGCCCGTGAGCGCGACCGACGCGCCGGCCGTCGCCGACCGCCTCGGCGACTTCGTCGCGGCCCTCGACCGCGCCGGCGAGCTGACCCGCATCGCCCACCCGGTCGCCGCTCGGCTCGAGCTGTGCGAGATCAGCGATCGCGTGATGAAATCGCCGGGCGGCGGCAGTGCGCTCCTCTTCGAGCACGTGGTCCGCGACGATGGGACCCGGTCGCCGTACCCGGTGGCGATCAACCTCTTCGGCTCGATGCGGCGCATGGCGATGGCCCTGGGGGTGACCGATCTCGACGCCGTCGGCCGACGGATCACGGAGCTGCTGGAGCTCAAGGTGCCGGACGGCCTCGTCGCCAAGCTGGCGCTCATTCCGCGGCTGCTCGAGGTGGCGAAGTTCCCACCGCGCGTCCGTGGCGGCACACCGCCCTGCCAGGCGACCGTCTGGCGTGATGACGAGGTCGACCTGTCCCGCCTTCCGGTGCTCACCTGCTGGCCCGACGACGGGGGCCCGTACATCACGCTCCCGATGGTCGTCTCGCGCGATCCCGTGCGCGGCCTCCGGAATGTCGGGATGTACCGGGTCCAGGTCCTCGGTCCGCGGACGCTCGCCATGCACTGGCAGCGGCACAAGGTGGGGGCGGCACACTGGCGAGTGATGGCCGAGCGGGGGGAGACGATGCCGGTGTGCATCGCCATCGGCGCCGATCCGGCGTCGATCTACGCCGCCTCGGCGCCGCTGCCGCCCACCGTCGACGAGTTCCTGTTCGCCGGGTTCCTGCGCGGCGCACCGGTCTCCCTGGCCCGGGCGGTGACGAACGATCTCGAGGTCCCGGCCGAAGCCGAGTTCGTGATCGAGGGATACATCGACCCGGGCGAGGCGCTCGTGACCGAAGGGCCGTTCGGGGACCACACGGGCTTCTACTCCGAGGCCGATCTCTATCCCGCCGTGCACGTCACGGCCATCACGACGCGGCGGGATCCGCTCTACGCGACCACGATCGTCGGCCGGCCGCCGATGGAGGACTTCTACCTCGGGCACGCGACCGAGCGGATCTTCCTGCCACTCCTGCGGCTCACCGTCCCCGAGATCGTGGACTATCACATGCCGGCCGAGGGTATCTTCCACAACCTCGTCTTCGTCTCGATCGACAAGCAATACCCGGGGCAGGCCCAGAAGGTCATGAACGCGCTCTGGGGACAGGGGCTCATGTCGCTCGCCAAGGTGATCGTCGTGCTCGACCGGGATGTGAACGTACGCGATCCGGCCGAGGCGTGGTGGGTCGCGCTCAACAACATCGACCCCGAGCGCGACGTGCGCTTCACCATGGGCCCGATCGATGTGCTCGATCACGCGAGCCGCGCCTTCACGTACGGGTCGAAGATGGGGATCGACGCGACGCGGAAATGGCCGGAGGAGGGGTTCGCGCGCACGTGGCCGAGCCGCATCACGATGGATCCGACGACGCGGGCCCGGGTCGACGCGCTCTGGCCCGCGCTCGGCATTGCCGCCCATGGCCGCAACGGCGGTCGTGGTGCCGCGGGTGGCGGCAATGGGGGTGCCCGGTGAGCGCGCGCGAGGGGCAGACGTTCGAGGGAAGCTCGCGGTGGATCACCTACGCCAATTTCGTGAAGCTCCCGCATACGCTCTTCCTCCTGCCGTTCGCGATGGTCGGCGCGACGCTCGGGAGCTACGCGGCGCCGGTGACCGGCGCCAAGATCGGCTGGGTCGTGCTCGCCTTCACGAGCGCACGGTTCGCGGCGATGGGCTTCAACCGGATCGTCGACCGGGAGTTCGACGCGCAGAATCCGCGGACGGCACGACGCGAGCTGCCGCGCGGGGCGATGACGATCGGGGAGGCGCGCCTGGCCGTCGCCATCGCTGCGGCCGTCTTCGAGCTCGCCGCGTCACGACTGGGCCCGCTCTGCTTCGTGCTCTCGCCTCTGGCGCTCGGATGGGTGTTCTTCTACAGCTACACGAAGCGCTTCACCCGCTGGTCGCATCTCGTCCTCGGCGTGGGCCTGGCGATCGCACCCGTCGGCGGGTACCTGGCGATCGCGGGGCGGTGGAGCGAGCCGTGGTGGATGCTGGCCGCCCTGGCGGCGGCGGTCGCCGCCTGGTCGAGCGGATTCGATATCCTCTACGCGCTCCAGGACGTCGCATTCGACCGGGCCCACGCGCTGCACTCCTTGCCGGCATCGGTCGGTGAGTGGAACGCGGTCCGCATCGCGCGCCTCCTGCACGTCACGACGATGGTGGCCCTGCTCGCGGTCGGGGCAGCCGTCGGGGCGGGGTGGCTGTACACGGCCGGCGTCGTCACCGCCGGTGGGCTGCTCTGGTACGAGCACTCCCTCGTCCGGCCGGGCGACCTGTCCCGCATCGATGCCGCGTTCTTCACCATGAACGGCATCATCAGCATCCTGTTTTTCGTCTTCGTGGTCGCCTCGCGAGTCGCCGCGGCGTTCGGGCGGTGACGCTGCCGCTGGTGGTGGCGGTGACCGGCGCCTCGGGGGCGCCGTACGCGGTGCGACTGCTCGAGCTGCTCGCGGCCGCTCGACAGCCGGTCTGGCTGATCGTGACCGCCCACGGCCACCGGCTGCTGCGGACCGAGTGCGGGATCGACTCCGCGGAGTCGCTGCGCCGAGCGGTCGGCGCCGCCGCCTGGGACGCATCGGTGACGGTCCATGACGACGCCGACCGTGGGGCGGCGCCGGCGTCGGGGTCGGCGCGCACCGCCGGGATGATCATCTGCCCGTGCTCGATGGGAACGCTGGCGGCGATCGCCGCCGGGACCTCCCGGTCGCTCGTGGAGCGCGCGGCCGACGTCGCGCTCAAGGAGCGGCGCCCCCTCCTGCTGGTTCCCCGCGAGACGCCGCTCAGCGGCATCCACCTCGAGAACATGCTCCGGGTCACCCGCGCGGGTGCGACCGTGCTGCCGGCGTCGCCGGGCTTTTACCATCGGCCCGCGACCGTCGCCGCGCTCGTCGATTTCGTCGTCGCCCGTATCCTGGACCAGGTGGGGATCCCGCAGTCCATCGCCGCGCCCTGGGGCGAGCGCGGGGAGGAGCAGGGCGGCGGACCGCCCTAGCGGCGGCCTCCGGAACGGCAACGGAGCGCGACAGGTGGCGGCACACTGCATCGGGTTGATCGCGGACACGCACGGACTCGTGCGAGCGTCGGTCCACCGCGCGCTCGCGGGGGTCGAATGCATCCTGCACGCCGGTGACGTCGGCGGCGATGCCGTGCTCGACGAGCTGGCGCTCATCGCGCCGGTGGCCGCGGTCTACGGCAACACCGATCCCCCGGGCGATCCTCGACTGGCGGCCGACATCGTGCGCGCGATCGGCGCCCGGCAGATTCATGTGAGCCACGGCCACGAGATCGGCGCGCCGACGCCGAGTCGGCTGCTGGCCCGCTATCCGCACGATGTCATCGTCTATGGCCACACGCACCGCGCGCTGGTGGAGCGCGCCGACGGCCGGCTCGTGATCAATCCTGGCGCGGCCGGTCCCAGGCGGTTCGACCTCGTCCCGAGCGTGGCGCGTCTCGTGATCGACGACGGCGCGCTCGAGGCCGAGATCATCGTACTGGCGTGATCCGCTTCCGCAGGTCGCCGCGCGCCATCCAATCGCGCCGCGGGCGCACCAGCCACGCGCCGATGCCGACGAGCAGCGCACCGCCGATGGCGAGGAACAGCAGGTCGGGGATCAGATGGCCGCTCCCCTCGACCACGTGGTGAATCCCCAGGATCTCATGGTCGAGCAACCCCTCGACGAGATTGAAGCCGCCCCACCCCAGGAGCACGGAGCCGGCGAAGATCCGGGGCGGCGGGACGGGCATCCGGAAGAGCGCGCCGCGACAGAGCGTGAACGCCCCGGCCACCGTGAAGATCCAGCAGATCGCGCCGACGGCGCCATCCCAGCGCACGTTGAGCCGCATCGCATCGACCGTCACCGGCGGGACGGCGGCCGAGAGCATCATGTGCGACTGGAGCAACTGGTGGAAGAGGATGCTGTCGAGCAATCCGCCCAGTCCCACGCCGAGGAGAACGGCCGCCGTGCGATACACGGGCTAGGCCGCTGTGCAAGAGTATGGCCAGGGCATGCATCCTCCGGTTCGCCCGGTCGGAACGATGGCCACGTCGGGGTCGGCGCGGCCGGTGGTCACGACGCGATCGCCAACCCGCAGGCGCGCGCGCGGTCGAGCTCATCGGGGTGCTGGCGGAACCACGTCGAGACGAGCATCAACTCGTCCACCTCGTGGGCCGGCACGGTCACCGGCGCGGGTCGGCGTGTCACCGGCTCGAACGTTGCCGCCGCGAGGGCCCGCAGGCGCTCGCGGTCGGCCACCGTGCGCGGCGCCGCCTGCTCCTCGCGCACGCACCCGCGGCGGATCAGGTACACGCGGTCGTCCCCATCGATCCCCGGGACCGGATAGACGAACGACAGCGACTCGATCGCGAAGCGCAGCCGCGCGAACTGCTCGCGGAGCACCTCGAGTCGGTGGACCTTGTCACGGATGGCGGCCGCCCGCTCGAACTCGAGCTGCGCGCTCGCCGCCCGCATCTGGGCCGTGAGCGTGGGGATCGGCCCGTCGTCGGCCCCCTCGAAGAAGCCCCGCGCGAGGGCCACCCGGGCCGCGTACTGGCGCTCCGAGCAACCGCCGATGCAGGGACCGAGGCACTTGTGGATCTCGTGTCGGATGCAGCCGGGCGTGCGCTCGGGCGGCGCGAAGAGGTCGGCCTGGTCGCTGAAGTGCATCGTCACCCGTTGGGCGCAGTCGCGGAGCCCGAGGGCGTCGTTGAGCTCCCGGAGCGCCTCGGCGAGTCGCCAGGCGCCGACGAAGGGGCCGTAGTAGACGCCGCCGTCGTCGCTCCCCGCAGCCCGGACGACGACCAGCTTCGGCGCCGGGCCGCCGGTGATCTTGATGAAGGCGTAGTGGTGGGCGTCGCGCTTCATCGCGACGTTGAAGCGCGGCCGCAGACGCTTGATGAGCCGCAGCTCGCGGAGCAGGGCCGCGAACTCGCTCGGCTCGTACTCCCAATCGATGGCGTCGGCCTCGCGCAGGATCCGCGCGCCCTTCTCCTCGGGGTAGGCGCAGCGGAAGTAGCTGAGCAGGCGCGAGCGGATGCGCTTCGACTTCCCGACGTAGATCACCTCGCCGCCCGCGGCCACCATGCGGTACACCCCGGGACGGTCCCTCGCGCCCGCCCGGACGACCTCGCGCATGGCGGCGACCTGCGCCTCGGGCGTCGGCGCAGGTCGGAGCGCGCGGCCCCGCGCGGCCGCCGGGGATCGGGGCACGGACCGCGTTCCTCAGCGCTGGCAGCGGGCGCAGAACACCGTCATGCGCCCGTCGATCGCGTGCGTGCCGATCAGGCGCGCGCCACAGCGGCGGCAGGGGGCCCCCGCGCGCCCGTAGGCGTCCAGCTGCTCCGCGAATGCGCCGGGCGCGCCGCTCGCATCCCGGTAGTCGCGGAAGCTCGTGCCGCGGGCCGCGATCGCCGCGGTCAGCACGTCCAGGAGCGCGCGATGCAGGACGACCGCCCGGTCGGGGGCGACCCGCGCGCCCGGGCGCGAGGGATCGAGCCCGGCCCGCCAGAGGGATTCGGTGGCGTAGATGTTTCCGACGCCCGCGAGCTGTCGCTGGTCCATCAGCACCTTCTTCACCGCCTGTCGGGAGCGCGCCACGAGGTCTCGGAAATTGGCCGCTGTGAAGGCGGGGTCAAGGGGCTCCGGCCCGATCGCCGCGCTGTACGCGTCGAACTGCGCCGGCGACATCAGGGTCACGGTCCCCAGTCGGCGGATGTCCCGGTAGTGCAGGCGCCGCCCGTCGCCGAGGGTGATGGCGATGGTCGAGTAGCGCCGCTCGCGGGCGGGGAGGGCGGCGACGCCGGGAAGGCCGACGGGATCGCGTGGTCGATCCTCCAGGAGCAAGGCACCGGTGAACCGGGGCTGCACGACCAGGCGGTCGCCGGTGGCGAGGTCGAGGACGACGAGCTTCGCCCGGCGCCAGGCGCGCTGGATGGTGGTCCCACGCAGACGGCGCCGGAGCGTCGAGGCGGTCACCCCGCGCAGCACGTCGTGCCGCCGAACCGTCACGTCGGCGATCGAGGCCCCGCCGATGGCGCGATCCAGGTCGCGCGCGATCGTCTCGGTCTCAGGAAGCTCGGGCATGGCGCCCCAGCTCCCGCCACGCGATGTCGGTCCGGTACTGCTTGCCCGCGAACTCGATCGCGCCGGCGTACGCCACGCTCACCCGCTGGGCGTCGGCCAGCGTCGGCGCGACGGCCGTCACGGCCAGCACCCGTCCGCCGGCGGTCACCAGCTCCCCCGACGGCGCCCGCGCTGTCCCGGCGTGGAAGACGTGGACGCCGGCGGGCGTGGTCGAAGGCAGCCGAATGACATCCCCCGTCCGTGCGTGCTCGGGGTAGCCAGCGGCGGCGACGACGGTCGTGACGGCGTGCTCCCGGCGGAGCTGCCGGTGCCACCGCCCGTCCACACCGGCCCCCAGCGACTCGCCCATCGCCACCGCGCGCATGAGCGGCGCGAGCGAGAACCCCGTGAGCGGCAGAATGGCCTGCGTCTCCGGGTCGCCCATCCGGCAGTTGAACTCGACGACCTTCGGACCCTCGGCGGTGACCATGACGCCCACATAGAGCACGCCGGCAAATGGGGTCCCCCGGTCGCGCAACGCGGCAAGGGTCGGCTCCACGATGCGCTCGGCGACGAGCTCCACGAGGGTCCGCCAATCGGCCCACCGCCCCTCGACGCCGTCCGTCGCGCCGCCAGCCGCCTGCCCCCCCCCCGGGCCCCGTGCACCGCCGGTCGTCAGCACGAGCGGGTAGACGGGCGCGTATGCGCCCATGCCGCCGGTGTTGGGTCCCAGATCGCCGTCGAGTAGCCGCTTGTGGTCCTGCGCCGGCAGGAACGGAAGCCAGCCCTCGCCGTCGGTCAGGAAGAGCAACGAGACTTCTTCCCCCTCCATGTGCTCCTCGACCAGGATCTCGGCCCCAGCGGCGCCGAACACGCGCTGGGTGAGCATGGCGTCGATCGCCGCATCGGCCTCGGCGAGCGTGCCGGCGACGGTGACGCCCTTGCCGGCCGCCAGCCCAGAGGCCTTGATCACGACCGGGGCGCCCAGCTCGCGCGCGGCACGCCGGGCGTCATCGGCGCGCGTGTGCCGCTCCGCGCGCGCGGTCGGCACGCCGGCGCTGCGCATCAGCTCCTTGGCGAATACCTTCGAGCTCTCGACGGCGGCCGCTGCTGCCGTGGGCCCGAAGATCGGAAGCCGCCGGGCGCGGAACCGATCGACGATGCCAAGGGCGAGCGGAGCTTCCGGGCCGACGATCGTGAGATCGGGCCGCTCGGACTCGGCGAGCGCGAGGAGTCCGTCAATGTCGGTCGCGGCGACCGGCCGGCATCGGGCGAGCGTCCCGATCCCCGGATTCCCGGGGGCGGCGACCAGGTCCACGCCGGGATCCTCGTCTCGGAGCTTCCAGGCCAGGGCGTGCTCCCGGCCGCCCCCGCCGACGATGAGCACCTTCACCGGACGGCCCCTGCCGGGGCGGACCGCGTGGCGCCGGTCAGGGCGCCGACCCGCCCGAAGGCCCGTGCTCGCCGCCCCCGCCCCCGCCCTCGCCCTCGCCCCCGCCCCCGCCCCCGCCCCCGCCCCACGACCGCCCGCGGAACGCCTGCCCGAAGGCGTCCCGCGCGTGGTCGACGATCGTCCCGAGCTCGCTCACGGCGGCTCGGGCGCGGGTGCCGTAATGCGAGGCGGCCGCGGCGTAGTCGTCGGCGAGCGCGCCGTCCTCCGCATCCCCCCGCCGCGGATACTCCCCGCGCAGGATCCGCGCGTAGTCATCGCTCGTGCCCCACCGCTGCAGCTCGGCCGCGCGCACCGTGTTGAAGGGATGGTCGCGGAAGATGGTGTTGAGGAACTTGAGCGCCGAATCCCAGGGCCCGCCGGCCGTCTCGTACTCGGCTGCCTGCGCCAGGAACTCATCCAGGTCGACCGTGTCCGTGCCGGCCGCACCGCCCGCGAGCTTGAGGTACGTGCCGAGCGAGGCGCGGAGGTCCTGCGTGCCGAGCAGGCCAGCGCGGTCGCAGGAAAGCTCGGCGTTGCGGTACCACTCGAGCAGGGCGACCTGGATCGGGAGGAGCGCGATCCCCGCCAGAAATGGCAAGTTGCGGAGCCCGAAGTTGATGAGGATGACGGCGATCGTGCTGTACGTGACGTGGCCGCTCATCACGTGCCCCAGCTCGTGGGCGAGCACGTCGCGCTGCTCCTCGCGGTCCAGCAGCCCCAGGGTCGCCGAGTTCACGATGATGAAGGGGTCGTCGAATCCGACCGCGCCGGCATTGACGAACGGCGTCTGGGTCACGTAGAGCTGTGGGCGCTTCGGCCAGTCGAACGTCGCCAGGACCTCGCTGTACAGGGCGTCGAGCTTGGGCCGCTGTCGCGGGCCGACCCGCACCGCGTTCGCCAGGAAGAGGTGCCGAAGCCCACGCTCACCGAAGAATCCGGCGACCTTGCGCACGACCTCGTCGAAGCCCGGAATAGCCCGCAGGGTGTTGAGCGCGGCACGGTCGGCGGGGTGCTCCCATGCGAGCGACGAGATGCCGGTGAGCGCGGTCGGGGTCATTGGAGTCGGTGTCCAGGACTCGGGGGAAGACGGGAACGGGGGTCGACGCCACGAGCGGTGCCAGGGCTCTACGGCCCGCGCCCGCGGAAAGTTACCGCGGGCACGCCGGAGGCCGCCCGCGTGGGCTACAGTCCCTCCCAGGCCTGCTCGAGATCCTCCAGGAGGTCATCCACGTCCTCGACGCCGCAGGAGAGGCGAATCACGCCCTCGGTGATCCCGAGCGTCGCCCGGCGGTCGTCTGGAATCGACGCATGGGTCATCGACGCCGGGTGGCTGATGAGGCTCTCGACTCCACCGAGGGATTCGGCCAGGGCGAAGACCCGCACACGACCGAGCACATGTGCGGCCCGCGCGCGGGTGCCGAGGTCGACCGTCACCATCCCGCCGAACCCCGACATCTGGCGCACGGCGAGGGCGTGCTGCGGGTGGGAGGGAAGTCCCGGGTAGTACGTACAGCGCTCGCCGACTCGCTCGGCGAGCCACGCGGCCACGCGGCGGCCGTTCGCGTCGTGGCGGGGCATGCGCAGGTGCAGCGTCTTCGTGCCCCGCAGGGCGAGCCAGGCGTCGAAGGGTCCCGGAACGGCCCCGGCGGCGTTCTGGATGAACTGGAGGCGCTCGGCGAGCGACGGGTCGTCGAGGAGGGCGATCCCGCCGATCATATCGCTGTGGCCGTTCAGGTACTTGGTCGTCGAGTGATATACGATGTCGGCGCCATGCGCGAACGGCTGCTGGAAGAACGGCGTGGCGAACGTATTGTCGACGATGAGCAACGCACCGGCGCGGTGGGCCACGTCGGCCGCCGCCCGCAGGTCGGTGAGCCGCATCAGCGGGTTACTCGGCGTCTCGACCAGGACGGCGACCGTCCGATCGGTGCGTGCGTCCTCGAGTCGCTGAGCGTCGCGCGCGTCGACGAAGGAGAAGCGGAGCCCGTAGTGTGCGAGGATGCGATCGAAGAGTCGGAACGTGCCGCCGTAGACGTTCTCGGCGCAGATGATGTGGTCGCCTCCGCGGAACAGCTTCATGATGCTGTCGATGCATCCCATGCCGCTGGAGAAGGCGAAGCCGAAGCGGACCCCTTCGAGGGCCGCGACGTTCCGCTCCAGCGCCTCGCGCGTCGGGTTCTTCCCTCGCGCGTACTCGTACCCTTTATTCTCCCCGAGGGCGTCCTGCACGTACGTGGAGGTCAGGTACACGGGGGTCATGATGGCCCCGGCCAACGGCTCGGGGCGCTGCCCGGCGTGGATCGCGCGGGTGCCGAAACGGGCGTCGAGGTCGTGCGGATAGACTTGGGTCACGTGCCAGTCGCGATGAGTGGAGACGGCAACTTAACCTGCCTGGTGGTCGACGACGAACCCCAGCTACGGCATGTCCTCGCGCGCCTCATGGCGAGCGAGGGGTTCGTCTGCGTGCAGGCGGGGACGGGGGCCGAGGCGCTGGCGGCGCTCGCGCAGCAGGAGTTCGCGGTCGTCCTCTCCGACCTCCGGATGCCGACGATGGACGGCATCGGCCTGCTGCGCGAGATCCGCGCCCGCTATCCCGACACGGCGGTCGTGATGATCACCGCCGTCGCCGACGCCGACGTGGCCGTGAGCTGCCTGGCGATCGGGGCCATGGACTACCTGATGAAGCCCTTCAATCTCGACGAGGTCCGGGCGCGGGTCGGTCAGGCGCTGGAGAAGCGGCGGTTGGTGCGGGAGAATCGCGAGTATCAGGACGAGCTGGAAGCGCGGGTCCGTGCGCAGGCGCAGCGGCTGGAGACGCTCTTCGTCGGCACGATGCAGGCCTTCGCCGCCGCGCTCGAGGTGAAGGATCCCTACACGCGCGGCCACTCGATCCGGGTGAGCGAGTACTCGGTCGCGATCGCCCGCATGCTGGGACTCGGCGACGAGGCGATCCGCCAGATCGACATCGGCGGACACCTGCACGACATCGGCAAGATCGGCGTCCGCGAGGCGGTGCTCAACAAGCCCGGTCCGCTGACGGATGAGGAATACGAGCACATCATGACCCACCCGGTCGTCGGGTGGCGGATCCTCTCGCCGCTGCTGGACGACGTGCCGATGGCGCTCAACATCGTGCGCTCGCATCACGAGCGGGTCGACGGCCGCGGCGTGCCGGACCGGCTGAGCGGCGCCGCGATTCCGCTCGAGGCGCGGATCGCGGCGGTCGCCGACGCATACGACGCCATGACCAGCGGGCGGGCCTACCGACGCGGTGGCCAGTTGCCGGTCGCGGCCGCGCTCGAGGAAGTGATGCGCTGTCAGGGTACCCAGTTCGACCCGACGGTCGTCGACGCCTTCGCGGCCGCGGTCGCGGCCGGAACGCTCACGACGCCCGCGGACCGGGGTGCTCTATCTTTCGCGCTCCATGACGACTGACGGACTGATGGTGAGCGTGTCCGGCGTCCGCGGCCGGGTCGGCGAGGCGCTGACCCCGGAGGTCGTGGGCACCTTCGCGGCCGGCTTCGGGGCGTGGCTCGCGTCGGGGGCGAGCGGAGGGGCGGCGGCGCCATCCGCCGCGCGGCCGCACGGTCGGCCCAGGGTCGTCGTCGGGCGCGACAGCCGCGTCTCGGGCCCGATGTTCCACCGCGCTGTCCTCGCGGCACTCCAATCGGTGGGGTGCGACATCATCGATGTCGGCGTCGCACCGACGCCGACGATCCAGCTTGCCGTGGAGTCGCTGCATGCGGCGGGCGGGCTCGCGATCACGGCGAGCCACAACCCGATCGAGTGGAACGCCCTCAAGTTCATCGGCCCGAGCGGGCTGTTCCTGTCCGCCGAGGAGGGGACGGCGATGCGGGAGGCGACCGCCGGCGGCGTGCCGCGCGCCACCTGGGACGAGCTGGGGCAGGTCGAGTCGGATCCCGACGCGGTGGGGCGTCACATCGACCGGATCCTGACCCTCCCGTTCATCGACGTCGGGGCGATCCGGGCCCGCCGAGTGCACGTCGCGCTGGACTGCGTCCGCGGCGCGGGAGGGGTGATCATGCCGGCGCTCCTCGAGCGGCTCGGCTGCCGCGTCTCGGCGATCAATCTCGATCCCGACGGCCGCTTCCCGCGTCCGCCCGAGCCGATCGCCGCGAACCTCGGCGCGCTCGAGGCGCTCGTGCGCGAGCGGGGAGCGGATGTGGGTTTCGCGGTCGATCCGGACGTCGACCGGCTGGCGCTCGTGGATGAGACCGGGCACGCGATCGGCGAGGATTACACCCTGGCGTTGGCGATCGCCGTCGTGCTCCGGCGCCGCCCGGGACCCGTGGTCACCAATCTCTCGACGAGTCGACTGATCGACGACGTCGCGGCCGAGGCCGGAATGCCGGTCTATCGGTCGCCGGTGGGCGAGGTGAACGTCGCGCTGCGGATGCGGGCCGAGCGCTCGCCGGTGGGAGGGGAGGGGAACGGGGGGGTGATCCTCTCCGACCTGCACCTGGGACGGGATGCGCCGGCGGGCGCGGCGCTCATCCTCCAGTTGCTGGCCGACGCCGGATCGGCTCCGCTGTCGACGATCATCGGCCGGTGGCCGCGGTATGCGATCGTGAAGGACAAGCTGGACCGCCCGGCCGGACCCCTGGACCGCGCGTACGAGGCGCTTAAACAGGCGTTTCCCGGCGCGGGCGCCGACATGCAGGACGGCCTCCGGCTGGCCTGGGCCGACAGTTGGTTACACGTCCGGCCGAGCGGAACGGAACCGATCGTGCGGGTGATCGCCGAGGCACCGACGGAAGGGCGCGCGCGTGACCTGGTCGCGAAGGCCCGCGTCCCGCTCAAGGCCTTAGCTTAGTGGGGCGAGTCGGCCGCGCTGGCCGAACCCTATGCCACGTAAGCGGGTAGATCGGATCGGCCGGGGACGTGGCAACTCCCGGCGACATCGCACAGGCGGCAACTGACTATGTGTGGAATCGTCGGCTACGTCGGTCCCAGGGTCGTGACCCCACTGCTCATCGAGGGGCTCAAGCGGCTCGAGTATCGCGGCTACGACTCGGCCGGGATCGCGGTCATGAATGGCAAGGGGGTCGAGACCCGCAAAGTGGCGGGCAAGATCTCGCGGCTCGAGACGGTGGTGAAGGACTCCCCGCTCACCGGCACCCTCGGGATCGCCCACACCCGGTGGGCGACGCACGGCGCCCCCAACCAGGTGAACGCGCACCCGCACCTCGACGAGAAGCACGAGATCGCCGTCGTTCACAACGGGATCATCGAGAACGCCAGCGTCCTGCGTCGCACGCTCGAGGAGCACGGCCACGTCTTCACGTCGGACACCGACACGGAAGTCCTGGTCCACCTGATCGAGGCCGCGTTCGAGGACTCGCTCGAGGATGCGGTGATCGACGCGCTGCGGCAGGTCGAGGGGGCGTACGGGATCGCCGTCGTCTCGAGCCGGGACCCCAACAAGATCGTGGCGGCGCGCAAGGGGAGCCCCCTGCTCGTCGGGCTCGGCGATGGCGAGTACTACGTGGCGAGCGACGCCTCGGCCATCCTCGCCCACACGCGCGAGGTCGTGTACATGCACGACGGCGACCTGGCGGTGCTCGATCGGCACGGCTACCGCATCATCGATCTCAACTCGACGACCCTCACGCGCGGCGTGAGCAAGATCGACTGGGACCTGGCGCAGATCGAGCGGGGCGGGTTCGCGCATTTCATGCTCAAGGAGATCTTCGAGCAGCCGCAGACGGTCTCCAGCACGATCGCCGGCCGACTGCTGCTCGACCAGGCGACGGCCAAGCTGAGCGGCACCAACCTCACCGAGGAGGAGCTGCTCGCGATCGACAACGTCGTGATCACGGCCTGCGGCACGAGCTGGCACTCCGGGCTCATCGGCGAGCACATGCTCGAGGAGCTGGCGCGGATCCCGGTCGAGGTCGAGTACGCGTCGGAGTTCCGCTACCGCAACCCGATCGTCACCGAGCGCACGCTGTGCATCGTGATCTCGCAGTCCGGCGAGACGGCGGACACACTGGCGGCGATGCGCGAGGCGCAACGGCGGGGTGCGCGGACGCTCGGCATCGTCAACGTGGTCGGGTCCACGATCGCCCGCGAGGCAGCCGCCGGCATCTATCTCCACGCCGGCCCGGAGATCGGTGTCGCGTCGACCAAGGCGTTCACGAGTCAGGTCGTCGCGCTGGCGCTATTGACCCTCAAGCTCGGGCGGCTGCGCGAGGTGTCGGCCCTGCGCGGTACCGAGATCATCGAGGCGCTCCAGGCACTCCCCTCACAGATCCAGCAGATCCTCGACCGGCATCACGAGATCGAGGCACTGGCCGAGGAGTTCAAGCGGGCGCAGAACTTCCTGTACCTGGGGCGCGGCTACAACTTCCCCACGGCCCTCGAGGGGGCGCTGAAGCTGAAGGAGATCAGCTACATCCACGCCGAAGGGTACCCGGCGGCCGAGATGAAGCACGGGCCGATCGCGCTGATCGACGAGCTGATGCCGGTCGTGTTCATCGCGCCGCACGACTCGGTGTTCGACAAGGTCGCCTCCAACGTGCAGGAGGTGAAGGCGCGGAACGGTCGCGTGATCGCGATCACGAGTCGCGAAGAGCCGAGTCTCGCGGGGAAGATCGATTACGAGTTCCGGATCCCCGAGACGATCGACATGCTGACGCCGGTGCTGGCGGCGATCCCGCTCCAACTGCTGGCGTACTACATCGCCGTCAAGCGCGGCTCCAACGTCGACCAGCCCCGCAACCTCGCGAAGTCGGTGACGGTGGAGTAGGGCCGGGACTACGGCCGGTGGGCGCCGCCCCCGCCCCCGCCCCCGCCCCCACCCCCACCCCCACCCCCACCCGAGGTCCGGGCGGGTGCGCTCGGCGTGGCCGGCGGTGTCGACGACGGTGGCGACGACGGGGGGGCGGAGGACCGCGTGTGCTCGCTGCCGTGCGCGGTCTGGGGCTTGGCGGCCACGATCGGACCGCCCGTGGGGCCGCGGGTCGTGGCACCGGCCGGCGGAGCCCCGCGGACGGTCACGGCCGCGCGGGAGCCGGTGACACCGTGCAGCATGGTCGGGACCCCGCCCGCGCCGGCGAGCGATCCGGCGTCCGGACCCCGGTGACGATAGGGCGGGGGCTGGCTCGGGTGGCGACCCGGCAGACATCCGCCGGAGCCATCGTGGTGCACGACGCAGACAGTGACGACCGCGGGCGGCGCGTACCCGATGCCCGGATAGGCACCCCCGCCCCCCACCCCGTAGCCGCCGCCATACGGCAGGGCGTACACGCCCCCGATGAACCCGCCGAGGAAGCCGTAGGCGGCGAACGGGTCGAAGAACCCGAGATCGGTCAGCGCATATGCGTCGGGGTAGAGCGCATCGGCCGGCGTCACGCTCGCCGTGGCCAGCGCGTCATAGGTGTTTTGCAACGCCACGCAGGAAAGGTCCGACGCCCAGTCGGCGGGGTTCGTCGGGCGCACCGGGTCGAGCACCGCACCCAACACGGCGTCCGGGTCGCCGGGCGACGGAACACGATTCCCGAGCGCGGTCGCCAGCGCGAGGGGATGGGTCGCGTACCGCTCGAGATGCAGGGGGCGACGGGATGCGACGAGGTAGAGGCAGGGAGGCATGCCCGTCGGCGGCGCTCCCGCAAAGACGATCGACCGCTCCTCGCTCGCCTCACGCAGGTATGTGAGCGACACGGCGCGGACGCCCGCGGGCTCGGCGCGGTCGGGGGTAGCGTAGGGATAGAGGAGCTCCGTCCCGCGCTCGGGGAAGATCGCGAATACGGCGACGTACGCGGAGTCGCCGAGCTCGTATTGCAGGAACGTCGGCTCGGACGGGAGGAGGGTGGCCCGGAGCGCGGGCTCCGAGGCGACCTCGACTGTCGAGGCGGTCGCGTTCTCCTGGGACCAAGCGACACCGGGGGCCGTCGCGATCGCGACGACTGCGGCGGGGATCACCGACACTATCCGCACACGCCCTCCCGAGCTCGCGCCGCGCCGGCGGTCCGGATCCGGTCCGCCCCGCGACCTACCCCAAAGGTACCCCGCCGACCAGTGAATTGCTGCATCGCCGGCCAACCCGCGGGCGGCGGGAGGCACGGCATACGGTCTGCGGGCGCACAATGCGCGCCGCGTCTCGTCCGGACGACGGCATGCTCGCGGACACCGGTCCGCGCGCCCCCCAACCCATTTTTCTTGGCGAGTGGCTCGACGATGCGAATGACGGGGACGGTCAAGTGGTTCAGCGATGAGAAAGGCTTCGGCTTCATCGCGCTCGGCAACGGGCAGAAGGACGTGTTCGTGCACCACACGAGCATTCGGGGGCAGGGGTTCAAGACGCTCGCCACGGGCGAGGCGGTGGAGTTCGATCTGGTACCGGGTGCAAAGGGTCCGGCAGCGACGAACCTGGTCCGGCTGCGGGAGGGCGGTGACGCACGAGACGCAGGCGCGCCCGAGCCGCCCCACCCGGCCACGGCTGGCCGGCGGCGGGACTCCTCGGCTGGCTGGCGGTCCGAGGGTGCCCGCTCGGCGCCCCGCGGCCATCGGGGCGGCGGTGGGGGTGGCGGCGGAGGCGGGAGAGGGCGCGTCGGCGAGGAGTGGTAGACAGGCGGAGGCGCGCCTGCGCATCGTCCTTCAGCGGGTCGCGCGCGCGGCCGTCCGGATCGTCGGCGAGGAGGGGCCCCGGGCCGCGGGACAGATCGGCACCGGGTATCTCCTGCTCGTGGGGTTCAGGTCGGGCGATGCGGAGTCGGCCGACCAGCGACTCGCGTGGATGGCCGACAAGGTCGTCGGGCTGCGCCTCTTCGGCGACGCCGGCGGCAAGATGAACCGGTCCCTGGCCGAGGTCGGGGGCAGCGCGCTCGTGGTCTCCCAGTTCACACTTTACGGCGACGCCCAGCGGGGCCGGCGACCCAGCTTCATCGACGCCGCGCGTCCCGAGGAGGCGGAACCGCTCTACCAGCAGTTCGTGGCGCTGCTCCGGGCCCGCGGGGTGCCGGTCGAGACCGGCGAGTTCGGCGCGATGATGGAGGTGGAACTGGTGAACGACGGACCGGTCACGCTCTGGTTGGAACGATGAGCCCCGCGTCGCCCCGCTCCTCGCCGCGTCGCCCGGACGCCCCCCCGCTCGCGGGCGGGGACCGCCCCGCTCCTCGCGTCGTGCTCGCGTCGCAGTCGCCGCGGCGGCGCGATCTCCTGTCGCTCATCCGGATCCCACACATCGTGCGGCCGGCCGACATCGACGAGTCCGTCCTGCCGGGCGAGACACCCGAGCGGTGCGTCGAGCGCCTCGCCCGGACCAAGGCCGGTCACCTCGCCGAGCGCGAGCCGGACGCCGTGGTCATCGGCGCGGATACGATCGTCGTGGTCGATGGCCGCATCCTCAACAAGCCGGCCGACGCGGCCGACGCGTGCGCGATGCTGCGGACACTCGCCGGCCGCTCACACACCGTCTTCACCGCCATCTGTGTCCGCTGGGGCACACGCGTCGCGGCCGGCGTCGAGCCGGTCAGGGTCCACTTTCGTCCGCTCACCGACAGCGAGATCGACGCGTATGTCGCGACGGGCGAGCCGATGGACAAGGCGGGCGCGTACGGCATTCAGGGATACGGGGCGACGATCGTCGACCGCATCGAGGGGGATTTCTTCGCCGTCATGGGGCTCCCCTTGGTGCGGCTGGTCCGCCTGCTCGCGGACGTTGGCGTCGAGTACGAGTTCGGCGAGCTACGGGTGGGCTAGGTCGGACGCGCGTACCGGGCGCGCCAGCGGTCGACTTTCTGAAGGACATCGTCGACGGTGATGCGGCGCATGCGGCCGGGGCGAAGCTGCATCGAGATGGCGTACGACTCGCCGGGATCGCCGTAGGCGTCGACGACGAGATCGTGGAACTTGCGGTACGGACCCGTCCGCTTGGGGTTCGTGTAGCCAAAGAGGCCGACCACCGGGCGGTCCAGGGCGACCGCCATGTGGAGTGGACCCGTGTCGGGGGAGAGTACCAGGGCGGCGCCGTCGAGGATGCCGACGAGCCCGCGCAGCCCGCACCCGAGCGCCGAGATGGCCCGGGGCGCACCTGCGCGAATCACCGCCGCCGCCCGCTGCTCGCGCGGCGAGGTCCCGCCGACGAGCACGGGCTGGAGCCCGAAGTCGGCATCCAGCGCGGCCGCCACCTCGGCCCACCGATCGGGGAGCCAGTCCTTTTCCGGCTTGCTCGTGGCCACGACGATGGCGGCGGCGGGGCGGTCGAGTCGACCGAAAAAGGCGCGCTGCGCGGCGCGCTCCTCCGGCCAGGGGCCGAGGTCCCAGCGAACGGGCTCGTGGGCGACCCCGAGCGCGTCGAGAAACTCGAAGTACTGGTCCTGCACGTGCTGGCCCGTCGGGTGTGGCGCAATCCGGCGGGTGGTGAACAGCCAGTTCGCATCGCGCGCGCGGGCCCGATCGAACCCGAGCTTCACCGGCGCGCGCGTGAAGGCAGTCACGAGCCCCGCCTTGAAGTACACCTGGAGATCGAGCACGAGATCGAAGGGTCGGGTGCGCAGTGCGCGCCGCACCTCGGCGAACGCGCGCCAGCCGCGCCGGCGATCGAAGAGCACGAGCTCATCCACCGCCCAGTGACCGCGCACCAGCTCCGCCGGGCCGGGCTGGAGGATCCAGGTGATCCGGGCGGCCGGCACCTGACGCTTGATGGCGGTCAGCACCGGCAGCACGTGCACGGCGTCGCCGACGGCGCTCATCATCACGACGCCGATGCGGGCCAGGCCCGTCGGCGGGGCGGCGACGGGCGCGCTCAGAGCAATCCCCGCTTCCGTGCCGATCGCTCGAGCCGGGCGCGATTCGCCCGGAGGACGGCCGGGTCGCCGGGCGGACGCCAGCGCACGCGGTCCACGTCGAGCGCGTACGCCGCGAGCGCGCCGTCGGGGCGCCCGGCGATGAGCACGTTCTTGACGTTCAGGTCCGGGTGCTGGGCGCCGGCACGGGCGAGCGCGGCCAGCAGCTCATCGGTCGCCGCCCAGGCGGCAGCGCGGTCCGGCGCGGTGGGGGAGTGCGCCAGGCGCGCGCCCAGGTCGGCCCCGCCCGGGATCTCGCGCGTCGCGACATCGACCCGCCGAAAGCATCCGGCGGCGCGGTACAGGACGTAGGCGACCACCTCGGGCGTCGGCACTCCGGCGGCCCGGAGCCTGAGTGCGACCGCCAGCTCGTGGGGGGCGCGCGTCGGCGGAACGAACAGGTCGCGCGTCACCGGGGCCAGCCATCCACCGTGTCGCACGCGCCGCACGACCACGCTCACGCCGCCGAGCGGCACGGCATAGACCGGCCCGCGCCCGTGGAGCGTGCGGCGTGCGGGATGGGCGGCGGCGGAGTCGTAGAGCGCGCCGGTCGCGAGCACGTCGCGCAACGCCGGCGCGAGCGAGGCCAGGACGACTCCTCCTGCCACGCGGGCCTCCCTCGCGCTGCCGATGGCGACGTAGCCCGGGGGGAGCGTGGCCATCACGCGTTCGAGCGGCGCGGGATGCGCCGCCGTCACGACTGCCTCAGAGGACCGGGCTCCCGGCGGTAGGGGGCCGGGACGCGCCGGCGGCGTCCAGCGCCTCGAGCACGACGCGGTAGACCGGGACGGGCTGCGCCTTGCCCTTGAGCTCGAGCGGCGGGCACTCCTCGAGCGGGGGCGGCCGGCGCAGCGCGCGCCGGATCGCGTCGCTCAGCAGGATCTGCCCGGCGTCGGCCGACGCGCAGAGGCGGCTCGCGGTGTTGACGGTGTCGCCGATGACCGTGAACTCGAGCCGGCGCTCGGAGCCGATGTTGCCGGCGAAGGCTTCGCCGTAGCTGAGGCCGACCCCGATCCCGAGTGCCGGCCGGCCCTCGCCACGCCACCGCGCGTTGAGTCCCTCGAGGGCGCGCATCATGTCGATCGCCGCCTGAACGGCGCGGTCGGCGTCGTCCGCCGTGCCGATCGGCGCGCCCCACTGCGCCATGACGGCGTCGCCCATGAACTTGTCGAGCGTCCCGCCGTGCCGGAACACGCACTCGACCATCTCGGTGAAGTACTCGCTGAGCAGGCTCGCCATGTCGTCCGGGCGCATCGACTCGGACAGGACGGTGAAGTCGCGGATGTCACTGAAGAGCACCGCGACTGGGCGCTTCTCGCCGCCGAGCCGCACCGTGCGGGTCGCGCCGGCGATCTGTGCCGCCAGGTTGGGCGCAAAGTAGCGCTCGAAGTTGCTGCGGATGAGCATCTCGTGCCGGATCCGCTCGGAGAACTGACCGTTCTCGATCGCGACGGCGGCGATGCTGGCGAAGGCCGCCAGGAACTCGAGATCCTCTTCGTCGACACGATGGGTCGAGGTCACGTTGTCGACGTAGAGCACGCCGAGCACTCGACGGTCGCCCCCGATCAGGGGAGCGCACATCGTGGAGCGCACGCGTTGCGCGAGAATCGATTCGCTGCCGAAGCGTGCGTCCTCGGTCGCGTTGTCGGAGAGGATCGCGACCCGCTCCTGGATCGCGCTGCGCGCGATGGACTGGGGGACGGACCGGTGGGGCGCGAGGCCGTGCCGATCGCGCGCCACCGTCGGCACCAGCTCGCCGCGCTCGTCGGCCAGCAGCACGGAGACGTAGTCGACGTCGAAGATCTGGAGGCAGAACCCGACGATGGTGTCGAGGAGCGCGCCGACGTCGACGACGCGGGTGAGCCCCTTCGAGACCTCGAGGAGGATGGCGAGCTTCTGCTCGTTACGGGCGGGGTCGTGCCGGGCCGGCGTCGCCGTGCCCGGGCTCGTCCGCGCAACGCCCGTGGCGGCGTCCGCCGCACCGGCCCCGGAGGGGGGCGCGGCCGACGGCGGGGCGGCGAGCGGGACGGCGGGCGGCTCGATGCGCGCAGACCCCAGCGCCGGCGTGTGACGGAGCGCTGCGGCGAGCCCGCCGGCGGGCATCCAGAGACCAGTCTCGGGGACCCTGACGCGCCGGACGATCGTCGCCGTGGGGTCGCCGCCGACCGCCTCGCCGTCTCGCTTCCCCCTCCCCCCGGCCCCCCTGCCGGGCGTGGTGGCGCTCGCGCTCCGGTCGGGAGCCCGGCTCGCTCCCGCGCCGGCTCCTTCGCCGGCCCGCGCGCCACCGGTTCGGCTTCCGCTCACCACCCGGCCGCCCGCGCCGGAGAAGCCCGCCGCCCGCTCCGTGAGACGAAAGGAGACCCTGCCGAAGGACACGATGTCGCCGGCGCTGAGGCGCGACTGCTGGACTCGCGCGCCGTTCACGAACGTGCCGTTGCTGGAGCCGAGGTCGCGCACGGCCACCCCGCCCGCCGCGTCATCGTAGGTGACCTCGGCGTGGCGGCGAGAGATCGTGGGGTCGAAGACCGGGATGTCGCTCGTGAGCGCGCGCCCGATGATGAGCGAGCTGCCCAGTCGGAGCTCGAAGCTCTGTCCCCCTTCGGCGCTCGTCAACGCATAGGGCATCCGCCTCAGAATATAGGGTCGGCGGCCCTCTGCTGCGCGTGCTCGGGCGCCGCGCGCGCCGTGTCGCGCACGGCATCGCGCTCGGCGTCGTGCTCGGCGTCGTGCTTGGCGTCGCGCATGGTGTCGAGCGACGCGTCGCGTGGCCGCTCGTGCCGCGGGTCCCGTGGTGTGCCACCGGACGTGCCACCGGACGTGCCACCGGACGTGCCACCTGGGGCGCCGCGCGGTGTCTCTCGTGGGCTCTCGGGGGGCCCCGCACGCGGCGTCTGGGACGGCGCTCCGCGCGGGGCGCGGACCTGGCCGATCGCGGTCAGCAGCGCGCGCACTTTGTTCTCCGTCTCCTCCCACTCGCGCGCCGGCACGGAGTCGGCGACGATGCCGGCCGCCGCCTGGACCGAGGCCACGCCGTGCGCGAGGACGCACGTGCGAATCGTGATCGCCAGGTCCATGCGCCCACTGCCGGCCGCGATGTACCCCACCGCCCCGCCATACGGGCCCCGGCGTTCGGGCTCGAGCTCGTCGATGATCTCCATCGCGCGAACTTTCGGCGCCCCGGTGAGCGTGCCGGCGGGGAAGGTGGCGCGGAAGACGTCGAGAGCCGTGCACGACTCGGGGATCCGCCCCTCGATCTGACTCACGATGTGCAGCACGTGCGAGTATCGCTCGACGACCATCAGGTCGGCGACGCGCACCGTCCCGAACTCGGCGACGCGGCCGACATCGTTCCGGCTCAGGTCGACCAGCATCACGTGCTCGGCCCGCTCCTTCTCGTCGGCGAGCAGCTCGGCGGCGAGTGCCTCATCCGCGGCCGGCGTGCGGCCGCGTGGCCGAGTGCCGGCGATCGGACGGACCGTGACCTTCCGGTCGGCGACCCGCACCAACAGCTCCGGAGAGCTGCCGACCAGCTCCACCCCGTCGAGCACGAGGTGGTACATGTACGGCGATGGGTTGATCGCACGGAGCGCGCGGTAGAGCGCCTCCGAGGGGAAGTCGTGGGGGACCTCGATGCGCCGCGCCAACTCCGCCTGAAAGCAATCGCCGGCGACGATGTACTCGCGGATCCGCTCGACGTCGGCGATGTACTGCTCCCGCGAGTAGAGCGACCGGCCGGTCGCGGGCGGGGCGGCGGGGTCGAGGTCGAGGGGCGGCAGGGGCTCGGGCGCCCGCAACCTCGCCAGCGCGGCGTCCACGTCGCGCGCGGCGTCCGCGTAGAGTCGCGCCAGCAACGCATCGTCCGCGCCGGGCGGCACGGGCACGCCGACCACCACCCGCACCTGCGCGCGCAGGTTGTCGATGATCGCGACCGCGCGGGTGAAAACGAAGATCGCGTCCGGCACCGACAGACGGTCCGGGGGTGGGTGCGGCAGGTGCTCGATGTGCCGCACGACGTCGTAGCCGAGGTACCCCACCGCGCCGGCCCAGAAGTCGCCCAGCTCAGGGACGGCCGCCGGCGACATGGCGTCGAGCTGGGCCTGGAGATCGGCGATCGGATCAGCCGGGCGCCGCGCCGAGTGCCAGCCGCGGTCGGGCGTCCAGTCCTCGACGACGCCATCGGTCCCGAGTCGCCATGCGCTGCGCGGCTCCGTCCCCATGTACGTGTAGCGGAACCAGCTCTCGCTTCCGGCCGGCGCCGACTCGAGCAGGAACGCGAATGGCGGGCGGCGCAGCTTGGCGAATGCGGAGACCGGTGTATCGGTGTCGAGCAGCGCGTCGCGCCACACCGGGACCAACCCTCCGCGCGCGCCAACGGTGGCCGCGAGTGCACGAAACCGATCGAGAGTCATCTATATTTGCCCGACATGCGCCGCGCCGTTCGGTGGCGGACCATCGCCGTGTGGGTGAGAGGAAGCATGGCGGGCGTGGTGGTCCTCGGCGGCGCCGCCGCCCGCGCACAAGCGCCCGCGGACCGCTGGAACGACCCGCGGGTGCAGGCACTCGTCGCGCTCGCGACCGAGCGGCGCAACCGGCAGGTCTCCGACACCGGGCTCACCGACTACCGAGCCGCGGCGCACGGCTACCTGACCTTCCTCGCCCAGGTCGGCCCGGGCTTCCCGGACCCACCCAAGATCGTCCGGACTGACGAGCTGGCGGTAGAAGTTTATTGGCGTGCGCCGGACCTCAGCAAGCAGCGTGTCGTCGGACAACGCGATACGCTCCTCCTGCCGGCCGACATCGGCTACTACAGCGACCGCTACGGCATCGTCGTCAACGATTTCCCGAACGCGATCCGCCTGGGCGACGCGCGCGACGTGCGCGATGTGCCGCACCCGCTCGCGCCGGGCGCCGCGGCCTGGTACGACTACCGGATCGCGGACTCGCTCCGGATCACGACCGGCGACCGCACGGTCGATGTGTATGGGGTGCGCGTCCGGCCTCGCGATCCGGCGGCCCCGCGCGTCGTCGGGACGCTCTATCTGGACCGCGCCACGGGCGCGCTCGTCCGGCTCGCGATCACATTCACACGGTCGGCGATCCTCGACCGGCGCATCGAGACCCTCACGGTCACCCTCGACAATGCGCTCATCGAGGGGCGCTTCTGGCTCCCGTACCACCAGGAGTTGGAGGTCGTGCGGTCGGGGACGTGGCTCGACTTTCCGGTCCGCGGCATCATCCGGGGACGCTGGCAGGTCTGCTGCTACCAGCTCGACGTCGGGGTCCCGCTGGCGGTGTTCGCCGGTCCGCCGATCGAGCGGGAGCCGCCGGCGATCCTCGCCACCCACCACTGGACGGGCGGGGTGCTCGATGGGCTACCGGCTGATGTGCCGCGGGCGACGGCGGCCGACGCACAACGGGTCGAGTCGACGGCACGAGCGGTCGTGCAGGCGCGCGTCCTCCAGCGCACGCGCCAGACGGCACTGTCGGCACGCGGGATCTCCGACTTCGCCCGCGTCGACCGGGTCGAGGGGGTGGCGCTCGGCGCCGGTGCCTCGCGCGCGCTCGCTTCGGACTGGACGCTCACCGGCCGCGCCCGCTTCGGGATCTCCGACGCCCAGGCCAAGGGGGACCTGACCGTCCACTGGCGTCCGGCGCCAGCGTGGGAGCTGCGGGCCGCGGCGTTCCGGAGCTATCGCGACGTCGGCGATGTGGCCGAGGGATCGCTGGTCGCGAACAGCATCGCCGCGCTGTTGGCCGGAGCGGACCACACGGATCTCTACGACACGCGGGGCGCCGGAGTGGCGATCGAGCGCGACGACTGGCTGGGACTCCGCTGGAGCCTGACGGCGACCGAGGAATGGCAACGGCCGCTCGGGGTGCACGCCTCGCCGGTCCTGGGCCGCTTCGTGCCGGCCCCTCCGGCACTCCCGCTCCGCGGCACCCGCGGCGAGCTGGCGGCCGCTCGGGAGGCCGGGCCCGGCCCCCTGGGGCTCACCTGGGGTGCCCACGCCACCCTGCGCGGCGAGTGGTTCACGAGCACGGGGCGGGCGGTGCCGGTGCGCGCCGGCGCGCTCGCGCGGGCCGAGCTGGGGGTCGATGCCGATCGGCCGATCGGCGCCGATCGGCTGGTGCTCTCCGGGTCGATCGGCGGCGCGACCGCCCGCGGCCCCCTGCCGCCGCAGGAGGCCCTCTATGTGGGCGGACCGACCAGTGGCCCCGGGTATCCGTACCACGCCTTCGTCGGGCGCCTGGCGAGCACGCTACGGGCCGAGTGGCAGCTTCCGGTGCCGTTTCCGTCGATCTCGCTCGGCCGCTACGGTGCGACACCAGGGGTCGCCACGCTCGCGCCGTTCCTGTCCGCGGACTACCTGAACGACCCGCTCGGCCGGCTGCCCGCCGGCCGTGGGGCGTCGCGCGCCGGGTGGTATCCGGCGGTCGGGCTCGGGGGACTGGCATTCTTCGACCTGCTCCGCATCGATGTGGCCCATGGGCTCCGCGCGCCGGGGCGGTGGACGGTGTGGGTCGACGTCGCCCGCGGCTGGTGGGGCATTCTGTGACCCGTCGCGCCCCACCCGGCGGAGCAGTCCGGAGATTGGAAGATCCCAATGTTTCCGTTGCCGCCGGCCGATGCTCAGATTCTGCGGGATGAAACACCGAGTCGTGGATTCGGGCCGGGTCGCGCGCGCATGACGCGAGTCGTGCCGGGAGTGGTCGATGTCTATGTCATCCGGCCCTATCGTGCGGCGTGGCGTGTGTTGACCCTCCAGCGCGCGGGGGGCACCCGCTGCCCCGGTGCATGGGAGACGGTCCACGGCCACGTCGAGTCGAGTGAGACCCCGGAGCGGGCGGCGCTTCGCGAAGTGCGCGAGGAGACGGGGCTCGAGGTCGACCGGCTGTACAACGTCACCGTGCAGCCGTTCTATCTGCACCGCCTCAACACGGTGGAGCTCGCCGTGGTGTTCGCGGCATTTGTCCAGGAGCCCGGCCTCGTCACGCTCGGGTCGGAGCATCAGGCGTACGAGTGGCTGCCGCTCGAGATGGCGCGAAAGCGCTTCATCTGGCCGCGCTCGCGCACGGCGCTCGACGACATCGTGAGTCTGCTCAAGCGGGGACACGCCGGGGCGGTCGAGGATGTGCTGCGGGTGCTGTAGATTCCCGCCATGGCCTACTATCCTCTGCGGCCGTTGCCCGACCGGCCGCGGCGAGCGGTCGCCGACGCGTGGCTGGACGAGCTGGCGGCAGCGCTCGCCGACCCGGCGACCGATCGGGCGGTCCTGTGCCGGCGCACCCTCGCCGAGATAGCGTATCCAGCCTACGCGGCCAACTGGGAGACGGCGGTGAACGACCCCGCCCTCCCGGCGGGGCTGCGACTCGCGCTCGCCGCGCTCGACCCTCGGGAGATCACGCTCGAGCCCGAGTACTACGCCGAGTGTGACGAGGCGCGATTCCAGCGGGTCAAGCCGCTGCTCTGGCTCTGGTATTCGTTCGACCGGCTGGCGCCCGGCGGCCAGAACGTGGACGTCGGCGTTCGACTGCGGCGGCTACTGGCGCCGTACATCTTCCGCCGCTGCGGCGAGAACTTCAAGGCGTTCCAGCACGTGGAGTTCTCGTTCGGGTACAACATGGAGGTCGGGGACAACTGCGTCGTCCACCGACATGTGCTCCTCGACGATCGCGGCGGGATCGTGATGGGCAACAACGTGTCGGTGAGCGACTACGCCAACATCTACAGCCACACGCACAGCATCGTCGACCAGCGCGATGTCACGGACGCGGTCACGGTGCTCGAGGACAATGTGCGGATCACGTACCACGCGACGGTGCTGGCCGGCGTGCGCGTGGCGTGCAACGGCATGGTGGGCGCCGTCGCCGTCGCGACCAAGGATGTGCGCCCCTACCACGTGTACGTCGGCATCCCGGCGAAGAGCATTCGCGTGAAGCCGAATGCGCCGCAGGACATGACGAACGTGTGTCTGCCGTCGGCGCGGGACCGCTAGCGGGACACGCGATCGGCGATCGGCCCGGCCGGCCCCGCCGCCGCACCCCCCGCGGCCCGGCCGGGCGTCAGGGCGCGCGGGCCGCCGGGAGGCTGACGAGCGCGACGAGGGCGGACGCGAGCTCGTCGCGACCCACACCAGTCTCGGCGCTGAACGGGATCACCTGATCGGAGTCGAGGCGGAGCGCCTGCGACAGCGAGGCGGCGCGCTCGCCGGCGATGCGGGCGGAGAGCTTGTCGACCTTGGTGAGCGCGACGACGGTGGGAGTGCCGAGGGCGGCGAGGTAGTCGAGCATCGCGCGGTCATCGCCCGTCGGATCGTGCCGGATGTCGAGCAGGAGCACGGTGCCACGGAGCGTGGACGTCCCGCTCAGGTATCCCTCGATCAGTGGACGCCAGGCGGCCTGACGCGCCTTCGAGATCCGGGCGTAGCCATATCCCGGGAGGTCGGCGAGCACGAAGGCGTCGTTGACGCGAAAGAAGTTGATCTCCCGTGTCCGGCCGGGGGTGCGGCTGACCCGCGCGAAGGCGCGTCGTCGCACGAGACGGTTGAGCAGGGAGGACTTACCGACGTTCGAGCGGCCGACGAACGCGACTTCGGGCAGCGCGGTCGGCGGTCGCCATCCGCCGGGCTCCGCCATTCCACCCAGGAACTCCAGGGACCGAATCGGGAGTGGGTCCGCTCCGGTGCCGCCGGCTGGAGACGCCATGCCATCAATGGGCGATCGGGTCGACGTTGGGGACGACGCCGGGGCGCGAGGGATGCGGCGGCGTCGGGTGTGATGGGCGGCTGGGGGTGGGGGTGGGGGGGGGGCCCGGGGGGGGGGGGGGGGGGCCGCCGGGGGCCGCCCCCCCCTTTTCCCGGGGGGGGGGGTTGTGGGGGGGGCGGGGGGGCCCCCCGGGGGGGGGGGGTTGCGGCGAGTGTGCCTTTTTTAA
>JAJPIS010000123.1 GCA_021324635.1 Gemmatimonadota bacterium
GCAGTACCTGTCCATTCGGTACACGGAGCGGCTGGCGGAGGCCGGGATCGAATGCTCGGTTGGGAGTCGCGGGGACTCATATGACAACGCCCTCGCGGAATCCGTGATTGGGCTCTACAAGACGGAGGTGATTCGCCGCCGCGGGCCGTGGCGGCATGTCGAGGACGTGGAGTTTGCGACACTCGAGTGGGTGGCCTGGTACAACACGTGTCGCCTGTTGGAGCCGCTCGGCCATGTACCGCCGGCCGAGTTCGAGACCATGTACTACCGGAGTCAGGAAACCCCAGCCGTCGTCGCGGCACTCCCGTAACCAGGTCTCCGGGAAAGCCGGAGCGGTTCAGGTACAGCATGCCCTCGTGGGTCGGGACGTAGGTGCGATCGGCGACTCAGATCCGGTTAATGCCGGCGGCAGTCACGTCGAATTGCCGGGCGAGCAGGTTCGGCGCGATCGGGTGATCGTGATGTGAATCAGTCGTCGTGATGCGGTGCCGTTTCCGGGGACGCGCTACCAAACCGTCCTCTCGCATGAGAGGCGCCACGCGCGTCGGACTGGCCGGTAGGCCTTCGGCCTGCAGCTCCCGATGCACGCGCGGGGCCCCATACGTCGCGTTGCTGTCGGCGTGAATGATCCGCACGTGCGCCATGAGCCCCTCGTCCATGAGCGCGTGCCAACTCGGCGGCCGGTGCCGCGAGGCATAGTAGCCGGGGCGGTTCAGTTCCAAACTGCCATTGAGACGCGCCGACGAGCAATCCCAAGGACAGCTCTCATGACGCCCCGGGCTGGCCGGCAGCTCACCTGAGGCGACGCCATAAAATTGCGCCGAAAGCGTAGCCCGCCGGCAGCATGAAGACTCCATTAGACACCAAGTAGATCAAGAATCCCAAAGGGGAGAACTTGTGCACACCGAAACCGAACCTCAGGCCATAGAGCACGATAGTTGACACCACGGTCAGGGGAGTCGCGAACTCAAGAACCCCAACCCGCCAGATGAATGCCCGCCTCGTCTCAGCCTGCTTCGGTGCCCTCATATGCTCAAAGCCACGTGAGATCGTAGGAGAAACCTTGTCGGGTGCTCTGCGGACGGGTCTGGCCACCAGCGGTCCTAAGCATCACACGTCAATCGACCTTGCACCGCTGTCATTGCTGAAAAAATCCCAAGTGCTCGGCGCCACACAAGAGCCCGGTCGTCGCCACGGCTCCAGCGGCACCCGAAGCAATCCCAAAGTAAAACCCAACATGTGCCCCGAGATAAGCTCCGGCGGCTCCTCCCGCGCGCGTTCCGACTGCAACACCGGCGCCGGCTCCAACGACGGCACCGACGGGTCCAGCGAAAGCACCAAAAAAGCCTCCAACATCCGCTCCAACCTGCGCGCCCACGCCCATGCCCGAGCGGTATCCGACATACGTGCCGAGATCTGTACCGAGAGCACCGCCTACTACGCCTCCCGTGTCAGCCTTGCGCTCGCCGTCCGGACCGCCCTGTTGCGGAGTTCACGAGTTCCACCATCGACACCGTCCGGCTGGGACGAGCTTGAAGAAAAGGCGCACGACGCCACTCCCCCTATCGCCACTCGCGGGACCGCGCGACGTGGCATCGCACAGTGCTTGATTGCAGGCGGTCAAGGCAGCTCCCAGAACTCGGCCCACCGAGCACAGCTCACACGGACGCTATTCGTGATCCGCGCCTGGCGGAGCAGTTTTCGGCGGGAACCAGCGAAAGTAAAGTGCTGCTATCAGGCCGCACGCTGCGAAGAACCCCATGAAGAACGGATCACGCCGATCCCAGAAGAAGATGCCGCTCTGCGAGATGCGAAGAGCAACTTCCAGGCATACGCCAACCACTGCGCCGATCAGCGCCGATCCGGCAGCCCATCGCGCCAACGGGGTGAGCGCCCCCCCAATCGCCCCCGCGGCGAGGCAACCGCCCCAGTACACTGCGACCAACTTGGGAGGACTTGTTCCAAGTTGTGTGAAAGGCTTCTGCCCTCCGACTAGGTAGAGGAGGAGCGCACAGCCGGAGAACATGACGGCCCCGAACATGCCGAAGCGTATTCCCCCTCTGATGTTCGCGCATAGGGACTGTTCCTTCACGGCACTAGCCAATCGCGCCTCGTCTCGATGGCTCAGATAGATGCGTCTTGCGGGACAGTCTCGCGAACCGCCCCGCATTGCCAGGGTATCCCGAGACCGTCAGCGCACCCGAGATAGGGATGCCATCGGGCAGACGCGGAAAATACGAACACCACGCGACCGAGCGGGCTTGGTCCCCTGGCAGTTGCCGGTCTCTAGTGGCAACGGTCAAGTATGTCCTTTCCAGCAAAGTAGAGGTTGACCAGCGGTATGTTAGACGTGACAAATTCGTTCGCCGTAGGCTGGTGCAGGTAGGCCAATGATGGAATGACGAACTCTGCTGACCCGATTAGAGCCGCGTGCGGGCTGCTCGGCAGCAGGTTGTTTATAGTACCATCGGCTACGGCGTCTATCGCTACTCCCGCAAGGGTGGCGAGAGTCGCGCCAGCCTTGAAGGCTGCATACGCAGGGGTCAGCAGTGCGATGTTCTCGCCGAGCGTGACCAAGCCGGCAGCGATCGCAACGCCACACTGAACGTTGTGGATGGCTCTCACCGCACGCCCTCCTCGCCCGGTCCCTAATGCGATCTGCTGTTCGGAGCGGAGCGCCTCGTTGGGCAGCTGTTGAAGAGCAGCCAACTGGGCTGCGACCCACGCAGGGGGGGCCGTAACGGAGATGCCTTCCATGGAACAGGCAGTCCCACTCGTGACACAGCTACCTGGATCGTCCGTGTTCGGGTCACCTGTGCCGAAGGGAGTCAGACCGCAGCCGCCAGTTGCGCTGCAATACGCCATGCCTGTCGGGTCACTGCCGTTGACGGGATCGCCGGCGGCGAAGGTGTAGAGATTGAGGCCCTGGCCGGCGGGGTCTTCGGAGGCGAAGCGGTGGGTGGTGGGATCGTACCAGCGGCCGCGCACGTAGTACATCTGCGTGGAGTCGCCCTCCCAGTAGAGTCCCTTCCACCGAAGCGCGGTCGTGTCGTGGGTGACCGAGCCAATGACATCGGTCCGCCCGAGGACGCCGTAAGCGAGCTCCTGCTCCACGGTCGTTCCCGTGAACTGGCCGACGACGTTCCCACGGATGTCTTGCACCAGGTAGTGGAGCGTCCCCGTCCCGGACCCCGTGATCCGCGCCAGCGGCACGTCGGTCCCCAGCCCCGAGACGTACTCGGTGATCCGGTTCGCGCCGGTCGAGTCGATCTCCGCCCGCAAGTTCCCCCGGTCCCAGAGATAGTAGCGATTGACCACCGGAGTGCTGCCAAAGCTTCGACGGAAGAGGAGTCCGTTCGGATAGTACTGATAGCTCACCACGTGCGACCCCGAGGCCACGCTAAGCAACCGCCCGTCGGCGCTCCACGTGTACGTCGTGATGCTGCCGTCGAAGCCTCGCTTGGTCGCCCGGTTGCCGTCTGCGTCGTACGTGTAGCGTGTCGTATCGCCGCCCGGCCTGATCCACGCCGTGTCGCGGTTCCCCGTCACGTAGGCACCCGTCGCGCCGTCACCGATGTTGGGCGGATCGGTGATCGTGCGGAGATTACCTGTCGAATCGTACGCCACGGTGACCGAGTCGAGAGCGGTGACATTCGTGTCGAGGTGACAGTTCGGGCGGTTGGCGGCACAGCTGCCCAGGTAACTGCGCGCGGCCGTGCCCAGCATCTGCCAGACGACCTCCTGCGCCCCGTCGTACTGGATCTGGTCGATCCCGGTCCCCGAACCCAGGACCCGGTCAATCTCGGTGAGCCGGCCCGCCGAGTCGTAGAGATACGCCCGGTGAAAGGCGGTGTCCAGACTCGCCGCCGTGAACTTGGTCAAGATGCGCTGGTGTGTGTCCATCACCGTGTCGAACTGCACCGCGCCGCCGGCGTAGTACGTGCTGTCGAGGAGCCGCTCGACGGTGTAATGGTAGCGGGTGCCGCTCGTGTTGATGTAGCTGCTGTCGAGGAGCCCGGTCAGGGAATCCCAGACGAAGCGTTGCGTGGCCCAGGTATAGGTGAGCGGACTGCCTCCCACGGTGACCGAGTCGAGCTGATAGCGGCCGTTCGGCCAGTAGTGCTGGGTGTAGGTCTTGTTGGTGGCGCTGATGAAGGTCTTGACCGAATCCGTCCATCCGGTCGAGTCGGCGTAGGTGGTGTCCGCCTCCATCGGCCGCCCCGTCGCTGTCCATACCGAGGCTGCCACCCACACGCTGTTCCTTCCCGTGTGGTAGGCATACTTGACGGTGTCGCCGGCGACTGGATCGACCTTTTGAACGAGCCGTCCGAGCAGGTCGTACTTGTACGTGACCGTCTGGCCGCGACGGTTGGTCACCGTCGCGACCTTGCCGGCCGCGGTGTAGGTGTAGTGCACCGCGCCGCCGCGCGGGTCGGTCGCCGCCGTGTCCCACCCGAGCGCGTTCGGGGCGACCTGCCAGCGCTGTCCCTTGCCGTCCGTCACGATCGTCGGGAACTGGGGATCGTAGTACGTGGAATCGGGCCGCGGATGCACTCCGTCGTGCTCCGCCGTCACGCGGTTCAGCGCGTCGTAGTAGCTCGAGTCGGCGGGGTAAAGGCCGGTTGTTCCGCCGGTGGTGGTGAAGACGCGTCCGTACCCGTCGAAACTCTTGGACCAGGCGGCATTGCTCCAATTGAAGGCTTGGCTCGTGAGATTCCCTGATGCGCTCCCATTGTCGTCGTAAGCATACTGACTCGTATGACCGGCGGCATCGGTCACTTCCGTCAGGCGATGACGGAGGTCGTAGAAGTATGACGCCTGGAGTAGACCGTTCACCCTCACCGTGTCGGGTAGGCCGTCGTTGGTCCGCAAGTGATACGTGGTGAGCGGCGTATGCCGACCCCACGCGCTGTCCAGCTGGGCAAAGATGCCGTAGCGGAAGGAGAGCGTGTCGTGGCCGCTGGCGATCTGCGTGGTGACCAGGCCGTTCGTGAACTGATTCCAGACGTGGCCACCATTCGGGGAGGCGACGAGATACGCGAGACCCGTGCTCGGGTCCCGCGAGAAGGTCGTCGTATCCTGCAACGCATCAACGAGGACCAGCGGCTCTCCCCAGCGGTCCACGGTGTACGTTGTCCGATCGCCGGCGGCTCCGACAACCGTGCCGACGATCGAGGTCGTGAGCACCGGGGTGGCCTGATGCAGCGTGTCGGTCAGGCCGGACGGCACGCCGACGAGCTGCCAGGGCTGATACGTCACCGTCGGTCTGACGGTCACCACGGTGCCGGTCGATCCTGAATCGATGGGGACGCGCGGGGCGGCGATGCTGCTGAGCTTCCCCGCGCCGCCCGACACGTAGGTGTAGGTGGTCGTATCGCCGCGCCGGTCGATGATCCCGGTCAGCCGATGGGCGGTGTCGTACGAAAAGCGCGTGCTGAGCCCGTCAGGATCGGTCCATGCGGTCAGCGTCGAGTCGGCCGCCGCGACGGTGAGGGTCGTTACGCGCCCGGCGCCCGGCACATTGCCGGGCCCCGGGCCTGGCTCCGCAATGGACGACAGGGTGCCCCCGGGCCCACTGTAGGTCAGGATCGTATAGGTGTGCTGGAGGCTCGACCCGTTGAGATACGTCCGGTACGGATCCGTAATCGTGTCGAGCTGCACCGCGCTCGTATACCCGTAGTACGTCGTGTCGCCCAGCCGATCGATCCGATACCGGATCATACCCCCGAAGTTGAGATCATAGATCCACGTGGACCCGTCGATGAAGCGGCGCTCGAAGACAGGCCCGCAGCAGGGCTGGGTCCAAACCAAAGAATCGGTGACGCCCTGCGTGACGCTCTTCCACACACACGGCGGGCTGCCGCATCCTGCGGGTTGGACAGGACCATACAATCGTACGGACCCGTCCCCTTCGCCGATTGCCAGGTAGTTGTCGCCGCCATCGCTCTGATAATACAGGTGGCTGTACTCCGCGAGTGCCCAGCCGCGTGCGTACCCAAGGTTGCGCGTGCTGTTAAGGGCCAAGCGATGCGTGGAGTCTATCACCTGCTCAGTGTGGCTGGCGTACACCGCCGTGACGATCACCTGGAGCGGGTAGGTCGCGTTCCCTAGGGTCCCAGCGTCGAACTGGCCGCCAATGCGAAATGTCTGTCCGTTGCCGGAGTTGGCGTTCCCTGGGCCCGGCGCAAAGTGGAGTGTGTCCTGTCCGTTTATGAACCGCACGAAGGCGTTGTTCACCTTCACCTGCATCTGGATATCCTGCGCGGTTGTACCGGCTGCTTTGAAGCGCACATCTGCCAGGATGATCGGGCGGGGTACAGCGTGGTCTCCGTTGTACACGAGCGTCACGCCATTCCCGACGTCCTTCGAATAGTGAGCGGGCGTAGTCATAGCCGCGACCGCAGCAAAGCAGGTGTTCGCGCAGCGCGTATAGTCCTGGTCCTCTTGGTTCGTATAGCTCGTGGCCACCGCCAGGTTGTCCCAGGCGGCGGTCACCGCCACGTACCCGGAGTCCACGCCGGCCGGGTGCCCGCTGTCGACCGCCTTGAGGATCACCGTCCCGGTCAGTCCGGCATTGCCGATGTGGAATAGCTCCGTCACGGTGACGGTGCCATTCGCCCCGATCGACGCGGTGGCCGGCCCCCGACAGTTCGAGACGCCGCTGCCCGTACAGGGGTAGGAGAGGTTGAACGTCGCCGCCGTGGCCCCCGAGTTGTGGAGGCTGAACACCATCGCGGTGTCGAAGTTGATCCCGACACTCACGGGCGGCGAGGTCTGCTTGGGCGTCACCTGGATGTCGTCGAAGGAGATGGTGACGCCCGTCCGCCCACAGGAGCCTTGATTGCCGTTGCCGGGGGCGCTACAGGCGGCCACCGTGAAGGTGTTGGTGCCCACGTTCAGCGACACGACTTTGCTCGCCGTATCGGGACAGGAGGTCCCGCCGTTCGCCCAGGGCCAACTCGTCTGCGTGCCGTTGACATAAACGGTCTCGGCGGCCACGCCAAACCCCGCGGAGCAGAGACTCACGAAGGGGCGTATGCTGGCCGAGGTGGTGAAGCTCGGCGCTCCCGTGATCGTGATGGTCGGGGGTGGATTCGTGCACGGACTCGGGCTACAGATGAAGCCTTGGGCGTGCGACCGAGCCGGCGCCGCGACCGCCAGGAGCGCGACGATGACGCTGAGCGCTGTCAGGCCGGATCCCGGCGACCAGGGGTGAGACACTGGAAGGCCGGGATGTGCCAGCGCCCGGAGACGCTGGCGTCGCCCCGGACGCCGGCGGCAGGCGACACAACGAACCAGACACGCCATTAGCGAGTACAACCGGGCCACGCGGCCTCCCGAGACAGGAGCGGCGCCGGTCGGCAGGAAACAAGACAGCCGGCGCGATTCGCCCGGTACTATGGTCTGCGGGCACGCCGCCTAGTCACCCAGCCGGCATGGCCGTCACTCAGGCAGCAAGATGATCGGCCAGCGCGCAAGCACTGTCGCTGACCGCGCAACGCACCGAGGCTCGTCGTCAGCCCCACCCGTTGCGCGGCCGTGGCGGCGCGGTGTAGTCCCAAGTCGCCGCGTCGGGACTCACCCGCACTCACCGGGGCCGCGAGTCCGCGCGGCGGCGTGCTCAGTCCTTAGCGCGGGCTCGGGATGTTGGCTTCGGACGCTCGCGGCTTGGTCACCGAATCAGCCGCCGCGTCGGTCGCGATGATGTGCGGGGTCAGAAAGAGGAAGAACTCCGACTGCGTGGTCGAGCGCGTCGTGTGGCCGAACAGGCCACCCACGATCGGGATGCTCGAGAGGATCGGAATGCCGCCGGAGGTCCGATTCCGCTCGCGATCGGACAGCCCGCCCAACACGATCGTCTGCGTGTCGTGCACCAGGAGGCGCGTCCGGACGGTGCGGGTCGAGATCACGGGCGCATTGAAGACGACTTGATTGGTCGCCGAGCTCACTTCCTGCGTCACGTCCAGCGTGACATACCCGTCCCCCGAGATGGTCGGCCGCACCAGGAGGCGGGTGCCGACCGGTTCGTACTGGACGACCTGGTTCTGCGCTGTCAGCCCCACCTGCGTCTGTTGTACCTGCACGAATGGCTGCTGGGAGCCGACCAGGATCTCGGCCTGCTCGTTGTTCGATGCGATCACGACCGGACGGCTCAGGATCCGGGCTTCTCCCTTCGAGGCAGCAAGCGAGAGCTGCGCTGCGAACGCCGGGTTCCCGATTCGCATCACACGACCTACGAAGTCGCCCAGCCCCAGCCCCGACGCGAGCGATCCGGAGCTCGTGTCGTGGCTCGCGTTCACGTACTTGCTGTTGGCGTCCACGCCGAGCGCCAGGCTCGTGTTCCGATCGATCTCGGCGATGATGACCTCGATCAGCACCTGAAGGGGCCGCACGTCGAGCTCCCTGACCGCAGCCGAGATGAGCTCGAAGTCCGCGTGGTTCGCGCGGATGAAGAGGCTATTGGTGCCTGCGTCCGGGATGATGGTCGTCTCGCCTGTAAAGCTGGCGACGCCGGTGACCGCAGCCGCGGGCCCGGCCAGCGGCTGGGCGCCCACAGCGGGCAGTTGGTTCTGCGCGAGCTGCTGGCTCAGCGAGTTGGCGCCTCCCGCCGCATTGCCCCCGCCAGGCTCCCCGAGCGCGCTCGCCCGCCCATAAAGCGCGTTCACGGTCGCGGCGACGTTCGACGCGCGGGCATGGTGTAGGTGGACGACGAAGAACTGGAGGGCGGCCGGCTGCGTCGCTGATCCGGCAGGAGCGACCGCTGCCGGGGTTGGCGGGGGTTTCGACTCCACCCGGTACATCCGCGCTGCGGAATCGGAGACGAGTAGCATTCCCTGCCCCTCGAGCAGCCCCCGGGTGAGTCGGAGAATGTCGCCACGTGCGACAGGCCGCGGGGTCTCGAGTGTGACCCGCAGGGCCGGGACCGCACCAAACGAGACGGGGCGATCGAGGTATGGCGCGAGCGCGGCGACGGCGGCTCGCAGGTCGACGTCGACCAGGTGGATGCTCACGCTGTCCCCACGCGCTGTGACCAGGTGCGCCGAGGTGTCTCGGACAGGCGGCTGCTGGCCCCCCACCGCACTCGCTCCCAGCAGGGCGGCCAGCGTGAGTACCGACCCCACGGACCCCCGTCGTCTCATTGCCATGCCTGCCTGACGGTCAGCGCCCACGCAGAGTCCCCGCTCCGCACGGTGACGGTGTCGCGTCCGACGCGCTGGAGCACGACGACCGCAAAGGGGGCTCGGCTCAGGGTGTCCCCAGGTTTCGCCAGGGCGCTCCCGCTGTGCCCCGGTACTCCGTCGAGCAGGGCGACCCACGGCGGCCCGACGACACCGCTGAGCACGATCGGGGGCGCCGGGGGCCGGGGCGGCGGCAGGGGCGCTCCCTGAGCCTCCGGCGCGTACGGTACGCTCGCGGGCTCGCGAGTGAGCCGAAAGGGATCGTGGTCGCTCGTGACGGTCGCGAGGCTGTCGATTACGTCGCCGTCGATCGGAGCCACACCCCCAGGCACATCGGCAGCGACAGCCCGGGCTGACGGCAATGAGGCCACGCGTGCAGGGCCCCGCACCAGGGCCAGGACTGCCGCAGTAACGGCAACTCCAGCGAGGCTCGCGAGGAGGGGAAGGGCTCGCGCTCGGCTCATGCCCACCTCCGCCGGCCCCTGTACATGGCGGCGCAGCCGTGCGGCTCGCCGTCATGTCGTGAGGGAATGGCTGGCCCGTGCACCATCGACCTGCGCTCGGCCGCGGGTCTCACGGTCCCGAGCCTACGGCGCGTGATCCGTTACGTGCCGGCAGAGTCGCCAGGGCGAGCCCGTCGACCGTGAACTCGACGTGCAGCGCCTCCATGCGACTGGTGGGGGCTGCGGGCTCAGGCTGCGAGATGGTCAGCTCTCGAAATCTCAGCAGCGCTGGACCGTGCTCGAGGTCGGCCAGGAATTGGGTCACCCCTACGATGTCCCCGGTCAGCTCGCCCTGCACCACTACCTCCGCGAACGCTCCCCGATGCGTGCCGCTCGCTCGCGCGGGCGAGCCGGCGGCCGTGGTCGAGTCGACCCGTGGATGAATCCCGCCGAGCCTCACGCCGGCGTCCGATGCCGCATCGCTGACCAGAGAGCCGAGCGCCGCAGCCGAGGCGGCAGGAGAATCACCTTCGAGGATTAGCGGCGCCAGAGCCAGGGCGCGTCCGGACCGAGCACGCAAGGAGTCGCGGAGCACGGGCATCGCGGCGATTGCGGCGTCTGCCCGCGCCGCTTCGGCCGTCACATCAGCGGCGGCCATTCGCGTGTCACGCGTCCATGCGAACCACGCCGGTACGCCCTTGCTTGCAAGGAGCAGAACCGAGATCGTCACCGCCCCCCGGCTGAGTGTCCGGCGGTCGCGCTCGGTCACCTGCGTGATCGGCAGTCGCCGAAGCACATCGAGCGCGATCACCGTGGCTCCAGGGCATTCGACGACGCCGACACCGGTGATGCAAGGAGAAACCGGAGCGTGGCACGCATGACTGTGCGCGGTGCGACAGCGTCGGTCGGTGTGGCCGGCCGGAGCGGCGGAGCCAGCTGAATCATCTCGGTCGTCACAGGTCCGACCACCTCGAGTCCGGCGATCTCGGGCACATGCTCCAGCCTCGTCAGGAGATCGGAGACGTTCGGGGCGAGCGAGACGAGCGTGCCGCCCGTGCTGTCGATGTGGAGTGCCACAACGGCGGCGCCGCTCGGGAGCGCGTCCGTGAGATGAGCGAGGAATGTCGTTGCCGGCCGCCTACGACTCGCAAACACAGCGGCTTCGCGGAGCGTTGCTGTCAGCTGCCGAAGCGAGTCTCCAGCCGCGACAGCTTGCTGGCGGCGGCCAGCCACCGCGCGCAGATGGCGCGCCGCTTCCGCGCCGACGTACATGGATGCAAGCCCAGGTGAGATCGACGCGCCCGCTATCGTCACCATGCATGCGGCGGTCGCGATTCGTACTCGCCAGCGGAACGCGCTCGGCTCGGCGGCCGACGCAGTGGGTCGCCACGCGATCGCCTGTCGACCACCCGCAGTGGCCGCGGCATGGGCTGCTGCAAACGCCTGTTCGTCGTTCGAGCTTGTCGACGATGCGCCGCCGTCCGGCGCTGCGCCCATGGAGCGTCGCCGCAGTCCGACGAGACGCTCCCCAACGTAGCGCAGCTCGTACGATGCCGAGCCGTCGGGCCATACTATAGTATGGGTACCCGACGAATGCGGGTCACCATCTGTTTCCGGGGACGCAGGTGTCGCGAGCAGAGTGGGTACGGAGCCCAATACTGTCGCGCTGGGTACGATCGCGCGAACGCGGACCCCCGCGGCGCGGCATGCCTGCTCGATGGCCAGGAGCAAGGGAAGCTCGGCTGCCGCTCCCCAAGCGTCCCCCGAGCCATCGACGCGGAGACCACTCGTCACGATCGGTATGCCGTTCCGAAGGAAAAAGCGACATGCGTTCTCCCGGACGAGTGCCGTGAGCGCGCGTGGCTCCGCGAGCGGCGGCAGCCCCGGAAGGCGCTTGAGCTGCACCGACTCCGGCCCGAGCGCGACGACGACGGCCGGGCGTGGCCACCGCCGTGCGGGGAGGCGTCCCAGAAATGTGCCGAGTGCGACGGATAACGGGTTCTCGGTGTCCAGTGGAGCTGCCCGCCGCCAGACCGCTCGACGGCCCCGCACCCCCACTGCGCGCGCGATCAGTGACCCGTCGGCCGCCTGCGCCAGGTCTACTCCGACGCGCGTGCGCCACGCGACTGTCGACACGGGGCTCACGATATCACGGCCATGTACGCCGTCGGACGATTGCCGCCCGCGCACCGGCGTGTACGAGACGTAGTTCGACGGCCGCCTCGAGGGCCGGCTCGGCGCCCGAGGCCGCTCGTGCCGTCAGGATCCATGCGTCGGGCTCCCCCACGATGCGTCCTGCGAGCTCCATGCTGTGTGGGTTGATCTGCGCCTGCGCCTCCTTCGATAGCTGTCTCAGGAGAATCATCGGATCCGACACGCTCACGCCACGGCTTCGGAGCTCCACCATCCGCCCGAGCGCCTCGCTTCCCAACCCGGGCAGAGTCGCTACCACGGGGAGGGGCGCTCGGTCGAGGAGGACGCGCCCGGGCTCGGTCGTGAGGAGCGTATCGAGCGCGGGAACCCGGGCCAGTGCCTCGGTGTAGCCTCGCACCCGGTGAAGCTCGCGCATGTCGGCGATCGGACCGTACCGTGGCACTAGCCGGTGGGCGGAGTCGTACCAGGCGCGCTCTGCACCCCGCGCACGAGGAAGACTGTCCGCGTCGCGCCAGTCGAGTACGGCTTCTGTGAGCGAGTCACTCGTGAGCGGTGGAAGGCCCGCACTGCGAAAGAGAGCTCCGAGTGCGTCCGCGTCGGCCAGGTTGATGTCGAGCGCGACCCCGGTGGGCCGGAGCTCGACACGACAGCCTGCCTGACGGATCGTGGGTGCCGTTCCCACAGCTTCATCGAGAGTGCCCCACGTCGGCGCGCTTGCGCTCCACGTCGCCCGGCCGCCGAGTGCGTCTGCAATCGCGGCCCTCGCGACCTCGACACAGCCCTCGGCGCGCCACCGCGCGCGTGTCAATGCGAGGCGGTTGGTGGCGGTCGCGACCGCGGAGCGGGCGGTGAGCTCCAACGCGAGCGCGAGCGTCGTCATCGCCACCACGATCCAGAGTACCGCGAGCAGGGCAAAGCCGCCGCGGCGTCCATGGCTCGGGCAGCGCGCCTCCGCGCTGGACACCCCGCGTTCGGCGGTCACTCGCGCTCACCGACGCGGAGGATGCTCGTATCGCCGCCCATGATGATGCCGATCGCGAGCGGTGCGGTGATGGCGTCGCCCCATCCCACGAACCACTGCCCACCAGCCCGGGGGTCGTTGAGGTAGCGGATCCCACCCGTTCGGGCGCCTTTCGCGAGAACGACCGTGCGGGGCCCGATGTCGCCGTGCGGCTCCCGGGCAACGAGGCTCGCCACGAGTGCCGTCGAGTCACCGGTGCGGACGAAGCCGATCGTCGCGTCACACCGCTCGAGCCAGCCCCCGGGCGTGTCGCACCACGTCGTGAAGTGGACCGACTGATCGGTTCCACCGAATCTGCCCGAATAGTTGGTGCCCACCTCCAGCCGCCCGACCAGCGAGCGGAGGAGACGATCGGCGTTGGCGAGGCGATCGGCCGCGCGCGCGGCCTGCCGCGTCTGCTCCGCGGCAGCACCTATGCTCTCGAGCATGAGTCGGCCGCCCAGGAGCACGAGTCCGCTCACGGCCAAGGCGACGATGACCTCGAGCACCGTGAACCCACGGCGTGATCCGCGCCGCCAGCTTGCTTCGCTACGGCTCACCCGGGGGGCTCCGGCCGATAGATGATCGTGCGCAGCAGCGCACGCATGAGCGGCCGACCATGCGCGCTGTCCGGTGCGGTGTTCAGGGCAACGGCATAGAGCGTCGGGTATGGCCGATCGACGCGCAGCACCCAGGACCCTTCGCGGCGGTCGCCCAGGTGCCGGTCCAGGTCCTCTCGCGGCCAGAGGGTCACGGCATCAAGGAATGCACTGGCGCGACGCATCTCGGCGTCTCGGATCCTTGCCTGGTCGACCGCCGCCGTGGTCTGGCTCGCCAGGGCGACTGCGGCTCCCCCGGCGATCGTGAGGATCGTGAGCGCGACCATCGCTTCGAGCAGCGCGGTGCCCGCTCTCGAGTAGTGCCGCGCACCGCGGCGCTGTGCGCACCAACAACCGGGTTCACGGCGCATGAGAAGTCCCGGCGGCCTGCGCTGCGGTTTCGGCGGAGCCGGAGAGGCGGTCGACGGCGAGACCCGAGTCCGCGACGATACTGCCGTCCGGCAGCGCGGTCGCGACATGCTGGCCGCCGTCAACGGCAATCGTCACCGTGACGCTCCGTCCTGCGTTGATCGCATCCCGTCGGACTTGCCCGAGTGTGGCGACTGTCGCGTCGACCGGGCTCCGGGGGGCTCCCGGCGGGCCGAGCCCCACGACCGCCGCCATGAGGCCCATGAGCGTGATCGCAACCAGGAGCTCGATGAGTGTCACTCCGCAGCGCGAGCGGCCGGGTTGCATCAGGCGCCTGGCCGCACGCTGTACACGGCCTGCAAGAGTGCGGCCGCGACGAAAGCCACGAGGCCGCCGAACAGCAGGATCAGCGCCGGCTCGATCATGCGAACGGCCGATCGCACAGCCTGCTCCGAGCGCTCCTGTTCCAGTGCGGCCGCGTGCCCGAGAAGTTCGGCGAGTCGTCCGCTTTCTTCGCCAGCACGGACGAGACGGAGCGCCGTGGGTGTGCTTGCGTCTTCAGCCCTGAGCGATTCCGCGAGCCGCTCACCACGGATCACGCGGTCGCGGGCACGGAGCACGCGGGCGGCGAGGGCCGCGTCGCCGACCGCGTCGGCGGCTGCGCGGAGAGCGGCGCCGATCGGTACGCCGCTCTCGAGTAGTGCGCCGAGTGCACGGGCGTACCGTGCCGTCGCAGCCGATCGGCGGATATGGCCGAGTAGGGGCAGCGTCAGCATCCACCCGTGCCAGAGCGGCCGACCGGCCTCGCTCGTGGACCACCGATACCAGACGGCAGCGACTACCGCGACCAGGACGGCTGCGGGAATCGCGTCGGCGCGGGCGGCGCTTCCTATGGCCAGCACGATACGGGTCGTCGGCGGTAGCGCTTGGCCCAGGTCGCCCAGGATCGACGCGAAGCGAGGGAGGACGACACCCACCAGGAGGGCAATCGATCCCGAGCCGACGGCAGCGAGAATGATGGGGTAGGCGAGCGCCGCTCGGATCGCTGCCCGGGTGGCCGCGGCTGATTCCATGACCAACGCGGCGCGCCGTACGGCCGCCGCCAGGCCGCTCCCGGCCTCGCCTGCGCGTACAATCCCGACGACCACGGGTGGGACCGCGATGGGGGCTCTCGCGAGGGCGGTAGCGAGGGACTCGCCGCGTTGGATGGCGTCCCTGATCGAGGGGAGGGCAGGGCGCCAGGCGTCGGGCGCGACATCGGCCCAGGCGGCGAGCGCCCGGGAGACCGGAAGTCCGGCATCGAGGAGCGTGCCCAGCAGCCGGAGGCCGAGGCCGATCTCAGCTGGTGAGACGCGCCACCCGGATGACCTGGTCGGAGGCGCAGCGTGTACCTCCAGGACCCAGTGCCCGCGCTCCGCAATGAGCGCAGCTGCAGCCTCCGCGCTTGCCGCCGCGACGGTACCCCGCTCGACCACGCCGTCACGGCGGGCAGCCCGGTAGCGAAACGTGAGCTCGGGCCCCGATGGTCCGAGCGGCCGGTGGATGGAGGCGGACATCAAGGACAGCTCGTCACACTACCGGCTGACAGAGCCGCCCCAGGACGTCACATCCGCATCCTCGCCGGCACCTCCTGGCTTTCCGTCGCGGCCGAGCGAGTAGAGATCGTACGACTGCGGATTCTCGACACCGGGCGAGACATAGACAAATGCGCGGCCCCACGGGTCGATCGGAACAACGCGAGAGAGGTAGGGCCCACGCCAATTGCGTGGTGTGTCACCACCGGACGGCAGCGTCCGGAGTGCGGCGAGGCCCTGGTCAGAGGTCGGATACACGTCGTTGTCGAGCCGGTACTGGTTGAGCGCCGTGGCGAAAAGCTCGATCTGACTTCGGGCCGCGCTCTGTTTCGCGTCGCCGACATTGTGGAACACCGAAGGCGCCACGACTGCTGCGAGCACGGCAATGATCGCAATGACGACCAGGAGCTCGATCAGCGTGAACCCGGTACGTCGACCACGGTGCGCGCCTCCGTGATGATGGCGTGAGGCTCGACCCATCGCCACGCGACTCGCGCCGCGCCGGCGCGATCTACTGCTGGATGACACGGAGGACCTCCTCGACAGTCGTGATGCCGGATCGGACCTTCGCGAGACCGTCGACGGCGAGTGGTCGCATGCAGGCGGCCGTGGCCAGACGTTGCAGCTCGGCGAGCGGTGCCCTCGAGGCGGTGGCGGCACGCAGGGCATCGGTGACCGTCACCAGCTCGAAGAGGCCGATCCGGCCGCGAAATCCCGTCTGCCGGCATGACGGGCAACCGGCACCCCGTGCGAACCGCGGCTCGGCGCCCCCATCGCACCCCGTGTTGCCGCCGACGTCGGGCTCGCCGGTACGTGTCGCCGTCTGGAGTGCCGCTAGCATCTCGGGGTCCGGCGTATCCGGCGTTCGGCACTCGTTGCAGATCATCCGCACCAGCCGTTGGGCGAGCACGCCCTCGAGGGTGGCGGCGAGCAGGTAGGGTGGCACTCCGAGGTCTACGAGACGCGGCACCGCGCTCAGCGCATCGTTGGTGTGGAGCGTCGAGAAGACGAGATGCCCTGTCATGGCCGCCTGCACGGCCACCTCTGCCGTCTCCGGGTCCCGCATCTCCCCGAGCATGATGACGTCAGGATCCTGCCGCAGAATCGATCGGAGCGCCGCCGCGAACGTCACGCCGGCCTGGCGGTGGACAGGAACCTGCGTGATGCCCGCCAGCTCGTACTCGATTGGGTCCTCGACTGTGATGATCTTCTCGGCTGTGGTCTCACGCTGCTGGAGGGCGGAGTAGAGCGTGGTTGTCTTGCCGCTTCCGGTTGGTCCCGTGACCAGGACCATCCCGTGTGGGCGGGCGGCGAGCCGAGCTGTGCTAGTGTAGACCTCCGTCGGCATCCCCAGCTCGCTCAGACTCACCGGCCGGCCGCCCCGGTCGAGCAGCCGGAGGACGACACTTTCGCCGAATAGCGTCGGCACCGACGAGACACGGAGGTCGAGCTCTCGGGCCTCGAGGCGGACGCGGATCCGGCCATCCTGCGGGCGGCGGCGCTCGGCGATGTCGAGCTCCGCCAGGAGCTTGACCCGCGACACCACAGCGCCTGCGAGACCGTGCGGCGGCTCCGTCGCCCGGCTCAGGACCCCATCCAGCCGGAGGCGAGCGATGAGACCCTGCCTGGTCGCTTCGAGATGGATGTCGCTCGCGCCGGCCTCGTAGGCGTCACGGACAAGGAGATTGACATAGCGGACGACAGGGGCCTGAGTCGCGAGCTCACGAACGTCGGTCGTGCCGTTGTCCACATCGTGCTCTGCGGCGGGCGCGAGCTCGAGTGACGTGGTGTGAGCGCCTTCCGCGGCGTCGAGGTGCTCGATCAGCCGCTCGACTTCCCACGGCGAACGCCGTTCGACTCGGATGGTGCAGCCGTAGAGCGTCTCGAGGTCGGGGAGCGCGTCGTCCACCAGGGCATCCGGCGCCGCTGCCACCAGCAGTGCACCATCGTCGTCATGCCGCCGGACAGACGCGGTGATGGAGGAGGTAGTCTCTGGTTATACCACTCTTGACCAGAGCCATTGTCGATCCCCCATTGCAGACGCCCAATCACATGGCCATCACCGACTCATCGGGTTAGCCTTGAACCACACACCCGCTCGGGCGACAGAGGGCGGGCGGGGCGGCCAAGGTAAGCCGCCATAGGATCGGCGAGCGACCAGAGGCTGGGTAGTCAGCCAGCGAGCAAATCATTCGCTGGGCGTGCAACGGCCGGCGCATTGCGGCATGGCCGGGCACGAGCCCAGGCTGCCGCCGTCTCGCGCAGTGCCGTCGGTGCGCGCAGGGCTTGCACGGGGCAGCCGAGATAGGCACGCACGAGATCATGCACCTCATGCGAGTCTCGGTAGCCGAGTTCGCGCGCCGCTCGGCTGATCGTCATTCCCGGATCGCGGAGCATCCAGGCCAGCGTAAAGACGCGGCCCCACATGATGAGTGCCTCGGGAGTATGCAGCCGAGCCGCGTCCAAGCGATGGGCCAGTGTCCGCGGTCGCGCGTCGAGGCACTCTGCCAGGCGGGTGACCGACAGTCGCTCTCGAGCGTGCTCAAGGCAGGCGCGCAGCACCAGGTACGCCCTGGGTGGAATATCTCCACACTGGGCGGCACAATGCTGGAGGATGTCGTCGACAGCGCCGCGACAGAGATGTGATCCCATGGCACGATCGTACGCACTGGCGAGACTCTCACGCGGGTGAATGACGAGATGGCCGAGGGCCGCACGGGCGGCCAAGTACTGACGGAAGCTCGCTGCTGATTCCGGTATGAGGGCGATGATCGGCACATTGTCGGCTGCCTGGTGGAGTCGCGATAGGTCCGCGAGCCACACCTTGGGCGACCGCCCGTCATGGTTGCCGTCCAGGTAGATCACCGCCGCGCCGAGTGAGCCGTAGCGAACTGCGGACGCCAAGTCGTCGAGATGTGGGAAGAACGTGAGAGCGGCCCGTTCCCGCAGAGCAGCCTCGATGTAGCAGCGCACCTCGGGCCGGGTAGTCGCTGCCAGCACGTTGGGTCGGTGCCGTTGTTGGGTTCTCCGTGCGCAGACATCGCCCACGTCGGCCCGATGCCTGACGAGCTGCCTGCCGTTCCCGGACGATACAGTCACGCGTGCTGGTCTCCGTGTCGACAGCATGTGACGCAACCTGCAAGGTCCTGCGCGGCGCCAATTGTAGTGTCGCCAACCTCAGCCGGCAAGCACCGTCTGCGAGCTGTCGCATTCGTGTGGTCGCGTCCCGTGTTCTGCCAGATGTGACATGTCGGCGCAGCCCGGCGTGACGTAGGGCGACGCGACGTCTGAGTTGGCGGTGACACCAGTTGGTTCGCAGCTGTGGGCGGAAGCCTTGCCTCGCGACCTCCTCACCTCGCCGGACTTCACACGGCGCAACGTGCGGCGTCGCAGTCACCGCAGTGACTGCAAGAGCTGCGCGACACGATGGTTGCGCTTCAGGCACAGAGCAGAACGCCACCATTGCGCGCTGGCAGAGGGGGAATTGCGTGCTCGCCGACGACACTGCCGGCTGGGCGACTGCGTTGCCCGATAGCCGACTAGGCGGAGCGGCATCGACCGGTATTCTGTCGCGGAGACCGAGCAACGCTCCTGTGTATCGAGCTTGCGACCGCGTGACCTCATGCCGCGAGGCGTTATGATCCAGCGACTGGGTAGGGAAGACGGGTCGGGTCGGTATGCCGCACGGTGTCAGGATTGCGAGCCGGTCCGGTGGTATCGTCGGGCCTCGCACCGCTCTGCGAGTAGGGATGCGCGGGCTCCTTGGCTGCTCCTGCTTAGCAGGCTTGGTCGCTTAATAGGCGCATGGGCGACCTTCTCAACCTTCACCGCCGGAGCGGCAGCTGGCCAAGCCGGTGGGAACGCCTGCACGCAGACCTGCGTGAACCCACCACCAGCGATGAAGCTCACGAACTTCCCCACCGGGGTGACCACAACGCCGAGCGCCTCGCCGATCGTGTGGATCCAGGCGCCGTTCGCCGCCGACACAGTGTTCCTGAACGGCGTGATCCAGTCGTGGCCGCTGCATTTGAACCAGACCACCGGCTGGGATTCGGGCCAGAAGACGATCGCCTTCACGGTCGGGCGGAACACGTTGGCGATCGACGGTTGTAGCGGCCCAGGAAACGGGAACAAGGGCTCATGTGGCACACTCGGCAGGACCGTATACTACGACAATGTGCAGATCGGCCCAAAGAACCTTGTCGCCAGCGGCGGCGTGAACTATGACACGTCACAGGTCTTCACGATCACGAACTACGGAGCGTCGCCCGGTACCTTCACCCTCACGACCACGTGTAACGGGCTGTCGAGTTGCGTGAACAAGCTCGGCTCCTCCGTTATCATCAACGGCAACTCGTCCATCCCCGACACGGTCACCTTCACGACTGGCGCTCAGGGCAGTTCGGGGACGGTCGAGGTCAAGGTCGTTTACAGCAACCCCGCGGGGCTTGACTCGGCTACCGTGACGGTCAACGCTCAATGGCCCTCCCTGTTCACCCTGAACACTGCCTACACAAATCAGGAGGATCAGAACGGCGGCCGCTGTGCCAATGCCTGCTTCGCTGCGGTGGCCGCGCTGGCGACGGTACCCTACTACTCCAAGGATGTCCCCCGCAGTGTGGCGTTGGTCTATAACGGCGACCGGCTCGCTCCGCGACCGATTGTGATGGCCGATGTCACCGTCAACCCCGCCCCGTATACGATCACCGACCTCCTCCTCCAGGTACAGTTGAACAATGGGACGTGGGTGCGGTTTACCAACGGGCAGGACACGCTTCATTTCGCCCCCTCGGCCTTGGTGGCACATCCGGGGACGCCGTACCGCATCGCTGGGCAGTTCGATGACAGCGTGCTCGCCTATAGCAACGCTTCCGTACCGATGAAGATCGTTGTCACGGCCATCTTCGCTGACAACCAGGGCACATTCAGCGGCGTGCAGCAAATTGTCGACAGCACCCACTTTCTGTCGGTGAATCGCACGTGGACTGCGGGCTATCCGCGGGGCTGGACCGCGGCAGCGTACAGCAGATTGTACTACGAGCAGAGCGGTGCCGACACCTATATGGCGGCCGGTGAAGGTGATGGGAGCGTTCGGATTTACGGACCGATCAACAGCACCTGTGCATCGGGTGTGCGCTGTGTATGGAACCCTGTCTCACCAGGCGCGACTGACACGCTGGTGTGGAACAACCCCGCGAGTATCCTCGAGCGGCACTTCATTGACGGCAGCAAGTGGATCTACAACTTGAACCCGCCCGGGCCGATGATCCAGTTGCGGATCAGCCCGCTCGGTGACACGACCTACTTCGGATATCAGTCGGGGACGGTACTTCTGGATACGATCACGGATCCGTATCGCCTCCACAACGGGAAGCACACCTATACTCTCCTGAAGTACAACAGTGCCGGCGTGTTGGACTCGATTGTCGAGCCGGGGCCGTATCCGGGGAACGTGCCTGGCGCGGGACGGGTGACGACGTTGACTGTGAATAGCACCGACGGGACGCTGACTGCTTGGACGGACCCCGATGGGATCAGCACCCGATTCACGTACGACGTCGCGCATCGACTCACAGCCATGGTCAACCGTCGGGGTGACACGACCAAGTACGCCTACGCTCAGGACAGCTCCTGGAAGCTGGCCAGCGTCACCTCTCCCGCCATCCCGATTGACTCTGCCTCGACGGGCACCGCGACACTCCGATCGGCGGTCACCCTATCACGCGCGTGGCAGACGTCGGGCCTGGCGTATACTCCGACCAGCCAGACCTCTCAGTTCGCGCCCGTGCTGACGAGTGCGGCGACGGCCACGGTGACCGATCCTGAGCACCAAACGAGCACGTTTACTGCCGACCCATGGGGTCAGCCGCTCGTAACGGTCGATGCGTTGGGGGACACGACAACGGTGACCCGAGACGGGGCCGGGTATCCGCGCACGATTGCTTACCCGAACGGCGGCCACGACCAGTTCGTGTACACCAACGGGCTCCTAACCTTCAAGCAATCTGCCGGCGGCCAACCAGTCACCTACACGTACGGCCCGCTCAATCGACTGTCGACGATCACCGGTCCGCATCGTCCCACGGTGACCTACACGATCAATCCGACGACTGGCAGGATCAGCGTCAGGAAGATCAATAGTGATACCGCCACGGTGCGGTTGCGTTATGACGCGCTCCAGCGGGTCGATACCATCATCGACCGGGCGGGACACGCCACGTATTTCGCATACGACCCAGTCACGGGAAACCGGTCGAACGTCTCGGGGTCCTTCAGTGGACAGACCGTGGCGAAGCAGTTCGACGGTTACGGCCGCGATTCATTGGTGGTCACGGGTGCGAACCCCGCAGTGACCGTGTTGTACGATGTGCTGAATCGTCCTGTGAAGGTGTACGATGGCATCCACTCGGCGCCGACGACGACGTATTACGACGCGGTGAATGTGGATTCTGTGACGGACACGAAGGGGCAGACCTTCCGGACCGTGCACGACGCGGTCGGTCGGGTCTCGGCAAGCGTCGATCCGCGGGGTGATACGGCCAAGGTGACGTATACAGCCAACGGCTACCAGGCAACCGTGCGAAACCGGCGGGGCAACCTCCTCACGTTTCGGTACGATGCATTGGGGCGGCTCGTGGCCAAGCACGACCCAGTCGCGGGGGATTCTGCCACCTTTGCCTACTCGGTCAAGCCCAACGCTGTGGTGTCCGTGGCGGTCAACGCGCTCGAGACCGACAGCGCCTACGCCGACTCCACTGGGTGGACGGACTCGGTGAAGACGTTCATTGGGTTGACGAACAAGACCTACACTCAACACTACAAGCAGACGGATCGCCACCAGCTCGACTCGGTGTGGGTCACGGGGAGCCCGCTGACGTTCACCTGGGCGAACACGCGGTTTGCGTGGGACACGCTGACGGCAATGCGAGACAGCACGTTCATCAACGGAAACGGAATCCGGCATCACTACACGGTGGAGTACCTCCGCGATAGCACCATATTTCCTGGCGGAGTCGTCCGGATCGACTCGGTCGGCGCGATGGAGACGCACCAACGGACGGCAACCCGCTACTCCGTCCAGAGTCTTGACACTGCCTTCTTCCGGGCATACTCCTACGACGGGAGCGGTCGAGTCATCGAACAGGACCGGCACAACGCCGCGACCACATTCGTGCAGCAGTTCCAGTTCGACGGCCTCGGGGAGCTGACGTGGGACGGGATGTTCACGGCGAACACGGGCTGGGTCTGTCAGCCGAACAAGTCCTGCCGGCAGAACTCGGGGCTGACCGAGACCGACGGCGTTACGGTGAGCTATGACTCCGCCGGCAACATCCGACAGTCGGCCGATTCCCTGTTGGGGACAACGACGGCCCAGAATACGACGGGCAATCGGGACTCCACCTGGGGGACGATCGGCTATCTCTACGATGCCGACGGAAACCGCACGTCGCGCAGCGGGCAGGGCGGTACGGTCACCTACGCCTGGAGTGCGGACGGACGCCTGCTCTCGGTCACCGCTGGCTCGCACGTCCTGAGCTACGGGTACAACGCCACCGGGCAGCTCATCCGGCGAAGCATCAACGGGGCGGTCAGGGGCTACTTCCTCTGGGACCGGGGGAACCTCCGGGCTGAGCTCGACTCCACGGGGGCGAACCGCATCAACGAGTACGTGTACGCATTCACCCTGGATCACCCACTGGCGCGGATCACGGGGTCTGGTACCGGCACGATCCACTACTATCAGCAGGACGCCCTGGGCAATATCATGGGTCAGTTCAGCGGGACGACCTTGGAGCAGGATCTCCGCTACGGTCCGTGGGGCGGCCTGACGGCAGTGGGCACGACCACCGGTGACACGACGCGGCTTCGATGGAAGGGTTTGTACTGGGAGGGAGATTCGACGCAGCTCTACTACGTCCGGGCGCGTTGGTACGATCCGGTGAATCACCGCTTCGTCTCTGAGGATCCGCTCGGCGCGGGCGGAGGCGGACTCAACTTTTATACATTCGCTGGTGGCGATCCGGTGAATGGGAGCGATGCATCCGGGGCATTCATGGACGTAGGCGGCGGATGCGACCCGGGCAACGA
>JAJPIS010000109.1 GCA_021324635.1 Gemmatimonadota bacterium
CCCCCCCTGCCCCCCCCAACCCCCCCCCATCCCCGGCGCGCCGGCCGACCGGCCACCGCCGGCCCCTTGCTTCTAACGGCCGAGTGCGCTATCCCACATGTAGGGTCGCGGGACGGAGGAAGGTCGGTGGGAGCGGTTGGTCTGATTCGGAAGGGAACTCTCGTGGCCGGGCGGATCATCGATCCGGCGTCGCCGCTCGGCGGGCGACCCACGTCGCCGGGCACTTCGGCGCCGGCCGCCGCACCGCGGTGGCGCGCCCGCGGCATTCGGCAACTCGCCCTCTGGCTGCTCGCCGGATACGGAGCCACGGCCGTGCTCGGCGCGCTGTGGCGGCGAGTCGCAGCGTCGTCGACGCCCGGACCCATTCCGTCCTTCGTCGCGCAGCAGCTCGGCGACGAGCTCCAGGCGGCCCGCGACTCCGCTACGAGCGTCGTTCCGGTCACCTGGCGGCCCTGGTGGACGCCCGTGCCCGTGGCCGGCGCCCTCGCCGCCACCGCCGGCCGCCGCGTGATGTACGTGGGTGTGGTCCCGACGCTGCTGCCGCCGCCGCGAACTGCGGGCGAGCCGCCCGCGACCGAGCAGTGGAGCGTCGCGTTCGACTCCGTCAGCATCCGCGAAGGCCACTCCCTCCTCACGGGCCGGCGGACGCTGCTCCTCACCGGCGGGGCGCACCGCCAGCGATTCGACGTCGCGGGCGCGGATCGCTCCGTCGCCGACGCCATGGTGGCCGCGCTCAGCCGCTGGCAGGAGGCGCAGCGCCTCGCCGCCGAGCATGACCGCGTCGTCCGGGAAGAAGCCGCTGAGATCGCGCGCGCCCCGGTCTATCACCGCGTCCGCCGCGGCGAGACGCTGACGAGCGTCGCACTCGCGTACGCGGCCACCGTGGACTCACTCCGGCGCATCAACCACCTGACGACCGACCGGATTCGCGCCGGGAACGTGCTGCTCATCAAGCCGCAGGGCTAGCGACGCGAGGCGCCGAGGCAGGCGCAACGACGCGAGCGCCGCCGTGTAGTACCGAGCATGGAATGTCGACGTTGCTGATCGCCCTCGTCCTCCTGCTCGTGCTGGCGATCCTGTCGATCCCGGTCGGCTTCCCGGGGACCTGGGTCATCGTCGGGCTCGCGGCGCTCTGGGATTGGGTGAGCGGAACGGTCGCGGTCGGAGTCACGACGCTCGTCGCCATGCTCGCGCTGGCGGCCGGCGCCGAGGTGCTCGACATGGTGCTCGCCGGCCGCTACGCCCAGCGCTACGGCGGGTCGCGGCGGGCCGCCTGGGGGGCCGTGCTCGGCGGCATGGCCGGCGCGATCATCGGTGTGCCGGTCCCGATCGTCGGCTCCGTGGTCGGGGCGTTCGCCGGCGCATTCCTGGGCGCCCTGATCGCCGAGGCGTCGCGCGGCACGCCGGCGACGGACGCCGTCCGCGTGGCCACGGGCGCGCTGATCGGCCGCGCGGTCGCGGCCGCCGTCAGAGTCGGGATCGCCTGCATCATGGCCGTCTGGCTCCTCGTGGCGGTCACCCGCTGAGGCCGGCGGCCGCCGCGCCCTGCACACGGGACGGGCGGAGGTCGGCGACGAGCGCCGCGATCCGATCCGCCGTGGCCGCGTCGACCGGTAGGAGCGGTGATCGGACCCGCCCGCCCGTGAGGCCCACCGCGTCCATGGCGGCTTTGACACCGGGGACACCCAGGGTAGACACGATCTCGCGGCCGAGCGGGAGGAGCCGGGCCTGGGCCGCCGCCGCCTCGGCCGCGCGGCCGGCCGCGAGCGCATCGACCAGCCCCCGGACAACGGACGGCGCAAAGAGCGCGACGGCGAGGATCCCACCGCGTGCGCCGGCGGCCAAGCTGTCCTTGAGGGTCGACGCGCTTCCCGTCAGCACCGAAAACCCGGGCGATTGCGCCTCGAGATATCGACCGAACGCGGCCAGATTGCCATCGCTGTCCTTCATCCCGACGACGTTGGGATGTTCCGCCAGCCGGTGGACGACGGCGGGCGGCAGGGCGAAGTGCATGTACTTGGCGATGTTGTAGAGCAGCACGGGGATGGGGCTCTCGTCCGCGACACGCGTGTAGTGGGCGAGGAGCACTTCCGGTCGACTGCTCTCGGCGTAGTAGTGCGGCGCGACGACCAGCACGGCGTCCGCCCCGCGAGCGGCGGCCGCACGGGCACGCTCGACCGTGAGCCGCGTCGATTCGGCGCCCACGCCCACCAGCAGCCAGCGGTCCAGCGGGACGGCCTCCCGAGCGGCTTCGACGAGGGCTACCCGCTCCGCCTCGCCGAGCAGCGGCGCCTCACCGGTGGATCCGGCGACGACGATCCCCGCCAACCCCACCGCCAGATGGGCGTGGATGTTGGCCGCGAAGGCGACCAGGTCGAGCGCCTCGCCGGACGGATCGAAGGTCGTCACGATCGGGGCGAGGATACCGCTGATAGGGGTGCGCATGGCCATTGGGGGAGTGTATCCGGGACGAGGGCCAACACGCAAATTGAAGGGACATGACGGAATCCGTCGATTGCGTTGTCGTCGGGGCCGGCCCCGCCGGGCTGCGCGCCGCAGAGGTCCTGCGCGACGCGGGGCGGGACGTCGTCGTGCTCGAGCGCAACGCCTGTGTCGGTCCCAAGACGTGCGCTGGCGGGCTGACACCCCGGGCGATCCGGATGCTGGCGTCGTTGGGCATGCCCGGTCCGGGGCCGATCCGCGCCGAGGTCACGCACATCTCCTTTCGCGGTGAGCCCGTGGTGCCGCTCGACGGTGGGAGCGCGCGCGTGCATACGATCGCGCGCGCGGATCTCGGGCAGTGGCAACTCGCACGGGCGGTCCGGGCGGGCGCCGACGTCCGGACAGGATCGCTCGCCTCGCATTTCGAGCTCCCCGCTCGCACGCTCCGCGTCGACGGGCACACGATCCGATACCGCCATCTCATCGGCGCCGACGGGTCCACGTCGCGCGTCCGCCGTGCACTCGGCCTGCCGTCGCCGCGCGCGTTCTTCGCCGGTGAGTTCAACGTGCCGGGATATGTCGCCGCTCCGCTGCATGTCGCGGCCGACGCGCCGCACCTCGCCAACGGATACTGGTGGCTCTTTCCGCACGCGACGTACACGTCGCTCGGCGCCGGCGCGCCGAAGCATCTGGTCGCGCCTGCCCGGGTGAAGGAGGAGATCGAGCGGCACGCCGTGGCGTGTGGCCTGTCGCTCGAGGGGATCGCGTTCGAGGGCGCGACGCTCGAAGTCGCGCACTACGGGTGCCATTTCCCCAATAACGTGCACCTCGTGGGCGACGCCGCGGGCCTCCCGTCCCCCCTCACCGGGGAAGGCATCTACCCGGCACTGGTCAGCGGCGCTGAAGTCGCCCGCGCGATCGTCGAGCCGGGCCGGCCGAGTCCCGGCATGCGCGCCTGGCTCCGCGTCAAGCAGTTGCACAGCGCACTCGTCCTCGCGAGCAGCCGGCGCTGGGCGCGCGAGGCGATTCTGACCGTGTGCTCGACCCTCGCGCGCGCGCCCTGGGGCCGGCGATGGCTGACGGCGCTCTTCATCGGGACCTGATCCATATGCGCGGCGGCAGCCGCTTGGGTCGGCACCTCGGCCTGCTCGCCCTGGCATGCGCGATTGTGGGCGGCCGGCCAGGCGATGAGCCGCACCTGGCGAATGTGCGGCAACTCACGTCCGGCGGTACCAACGCCGAAGCGTACTTCAGCGCCGATGGCCAGTGGCTCATCTTCCAGTCCACACGGGGCGGACGTGCGTGTGATCAGGAGTACACCATGCGCGTCGACGGATCGGACGTGCATCGCGTCTCCACCGGTACCGGCAAGACGACGTGCGGATACTTCTTCGACCACGACCGCCGCATCTTCTTCGCGTCCACGCACGGCGCCGACACCGCGTGTCCACCCCGGCCCGATCCGTCGAAGGGATACGTCTGGGGGCTCGACCCCTATGACATCTACACGGCCGATCGGGATGGCAGCCATCTCCGGCAACTGACGCACTTCGGTGTCTACACCGCCGAGGGCACACTCTCCCCGGACGGCCGGACAATCGTCTTCACGTCGCTCAAGGACGGCGATCTCGAGATCTACACGATGCGCGTCGACGGCTCTCATCTCCGGCGACTCACATTCACCCCGGGGTACGACGGCGGCCCCGTCTTCTCCCCCGACGGGCGGAAGATCGTCTATCGCGCCTACCATCCGGCCGACCCGAGCGAGCTGGCCGACTATCGGACACTCCTGGCGCAGCACATCGTGCGGCCGAGCAGGATGGAGATCTGGGTCATGAACGCCGATGGCTCGGACCAGCATCAGATCACGCATCTCGGCGGGGCGAACTTCGCGCCCTCGTTCACGCCGGATGGGCGGCGGATCATCTTCTCGTCCAATTACCGCCACCCGCGCGGCCCCGGTGCGCGGAACTTCGACCTTTACCTCGTCGATCTCGACGGCTCGCACCTCGAGCAGGTGACGACCGACCCGGAGTTTGACGGCTTCCCGCAGTTCAGCCCGGACGGCACGCACCTGGTGTGGGAGTCGGGGCGACACGCCCCGCTCGGAGAACTGAACGTCTTCCTGGCCGATTGGCGGCCGTAGCCGCGTCGACCGCTACCGCGGCTCCGGCGCGCTCGTGGCTGGCGAGACCGGTGGCTGCCGCACCAGCCGCACGAAGGCGTCGAGATCCGGCGCGGCGACGTCCGACACCGCCCAGTGCGTCATGCCGCCCGCGTCCCACTGCCGCACGTTGTAGCCTCGCATCGCGGTTCCTGTGACCGCCGCGTGCGCCCCGCCATCGGCGGATCCGGGATCGATCGGCCAGACAAACAGGTTGATCACGTGCCGGCCGCGCCCGTAGACGAGGGCGGCCACCGGCCGCCCCGCGAGGTAGTCGAGCCGCCCGCCGATCAGCCGAAACCCGTCGCCCGCGAGGTCCACGACCGTCGGCGAAAAATCCAGCTTGCCGTCGAACCACGGCTTGACGGTGTGCCGGTCCGACGACACGACGTCGACGAGGTGATTGGTCGCCTCGAGTGACCGCAGGTGGCTCGCGACCACGGCGTCGCGAACGGCGTCCGCGCCGATGCCCCGCGCGGCGCCGCTCGCCAGCGCGCGCTCGTGGGCGGTCCCCAGCGTCCAGCCGCCACCGCCAACGGCGAGGAGCACCGTCGCCGCCGCGAGCCAGGGGACCGCCCGCCTCGCCCAGGGCGTACTGGCCGACCGCTGGCGGCTCCGCGGGTGCGGGAGCGTCGGTGGGTCGTCGAGCGCGGCCCGCGGCGTCGACGATGGCGCCGCCGGCAGTGCGACCGATGGTGAGAGGGATGGGGCCGTCGATGGGTCCTGTCGGATGGCCGCCTGCACCCGGCGCCGGAGGTCGTCGGGTGCCGAGAGGGCTGGGCATTGCTCACGGATCGCCACTCCGAGCGCGCGGGACCGCGCGAGGCGGTCGGCGCAGCGGGGGCACCGCTCCAGGTGCTCCGCGAGCTGTCGCCGCGTAGCCGCGTCGAGCTCCCCGTCCAGGAACGGGTCGAGCATGGGTGCGAGCTGGTCACAGGTCATGGCAGCAATCGCGTCGGAGGTCATACGGCCGCACCGTCCGGGTCCCGTGACGCGGTGGGCGTCACGCTGGGCGCCAGCGCATCGCGGAGCCGCTGGCGGGCACGTGACAGGCGCGACATGACGGTGCCAACCGGGACGCGGACGATCTCGCCGATCTCCCGATACGAGTACCCGTGCACCTCGCGCAGGAGCACGACTTCCCGGAATTCCTCCGGTAGCCGTTCGACGGCGTCGCGGACGGAGACATCGCCGATGTGGTCGTAGGCTGGCGGCAGCGGAGCGGCGTCGGACTCGATGGGGCTGTGCAGGTCATCATCGAACGGTGCGGTGCGGGCGGTCACGCGCTCCCGGCGGCGGCGCGTCCGGCAGGTGTTGCGCACGATCGTGAGCAGCCACGCGCGCGCGTCTCCGCCGCGAAATCCCGGGAAGTACCTGAGGGCTCGGAGGTACGCGTCCTGCACCGCGTCGCGTGCGTCCTCGTCGTCGCGCAGGAGATAGCGCGCGAGCGTGTACGCCGCATCCAGATGCGGTAGGACCGCCGCCTCGAACGCTGTCGGCACTCCGGTCCCTCCCTCTCGATCCGCTCCATTCCACCGGGTGCGGCCGACGCACCCGATCCTCACGACCCGGCTCCGTCGGAATCTATTCCCGGCCGGGCCGGCCGCGCTCGCCCCGGGGTGGACGGGTCCCGCGACCCGGCGCTCCGTGCGATCCCCGCGGTCGGGAGCCCTGGGGAATAACGCGCGAGCGTCGCTGGTCATGGGCGCGTGACCAATTCCAGCCCGACTGGGGCAAAGGAGGAATCGTGACCGACCGCGAGCGGGACCCCGAGGGACACCCCGAGGCTCGATACATCACCGACGACATCACGGGGGACGGCGTCGACCGCCGTGGGTTCCTGACGTGCATGGCCTGGGCGGGGACCGCTGTGCTGTGGACCGTGGCCGGCGGCGTGCCACGCGCTGTGGGCTTGGGCCAGGCCCGGGAACTCCTGCGGCTCGACGGACGCGGCGGCGGGGCCGACAGTCGCGCGGGTGGGCTCTTCTTCGCGCAGATCAGCGACAGCCACATGGGATTCAACAAGGCCGCGAACAGCGATGTCACCGCGACGTTCCAGGAGGCCGTCCGCCGCCTCAATGCCCTGCCCACCCAGCCGGAGTTCCTGCTGCACACGGGCGACATCAGCCACCTGTCGCAGGCCGCGGAGTTCGACGCGGTCGACCAGATGGTTCGCGACGCCAGGACCAAGACCGGCCGGGTGTTCTACGTGCCGGGCGAGCACGATGTCCTGAACGACAACGGCGCCCAGTATCTCCAGCGCTACGGCAAGGGGTCGACCGGGCACGGGTGGTACAGCTTCGACCATAGCGGGGTGCACTTCATCGGCCTCGTCAACGTCCTCGACCTCAAGCCCGGCGGTCTGGGCAACCTCGGCGCGGACCAACTCGAGTGGCTCGAGCGCGACGTCAAGCGCCTCCCCTCGAGCACTCCGATCGTCGTCTTCGCACACGTCCCGCTGTGGGCCGTCTATCCACAGTGGGGCTGGGGGACGGACGACGGCGCGCAAGCGCTGTCGTATCTCAAGCGGTTCGGGTCGGTCACGGTGCTGAATGGCCACATCCACCAGGCCATCCAGAAGATCGAGGGCAACATGACGTTCCACACGGCCCTCTCGACCGCGTTCCCGCAGCCCGCGCCGGGCACGGCCGCGGGCCCTGGTCCGGTCGATGTCGGTGCCGAGCGGCTGCGGAGCTTCCTCGGCATCAGCAGCGTGCGGTACGCCGGCCATCCGGGCATGCTCGCGGTCGTCGACGCGTCGCTCGCGGGCACACCTGTCGCGGTCGCCGGTGCCGGCGCCGAGAACCCGAAGGCCAAGGCGCGTCAGGCCAGGCCCCTGGGCAACGACGAAATTGGCATCGACAACTTCAGCTTCACTCCGCCGAACCGGTCGGTCCCCGTCGGGACGACGGTGACCTGGACCAATCGCGACGATGTCCCGCATCGCATTGGCAGCGCGGACCAGAAGTTCCCGCTCGGCCCGACGATGGACACCGACCAGCACTATTCCTACACCTTCACCTCGCCGGGCATCTACAAGTACTTCTGCACCATCCACCCGACGATGACCGGCGTGGTAACCGTGCAGTAGCCCGCGCGCGCGACACCGCGCGCGCGACCGCCCGTCGCCGATGCCCCTCGTGTTAACGGCCGCCCTCCGCATTCGTCTCAAGGAGGGCGGCCGCACACGCCGCCACCGAGACACATCACCCAGCACCGGCGCCCTGCGGCGCGCCACGAGGAGGAACGGATGCGATCTGGACACCGAGGCATGGTCGGCAAGATGGGGTTGGCTGTCGTGGGACTCGCCGGGACCCTGTTCCTGGCACCGACGGCGTTCGCCGCACCGGCTATCCCGTCTGCTACGCCGTCGGCTACCCCGTTGGCGACCGGGCCGGCGACGACTCTCGCGTCTTCGGGCGCACATCGCCTGCCCGCCGTCACGGTCTCGGCACCGGCCTCACCGGTGATCGTCGCCAGCGCGGTCGAGCCACACCCGGAGATCATGGCGGCGATCCGCTCCCTCGAGCGGGCCAAGAACCACCTGGAGCATGCCGCCCACGACTTTGGGGGACACCGCGTCGAGGCGATCGCGGCGATCGACGCCGCCCTCCAACAGCTCCGCCAAGCGCTGGCGTTCGATCGCTGATGCGGGACGCTTCCGTCACGCGGTGGTGACCGGGACCACCCGCGGTCTCACCACCGTCTGACATCGACGGCCAACGGAGCGCTCCGTTGGCCGTCGTGCTTCATGGGCACGGTCTGCGCCTCGAGGACACCTTCGCGCGGGTTCGGGTGTGTGTGCCGCGTCCGGTGCATCGGGCGGCGACACGGCGCCCCCTCTACAGATCTCGTACAGATCCCTCACCGATCGCTAGCGCTCTCACCATGGCCGGGGCCTAACCTAGGCAGAGCGGACGGGACAGGGCGCCCACACGAGGTGGACCCCTGTGGTCACTCACCCTTCGGGAGGAGAGGAATGCCCCAATGACATGTCCGAGAAGCTGGCCCACTCGGTCGCGCGCGTGGCGAGTTGGGTGCGCGGCGGCCATGGTGACCTTCGCGGCGGCCGCGGCTGCCCCCGGAGCAGTCGCGCAGGCGCCGACGGGGACGATCAGCGGCACCATCAGCGATCGCACGAATAGCACACCCGTGCCGGCAGCGCAGGTGCAGATCGTCGGCACGACCCGCGGCGCGCTCACGGGGAGCGACGGGAAGTTCCGCATCACCGCGGTACCCAGCGGCCCGGTGCAGCTTCGGGTGACGCGGATCGGCTACGCCGCCGAGACCCGCACCGTCACTGTCCCCACCAACGATGTCGCGACCGTCGATCTCTCGCTCGCGCAGACGCAGGTCACGCTCGACCAGGTGGTGGTGCAGGCGACCGGGGGCACCCAGCGCGAGCGCGAGGCCGGCATGACGATCGCCACGATCGCGGCCGACTCGGTCGCCAAGGCGGCGATCAGTACCTTCTCCGACCTCATCGCCGCGAAGGCGCCCGGGGTCAATGTCCAGCAGAGCACGGGCGAGGTCGGCTCTGGCTCGCGCATCCGCATCCGAGGCTCCAACAGCGTCTCGCTCCCGAACGACCCCCTGATCGTCGTCGACGGCATCCGCGTCACCAATCAGGCCGCCGCCGTGTCGGACGGCTTCACGCTGGCGGGCGGCCAGACACCTTCACGGATCGACGACCTCAACCCCGACGACATCGAGACCGTCGAGGTGCTCAAGGGGCCGGCCGCGTCGGCGCTCTACGGAACGGCGGCGTCGAACGGCGTGCTGCTCATCACGACCAGGAAAGGCGTACCGGGGCGCGCCCGCTGGAGTCTCCACGCCGATTGGGGGCCGGTGCGCAACGCGTCGAGCTTTCCAGCGAACTTCGGACAGGTCGGGACGGCCCAGACCGCGAGCGGACCGCAGCGGGTCACGAATTGCAGCCTGATCCTGCAAGGCCTGGGGCAGTGCACCCGGACGGCCGATTCGCTGCTCGAGTGGAACCCCCTCATGTCGTCCCAGTTCTCGCCGTTCGTGAAGAACGCGAGCCGGACGCTCGCCGGTGGGAGTGTCGCCGGCGGCAACGAAGCCACGAGCTACTATGTGAGCGGTGACTTCGACAACACGCACGGGCTCTACGCCAATAATTTCCAGCAGCGCAATAGCGCCCGCGCCAATCTCCACACGAACGCCTCGCCCAAGGTCGATTTCGCCGTCAACGCCGGGTACTTCCAGAACCGCCTCCAGCTTCCGCAGAACGACAACAACACGTACAGCCCCCTGGCCAGCGCTTATCTCGGCCAGCCGTTCAATGATCCGACGACGCACGGCTACGGCTTTCTCCTCCCCGAACAGACGAACAACGTCATCACGGGACAGAATGTCGAGCGCCTCACGGGCGGAGCGACCGGCAACTGGCGCCCGCTGTCCTGGCTGACGATCACGGGGATCGGCGGGGTCGACTACACCAACCAGACGGACCGGTTCTTCATCGCCCCGGGCGTGATCCCGCCGCCGGCCGGAGTGCTCCAGTCCACCGGTGAGGCGGTCTCCAATCCCTTCGAGTACTGGACCTACACGACGCAGCTCAACGCCACGGCGGACTACCCGCTGAGCGCGTCGATCCGGGGGACGTCGGCGATCGGCACGCAGTATACCAACGAGATCACGCGCGGGACGGAGGCCTCAGGGTTCGGGTTGGTCGCCGGTACCGGGTCGGTCGCCGGCTCGACGAGCAACTTCGCGGTCACCGAGGTCGGCAACCGGCAGGTGGTGACGCTCGGCTACTACGCCCAACAGCAGCTGGCCTGGCGCGACAAGGTCTTCCTCACCGGCGCGCTGCGCCTCGACGACAACAGCGCCTTCGGGCAGGTCTACACGCCGGCATACTACCCGTCGGTGAGCGCGTCGTGGGTCATCGGCGAGGAGCCATGGTTCCCGAGATCGTCCGCCGTCAGCTCGCTCCGGCTCCGTGCGGCGTTCGGGGTCAACGGCCAGCACCCCGGGTTCCAGCAGGCACAGACGTTCTTCAATTCGGTGACGTATCGGTCCGCCGGCGGGGAGGTGCCCGGAGTGGTGCTTGCCAGCGTCGGCAACCCCAATCTCAAGCCGGAGCTGTCCCGCGAGATCGAGGGCGGGTTCGACGCGGGCTTCTGGCACGACCGCATCAACCTCCAGGTCACCGGCTACGCGAAGACGACCACCGACGCGCTCGTCGCGGTCAATCTCGTGCCGTCGGCCGGCGGCTTCACGGTCAATCAGGGCACGACGATCGCCGAGACGATCACGCAGTTCCGAAACCTCGGGACGGTGACCAACCGTGGGCTCGAGATCCTCCTCTCGGCGAACCTCGTCGCCACCCGCAATGCCCGCCTCGATTTCACGGTCACACAGTCGCTCAACAACAACAAGCTGGTGACCCTCGGCCCCGGGATCGCCCCGATCCGCTTCGGGCTCAGCAGCATCACGGGAGAGTTCATTCAGCGGCAGGAATCCGGCTATCCGCTCGGCGGATTCTGGCAGCAGACGTACACGTACGCCGATCTCAATCACGATGGGATCATCGAGCCGAACGAGATCACGCTGTCGCCCGACGAGCACTTCCGCGGCGCTCCGTACCCATCCCAGTCGTTGAGCCTCGGCCCGACGCTCTCGTTCCTCCGCTACTTCAGGATCGCGACCCTGTTCGACAACCGCTCCGTGGTCTACACCTTCAACGCGACGCAGCAGTTCCGCTGCTCGGTCGTCAACCCGTTCACGAACTGTCAGCAGGCGTACGACCCGCGCACGTCCCTCAAGCAGCAGGCGATCGTGGCCGCTGACGCGGTCGGCTCGGACGCCGGTTTCATCCAGGACGCGTCGTTCTGGAAATGGCGGGAGCTGTCCTTCACGGCCACCGCTCCACAGCGCTGGCTCGCGCGGACGCCGTTCTCGGTGCTGAGCGTCACGCTCGCGGGCCGCAACCTCCACACCTGGACGAAGTACCAGGGGCCGGACCCGGAAGCCACATTCGCCGGGCAGAGCAACTTCACCACGACGGACTTCTTCACGCAGCCGATCGTCCGCTACTGGACCGGCCGCATCGACCTCACGTTCTGAGCCGACGCCAATGTCTTCGATCATTCGGACCAATGGGCGGAGCCGGATCGCATACAGCCCACGCACGACGCTCGCCATGCGTGGCCTCCTCGGCGTCGCCGTCCTGCCCGCTCTCCTCGCCTGCAACCCGAGCAACGCCCTGAACGTGCCCCAGCCGGACAACGTGCAACCCGGCAATCTCGACGCCAAGGCCGCACTGCCGACGTTGCGGGCGGCAGCGCTGAGCGCCTTCCAGATCGCATACAGCGGCGGCGCGGACGAGGCCAACAACGGACACGAAGGCCAGATTCTCGGGACGGGCCTCTTCACGGACGAGCTCCAGGATGAGGAGACCTTCACGAGTCGCATCGAGTTGGACGGCCGGAGCGCGACACCGGGCAACAGCACGCTCAACGGGCTCTTTCTCGACCTCCAGCAGGCCCGGGCCATGGCCGACCGGGCCGATGCGAAATACACGCGCTTCAGTCCGGCGGAGCCGGGCCACGCGCTCGTCCTCAACCTCGGTGGCTTCGCGTACACCCTGTTCGCCGAGAACTACTGCGAGGGCGTGCCCTTCAGCACCCTGAACGACGATGCCTCCATCACGTACGGGCAACCGCTCACCCGCCAGCAGATGATCGCCCGCGCGGTCCAACACTTCGACTCGGCGCTCGCGATCGCCCAGGCCGCGTCAGACACGCTGGACGTGAACCTCGCCGACGTCGGTCTCGCGCGCGCCCTGCTCGACAGCGGAGACGATGCCGACGCCGCAGCCGCAGCCGCCAAGGTGCCGGGCAGCTTCAGCTTCACGATCGGGGCGTCCACGAACACCGCCGTCGAGAACAACGGCATCTGGAACTACACGTTCAACAACCTGGACTTCAGCGTGTCGGACAGCGAGGGGACGAACGGACTGCCGTTTTTCAGTGCCCACGACCCGCGCGTCCCGGCCGTGAACACGGGAGGCCCCGGGTTCAGCAGCGGCACGAATCCGTTCCTCCAGCAGCAACTCTACCCGACGCAAGTGTCACCGATTCCGCTCGCGACCGGGACCGAAGCGCAGCTCGTCGTCGCCGAGCACGAGCTGCGGACCGGGAACTCCGGCGCGTGGCTCGCGACGCTCAATGCCCTCCGGGCGACCATCCCGGGGCTCGCACCGCTGAGCGATCCCGGAACACAGGCCGTGCGGATCAGCCTCCACTTCCACGAGCGGGCGTTCTGGCTCTACTTGACCGCCCACCGGCTCGGCGACCTGCGGCGCCTCGTGCGACAGTATGGCCGCGACCAGAGCACGGTCTTCCCCGTGGGAATCGACATCAAGGGGCAGCCCTACGGCTCCGACGTCACCTTTCCGGTCTCGGCCGACGAGCAGAACAACCCCAACTTCCACGGCTGCCTGAATCGGGACGCGTGACACGCTGGCGCGAGCCGCTTCGCGGGACGAGAATCGAGGGCCGGCTCCGAACCATTGGAGCCGGCCCTCGATGTCTCGCGCCATGGCCGGAGTCGAGTGCGGACCCTCAGTTCCAGCGCAGTCCCTTGAGCTGATCCAGATTCACATTGCCGCCGCTCAGTACGCAGACGACCTTCGCCCCCGGCGCTGCCTTGATCAGGCCGCGGCGGAGCGCCGCGACCGGTGCCGCCGCCGCCCCCTCGACGACGAGCTTGCAGTGGCCCATCACCCAGCGCAGCCCCTCGAAGATCTCCTCGTCTGGCAGGGTCACGATCTCGTCGACGTAGCGCCGCACGACGGCGAGGGTGGTCTCGCCCACGCGCTTGACGCGCAAGCCGTCGATGATGCAGTCGACCGTCGGCAGGGTCACGAGATGGCCCGCCCGCACGCTCTCGAGCATGCCGGGCGCCCCCGACGACTCGACGCCGATCACGCGCACGTTTGGCTTGTGCGTCTTGAGCGCCATCGAGACACCCGAGATCAACCCGCCCCCACCGATCGGGACGACGACGACATCCACGTCCGGGAAGTCCTCGAGGATCTCGAGTCCGACGGTCCCCTGCCCGGCGATGAGATCGAGATCGTCGAAGGGGTGGATGTACGTCAGCCCGCGCTCGGCCACGAGCGACTTCGCGCGCTCGTTGGCCTCATCCCAGATGGTGCCGTGCAGGACGACTTCGGCACCGTACGCGCGGGTCGCCTCGATCTTGGACGGCGTCGCGTTCTCGGCCATGCACACGACCGCCTTGATACCGTAGATCGCCGCCGCGAGCGCCACCCCCTGGGCGTGATTGCCGGCCGATGAGCAGATGACGCCGCGCGCGCGCTCGTCGGGGGTCAGCTCCGCGAACTTGTTGAGCGGCCCGCGGATCTTGTATGACCCGGTCCGCTGAAAGACTTCGGCTTTGAGCCGGACGTCGAACCCCGTGTCCTGGCTGAGCAGCCGCGAGGTCAGCAGCGGGGTATGGTACGCGTGGGCGGACACCCGCCGCCGAGCCTCGGCGAACACGGCGGTGGACAGCGGGATCGTATGGCGAGACATCGGTGCTCCTACGCACGAGAGGCGCGATTGCACCGGCGATCCACGGCACGTGTCGACCGCACGACCGCACCGCCGGACCGGCATGGTCGAGCATGCCGAGCCCCGATAAGATGGACACCAGCGCCGCCTCCCGCCAGCCAACGAGGTGGACCTTCACGAGCGCCTCCGCGAGACGACACCGCTCAGGCCACGAACCGGTAGCCGATCGTCCACACGGTGACGATGTGCCGAGGACGCGCCGGATCGTCCTCCAGCTTGCGCCGGAGCTCCGCCACATGCGAGTCGACGGTCCGCGTCAGCACGAACGCGCCATAGCCCCACACTTCCCGCAGCAACTCGGCCCGCGACGCCACCGCCCCTTGCCGGTGGACGAGGGCCAGCAGGAGGGCGAATGCTTTGGGCGTGAGAGCGCACGACTCGCCCTCTCGAGTCACCGTGTGTGTCACGGGATCGACGATCACGCTCCCGAACCGGATCACCCCCTGGCCGTTCCGCGCGCCCGCCCGCCGCAGAAGCGCCCGCACGCGCTCGATCAGCTCGAGCACGCCAAAGGGCTTGGTGACGTATTGATCGGCATCGAGCCGAAAGCCACGGATCTTGTCGCCCTCCTCGCTCCGTGCGCTCAGGATCAGCACCGGCATACGGCTGCCGTTGCTTCGAAGTGCATGGAGGACGTCGAAGCCGTCGATCCCGGGGAGCATCAAATCGAGAATGACGAGATCCGCCGGCCACTCGCGCGCAATGGCAATCGCGGCATGTCCCTCGTCCGCAATGCGGGTGTCGTAGCCCTCGAGGCGCAGGTTGTGCGCGAGGCTCGAGGCGAGGTCCGCGTTGTCCTCGACGATGAGAATGTGCGTCACACCTGATGAGACACGTTCGGGCGCCCAAAGGTGTGCGCCGATGCCAGCGGCGCCGGCGAGGCGCTGGGCGCCGGCCTCCGCATCGCCGGCGGGGGCGGCGGGGACGGCGTGGGCGGCGGGGGACGCAAGTCGCGGATCGGCAGCTCGACGACGAATTCGGCCCCCCCGCGCCCCGCCCCCTCGGCATGGCCGGTATCGCTGGCATCGGCCACCCGCACCCGTCCACCATGACGGGTCACCGTATCGTGGACGATGGTGAGCCCGATGCCACTGCCACCGATTCCGCGCCGCACCGAGCTGGATCCGCGCACGAACGGCTGCCAGATACGGTCGCGCTCGCTCGGGCGGACCCCTGGCCCTTCATCGGTCACCGACAGTCGGACGACGTGTGGCGTGGCCTCGGCATGCTCCACACGAACGTGGACGACCTGATCGGGCGGTCCGTACTTGACGGCGTTGTCGAGCAGGTTGAGGACGATCTGGCGGAGCGCATCCGGCTCGAGCGCCAACGGCGGTGTCGGATGGATATCGGTTGCGAGCGTGGTCCGCCGTGCGGCAGCCAGCGGCCGGAACTCCTCGACGATCGCGGCGACGTCGCTGGCCACGTCAGTTGGCACCCGCACCCAGCCGCCCTCCCGCCCGTGGCGAGAGAAGCGGAGGACGTTCTCGGTGAGGTACGTGAGCCGCCGGGTTTCCCGATCCATCCGCTGGAGGATCGCGTCGCGGAGCGTCTCGGTGTCGTACCGCCCGAGCCGCAGCGTGTCCAGATCGAGCTGGATCTGCGACAGCGGCGTCCGCAGCTCGTGCGACACGTTGGCGACGAAATCGGAGCGCAGGGTGGCGAGCTCCCCCTCGCGCCGGAGTTGCATCGCGGCGACGACCGACAGCGCCGCGGCAAGCGCCAGCAATGTGAGCAGGAACGGCACTCGCGAGCGGGGCAGGCCGCCGATGATGAGCTGGGTCGCGAGTTCCGGACGGATCTCGAGATGGGCCACGAGGCCCCCGTAGCTCGCGGGAAGCTCCTGTCGTGCGTCCAGCACCCACCGCCAGCCCGAGTCGGTGGAGAAGAGGGGCCGCCCTGACGCGTCGAGCACCTCCCCGGCGAGCAGCGCCCGCGTCGGCCGGCCGCGGGTGAAGGTCCACGGGAGCAACCCCTGCTCGTCGAACGCGTCGGCGAGGAGTCCCGCGACCGCCCGCGAGCCCATCGCGGCGGCGTACACGACGGTATCACCCCACGCGGTCGGCATCAGCGTGTAGAGCAGCACCGTCGCATCGGGGCGCCGGGCGGGCACGATATAGGTGAACCCCCAGTCGGAGCGGTAGCCCGAGCGGACGAGGGCCACGATCGTGTCGCGCACCAGCTGTCCGTCGAGGACGGCCCCGTCGTCGGCGGCGTGTGCCGAGCGAGCCGTTCGGTGTCGGACGACGGAGTCCGACCGCCATCCGCGATCCGGGTCGGCGAAGACGTTGCGAGCGACGGTCACCGCGTTCGCGCCGAGGGTCCAGGCGTAATACGCGCGCGGCGTATAGCCCGTTTCGGCTCGCCGGCACCGACAGGCCGCGTCCCACGGCAGGTAGGACGCGATCTCGCCGGCCGCCGGGACGTGGCGAACGGTGTGCACGTAATGCCCGTGGTAGACGGGCCCGAGGACCTCCTTGGCCGCCCTGCCGAGCTGGTCGCGGAGGTACTGCTGGTAACTCCAGGTCGCGAAGTGCGCGTAGTCGCGCAACGCGCTGTCCGCGACTGTCTCCTGCGAGCGCACCGTGCGGTGCACGTCATCGGCTGCGACGGCGATGAGCGCAACGCTGGCAAGGAGGAGCCCGAGCGGCCAGCGGGTGCGGGCTCCTGGCCACCGGCGCCATCGGCGCAGGCCCCGAGGGGCGGCCGCGGGCCGGCCCTCGCGTGATGGAGAGGACACGGGTCCGTCCAAGATTGCTGCTCGGCCCGAGGGCCGCAACGGACCGTCTGTGCCGGATGTATGAAATCGGCGACCGCCCTCCCCCTCCGGGACGGGGGCACATCCCGGGTCGCACCGCGCCTGTGCAACCCCTGCCACCCTGTGGCCCCGGGCCATGGCTCACCGATCCGCCCCGGCGCATCACGGACGAAGTCGACCGGGGACGACGCTCATGCTGGACTCGTCCAGCTCGCGCGCGACGTGCAGCTCGGCGTGATCCTCGCCGGCGCGCATCGTGACCGCGTCGGCGAGGAAGTCTGCACCGCCGCCGATCGGGTGGAGCAACAGTTGCACGCGGCCCGGAGCGAGGAGCGACACCGGAACGGTGACCAGGCTCCGGGTGTGTGACGTCGCGAACCCGATGCGGACGCGCTGGCCGCCACGGTAGGCGAAGACGACGACGTCCGATGGCGCGTCGTTCTGAACCACCACTTGCACCGCCTCCGCCGCGGGGCGCGCGTCGGTGCGGACGGGCGCTGACGCACAGCCTCCGACCATCACACCGGCCGCGATGAGTGTCGCGCTGGCTTGCCACGTCGGTCGCATGGACGCTCCCTGTAGGTGTGCGCGATGAGACACGCGGCGTCGGCCCGTCGTTGGGGGTCATCCGTAGCTCCCACAGTTCCCTGACAGCTCCTGCGCAGCGCACGCACGACCTGTCAGGGGATTGTCATGGCTTTGTGCGAGTGCTGCGCGAGGTCGATCGGTCAGGCCTCGGCCGGTGTCTCACTGCTGATGCCCGCGGTCGCTCCGCTGCCCACCAACCACGAGCCCACTCGAGTGCTCACGACCCACGAATCCGCGCTCGCCCGCCCTGTGCTCTTCACCACCGCCGATGTGGACTGCTCGCTGCGCCGCGACGGCATGTTTACGCGTCGTGGCCGCGACCGCCTGCTCGCCGCCCTCTGCGCGGACGGCACGATCGTCCGCGTGCGGCGCGGCCTCTACGCGCGGGCGCACGCCAACGGTCACGGTCCAGCGCCCTGGCAGGTCGCGGCGCAGCTCGCGCCCGACGCGGTCCTCGGCTTCGGCACCGCGCTTGCGCTCCGAGGCGTGGCGCCCCCGGCAGGCGTCGGATCGCGGTGCACGTATTTCACTCGCCATGGCACGGGCAGACTGGGTGTCGTCTGGCGTGGCGTCGCCATGTGTCCGGTCTCGCATCCGACGGCGTTGCTGCGGTCGGGCGCGGCCTTCGTCGAGACCGAGGTCATGGACGGTACCGGTGCCGGACCGTTGCGTGTCTCGACCCTGGAGCGCACGTTCGTCGATCTGCTCGAGCGGCCGCGCCTGACCGGAGCCTGGCCCGAGGTGCTGCGCGTAGTCGGCACGTTCCCGGAGTTGGACCTGGACCGGGTGGTCTGTTACGTCAGATGTCTCGACAACGCGACCACGGCCGCCAAGGCCGGGTGGATCCTGGAGCGCTGCGAGCGGCAGTTCGGCACCACTCGCACCGTGCTCCACCGCTTGGAGGCGCTCCGACCTCGCGGCCCACACTACTTATCCCGCACCGACCGCGAGAGCGGCCGCTACCTGGCCCGGTGGCGGCTGGTCGTCCCGGCGACGCTATAGCGGGTCCGGCCTCGCACCGATTTCCCCGGATCGCCGATCACGCAAGCGCGAAATCGATGTACCCGCGCGACGGATCGGTCGCGACGAGCCGTACGCGCACGCGATCGCCGACGTCCACGTGACGGGAGTCGTGCTGGACCAGCCCCTCGGCCGGCGGCGTGAGAATCCGCGCGAAGGTTCCATGGTCGGTGACCCCGGTGACGATGCCGTCGAACACGGTCCCGATCTGGCCCGCCAGCAGGACGGCCGCGGCCTCCTTGTGCACGACGCGGGCAGCCTTGCGGGCGTTGTTCTCCTGCTCGGTGCAGTGAACGGCGATCGCGGCCAACTCGGCGTCCGTGTACGGCGCTGGCACCCCGGCCAGGGTCGCCTTGACGAGCCGCTCGGTCACGAGGTCGGCGTACCGCCGATTGGGAGCCGTGCCGTGCGTGTAATCGCCGACGGCGAGCCCGAAATGGCCGGGCGCCGGCACCCCGGGTGTGTCGACGACGTACTCGCCTGGGCCGAGGAGTTTCACGACGGCGAGCGATAGGTCCGGGAAACGATCCGGATCCGCTGCCCGACGCGCCGCCAGAAACGCCGCGAGCGCGGAGCCGTCCGGCTCGGCCGGGAGCGTCACGCCGTATTGGGCGCCAAGGCTCACGATCCGTGGCCAGCGCGCGGGTGTGCGGACGACACGCCGGATCGAGGACCGGCCCTGACCCGCCAGGTACTCGGCGATCACGGTATTGGCCGCGATCATGAAATCCTCGATGAGGTCGCGTGCCGGCCCTGGACGGGTCGCCTCGAGCCCGACGACGTGGCCGTCGCGCACGAGCGGATTGGCCTCGATGGTCGCGAGCTCGAGCGCGCCACGCTCGAGCCGCCGCGCGCGGAGGCGCCGCGCGGCTTCTTCCTGAAGCCGAAGCTGATCGGCGAGCGCCGGCTGCCGCGCGACAGCCGACGGGGCCGCACCCGTCCCGTCCAGCCACGCTCCGACGCCGCCGTACGTGAGCTGCGCCCCGTTCCGCACGCGCGCCATGTACACGCCGGGCGCGCTCGTCGACCCGTCGATCGCGACCGTCATCTCGGCGACGATCGCCCGACGGTCCTGGTCGGGGGCGAGTGATGTGCGGTCGGTCGACAGCAGCTCGGGCAGCATCGGGAATGTCATGACGCCCGTGTAGACGGTCGTCCCGTTGCGGGCGGCATGCACGTCGAGCGGCGAGCCGCGCGGCACGAGCGCGTCGACGTCGGCGATCGCGACACACACCCGAATGCCGCCCCCCGGCACCGCGTCGGCGACCTCGATCTGGTCCAGGTCCCGCGATGTGTCGTCGTCGATCGACGACCAGAGCATGCCCCGTAGATCGCGGTCGGTGCTCGCGCCCGGCTGCGCGCTCGCCAGCGAGGCGAGCTGCTGGGCCGCCGCCGGAGGCCAGTCAGGGTCGAACCCGCCCTGGATCACGGCCCGCCGAGCAGCCGCACGGAGGTCGAAGGCAGACAGTGCCGAGGTTGGTGCGCTCATTTCCCGTAATAGCGCATGGGCATGGCCGTCGGAAGCCGCCCCCCCCGCAGCGCGGTGGGGCAGGGGGCACGTGCGCTCGGCACGGCCGGGTCTCGGTCGAGTCCCGGACGGCTGACCCGGCGACCTGTGCGGCCCGCGTCGGCGCGGCCTTTGCGGGCATTGCGAACCCCTTGACCGGAGGCCTGCCGGGTTCGGGTCGGGCACGCTCCGTCGTCGGCTGTTCATCAGGTGTGCGCTCTGTGGAGGAGTGCGACATGCCCATGGATACGATCCCCGGGGGCTCGCCGGCGCGGACGGCTCCGGCATCTTGGCTCCGCCCGGTCTGCGAGCGTCTGCTGACGGCACTCGAGCGGGTGCGCGGCGAGCGCGAACGGGACACGCTCGCGGCACGGGCGGCGCTGCGTCACGCGGTGACGGCATACGTGCGCGCGCTCCGTGCCGAGGGCATCTCGGCGCCCTGGGTGCTCGAGAGCGTCATCGCCTTTGCACGCGGTGTGCGCCCGCGCCGCACCCCAGCGCGAACGAAGGATCCCGTCGAGGCCGACGTCGTCCGATGGAGCCTCGCGGCGTTGGAGTGGCCGCCCACGGCACACGGGGTCGACGTCGAGGCGGTCGCACCGTAATCCCCGCGCGCGCGCAACGGCCCCCGGCCGCGCGCCGGGTGGGGCTCGCCGGGGCGCGAAGCCGGCGGTAGGTTGCCCCCGAGGGGTCCGGCGGGGCAAAGCGCCCCGCAGGGACCCGCCCGCCGAGCGACACGGACGCTCGGCGGCTTCTCGATCATGGAGGACGGGGTGACCAATGCTGCCGCACGCCGCGGCGCGTGCGTACGCGCGCTCGGGACCTACTCGCCGGCCGCCGTGCGCACGAACCAGGACCTGGCACGCATGGTCGAGACGAGCGACGAGTGGATCGTCCGTCGGACGGGGATCCGGGAACGCCGGATCGCGGCCGAGCACGAGTATACGAGTGATCTCTGCACGGCGGCCACGCGCGACCTCCTCGACCGCGCGGGGGTGGCGCCCGACGACGTCGAGCTCGTGATCGCCGGGACGACGACCCCGGACTATGCGTTCCCCAGTGTCGCGGCGATGGTGCAGGATAGGCTCGGGATGACCCGCGCCGGCGCGGTCGACATCCAGGCGACGTGCGCCGGCTTTGCGTATGGGCTGCACCTTGCCAACGGTCTCGTGAGCAGTGGCGTCCACGAGCGCGTCGTGGTGGTGGTCGGCGAGACGCTGAGCAAGGTGATGGACTACGCGGATCGCGCGACCTGTATCCTGTTTGGCGACGGCGCCGGCGCTGCGCTCGTCGAGGCCGCGACACCCGGACGGTTCCGGGCCTCAGTCGTCGGCGCCGATGGCTCGGGTGGGCCGCACCTGTACCGAACCGGCCTGTCGCGACGCATCGAAGGGGAGGCCGCCGGCACGCTCGCGCCAGGTCTCGTCCGGCAGAATGGGCGCGAGGTCTTCCGGTGGGCCGTGGAGACCGTGTCGCGCAGCGTCTGCCGGCTGCTGGAGCGCGCGCGACTCACGGCCGACACGCTCGATTGGTTCGTCCCCCACAGCGCGAATGTCCGCATCACGGAAGCCGTCTGCGAGCGGACCGGCATCCCGCTCGACCGAACCCTGTCCAGCATCGAGCGATGCGGTAACACCTCCGCGGCCTCGATCCCGCTCGCCCTCGCCCCCGCGATTGCCGACGGTCGGCTTCGCCCCGGCCAGACGGTCCTCCTCTACGGCTTCGGCGGCGGCCTCGTCCATGCCGGCCAGATCCTGGAATGGGGGCCGGCAGGAGCCACCGCTCACACGTAGCGGCACCTCGACACGTTCGAGGGGTCCCACGACGACGGTCCCACCCGGCGGTCCCAACGCTCGCGCCCGGGCCGGTGTCCAAGTAGGAGATGCGCTACGCACTGTGGCTAGGGGTGGCCGCGTTTGCACTCGGACCGCACGTGAGGTCGAGCGAGATGGCGCGCGCGCCGGGAGGACACTCCGCGGCGGCCCAGCAGTCCGGCGGGAGGCGCCGCCCTCCCCTGACCGACGCCGCCCCGCGGTCGCTCGGGGCCGCGTACCTCCTGGCCGGCGACCGCGCGGCCGCGGTGCTGGACCTGACGGACGCATTGGTGCAGTACGAGTGGGCAATCGCCTACGATCCGCGGAACTACGACGCGCTTCGACGCGGTGCTTCCGTCGCCGCCGATCTGGCCGAGTTCGAGCGGAACAGCGATCGGCGCGCACGGCTCATTGGCACGATCCGCACGTACGCGGACCGGGCGCTCCTGCTCCACCCGGCCCTGGCCGACGGGCACGTTCTCCGCGCCCGGGCGCTCGCCCTCGCGATGTCATCGGCGAGCGCGCCCGCGCGCGTCGCACTCGCCGCCGCCGTGCATGCGGAGATCCTCGCCGCGCTCCGGGTCGATCCGTGCCACGCCGGAGCGCTGCACCTACTCGGCCTCTGGAACCTCGAGGCGATCCACGCCACCCCCATTGAGCGACTCGTTGCGCACTTCGTGCGTGGCGGGACGGCGGTCGCGGGCGCGAGCTGGGAGGCGGCGCGGGTTGCCCTCGCGCACGCGGCAGCGGCCGAGCCTCACCGGATCATCCATCACCTGGCGCTCGGACGACTCTACGTGGCCCATGGTGCGCTGGCCGACGCACGCACCGAATTCCAGGCAGTCCTCGCGGCACCGGTCGCCGAGTTCAACGACCCGTACTACAAGGCCGCGGCATCCCAGGAGCTGGAATTGCTCTGGAGCGCCCACGCCATCCGGAACACGGACGCCGGATAGCCCGCGTCCGAGTCGCATTCGCGTCCGTTACGACGCGATATGTGGGGCGGGGTGCACGAGCGATCGGCTGAACCAGTCGGTGGCGACGCGCGCGACTTCCTCGAGCGCCCCAGGTTCGTCGAACAGATGCGTCGCGCCGGGGATCACGACCAACGCCGTAGGCCCGCCCAGTCGGGATCGGGCCCGCTCGTTCAGCGCCAACACGGTCGTGTCTTCGCCGCCGACGATGAGCAGCGTCGGCGTCCGCACGACATCGAGCGTGTCACCGGCCAGGTCCGGTCGCCCGCCGCGCGAGACGATCGCCCGGATCAGCGTCGGCCGCTCGGCCGCCGCCCGCAATGCGGCGGCGGCCCCGGTGCTCGCGCCAAAGTACCCCAGCGGCAGATGGGCGACCTCGGCCTGTCGCGCGAGCCAGTCGGTCGCGGCCACGAGCCGCGCCGCCAGGAAGTGGATGTCGAACCGGAGGTGCCCCGACGCCGCGTCCGCCCGCTCCTCGGCGGGTGTCAGGAGATCCAGGAGCAGCGTGGCAAAGCCGGTGTCGCGCAGCGTCGCCGCGACGAGGCGATTCCGCGGGGAGTGCCGGCTACTGCCGCTGCCGTGCGCGAACACGACCGCGCCGCGCGCGCCCGCCGGCACATCGAGATCCCCGTCGATGCGGGCCCCGTCGGCAGGGATCTGTACCGTGCGCACGGGTGTCACCTGGAAGCAGTCCCTGAGCCTCTCCTGTGATAATGTCGGCGTCGCGAGCCGGGGAACCAAGGCCGGCGGCCCCATACGGCCGTCCATGGCCGAGTCTGGAGGCCCAGCGCAGAGCTCGGCACTGTGCAGAACTCGTGGACATCGGCAGCGGCATCGGCCTTGCCGCGCTCCGCCGCCCGAGGCGCCCGCCGGGGCGCCCGCAACCGCGGTGTAGGTGCCATGTCCATCGTGATCCGAGCCCCGGGCCCGCTGCCGGCCCCCGAACGCCATGCGTCGCTCGCCGATTTCCTCGACGCCAAGGGACCGGTGGTCGGTTTCGAGTTCGTGCTGTGCATTCTGTACTGGCTGACCCGCGAGCGCGGCTGCGCATCTGTCCGGGTGGCCGATCTCCGACGCGCCGCCGTGAGCAGTGGGCTCAGCCCTCGCGCGATCTCGTGGGCGCGCCTCGCCTACGCGCGACGGACGGCGCTGATCCACAAGACGAGCGACGGCGCATTGCGAGTGACGCCGCGCGGGGAAGCGGTCGTCCGTGCCTTCCCGGACCGCCGGGCGGCGGCCGAGGTGCGGGAGCTCCAGCGGGTGGCTGTGCTCCGCGCGCGACCCTCGGTGAGTTGACTCGCGCTGCCGAGTCGTGCGGCGGGCGGCGACGACCTGCTCGTCGCGACGACCAGCCGTGCGACCAGCCCCGGCGACTAGCCCTGCGACTCCGGCACCCCGGCGTCGGCATGCAACGCCGGCGCGATCCGATTCGGGAACCGCTCGCCGGGCTCGCGGTGCACCGCCACGACGGTGTGCAGCTCGTAGCCCTGCGTCGGCAGTCCACCGCACTGGGCCGTCTCACGCGCCAGTTGCCGGCCGTACTCGCGGGCCTGGATGAAATCATCGGCTTCGATGTACACCGCCAACTCCACTCGCCACACCGCCACCCGTGCCTCCGCGCCCGAAAAATCGTCGACCGACGCCCGCATGATCCTGTACTGCTGTTGCCCATCGCGGCAAGGCCGGGGCCCGGGCGAGGATCCACAAGTTGTCAACATGACCCGCACTCCGAGCATCATGCGGGCGCCGATCGGAGCGCGCGGATGCGTGCGAGCGTCTCCTCCACTCCCTGACACTGATCCGCAACGAGGTCGTGGAGGTCGGACGGTAGCTCCTTCGCGGCGGCATGCCGATACCGCCGCAGTGCCTCCTCCTCACCGCGCTCCACCTCGGCCAGCACCGCGTCGTCCCCGCGCGGCGTCGTTGCCGCACGGAGATGGATCCAGCTGCGGTGGACGGCGGCGTGCCGATGCCCATGCTCGACCGGGTGGCCATCCAGATGCCGGATGGCGGTATACAGCTCGGCGGCCGCCTCGTCGATCCGTTGGGCGCGACTCTGGAAGAAGATGATGGCATCGGGGCGCTCGACGGAGGATGCCGCGGTCCGGAACCCGTCCAATCCGTCGTAACAGGTCTCGAGAAGCTCGTTCAGGACATCGACGATCTCGGTGCGCGAGAGCATGGGGTGGCCGGGGTGTGGGTCGGCGCGCGACGGCGCGCGGTCACTGGCTACCGGATGAGACGCGGTGCTGCAATCGAGCGATGAGCTGGCCCGCGAAGTCCCGCACGTCGGCGTGTGTGAGTGTCGGGACGCGGGCCTGGAGTGTCTGGAGCGCGAGCTCCGGCGGGAGCCCGCGCACGATCGCCGTCAGCGCCGATTCCCGGACCCCCACATCCCCGTCGTCGAGCGCGCGGCCGAGTGCGTCGAGGGCGCGGGCGTTTCCGACACGCGCAAAGCCGGCGAGCGCAAACATGGGGCCGGTCCGCTGATGCGCGAGACTGTCGACGAGCGGCACGAGCGACGTGTCCTTGGCAGCGACCGCCGCCTGGAGTGCCGCATCCTGAATCACGTCCCGATATGACGGGGTCGTGAGGCCGCGCGCGATGAGCGCGGAGCGGCCGGCCGTGTCCACCCGGGCGAGCGCGGCGAGCGCCGCGGCCCGGACAGCGTAGCTCGGGTCCTCGGCGAGGAGCGTGCGGAGCCGCGCCGCCGCCCCTGCACTGTCCACCGCCGCCAGGGCCGTGGCCGCGGCCTCACGGACCGCGGCCGATGTGTCTCGACTGGCGGAATCGATCGCCGCCGCACCGAGGACGCGCGGGAAGCGGGCGAGCGCGCGCGTGGCGTCCTGGCGTGTGAGGAAGTAGTCGGCGTGGACGGCCGCCTCGGCGAGTGCCGCGCCGGCTGCCGAGTCGCTCGTGCGGCGGCCGAGCTGCGTGATGGCCCAGTCCCGATCCCAGAGGTCGTCATCGCGACGCAACTCGGTCGCGAGCCATGCGGTGGGCTGCTCGAACGTCAGCTCCTTGAGCACGACGTTCCCGTCGTCGAAGATCACCATCGTCGGCGAGCCGCGGACCTGATCGACGGCGATCGTTTGCTCACGACTGGTCAGCGCGGCATGGGCGACGACATCGCCGTGGGCCGTGCCGACGCGGATGGCCACCGGCATCGCGAACACCGCCGGCGTGGTGTAGCGGCCGCCAGTGCTGTCGACGCTGTCGACGCGGGCGCTGTCGCCCTGCGTCTGCCGAACGGTAAGCGTGACCCGCTGCGCGGCCGAGTCGTATGCGGCGGTCACGTCGAACTTGGGGAGCCCGGCGTTGTACAGCCACTCGTTCCAGAACCAGGCGAGGTTCTCGCCGGAGGTCTGGAGCACGGCGTGCCGCACGTCCTCCGTGACGGCAGTCCCGAACGCGTGGTGGGTCAGGTAGTAGTGGATTGCGGCCCAGAACCGTGGTCGACCGAGGTACCGCTCGAGCATCGCGAGCACGAGCGCACCTTTGGGGTACACGTTGTTCGAGCCGGGCGCGGCCAGGGGCATCGACCGCTGTCGCTCGATCGCCAGGAATTGCCGATACTCGTCGAGGTAATAGTCCTCCTCGGCGTGCGCGCCGAGCTTCGTGCCCCAGTATTGCCCGGGCATGAACTCCGCGAAGCCCTCGTTGAGCCAGACATTGGCCCAGTTCTCGGTCGTCACGTAATCGCCGAACCATTGATGGGCCAGCTCGTGCGGGACCAGGATGTACTGGAACCAGGGGCGGTCGTGGAAGGCCACGCTGTCCGGCAGCCAGTCGACGAGGGTCGTCGCGCTGACGTTCTCCATCCCGCCGAAAAAGTCCGCGACCGTGGTCTGCGCGTACTTCGCCCACGGATACGGGATCCCCGTGAGTCGACTGTAGACGTCGATCATGTCGGGCGTCGGCGCGAACGCGCGCCGGGCCCGCGCGCTGTCCTCGTGGTACACGAAGTACTCGACCGGCACGCCGTGCCAGTCGTCGGTGATCCGGGCGAGCGGAGCCACGACGAGCGAGACGAGGTAGGTCGCCGAGGGTCGGTCCTGCGCCCAGTGCACCGTGTGCATGCCGCGCGGCGCCGCGCGGTCGGAGGCCAGATGGCCGTTCGAGACGACGCTGTACGCGGCGGGCACGGTCGCGACCACCTCCCACGTCATCTTATCGTCGGGGAAGTCATACGTCGGAAACCAGAGGTGGTTGTCCTGCGCCTCGCCCTGACTCCAGATCTGCTGCGGGCGATGGGGCCGACCGCCGGTGATGAACGTCAGGCCGCGTCCGTTGTCGACGCGCCCCCGGTAGTCGATCGTGAAGCGCACCGTATCGCCCAGCCTGGCCGGTCGGGTGAGATGCACGACGAGCGTGTCGCTGTGTCGGGTCGTCGCCAGGCTCGTCCCGGCGACACTCGCCACGCGCGAGACGGCGAGCTGTGCTCCGGCGTCGAGAATGATCGAGTCCAACCCGACGCGGCGGGCGATGAGGGTGGTCGCAACCCGGCCGCTGAACGACGCGGCCGGCCAATCGAAGTCGCGCAGCTCGATCCGCTGATGCACGAGATCGAAATCGTGCGAGCGCGTGTCGCGGTCGGTCGCGACGCGGGCCGCGTTGGACAGGGGTAGCTCAGCCTGTCCCGACCGGGGTCCACGTTCCGGGCCAACCTGGGAGCCGGGTTGCTGCGCGCGGAGGGATGCCGCGACCGCGGCGAGGAGCGTGGCCAGTACGGCCGAGCGCCACGGGCCAGAGGACGAGCCGCCGCGGGGCCGCGCGGGAGAGGGACGAACGGATCGCGTGGGCATGGGTGGAGTCTCGCAGACCTCACGGCCGCCTGGCAACATCGCCCCACCGGATCGGCTTCCAACCCTCTGCCCCGGTCCGGTATCTCAGATGAGAGGTCCTCGCTCGACCATTCGCTGGGCATTGTGCCCGGCGGGGTCAGCAGCACTCGGCAGCACTCGGCAGCACTCGGCAGCACTCGGCCCTTCGCCACCGGAGTAGGGATATGCGCACCTGGTTCCTGTATGGGTTGGCGATGATGGCGGCGGGGGTCCCCGTGCGGGCCGTCGTGGCTCAGGGCACGGAGCACTGGAACACCGGGCGGGCCGATGACTGCCGCGATCATTGGTTCAACGACGACGACGCGACGTACTGCGAAGTGCGGATCACGCGTCTCGGACGAGTTGCTGGTCCGATCAGCGTCGATGCCGGCGAACACGGCGGCATCGAGATCCAGGGGACCGACGGTGACAGCGTCGTCGTGCGCTCGATCGTGCGGGCGATGGCGGCGACGGACGATGCCGCGCGGGCACTCGCCGGGCAGGTTCGCGTCGTCACCGATGGGAGGCACCTCCACGCGGAGGGCCCAGCCGAGAGGCATCGCATGTGGTGGGTCGTGAGCTATCGCATCGCCGTCCCGCGGCGGGCGGATCTGACGCTCGAGACCGTCAATGGACCGGTGTCAGTCGACGGAGTGAACGGCCAGATGGACCTGCGCGCCGAGAACGGCCCGGTGACCCTCGACCGGATCGGCGGGGACGTCCACGCACGGTCGGAAAACGGCCCGATCGACGTGGCGCTGATCGGCCCGCGATGGGACGGGGCCGGCCTGGACGCCGAGACCGAGAACGGCCCCGTCACGCTGACCCTGCCGAGCACCTACGCCGCGCATCTCGAGACAGGAAGCGAGACCGGGCCAATGTCCATTCACTTCCCGATCACCGTGCAGGGGCGAATCGACAGCCGCCACCTCGCGCTCGACATCGGCGGCGGCGGCCCACCGGTTCGCATCGTCACGACCAACGGCCCGGTGGTCGTGAAGCGCGGAGGGTCCTGACGAACGGGGCCGATCGCATCGATGCGACCGGCCCCTGTGCTCGCGCGTGCCGGAGGGACGGTACGGACCCCCGTCCCGGCCGTCCTCGGAGTCGTCGTCAGAGCACCTTGAACATGAACCCGAACGCGACCGGCACGGCCTGGATCTGTTTCGCGCTCGAGATCATCCCCTTGCTCGTGAAGACGTTCTGCACCCGGCCCTCGGCGAACGCCTCGAAGCGCCCGATGTCGAGGGCGAGACCCGCGCCGCCGTCGATCCCGAACTTGATCGACGATGCGTTGGGGACGGCCGCGCGTGATGCCTTCGCGCCGGTGTCGACCACCGTCTTGAAGTCGAACGCGCCTACCCCGACGGTGAGATAGGGGCGGATCGGTGTCCGCAGCAGGTCGATGCGCGTCCCCGCGACGCCCGCGAGCACATTGTTGTGCGCGGCCGCGACCGACGGGATCCCGAGGCTGCCCAGTACCTGGTCCTTGAAGTTGAAGCGTTGGTATCCGAAGCTGAACCGCAACTCGGGAAGGAAGCCCAGGTTGATCGCAACGATCGCGGCGCCCTGGAAGCTCTTCTTGTAGTTCGTCGTTGCGTTGCCGGTCGGGATGATCTCGCCACCGTCGAATCCAAGCGCGAGCCAGTGGTGCTTGGTCGGCGTCGCCATCGTGAATTGCGCCTGGCCGAGGTGCGGGGTTCCCGCAGTCGCGAGCGCGACCGCGAGCGCCATGCCTGCGTGCGTGCGGGTCGGGTACATGATCGTCGGTCTCCGCTCAGATGTCCGCCCCGTCGCGCCGCCGCGCTCGGACGTGAGCGCGTCATCGGGGTGCATCGTCGAGACGTCGACGTCGACACATTCCTCTCACCAGGTACGTCACCAGGTACGTCACCAGGTGCCACCATGTGCGGCGAGGGCCAGCCGGATGACCGGCTGGCCCTCGCGTCTGCACACCTTTCTCCGCGCTCAGCGGTCGGCCGCTAGACGGACGATGCGCGAGTGGCGATCCGTGCCATCACTCAGGCTCGCGCGCACCCACCAGGCCGCCGGGTGGCCGGACACCCGCGACACGGGAACGAGTGTATCCGACGTCTGTCGGGTGAACAGCACGCGGTCGGAGTCATCGAGCACTTCGACGGTGTAGGTGACCGCGCCCGGAACGGCGTGCCAGACCAGGGACGTGAGTCCCCCGACGGCCACCGGCCCCCGCGGGCTCACGATGGGAATCTCCTGAGCACTCTCCGCGCCGGACGGACTCCCCCGGGTGAGATCGTCCGGTGTGCGATTCATCACGCCGCGGGCGAGCAGGCCCCCGCCGGCGAGCAGGATCAACAGCCCGGCCGCGGCCAGCCACTGACGCGGCATGAGCCGCGGCTCGCGCGGACGCGCGGCGTGAATGGCCTGAAGCAGCGCCAGTTCCTGGTGACAGGCCGCACACGACATGACGTGGTCGAGTGTCGCCAGCCGGGCCGTCTCGTCGCCTACCCGCTCGACGAGGGCACGCAGCTCGTCCGGGCTCGGACAGTCCGTCCGGGACCCGGGTCGGCCGCCCCCGCCGCCCGACCGCTGGCCCGCCGCCCCCGCCCCGCCGTCTCCGGCTCGCGCGGCGACGGCGGCCTGATACTGCGACCGCAGTTCCGCGTCGGTCATGCGGCGACGCCTCCCGGGCCGACGCCCATGGCAGTCAGCTCGGTCCGAAGGTCGGCCAGTCCTCGATACAGCAGATTGCGGGTCTTGGGCTCGGTCCAGCCCATGAGTGAGGCGATCTCGAGCGGCGGATGACCCATGAGGTACATGCGGACAACGGGCCGGCGCGACGGCGGGATCCGGTTCACCGCAGCCTCCACGGCGCGGCGGAGGTCCGCCGCCTCGAGCGCCTGCTCGGGACTCCCACCACCCGGCAGGTGGCTCGGAAGCTGGTCCACGGCATCGGTCGTGTCCTCCGGATCGGCAGCTGGCGCTTCCTGCCACCCGACCGTCCGCCGCCTCCGGCGGATCAGATCGAGCGCCGCGCTCATGGCCGTTCGATATACGTAAGACGCCGACGACGCCTCGATCTGCTCACTTTCCGCGCGGGCCCGCCAGAGCCGGAGCCGAACGTCCTGCATGACCTCGTCCAGGTCGTCGCCCGCCAGGCCATATCGCCAGGCGACTCGCCGCACGAGCGAGGCGAACCGCGTGACCACGGCCTCGAGGGCGAGCGACAGGTGCTCGGACTGGCGCGGGCCCGCATCTGGGGTAGTCCCCGACACCGGGGGTGCTGCGGAGGAGGGCGGCGGGACGCGAGGAGGGAGGGACGTCACGGTCGCAGCAAGTGCTCGGGGCCACGAGCACGCCAGTCCGGAGGTGGACCCCCGACGGCGAGCCGCGGTGATCCTGCGCGGCCTGACAATGTACGCCTCCCAGGGAGACCGCACTAGCGCTCCCACCCATCGATCGGGCGCGTAACGCGAAGCGTGGCCTGGCCGTCCTCGATTGGGGCGGGTTCCGTGCCCCCGAGCTCCCGCGCGAACGACCCCTTCCGTTGGTCTGCACCTCGGACGACTCCCATGACCGATTCCGGCGGCAACGGAAAGGGTAGCAACCGGAATCCGCCCTACCGGCCTGGCCGTGAGGCACCGGATGGCACCCCCCTCCCACCGCGCTTCCCGCCCGTTCCTCCCGCGCCGCGGCCGGGAGGGGCAGTGGTCCGCCGGCAGCCGGGGGGGTCACAGCCCCCTGCCCCGAGATCCGCCCCGAGATCCGCCCCGAGGCCGGCCCCTGGATCCGCCTCGTCGCCGGCTGCCCCCGGGCCCCCTGCCCCCCCTGCGCCCCCTGCGGCCCCACCGGCCCCCGGAGCGCCCCCTCCCCTCCCTGCCCTACCGGCGACTGCCACCCAGCCGGCCTCGTCATCGGCACCGGAGCGGGGTGAGTTGGCGCTCGACGGGACGCTCGCGTCGTACCTGGAGCGCGTAGCGGCAAAGGCGGCGGCGATTTTCGGCGCCAGCGCGGCCGCGATTGCGCTCGTCGGCGACGATCGGCGCTGCTTCATCGGCGGCCCGACCCCCCCGACCTGGCTCGCCCGCGATCCGGGGGCCCTGATCCGGTCCGGCCCGTGCTCCAATGTCCTCGAGTCGGGCGAGCCGCTGGCGGTCAGCGACCCTCCGGCCGAGAATGGAACACCGGCGCGACCGAACGTGCCCGGCGAGCCGCGGGCCGGACTGCTCGGTGTACCGGCTTACATGCTGGCACCACTTCCGGTCGGCACCGGCGACCGGCCCGCCGGCGTCTTCTGTGTCCTCGGCGCGGCAGGGCGGATCTGGACGTCGGAGGAGCTGGCCCGACTCGCGGAGCATGCCGCGGCGACGGCACCAGCGCTCGCCCTGCGCCGGCGGTCGCAGCGCACGAACCGGGGCGTCCAACGGGCCCGCCGCGAGGAGCTGCACGATGCCCTGACCGGGCTCCCGAACCGTGCCCTCTTCATGGAGCGGCTGTCACAGGCGGTCGTTCGGAACCGACGGGAGCAGGCGCCGTTCGCGGTGATCCTTCTCGACCTCGACCATTTCCGCACGATCAACGAGAGCCTGGGGCATGCGGCGGGCGACACACTGCTGACGGCCGTCGCGCGACGGCTGCTGGCGTGCGCCCGCTCGGGCGACACGGTCGCGCGCCTCGGCGCCGACGAGTTCGCGCTCCTCATTCACCGCGTCGGCCATGCGGCTGACGCCGCACGCGTCGCCGAGCGGATCCAGGCGGGACTGGCACCGCCGATCGACGTGGACGGCTACGAGGTGTTCACGTCGGCCAGCTTCGGGGTCGTCCTCGAGACCGGGGGCGGCGCGGAGGCGGAGCATCTGCTGCGAAGCGCCGATCTGGCGTTGGGGAGCGCCAAGCGGGGCGGGCGCGCGCGCTTCGTCGTCTTCGACCGAGTCATGCACGCCGAGGCGCTCGCCCGACTGCAGCTCGAGGCCGAGCTGCGGCGCGCCGCCGAGCGCAAGGCGTTCGTACTTCACTATCAACCGATCGTGTCGCTCGCGACCGGACAGATCGCGTCGGTCGAAGCGCTCATCCGGTGGGACCACGAGGAGCGCGGGCTCGTCCCGCCGGCCGCGTTCATCGCCGCGGCCGAGGCGACCGGCATCATCGTCCCGGTCGGGGAGTGGGTGATGCGCGAAGCCTGCCAGCAGCTCCGACGCTGGCAGGACACGCACCGGCCCATGACCGCGATGTCCATCGCGGTGAACGTGTCCGTCCGCCAGTTGCTTCGCCCAAATTTCGTCGATCTCGTCGTCCGCACCGTGCGCGACTCGGGGATCCGCCCGCAGTGCCTGACCCTGGAGCTGACGGAGGCGGCCGTGATCGAGCGACCCGACGTGATCCTCGGCGCGCTCACAACGGTGCGTGCGGCCGGGATCCGGGTGCACCTCGATGACTTCGGCACCGGCTACTCATCGCTCGCCGTGCTCGACCGCCTCCCGCTCGACGGCGTGAAGATCGACCGCACGTTCACTCACATGCTGGGCCGCGACCCGCGCGCCAAGCAGTTCGTGCGCACGATCGTGACGCTCGCCCAGAGCCTCCGGCTGGACACGGTCGGTGAGGGGGTGAGCGACACGGCGCAGCTCGGCGAACTCCGCGCCCTCGGCTGTACCATGGCGCAGGGCCACCTGTTTGCCGAGGCAGTCGACGTCGCCGGGATCGACCGGTTGCTGCACGCGCGCGCGGCCTGGTAGCCGCCGGGTACCCGGCCTGCCCTGACCGCGCGGCCCCCCCCGATCGCCACATCGCGCGCGAGCGGCCCGCCGTGCGGACGCAGCCGTCTCGACCTTCGGGATCGTTCGAGGACCGCCTCCTGCGTGGTGCGGCGCCCGTGCGGACGTCTATCTTACACGCCCCGCCATCTGAGGACGGCGCGCCGTCCGGGCCCGATCGTCGTGGCGCGGGCCCGCCGGGCGCCTCGGATGGCGAACTGTCGCCCCACACGCCGGACGGGGGCACCGAGGCGATAATGGCGACTACCCTGCAACGCCCGCCGGAGACCCTCGGCGCGATCGGTCGACCGGCAGGCCCCCCGGCCGGCGGCCGATGGGTCGTCGTGGTCGGCTGCCTCGGCCTCGTGGCGCTCGCCGTCTGGAACACGGTTCACAAGAGCCTGTGGACCGACGAGGCGTACTCGCTGCTCACGGCCAACCAGTCGATCGCGTGGACGTGGCACCAGGCGCTCTGGTTCGAGCTCCAGCCCCCACTGTACTTCCTGCTCCTGAATCTCTGGTTGCACGCCGGGACGGCGACGGTGGAGTGGGCCCGGATCCTGTCCACCCTCTGCGTCCTCGGCAGCGTGTTCCTCCTCTCGCGCGCCGCCCGACCCACCCGTGCGGGGCGGGGCATCCCCGCGCCGATCCTCGCCGCCGTCACGGCCACGTTCGTGTGGGCCGCTGCCGAAGCGCGTGGATACGGGCTCGCGCTCCTCCTGTCGTCCGCGACCTACTATCTGTTCCTCCGCATCGTCACGGGCCGATCGCAACGTCCGACGCGCGACGCCGCGTGGTACGCCGTGATCGCGTATCTGGGCCTCATGACGATGTACTACACCGGCTTCGTCCTCCTTGGCCAATGGGCGGCGGCGATGGTGGTGCGGCGCGGGCGCGTCCGCCTGACGGCGGCCCTGGCCGTCTGCGGCGTAGCGATGCTCCCGTGGGTCCCGGTCGTGCTGTCGCAGGTCGGCGGGCACGCCAATCTCAACCAGCCGTTCGGAGAGGAGGTCGCGACATCCACGCTCCCTGGCGGCGCGGTCGCGATCCTGAGCCGGGATTTCCTCGGAGCCATCTTCGCCGCGTCACCGATGCTGGACCGCCCCAATGTCGCGATCGGTGTTGCTGTCCTGCTGCTGCTCGTCCTCGCCATCCGCCTGGCCGCCGTCGTGCGGGCCCGCTCACCGCGCCTCGGAACGGATGACCGGGCGCACGACACGCATCGACTGCCGGGCATCGATTGGGGCGACGACGAGACCGTGCTGACGATCGCCGTCGCGGTCCCGGCGATCTGCCTGCTCGCGCTCCGGGTCACGAACGCCACCCTCGTCTGGCCGCGCCACATGGCCGCGTTGGCGCCGGGCGTCGTGCTCCTCTGGTCGATCTGGACCGCCCGCGCACCCGCGGGGCTCTGGTCGCGCCTGTCGGCCGGCGCCCTGCTCCTGGTCTGCCTGACGACGCTGATCAGCTACGAGCGCCACGCCGACGTCGCCGACTCGCGCGGGGCGGCGCGATACGTGGCCGCTCGGGGCGCGGCCGGCGAGCCGGTACTCGTCGTCGGGCCCGAGGCGGTGTTCGCGTTTCGCTACTACTATCGCGCCGACGACGGACGCGCCACCGTCCGGGGTGTCCCCCAGGACGCCTCTCTGCGCGTGTACGATCCGGACGCCGGCGACCTCACCGACACGACGCAGATCGAGGCACGCCTCGGCGCAGGCGCCCAACCTGGGCGGTCGCTCCGCGATGTGTGGTTCGTGGTCTCCAAACGCTTCGTGTGGCATTCGGCCACCGCTGCCGCCGTGTTCGAGCGCTACCTCCGAGCCCACGCCGTCCAGCGCGACTCGATCGACTTCACCAACCTCTACGTCGTCCACGCCGCACTCCGGCAGTAATCGCGACGCGAGCGAACACGCGTGCCGATCACCGTCGGACGTCACCCGGCGCCGCGGTCGAGCTACTGGCGGGGCCTGGCCGTCGGCCGCGACTCGGCGCTCGGCGCCGATGCGGTGCGCGGCCGCGGTGCCGGCGCGGACTGGCGGGAGATCGAAGGCGCGGGCATCGGCGGCATCGTGGCACGTCCCACAGCCGCGGCGGAGCGGAACCGGCCCTCGAGGGCGCGGTCCTCCGAGTCCTGCCGCGCGCTCAGCGTCTGCTGCGACTCCCGCGCCGGCGGCGCCGCAAACTCGTGCACGTGACGGGCCTCCATCTGGCTGCGTTGCGCCGCGTACGATGACGCCAGCGTCGGCGAGGCGAATCGCGCGGGCGGGCGGGGCGCGGGCGCCGGCGGGCCGACGACCATCGGCTGGCTGCGAACCGGAGTGGCCGGTCTCGGCGCCGGCTCGTTCACCACAGGACGCACCGGCTCCGGCGTCGAGACACGGTTCGGCTCCGTCCTCGGCGTGACCGGAGGCTCACCCGGCCGGGGCGGCGGCGGAGTGGCCGGCGGCGACACGACGCGCGTCGGGGGCACCGTCGTCGTCGGACGCGACGGCGGCGTGGGGACGGGCGGACGGCGGTCCGCCGGCGGCACGGTGACCGGGCGCGCAATGACGCCGACCGGGACCGTCGGGCGCGCGGCCGGCAGACCGGGCCGCGCCGGACGCAGCGATGCGTTTCCGCCCACCGGCCGCGCGGCCGAGCGCACCGGGAGGATATGGACGATCCCCTGCGTTGCCGGCAAGCCCGGCGTCACGCGCACGCTCGCGAGCTGCTGGGGCGTGAGCGGCCGGCCGTTGTTGGCAGCAATGTGGTTGACGAGCGTCGGGAACGGCACGGCTGCCGGGGGCGGCGCGTGGAGGGCCACGACGGGCCGCGCTGCCACCGTCGTCGGCGGCCGCACAACCGGACGGTCGGCCGGCCGGACGACGAGACTCGCGCGGGTCGGAACGACCGGCGCGGCCGTACCGGCGATCGGCGCGCGCTGGAGTTCCGTCTGCGGCACATGGATCGCCACGCGCGACACCGGGAGTGCCTGCGCGAAGTCACGGCGCGGGACGGCAGTGACCGCGTTCGGGGCCGTGCGGTTCCGATACTGAACGTTGGTGATGTTCGTGATGTTCGTGATGTTCGTGATGTTGGTAATGTTGGTCACGTTGGTGATGTTCACGCGGCGCAGGTACGGCTGACTCACCGCGTACGCCGGGATGTAGGCCTCGTCGGGACCGAGCGGGAACCACCCGATGCCGCCGTCCGGGCCGAAGTAGGGACCCGGCGCCCAGGTCGGACCACCGATGAACACCACCAGCGCCGGCGCAAAGACGGCCGGGGCGAGCTCGCGGCCGGGGCACCATCCCCAGCGGCCATCGATGTACGCCCAGCGTCCGTAGTGGAACGGCGCCCATCCCCAGGGGGCATCGTCCACCCAGGTCCAGCCCCAGCGGCCGAACCAGACCCAGTGGCCGAAGTGATACGGCGCCCATCCCGCTTCGACTTCGGTGGGGTACCAGACGGGCCCGTAGGCGTTGTCGTAGTTCCAGTCGCCGTACCGGCTCAGATCGTCGCCGCCGGGCATGTCGGGCGCGACGTACCGGCGCTCGGCGACCGCACGGTTCGCCGCCTCATCGAGCGACTGCGACCACTGGTCGAAGTCGTCCGCCGACGTGGCGTCGGCGACGTCGTACGTCGGCGCCGAGTTCGCGTCGCCACGAATGGTCGCGACTTGATGCGCGGCGAGCGCAAAGGAGGATCCCGACGCGGTCACTTCGGCGGACCCCGACCAGACGGTGACAGTCGTGGTCTGACCGTCCGGGCTCACGTCCACGCGGTACTCGCCGACGGTGCTCGGCGTCACCGCGGCGTTCGGCGCGTCCAGCTCGGTCTCTTCACCGTCGGCGAGCCCACTCAGGCGCAGCACGGCGCTTCCCTGCGGCACGGCCAGCTGGATCGTGTGATCGTCGAGTCGGACGACGTCGAGCTCGGTCTGATGCCAGATGCGGGCGGCGGCACCGCCCATCTCCAGCTCGGCGTGGCCGCCCGCGTCGGACCACACCCGGTCGCCGGTCGTGACCGGCCGGTTGCGTTCGGCGAGCCCCCAGATCGTGTCACTCGCCGGTCGGAACGAGACAGGACCGTCGATCGCCGTCAGCCGGCCGACGCGGCCCGGCGGGTCGGAGGCAGGATTCCCCTGCATGGTGCCCGGCGGCTGCGGAACGGGCGCCTGCGCCCCCACTCCTGTCGCCAGGAGCGTCCAGGATATCGCCCCCGCGGCGAGCAGGCGGCGTGGGGTCGGTATGCGGCGAAGAGCGAGAATGGACATAGGAGGGGTTCGGTGGTCCGAACGGCAGTGCGCGCGTCAGCCAGCGCGTCGTTTGGCAATCCTCGTGCGCAGGCCCCATCCTCAGCGAGGAGCGCCCACGCACACCGAGTGAGACGGCACCCGGCACGCATTGTTAGCACCCACCCCGAGCCCGCGGCTGAGGCAGCTATTTCAGGACGAGGAACGCGACTCCGTACCCCGGGAAGGTGATCGTCACCGTCGGGCTCGGGGTGATCGATCCCGGCACGGGCCCGGTCGCCGGGTCCGTCCTCGCGTCGATCGCCACCAGGCTCGCACCGTGGAAGGCGCCCAGTGCGGATAGATCGAGCCTGACCACGCTCGGGGCGCCGTGCCCGTTGTTGTCCCTCGGCGATGCCACGGCGTGGTTGGCGACCAGGACCGCCACGCTCTGGTCGTCGTTGCGAACGGCGAGGACCTCCACGTCCTGGACATCGCTGCTCGTGACGGCGAGAATGTCGGCGCCCGGGGGGGACGGAAAGGTGCGAGCCAACCAGTAGTCCACCGAGTAGGAGAGTTGATCGGCACCCGTTGCCCGGTTGATCTCACCGTACTGGGTATCGCCGAAGAAGGACAGATGATACAGCGCTCGCGCCCCCGCCTGGCCGACCTGCGAGAACACGTACGGCCGCCACGCGGCGAAGAACGCGCTCGACCCCCGCGGGTCGATGACGAAGGCGTTGCCGGTGCACGCGCTGATGCCGTTCCCGAGGTCGAAGTCGGCGTCGACGTTGTTCTCGGTGATCCAGATCGGTGCGGCGGCCGTCAGTGAATTGAGGAGCGTCGCGGCCCGAGCCGCCTGTACACTCTGCGCGAAGGTCGGCACGGTCGCCATGAGCTTGGCGTCGCCGTCCGCCTGACCACAAGCGGAATACAGGTGGATCGCGACGGCATCGACGCGGCTGCGAATCCCGCCCAGCGCCACCGGCAAGTAGTTCTGGACGGTGTAGAGATCACCGGTCACCTCTCCGGCCACGAAGTGCAGCGACGGGTCGACCGCCTCCATGGCGGCGACGCTGGCGTTGTACAGCGCGGCATCCTGCACGGCGGTCACGTTGTTGATGTTCGGCTCGTTGTAGATACCCCACCACGCGATGGGATGCGTGCCCGGCGACACATGCCGGCCGTCCGACGCCGTGAACCCGCCGGCGTTGTAGTACCGAACGAGCTGCGCGGCGTACGCCGCAAACTGACGACCGGTCGTGTCGATGAGGGAGCCCCCCGCGGTGTACATGAACGACGGCCCCTGGCCGAGCTGAAGCTCGGGACTGTGATCACCGACGGTGAGAACCGGCTGTGTGGCCGCGTCGAGATCCGTGAAGTTCCATGTCGACGGGCCGGTCTGCGGGTTCCCGTCGGAGATCGACTGCAACCGGATGTGCTCGGGCTGGAGCGCTCCGAGCGGAACCACCGCGCCTGGGAAGCCCTGAAAGTCGTACGCATCGTATGACGCGGGCTGCAATCCGGTGGACATGGCGAGGGCCAGCCGGCCGGACACTCTCGTGCCGACTTGCACCGAGACGTGGCGGGTTTCGCGAGGCCCCGACCCGTCGCCACACGCGAGGGCGGCGGCCGCCGCCACCCCGACGACGAGCCGCCCAGCGCGGCGCCAGCACGCTCGCGGCGTCACGGTACGCGACTCGTTGGCCCGGCTCGCGCCGGAGAGCGGTGACAGGCTCGCCGACCTCATGCCAAGTGTCACCCCCGTGACCCCCATGATCTCCTCCGGCTCGCTGAAATTGACCTCGGCGGCACGAGCCCGCGAGGGGACCCACCGCCTCGATCCGGACGCACCCGCTCGGCGGAGACCGGCTCCGGCGGCTCCGCTCGGGCGGGGCTGGGGTCAGCCGAAAGTCATAGCCGCTTCTGGTCTTACGACGGAGGCATGAGGATTCACTCGACAGTAGCTTCTCGGCGTCCGGCGCATTGCCCGACCCGCACAGCCGCGTGGCGTCGCCGGGACGGCTCGCGGCCGGCGCACACCATTCCACCCACCGCGAGTCGAGGCTCAGCGACTGACGTGAACCGTCGAGGCGTATATTTCGAGCGGCAGACACCCGGGAGGGGTCCGGTGAGTGATATCGCCTCGCGCGATGCCGCGTATGTCGACGCGCACGCCGCGCCATTTGCCGTCACGCCCGCCCCCGAGGCGGAGGGGCTGCGGCGCGACGTGGAGCAACTCCGGGCCCAGCTCGCCGAGCAGGAGCGGGAGCTCGGCATCGCGCGCGAGCTCCGCCTCGCTGCCGACCGGCGCGCGCGCGAGCTCACGACGGCCAACGAAGTGCTGGAGCAGTCGGTCGAGCGGTTGTCGCGGTTGACCGATGTCCAGCCATTCGTCGGCGAAGTGCTGAAAGCGATCCTGGAGCACGCCGGCGCAGTCTCGGGGATTGTCTATCGCTACGATGCGGTGAGCGGTGCCGTGACCCCCGAGGTCGCGATCTGCGACGGGACCGTCGTGGGTACGGCGATCGACGCCGACCGGATGGCGCACGAGCGCCTCTGCCAGGACTCGGACTTCGCGGCCATGTGGCGGCGCACCGCCGACTCGTCGGACGACATTTCGATCTGGCGGGTGGGCGACCCGGGCAGCGACCTGCCGCCCTGCGCCGAAGCCTGGCACCGCGATCAGGGGCATGCGAGCGTCGCGCGACTGGTACTCCGCCGCGGATCGGTGATCGTCGGGTTCCTCGGGCTCGCGTTCCCGACCGCCGCCGATCTCACGCGTGAGACCGTGGCGCTCGTCCGCGCGCTGGCCCGGCACATGACCATGGCGCTCGAGCTGACGCGCCTCGCCGCCGAGTCGACCCAGGCGACCCTCGCCAACGAGCGCGCCGCCGAGCTGGCCCGCGTCAACGATGCGCTCCGGCGGACGGTCGACGGACTCGCGACCAAGGCCGAGCTCTCGGGGTTCCTGCACCAGGTGCTCGCCGAGGCGATGCGGCAGATCGGGAGCTCGGACGGCGTCATCATGTTGTTCGACCCGGCCGCCGAGACGCTGCGTCGCGGGGCGGCGATCGTCGCCGGCGATCCGAGCTTGGCGTGTGTCGATCTCTGTGCCGGCCCGCTGCCCGCCAGCGTGTCCCCGCCCTGGCGCCTGCTGCGCGAGCTCGGGGCCCCGATCGTCGCCGACGCGGACTGCGAGGCGACCGAGAGCTGGCCCGACGCCGCCGCCTGGCATCGCGCCCGCGGCAACCGGGCGGTGGTGTACGTCCCGCTGATCCTCGCGGGGCAGACGATGGGGTACTTCGGCCTGGCCGTGCGGCAGGCGGCCCCGGAGGTGTCGCAGGCCCAGCTCGAGCTGGTGAAGGCGTTCGCGCAGCAGGCGACCCTGGCGCTCCACATCACCGAGCTCGGCGAGCAAGCCAAGGAGACGGCGATCGCCCGGGAGCAGGAGCGGGCGGCCGAGGAGCGCGCCGCCGAGACCGCCCGGGCGAGCGCGGCGCTTCAGCAATCCGTCGAGCAGCTCGCCAAGCTGACCGACGTCCGGCCGTTCGTCGGCGAGGTGCTGAAGTCGATCGTGCAGCATGCCGGCGCAATGAGCGGCACCGTGTTTCGCTACGACCCGGCGGCGCGGACGGCCGTGTGTGAGGCGGCCGTGCTGGACGGCGTGCTGCTCGATCTCGCGGGCGACGCGCGGGCGGTCGGCGCGCAGTCCGGCGAGCCGACGGGTGGCAGCGCCGAGCGCTGGCTGCACCTCCTCGACGGGCAGGAGCCCTCGCCCGTGTTTGCGGAGATCAGCGACCCGGCCGAATCGATGCTGGCGTCGTGCGTCGTCGAGTGGCACACGGCTCGCGGGCACCGGAACATCGCGGCCGTCGCGCTCCGGCGCGGCACGGCGGTGGTCGGGTACATCGGGCTCGCCTATCCCACCCCGGTGGCGATGACGCCACAGACGATCGGCCTGACGCGCGCCCTCGCGCATCACGTGACGATGGGGATGGAGCTCACCCGGCTCGCCGAGGCGGCACGCTCGGCCGCCGTGGCCGATGAGCGTACGAGGCTGGCGCACGACATCCACGACACCCTCGCCCAGGGGCTGGCGTTGATCGTCATGCAGCTCGCGGACGCGCAGGACAAGCTCGGCCCGGCATGGAACACGGCGCGGAAGCCGCTCGATACCGCGCGCCTTCTCGCGAGCGACAGCCTCGCCTTTGCCCGGCGGACCGTGAACCTCCTGCGGCCCGGCGCGCCACTGCGGGAGGGACTGACGCGCGGCGTTCAGGACGTCGCCGAGCTCGTGCGCAGCTACTTCACCGGCACGATCGACATCCGCGTCGCGGGGACGCCCTACCCGCTCGGACCCGGCGTCGAGGCCGAACTCCTCGGGATCGCGCGTGAGGCCATGACCAACGCTGCCAAGCACAGTCGCGCCGAACGACTCGACGTCGAGCTGGCGTTCACCGACGGGCGGGCCGTGCGATTGGTCGTCGCCGACAACGGGCGCGGATTCGACCCGGATCGCACCCGCGCCGACGCCTACGGGCTGGTCGCCATGCAGGAGCGGGCTGCACGAATCGGGGCCGCGCTGACCCTCGTTACCGAGCCTGGTGCGGGGACCGAGATCGTGACCGCCTGGCCGGCATGACTGCCCCGCACCCACGACCCCATGATCGACTCGGACACGCGACTCACATGCGTATGACGCGCGCGGGGAAGCAGAGCATCCGCGTGCTCCTTGCAGACGACCATGCGATCGTACGCAATGGCGTCGCCCAGATCCTGAACGAGCAGACCGACATCTCCGTCGTCGCCCAGGCGGCCGACGGCGCCCAGGCGATCGACCTGTACGACCGTCACCGGCCGGACGTCGCGCTCATCGACCTCCGCATGCCCGTCCTCGAAGGTGTCGAGGTCGTCGAGCGCATCCGCGCGCAGTTCCCGGACGCGAGCATCGTGATCCTCACCACCTACGATGCCGACGACGACATCGAGCGGGCGCTCCACGCGGGCGCCAAGGCATACTTGCTCAAGGACGTGGCCCCGCACGATCTCGTGTCCTGCGTTCGCGCCGTGCGGATGGGCCGCACGTGGGTCTCGCCGACGATCGGCTCCAAGCTGGCCGATCGCATGACTCGCGTGCGTCTGACCCCGCGCGAGATGGGCGTGCTGCGCCTGATCGCGGCCGGCCGTGCCAATCGGGAGATCGCCGAGACCCTCGCGATCAGTGAGGGCACGGTGAAGATCCACGTGACTCATCTGTTCGAGAAGCTCGGCGTCGCCAGCCGGACCGAAGCCATCGCTACCGCCGTCCGTCGCGGCCTCGTGCGCCTGACCTGACCCGGCTGGGCGGACCCCCGCATCCGGACCCCGTCGCGCGGCGTGCCCGGACCGTCATCCGCCGTGATGCGGGCCACGAGCGGCAAACGTGGGTGTACCGTACGGGCGGCATTCATGCCGCCCGCTGATCGCATCCCGGACGGATGTCTGGCCCGGCATGTCGCGCGGCCCGCGGCCCGCGACCGTCCCGGCGTCGGTGCGGATGCGAATCGCGCGGCACGAATGCCGCCCCTACGGGGACCGCGGGCCGCGGGACGCGGCGCGACATGGTGTGCCGAACGGCGAACGGCGGCCGCGGGACGGGGAAACGGCCGGATGCCCCCGGACGTACTATCTCGAAAGTCATAGGAGCGACTAGCGCTTTTCCAGACGTGCGCCGCGCACCGCTCCGCTAACTTCTTTCCATGCTCGCATGAAGACACCGCCGGACCCCCGTCCGGCCCTGTCTTCGCCGCTCTCGGCACCGGTCACACCCGAGGGTCGGCGTCCGTCCACTGCGCCGCCCGGCGGCGCCGCAGGCCCGCCCGTCGAGGACACGTTAGCCATGCATTCCGTCGCTCGGTTCGATGTCACCACTGGGGCGCCGATATCGGCACGGCGCACGCGGCGCACGCCGCTCGCGCGGCGCACACCGCGCGGGCTCGCCGCCCCGCTCGCTGCCGTCGGTGCGCTCGCCGCGTGCAGTCGCACACCGCCCCCGCCGCCCCCGATACCGACGGTGACCGTCGCTCCTGCCGTGCGCCGAGACGTCACTGACTGGAGCGATTTCACCGGACAGTTCGCCGCCGTGCAGGCCGTCGAGGTCCGCCCGCGCGTGTCCGGTTACATCCTGCGCGTCGGCTTCCGTGAGGGCTCCGAAGTCCGGCAGGGCGACACGTTGTTCGTCGTCGAGCCGCGCCCATACGCCGCGACCCTTGCGAGTGCCGAGGCCCAGCTCGCCCGGGCACGCAGCGCGCTGCAGCTCGCGACCGCCGAGGATACCCGTGCGCAGAGCCTGTTCGCCGCGCACGCGATGTCGCGCGAGGACCTCGAGACCCGCGCCAACGCCGTCGCGCAAGCGCAGGCCGACGTCCGCTCGGGTGAGGCCGCCGTCGATACGGCGACCCTCAATCTCCAGTGGACCGTCGTCCGCGCGCCGATCGCCGGGCGCGTGAGCCGGGCCGCCGTCACGCCGGGCAACTACGTGCAGTCGGGCGTCTCCGTGCCGCCCCTCACGACCATCGTCTCGCAGGATCCCATCTACGTGTATTTCAACGTCGACGAGCAGACCTATCTGCGCTCCATCGGCGCCGCGCCCGCGGGCCGTCCCGTCGCCGTCGGGCTCGCCGACGAGACCGGCTTCCCGCACACGGGCCGGATCGACTTCGTCGACAACCAGCTCGATGGCGCGACCGGGACGATCCGGGTGCGGGCCGTGCTCCCCAACCCGGATCGGCGCCTGACACCCGGCCTCTTCGCCCGCGTGCACTTCGCCAGTGGCCATCCGCACTCGGCGACGCTGGTCGAGGACCGCGCCATCGGGACCGATCAGGACAAGAAATACGTCTACGTGGTGAAGGCGGATTCCGCCGTCGAGTACCGCCCGGTGCAGCTCGGGCAGCTCGAGGACGGGCTCCGGGTCGTCACCGGCGCGGTCGCCCCGGGCGAGCGCGTCGTCGTCGAGGGGCTCCAGCGGGTCCGGCCCGGCGCCAAGGTCGTCGCGCAGCTCGAGCCGACGCTGAACGACTCCGCCGGCCGGCCGACCGCGATCGGCGCGCTGAAGGTGACGACCGCCGCCGCCGGCCGCACGGCGCACTGACCGCTCCGTCCGCGATCGGTCGCTCCCGGCCGCTCTCGACCCTCCTGCCTGGCATCTATCCATGGGTCTGTCCCGCTTCTTCATCGATCGCCCGATCTTCGCGGGCGTGATCTCGATCGTGATCGTGCTCGCCGGCGTGCTGGCGATCACGGCCCTCCCCATCAGCGAGTATCCGGAGGTCGTGCCGCCGACCATTCAGGTCGTGGCGACCTACCCTGGGGCCAGCCCCACGGTGCTGGGCTCGACCGTCGCGACGCCGCTCGAGGAGCAGATCAACGGCGTCGACAACATGCTGTACATGTCGTCGCAGGCGCAGGCCAACGGCGTGCTGACGGTGACGGTCACCTTCAAGATCGGCACGAACCCCGACATCGCGCAGGTCCAGGTGCAGAACCGCGTCGCCCAGGCGCTGCCGCGGCTGCCCGACGAGGTTCGCACCCTCGGCGTGACGACGGTCAAGACCTCACCCGACCTCATGATGGCGGTCAGCCTCGTCTCACCCGACCATCGCTACAACGCCCTGTACCTCCGCAACTATGCCACCCTCCAGGTCCGTGATGTCCTGAACCGCGTGCCCGGCGTCGGTCAGGTGGCGATCTTCGGGTCCGGCGACTACGCGATGCGCGTCTGGCTCGACCCCGACCGGCTCGCCGACCGGGGGCTCATCCCGAGCGACGTCGTGCGCGCGATCCGCGAGCAGAACGTGCAGGTCGCGGCGGGCGCGATCGGCGGCCAGCCGGTGGACCGGCCGGGCGCCTTCCAGCTCACCGTCAACGCCCACGGCCGCCTCGCCAATGAGGAGGAGTTCGGCAACATCATCGTCCGCACGGGGAGCACCGGCGAGGTGATCCGTCTGCGCGATGTCGCCCGTCTCGAGCTCGGCGCCGGCGACTACTCGGTACGCAACACGCTGGACAACCAGCCGACCGTGGCGGTGGTGATCTTCCAGGCCCCGGGCTCCAATCAGCTCGCGCTGGCGAGCGGCATCGAGCGCGCCATGCAAGGGCTCAAGCGCGACTTTCCCCCCGGACTCGACTACAGCATCGCCTACAACACGACGACGTTCGTGCGGGAGTCGATTGCGGACGTGGTGCGCACGCTGGTCATCGCCGTGGCGTTGGTCGCGCTCGTGGTCGTCGTCTTCCTTCAGACCTGGCGGGCGTCGCTGATCCCGCTGGCGGCGGTCCCGGTCTCGATCGTCGGCACGTTCGCGGTGATGCTGGCGGCCGGGTTCTCGATCAACACGCTGTCACTCTTCGGCCTCGTGCTCGCGGTCGGTATCGTCGTCGACGATGCGATCGTGGTGGTCGAGAACGTCGAGCGTCACATCGAGGAGGGGTTGAGTCCACGCGACGCGAGCTACGCGGCGATGGACGAGGTCAGCGGGCCGATCATCGCGATCTGCCTCGTCCTCTGCGCGGTGTTCGTCCCGATCGCGTTCATCAGTGGCCTCACCGGCCAGTTTTACCGCCAGTTCGCCCTGACCATCGCGTTCTCGACCCTGATCTCGGCGTTCAACTCGCTGACCCTCTCGCCCGCCCTCGCCGCGCTGCTGCTCCAGCCGCGTGGGGCCACGCCCGATCTCCTCACCCGCGTCATCGACCGGCTGGCAGGCTGGTTCTTCGGCCCGTTCAACCGCGGCTTCAAGGCGGCCGCCGAGCGGTACCGGGTCGCCGTGGGCCGACTGATCGGGCGCAAGGGCGCGGCACTGGTGGTGTACGCGGGGCTGGTCGCGCTGACAGCGGTCGCATTCAAGCGGGTGCCGGTGGGCTTCGTCCCGACGCAGGACAAGCAGTACCTGGTCGGCGTGGCGCAGCTTCCCAACGGCGCATCGCTCGACCGAACCGATTCGGTGATCCGCCGGATGACCAGCATCGGCCTGTCCCAGCCCGGGATCGCGCACGCGTTCGGGGTGGCCGGGATCTCGATCAACGGGTTCTCCAACAGCGCCAACTCGGGCGTCGTCTTCTTCGTCCTCAAGCCGTTCGACGAGCGCCGCAGTTCGGCGCTCTACGGGCTCAACATCGCACAGTCGCTCAACCAGCGCTTCGGCGCGATCCAGGGCGCGTTCGTCGGTGTCTTCCCGCCACCGTCGGTCAACGGGCTGGGACAGGTGGGCGGGTTCAAGCTCGAGATCCAGGACAAGGGCGGGCTCGGCGACTCGGCGCTCTACCAGGCCACGCAGGCGCTCATCGGCCGCGCGTATCAGACCCCGACGCTCGCCGGGGTCTTCTCCACCTTCCAGGTCAACGTGCCGCAACTCTACGTGGACGTCGACCGCGAGAAGGCCAAGCTCCAGGGCGTCGCCCTGAGCGATCTGTTCGAGACGCTCCAGGCGAGCCTCGGCTCCGAGTACGTCAACGACTTCAATCGCTTTGGCCGCACGTACCAGGTGATCGTCCAGGCCGAGGCGGCCCATCGCACCTCGATCGCCGACATCACGCAGCTCAAGGTGCGGAACGCACACGGCGAGATGATCCCGCTCGGGTCGGTACTGACGGTGCGGCAGTCGCATGGTCCCGACCAGGTGATGCATTACAACGGGTTCCCGTCCGCGGATGTGAGCGGCGGCCCGGCGCCAGGCGTCAGCTCGGGAGAGGCCCAGGCTGCGATGGCGCGGCTGGCGAGCGAGGTGCTGCCGCGCGGGCTGAGCTACGACTGGACCGAGCTCGCCTATCAACAGATCCTCGCCGGAGACTCCTCGGTCTACGTCTTCCCGCTCTGTGTCGCCCTGGCGTTCCTCGTGCTCGCGGCACAGTACGAGAGCTGGAGCCTTCCGCTGGCGGTCGTCCTGATCGTGCCCATGTGTCTTCTGTGCGCCCTGGCGGGCGTGCTCCTGACCCACGGCGACAGCAACGTCTTCACCCAGGTCGGTCTCGTCGTGCTGGTGGGACTCGCGTGCAAGAATGCGATCCTGCTCGTCGAGTTCGCGCACGACCAGCAGCAGGACGCGAAGCTCGACCGGGTGCACGCGGCGCTCGAGGCCGCGCGGCTCCGGCTTCGGCCGATCCTCATGACCTCGGTCGCGTTCATCATGGGCGTGCTGCCGCTCGTGTTCGCGACCGGCGCTGGCGCCGAGATGCGGCACGCGATGGGGGTGGCCGTCTTCTCGGGCATGCTGGGCGTCAGCTTCTTCGGCCTGTTCCTCACTCCGGTGTTCTTCGTCACGGTTCGCGCGCTGGCGGAGCGGCGGCAGCGCTCGACCGCGCCGTCGTCCCGTCCGGTCGATATCCTGCCCGGCGGGCCGCTGCCGGCGCCTGCGGGGGATGATTGATGCTCACCACGGCTCTTCTACTCGTCACGCTCCAGGGCGCGGCGCCGGCTGCGGGCGCCGACACCGGTGCTGTCACTGCCGCGAGCGGCGTGGCCGCCCGGGGCCGGGCGGACGATTCGCTGCCGACGATCAGCCTCGCCGAGGCGGTCCGCCGCAGCAACCACGTCGACCCGAGTGCGGTCGCGGCGCGCGGGTTGGTCGGAACGACCGCCTGGGGGCGGCGGGCGGCGCTGGCGGCGCTGGTCACGCCGACCGTGAGCGTCGGCGGCGACTACACCTCCGTGACGCCGAAGACGTTCAACTTCGCGGTGCTCCCACCCACGACCAACGCCAACGCCTTCAGAGCCCTGCCGCTGTCGTCGCACACGTCGGATGCCAACGTCACCGCCACGTACACCGCCTTCAATGGTGGGCAGAACATCTCCCGGCTTCGCGCGGCCCGCTTCAACGAGGCAAGCGCTGCCGCGAACGACGACGCGGTGCGGTCGTCATCGCGCGTCGCCACCGAGACCGCCTACTACACGGTGATCGCGGATCAGGAGCTGCTGCGGGTCGCCGAGGAGCGGGTGCGCAACACGCTCCAGCAGTTGACCGTATCGCGCGCCCGCGTCGCCTCCGGCGCAGCGGTCGAGACGGACTCGCTCCAGGTCGTGCTCCAGCTCAACACGGCGCAGGTGGCGCTCCTCCGGCAGCAGGCCGCGACCCGGGTCGATCGGCTCGCCCTCGGCCGCCGGGTGGGACTGAGCGCGCCGATCGCGGCCCAGCCGGTCGACACCCTGCCACCCCCGGAGCTCCCCTTCACCGCCGATCAGGCGGTCAGCCAGGCACTCCAGACCGGGCCCTCGTACATCCGCGCCCGGGCTGGCGAGCGGGCCGCCGGCGCGGCCGTGGCCGCCCAGACGGGCGGGTTCCTGCCGACCGTGACACTCTCGGCGTCACGCCTCGCGTATGGTGACCAGGCGTTCGCGAACCAGCTGTACCGGAACCAGTTCGCGATCGGCGTCTCGTTCCCGATCCTGGACCAGGGTCAGCGCGAGTACGCGGTGGCCGTCGCCAACGCGTCGCTCGACAGCGCGCGGGCCGTGCGCGCCGACCTCGAGCGCGGCGCGCGCCAGGAGGTGACCAACGCCTACGAGGCATACAACACCGCGCGCGCGACCGCCGCGCTCCAGCAGACCGGGGTCGCCGTGGCCCACGAGAACCTTCGCGTCGAGACATTGCGCTACCAGGCGGGGACAGAGAACATCCTCAATTTGCTCACCGCCCAGCTGTCGCTCACAGAGGCCGAGTCCGACCTCGTGAACGCCCGCAAGACCGCCCGCCTCGCCCTCGCGACGCTACAGGCCCTGCTCGGCAAGCAGTTGGTCCCGGAGGAGGGCGCACCCTAGCTCGCCCCGCCGGTCCCGACGGGGGCGCATTCACTTCGTCCAGTGGTCGCGCAGCAGTCCGGGCACGCGCGCGAATTCACGACTCGGACGCGCGTTGTAGTCTGGCCGCGCGCTCGTGGCCACGCCGTACCACCGCTCGAACTCGGCGATAAGTAGGAACGGCCACGGTCAGCGGTCGGCGTCGCGCCAGTCGCCCGCGCGCTCGTGGGGGAGCGTGTCGACCGATGCCCAGGGGATGAGCTTGAAGTGCGGACCCGAGGCGCCGGCCGGCGCCAGCGCGTGGCGCCGCACTGTGCGCCGGACATCCTCGACGTAGATGTTGGGCGCGGAGATGTCCTGAATGTGGTCGCTCGCCCACACGAAATGCGCCGGTGCCAGATACGCGAGGAGCTGTCCCTCGCCGTTCGTCCCTTCCAGCGGGAAGAGCCGGACGGCGCCGCCGGCGAGCGACGCCGAATCGCTGATGCCGCGGACCGTGATCCGCGTCCTGGCACGCGCCGCCTCCAGCTCGTCGGGCAGGGCCGCCCACCGGCGCGCCAGCACCGAGCGGACGAAGGACACATTCGCGGCGCTCGTGACCACCGTCGCGCCATGCGCGACCCAGTAGCGCATCCCGGCGATGTGGGGCCACACGTGGTTCATCGCCACGAACACCACCGGATGACGCCCCGCGAAGAGGCTGTCGAGCAGCACGCGCTCGTTGCGGGCCCGCACCTCCCCCGCCGGCGAGTCGAAGAGGAACACCGTATCCCCGGCGAGCGAGGCGACGGATGTGAACGCACGATTGACGAGCAGATACGTGCCACCCCCCACCGCGACCGGCGTCAGCGAGTCGCTCCTGAACCGGTGCTGCGGCTCGATCGGCAGCACCAGCGACGAGTCGGGGATCGCCACGGGCGGAGCCTCGCCCTTGCCAACCAGGGTGACCGCGCCGGGGAAGGCGCTCCGCGTCTCCTCGGGCTCGCCGTCCACCATCAGGGTGGCGGTCACCGGATAGAGGGCGCGCGCGCCCACTGCCGTCCAGGTCGCATACAGGTAGCGCGCCCGGTACGGCCCGAGGAAGTAGTGGGCTTCGGTGCGCTCGAGCGCGATCGGGATGGCGGTCTGCTCGTCGAGCAGGAGTCGCTCCGCGCCGAACGCCCCCGGTCGCGTGAGCACGATCCGCATCGCGGCCCGATACTGACATCGTCCGCCGACCGCGACCCGGGCATCCCGCGCCCACTCCTCGAGCTCCGCCCACACGTCGAACGCTCGACCGCCCCAGAGGCGGCTGTGCGCCCCGGCGTCGCCGGTGGCACCATCCGGGCCGACACGAAAGGTGGCACGCGCCCCGCGAAGATACGTCGCGCCCCGCGGACCCGGCAGGCGAACGCGCTCGACGCCGGTCGCCGGGTCGACCCAGACGGTATCGCTCGTGATCTGTCCGATATACGGCGGGTCCGGCCGATCCGACTCGTCGGCAAGTGGCTGCTCGATGCTCTCCACGATCCGGATCACGCTGTCGCCCGCGGCCGTGAGCCCCACGGCCGACCGCGCACGCGCGAGCCAGGTGCGGGCGGACGTCGAGTCGTGGGATGAGGTGCATGGGCCCGGCGGGGCGACCTGTGCCGCCGCGCGGCTGGCGGCCGCGGCGACGAGCGTCGCGCAGAGGGCCGCCGCTGCCGGCCGGCGGAGCACCCTCATCGCTGCGCCCCCGCTGCGGCCGACGAGTCGGGCGGCGGGGGCCAGGGCGCGGCCGGCAGGTGCACGGTGAACACCGTCGTCACCGGGATCGCGAGTCGGTCGAGCACGCGGCGGAGGTCGGCCGCGTAGGCGGCGGTGAAGACCGGCTCGAAGGTTGGCGGGATCACGATGTCGCTCGCGTACAGGAGCCGCTTGGCGGGCCAGTAGGCGAGCATCATCGAGGCGCTGTGGATGCCGTGGGCGGGGATCAGCTCGATGCGGTCGTCGCCGCGCCCGATCGTGACGCGGTCGTGAACCGGGCGGAGGTCGGGTCGGCGCGGTATCGGCGCCGAGTCCGCCGTCGCCGGATCGTGCGGCGCCGCGAGCAGTTGCCGCACGACCGGGACGTTCTGGTCGAGCAGGTAGATCGGGATCCGGCGCCGGGCATACTCGCGGAGCCCCGCGATGTGCATCCAGAGCGGCGACGTCGAGACCACGCCGACGACGCGACGGCCCGGAAAGAGCTGCGCCGCCTGGCGCAGCACGGCGCGGGACTTGGCGTCCGACTCCGGTGCTTCGAGCACCAGCAGCCCGCGGGGCACGCGGACGAGGGCCGCCTGGTACCCACCCTGAAACAGGATGACCCCGTCGGCGACGGATTTCGGCGTGAGCGTCGGGTCGGCGCGCCGTCGGGCCGCGGCGGCGGCCGCCGCGAACTTGCCGCGCACGCTGTCGGCGATCGCGAACGAGTCCGCGGGCGCGGCGGGCGCGAAGTCGAGCGCCGTGACCACGTACTCCCGGAACGGCTCGCCGTTGAAGGTCGTGGTCCGCTGGCGCGGGTACCAGACGCCGTTGCTCTCGAGCGACCAGGAGGACCAGGTCGTCTCGAGCGCGACGTCACCCCACATCGCCCAGAAGACGAGCGAGGGGTACGCGCGCGTGAGGCGCACGCGCGTGGGGAACCACGTCCCGGCGTCGATCGCGAGGCGGACCTGTCCGGCGCCCCAGGGGAACTCGATCACATGGTGCCGAGTCCCGGCGATGGTCGTGTCGGCGAGCCGCTTGTGCTCCGGCGCCGCGAGCGCCGTGAGCAGGATGCGCTCCGGCGCCAGCCCGACCTCGTCGATGGCCGTCTCGAGGTCGAACATCGACCCGGGTGTGACCGCGCCCGCGCGCGCGCTGCTGGCGACGGTGTCGCTCGCCACCAGCGTCTGGACCAGCCGGCCCGGACGCGTCGGAAACGTCAGCGCGGTCGTGCGCCGGAGTCCCCACGGCGCTGCTCGGCGCAGCGCGTCGATCGTCTGCACGGCGAAGCGTCGGGGCGAGCCCGGCTCGCCCGGCGCCGTGATCAGGTACTCGAGGCCCTGCTCCTCGACGCGCGCGGCGGCGAGGCTGCGGAGCCGGTCGAGGCCTCCGATCGCTGCCGCGCTCCGCTCGAGCACCTCGCGCGCGTCGAGTGCCGAGGGCGCTCGCTCGGCCGGCCGCGTGCGGGGCGAGGCCGATGCCTGGCCGGTGGCACCCGCGGGGAGGGATGTCCGCGGCGGCAGAGTCGCCGCTCCGTGGAGCAGGAGAGCCGATATGAGCGTCGCAGGAAGGGCCATCGTCGCTGACGGAGTGTGTGGCCGCGCCCCGCCGCGCCAGCGCTTCCGGTCCGACGCGCGGCCGCCGCCGTGTCTCCCTGGATAGTCGCCGGTCCGCCGGCCGCGGGCACGCCTGACGCGGCGAGCGCGGCGAGGATGCAGTAGCCGCAGCCGCCGTGCAGCGATCGGGGCTTGTGCTTCCGCTCTAGGCTGCCGCGATGTGCATGCGGCCGCGCTTGCGCGACCTGGGCGCGGGCCGCACGACGATCTCGACGTCGCGTCCGAGCGCGGTGAGGCATTCCAGCAGCCGCTGAGTGGAAAAGCCCCCCAGGCGGCCAAGGAGCAGGTACGAGACCTTCGGCTGATCAAGGCCCATGAGCGCGGCGGCGGCCCACTGCGTAAGTCCCCGCTGCCGAATTGCATCGTCGATCATCATCGCGAGCTGCGCCTTCGCCAGCTCCTCCGCAGGATGCGCGAAGCCTAGGTCAGCGTAGACCTTCCCGCCGCCGCGCGTCACGGGGATCGCCGTGCGTTTCGCAATCGTTATTTCCCTCCGCTGCCGCGCAGGGCAGCATAATGAGCAGCATGAGCAGCGTAATGGGCGGCATAATGGGCGGCACAGTGGACCTTGGCACGCCGCCACCGCTCACGGATCACCGCCAGCTCGTGCTTCGGCGCGGCGATCCCGCGCGTGGACTTTTTCTGAAAGACGTGCACCACGTACACTGCACCCGCGAGCTTTACCGTATACACGGCCCGATAGGTGTCGCCATCGTGGTCATCGACTACCTCGACCAGTCCGCCGAGTTCGTCGAGTTCGCCCCGCTGCTTGGCAACCCGATGATGTCGCCCGAGCTGCGCCTGGTGACGCGCATAGCCAAAGCCGAGTCACTTGGCGAGAATGCGCTCGAAGAGGTCGATCGCCCGCGGGTCGCCGGACTGGCCGAGCCAGAAGAGTGCCCGGCGGCGGAGGGTCGGGTCGCGATTGCTCTGGGCGATCCGGAGGAGTGCCGGGACGCCCTCGTCGCGGGGCCGCTGCGAGAGGGCGAAGACCGCCTGCTCGCGGACGCCTTCGTCGACGCGGCGGTCTTCCGCCAGGGAGTCGAGCCCAGCGCTGACGTCGGCGGCCGCGAGCCCCATCCAGAAGACCGCCTGCTCGCGCGTGTGCTCGGGCCTCGAGGCGTCTCGTGCCAGCGACGCGAGGGCCGGCCAGATCTCGGCACTGTCGGCCAGGAACGCCGGGAAGATCGCCTCGCTCCCGGGATGGGCCGGAAGCTGTCGCGCGAAGTCGACGAGCACCCGTGCCGCCTGCGGCGCCGAGACCACGCCGAGGTCGTGCACGGGCGTCCCGCCGGGACGCGGCGAGCGCCACCGGCCACCGACGTAGGTCCGGATCCGCGTCGGGAGATGGTCGTGCATCTCGAGCACCACGCGCACCGGGCCCGAGTCGCAGCTCGAGTCCCACTCCACATCGTCGGAGTACGAGTACGACCGACGCCCGACACATCGGCGACCGGAGTGGCCGGCGTCGTCCTCGTCGTCGCCCTCCCGGCACGTCTCCGGGCGAGCGGCGAAGGTCATCCGGACGATCCCGTCGGACACGCCGGTGATCGCGCGCGCGAGCTGGGCGGCCGGCTGCGCGGGCGCCTGTGCGGGTACCTGTGCGGGTAGCTGTGCGGGAACGGCGGACGCGACGGCGCACAGTGCGGTCGCGAGCAGCGCCGCACCCAGCGCCCACCCCTTGTACGCGTGCGGCCATCCGGGGGTGCACTGACGCGCGCGGCGGACGATCGCACGCGCGGGCGAGGTACGCGGCGTCTGGCTCATTGGCTGATCAGCTCCTGAAGAAATTGCGCCGCCCGCGGGTCGCTCGATTGCCCCAGCCAGAACACGGCCCGCTTCCGCATCTCCGCATCCTTGTCCGACTTCGCGATGTGCATGAGGGCGTCGACGGCCGCAGGCTCCTTGCGCTGCGAGAGTGCGAAGACGATCTGCTCCCGCACTCCACTGTCGTCGGCACGATCGTAGAGACTGAGCAGTCGGTCGATCGCGACGCCCCCCTGGCTCGCCCAGAAGATCGCCTGCTTGCGGACCTCGTCGGGCTGGCGGGCGTCGAGCGCGATCGTGAGGAGCCAGTCGCCGGTGCCGCCGTGCTGCGAGATGCCGAACAGGATCTTCTGCTTGAGCGACGCACTCGTCGTCCGGCCGAACATGTCCTCGAGGAACGCCACCCCATCGGCGGCATGCGACTGGCCGAGCCAGAAGACGGCCTTCTCGCGCAGCGCCTCGGGGGCGTCGTCGCGCTCGGCGACTCGCTTGAGGGCCGCGAGCGCCCGTGGGCTCTCCTGTTGCGAGAGCGCGAACAGCGCCTGCTCACGAAGTTCCTGATCGCCTGGGCGGGCGGCGATGCTGTCCAGGATGTCGACCACACGTGGCTCCCGGATCTGCGAGAGCCAGAACACGGCCTGCCGCCGAACCTCGGGCGATGGGTCCTGGCGGGCCGCGGCGAGGAGGATATCCGCGTGGTCGGCCTCGTCCTTCTGCGAGACCAGGAAGAGCGCCTTGCGCCGGAGCCCGACGCTGCACGCATCGCGACGCGCGAGCACCTTCCGCAGGATCGGCATCGCGCGGTCGGCATCCATCTGAAGCAACGCGTTGAGCGCCGCGATTCTGACGTCGTTCTCGTCGGTCTCGCTGGGGCACGACTGCGAGTCAGGGAGCGGGGCGGCCGCGGACTCCGCCTGCTGGACGATCGACACCGTGCACGATTCATCGCCCTGCCGGGCCAGCGCGCTACAGATGCGTGTGCGGAGCGTTGCCGCATCGCCGCGCCTGGAGTCGGGCGCCCCGGGCGACCGCCCGGCCGCGCTCAGTTGACGGAGTGCGTCGAGCGCCTTGTGGAGGTCGGCCGTCTCCCCGGCCCGGTAGAGGGCGAACGCCTCGTAATAGAGCGCGAGCCCCGTGTAGGTCGACCGGGGGTACGTCGCCCCGATGCGATGAAACAGGTCGGCTGCGCGGCGGTAGTCGCCGTCGGCGAGCGCCGCCCGCGCAGCCCGATAGAGCGAGTCGGCGGGATCATCACTCGCCCACGCGGCCGGGGGCAGGTCATCCATCGCGTCATCCGCGGTCACGGTCCCCTCTTCGGCCTGCGGATCCGCCGGCGCCGGGCGCGCATGGGACAGGGCGCGGGGAGCGGCCGCAGCGGCAGCAGCGGCCGGTCGGGCGTCCTGCGCGCGCACCGCGGCCCGGTCGAGGTGCGCCATCCAGAGCGTGAGCAGGGTCGCGCTCGCGAGTGCCAGAGTACGCATGGGCAGCAGAATCCTCAGGTTCCCGCAGGCCCCGCCGGGACGGCGGTGCGGATGCGGGTCAGCACGTGTCCGCGATCGAGCGTTCGGTCGATCATCTGTCGGTCGTCGCGAGAGTGATCCGGGGCGACGGCCACGATCTGGACGAGGACGAGCTCGAGGTCTTCGAGCAGGCGCCGCCGCTGTGGATCGGAGGCCGCCCGAGAATCGAGGAGCAGTCGGGTAGTGGACAGGACGTCCCGCGCCCAGCCCGCGAGCTGGGCATCGGAGGCCGCGACATCGGCGGTGGCCGCGCCGGGGGCACCGCGCCCTCGCTCGGCCTCGTGGAAGGCGGTCAACAGAGCCTCTGCCTGCGTGAGGTTCCGGGCGACGGCGATCTGGTACGCGGCGTCCTCGCGGGCGCCCGCGGCGCCTGGCGCGCCGACGCCCGCCGCCGGCCCTGACGCCACGGCGACCGCGTGGCCGCCACTTCGGCCATCCCCTGCCCCACTGGCCGACCCGGCGCGCAGCCACCATCCGGTCCCGACGCCGAGCGCGAGTATCGTGAGGCCGGCCGCCATCCGCCACGCCGTCACCTGCCACCGGTACCGCCCCGGTCGGGCGAATGGTGCCCCCGAGCGCCCGGTAGGACGCGCGCGGCGCCGCGCCTCGATGGCGGCCCACATCTCCTCGCGCGGCACGGGCGGCGGCTGATGATAGGCGGCCGCGAGCTCACGCAGTGCGGGCTCGAGCGCGGGCTCGGTCTCGTCCCCGCCGTCGTGCGGCCTGTCGCCTGCCCTCGCGGCCGCCCTGTCGTCCGGCCACTCTCGCGTCATGACTGCCACTCCCCGGCAAAATCCGCGAGCGCGACCCGCAGCTTGGCGCGCGCGCGGAAGAGCTGCGCTTTCGACGTCCCCGAGTCGACGCCGAGGATCGCCCCGATCTCTTCGTGGGTATACCCTTCGACGTCGTGCATCAGAAACACCGTCCGATAGCCCTGTGGCAATTGCCTGATCGCCTGGGCCATCCGCTCCTTGAGATCGGGCTCGCTCGCCCGCGGCTGCGGGCTCTCGATGGACTCGATGGTCGCGTCGTCGGCGGTCGCCATGCGAGCAGTGGCACGCTTGGTCGCCCGGAGTCGGTTGAGGGCGACCGACATGGTGATGGCGTGCAGCCAAGTAGCGAGGCTCGACTGGCGGCGAAATCCGGCGATGCGGTCGAAGGCGCGAATGAAGGTCTCCTGGGTGAGGTCGCGGGCGAGATCGTCATCGCCGGTGAGTCGGAAGGCGAGGCGGAACACGCGGTCGACGTGCCTGTCGTACAGCGCACGCTCGGCCGCAGGGTCGCCTGCTTCCACCCGATCGATGAGGTCGCCTTCTTCCACCCAGCCTCACGGTTGGGACGCTGCTCCACGGGACGGTGCACTGGGACGTCGGGCGATATCTCGCTGTCCGGCCGTCTGACACCACGATGTGGGAAACCGTTGCGCGCGGCACGGGCCGGCCGGGACCCCTAACTTCCCGCGCCAGGTCGCCCTATCTTCCCCCCATGTCCTCCCGCGTGCCAAGCGTTCAGCCGCCTGTCCCCTGGGAGGAGCTGCTCCTGGACCCGCGGCGGGGACTGGGAGGCCCGCACCCGGTCGCCCTTCGGCTGGTCGACCTCCCGATCATCCGGGCGGTCCAGAAGCTGGAGCCGCCCGAATCGCCGGCTGGGCGTCTGCCCGCCCACGCCTACACGGCCCGGCTGCGGGGCCGGCGCGCCGACGGCTCGGCGTACGATGTGGTCGTCAAGGGCGACGACAAGCACGGGCTCCCGTACGGCTCGGACGGGGACATCTTCTTCGCCCTGTTCAAGATTGCGGACGAGCTGCCGGAGCCGGACCGCACGCACCTGTTCACGACCGGCGAGTTCCGGGACCCGACGGTCGGCATGATCGCGCGGGCGATGGGCCGCCCGATGAACGGTGAGACGAGTCGCCGCATCCGCGAGGCGCTCCACCGCCTGGCGCATCTGCGGATCGAGATGCACGTGACCCAGGCAGCGCAGGAGCTGGGCGCGCTGCTCCTCACCCGATCGGCGTCGCCGGACGATGGCAGCGCGACGGGCGTCCACCCGACGGAGCCGGACGGGCCACCGGTCCCCCGTCCCCGCAAGGGCGTGGACACGATCGGGGTCTTGCACGTGCTGGAGTACGCGGTCACCCGCACGTACGACCGGCGCCCCGAGGGCGAAGACTGGATCGCCCACCTCCAGATCAATCCCGTCTGGCTGCGCGAGCTGGCCGGCGGGTGGGCGGCGTGGATCGGTGTCGAGCACTATGTCGGACTCCGTAGCCCGATCGCGAAGCGGCTCTATCAGCTCTTTGCCGGCGAGTCGGCGCGCGGTGTGCCGGCGCCCTGGTCCTATACGCTCACCGAGCTTCAGGAGCGCTGCGGCACGGTTGGGATCGCACGCCGTCCGGCGGCGGTCCGCGACTCGATGCAGGAAGCGGCTGACGAGCTGGTCGCCTGCGAGATCCTCGCGGCGGCCGACTGCGACAAGATCGCGCACGGACGATACGCGTTCTCGTTCACGCCCGGCGCGCAACTACGGATGGCGGCGCTCCTCCGCGGCGTCGGAGCGCTCGACGCGCGCGAGCTTCGCGTGCAGCGGATGCTGCTGCGCTACTTCGGCGTGACGCGCGAGGCGGCCGACCGGATGCTGGCCGAGCGGCCGAATCGGGTCCACGATGCGCTCCAGTACCTGCTCTACGTCCGCGATACCGACGTCGCCCGTGTGCGCCGGAGCTGGTCGGCGTACTTGCTCAAGCTGGTCGACGGCGATGCGAACCTCGCGGGCGATGTGAAGTACCAGGGCTGGCTCGCACGCCAGCGGCGGCAGGTGCTGCGCCGCGATGTGGTGCAGATCCTCCCGCACGGCACGGGCGAGACGGGCGTCGCGCCGGCCGCATCGGTAGGCGACGGCACGGCGGACGCGCGGCACGGCGCCCGCACACCGCTGCTCGACGCGGCCCGCACGGTCGCCCGCTCGACCGAAGCCCGGGCGCTCTGGGACCGGGTGCGGCCCGCCGCGGCGGCGCGGTACGCGTCGACGCACTCGGCCTACGTGGAGGACCTCGCGGCCTACGAGCTCCAGGGTGACACGCTCTGCTGTGTCACGGCGACGGAGTTCACGCTGCGGAAGCTCGAGGCGGTCGGCACGGTCCCGGTCGAGGAGGAGCTCCGCCGCGCGACGGGCGGGGCCGTGCGGACCCTGCGCCTGGAGGTCTTCCAGCCTGAGCGCCACGCCGCGCCGGCCGGTCTTCTGTAAGGAGAATGCAGGGACGGGTCTGCCTGGTCACGGGCGCGACGAACGGGCTGGGGTTCGTGTCGGCGCGGGTGCTCGCGGAACGCGGCGCGCACGTGATCGCCGTCGGGCGCGATGCCGAGCGCACGCAGCGGGCCGTGCAGGAGATCCGCGGGCGGACGGGGAATGCGGCCGTCGACGGCCTGACGGCAGACCTGTCGTCGCAGCGCGACGTGCGCGCCCTCGCGCAACAGGTGATCGCCCGCTACCCGGCGCTCCACGTGCTCCTCAACAACGCCGGCGCCATGTTCTTCCAGCGCCAACTCAGCGCCGACGGGATCGAGATGACCTTCGCACTGAATCATCTCGGCTATTTTCTGCTGACCGAGCTGCTCCTGCCCTTGCTCACGGCCAGCGGCGCACCGGGTCGGGCGGCCCGCATCGTCAATGTGTCGTCGGAGGCGCACCGCCGGGCCCGGATCGACTTCGATGATCTCGAGTCCGCGCGCCGCTATGTGCCATTCCTGGTGTATTCGCGCTCGAAGCTCGAGAACATCCTGTTCACGTACGAGCTGGCCCGCCGACTTGCGGCCTCGCCCGCTGCTGAACGCGTCACCACGAACACACTCCACCCCGGCGTGGTCGCGAGCGGCTTCTATGGCCGCCGCCGCGGGGTGATCCGGGCGGCCTACCCCATCTTCCGGCTGTTCCTCATCTCGTCCGAGCGTGGCGCCAGGACGCAGACGTATCTCTCGAGCTCCCCTGCGGTCGAGGGCGTCACCGGCCGCTACTTCGTCAAGGAGCGCGAGCGTCGCTCCGCACCGGCGTCCTACGACGTCGAGTCTGCTCGACGCCTGTGGGAGATCAGCGAGCGCCTGGCGCCGACGAGCTGATCGGTCGCCGGACGGTACGACGCGTGCGACGCGGCTTTGCCATGTCGCCGCGTGAACCGATGGACGGGGCGGGAGGTGGGGGAGGCGCGGGCGGTCGGGGCACGGCGCGGTGGCGCCTTCGCCGCTCGGCACCAGGCGCGGGGACGGGGCCGCGGCGCTGGGCGGCGCTGGCGGTGCTGCTGGTGGCGCTGATCGCGGTGTTCGCGCTGATCGCTTCGGAGCCGCGGCTCCGGTCCCGCCTGCGCAACGAGTCTGCGGGCTCGCTCGCTCCGGCCGCACGGGCGCCGATCGCCGTTCCGCCGGCTCCGCCCGCCTCGCCACCGGTCAGCGGCACACCGGGTGCGCCCAGCTCGAGCGTACCGCGCTGACGCTGAGTTTGCATCGACGCCTCCAGGCGGGTGATTCTTTCGACAGGAATCGCAGGAGCGCAGGAGGACTGTAGATGAGCCGTTCGCGCAAGAAGCACCCGTGCGCCGTCGTGCCGGCGGTGCCGAGCGAGAGACACGAGCGAGTCGAGCGAGTCGAGCGGGTCGACAAGCGGTTGGTTCACCAGGCCGAGCGACACGCGGTGAAGATCGCTCTCCAGACGGGGCGAGAGGTGCTCCCGCACATTCGGGAAGTGAGCGAGATGTGGAGCAAGGACGGTCGGCAGTGGGTCGACCCGCGCCGCGATCCGTGGGTCCTGCGCAAGTGAGATGCGTGGGCCACCGATGTCGAAGTCGGATACACTCGTCGAGACCCTGCGCGCCGCGGCCACTCCGCTGCGTGAGCCTGCCGATCTCGATCCGCTTCTCACCGCGATCGGCGACGCGCGCTATGTGCTTCTGGGCGAGGCCACCCACGGCACCTCGGAGTTCTACAGCTGGCGCACCGCCCTCTCGCAGCGGTTGATCCGCGAGAAGGGATTCTCGTTCATCGCGGTCGAAGGCGATTGGCCCGACTGCTATCGCGTGAATCGGTTCGTGCGCCATCTGCCGCGGGCCGGCACGAGCGCCGAGGACGTGTTGCACGCGTTCGAGCGGTGGCCGACCTGGATGTGGGCCAACCGCGAAGTCGTGCGCCTCGCGACCTGGCTCCGGTCCCACAACGCCCCACGCCGGGCGGAAGACCGGGTGGGGTTCTACGGCCTGGATGTCTACTCGCTGTGGGAGTCGATGGGGGCGGTGATCAAGTACCTGGAGCGCATCGATCCCGCGCTCGCGGCAGCGGCGCGGCGTGCCTATCGCTGCTTCGAGCCGTATCGCGAGGACCCGCAGGAGTACGCCGAGGCGACCGCGCTGGTCCCGACTTCCTGTGAAGACGAGGCCGTGGCCGTGCTCCGCGCGCTGCGCACGCGGTCGCCGGCGTATCGCGAGGATGGGCGGGAGGCGTACTTCGACGCCGAGCAGAACGCTCTCGTGGCGCGCGACGCGGAGCGTTATTACCGCACCATGGTCCGCGGCGGCCCCGCCTCCTGGAACGTGCGCGACTATCACATGGTGGACACGCTCGACCGGCTGATCGCCCATTGCGGCGGGCAGGCGAAGGCGATCGTCTGGGAGCACAACACCCATGTGGGTGACGCGCGATACACGGACATGGTCCGTCGCGGCCTCATCACCGTCGGGCAGGTCGTGCGCGAGCGGCATGCCGCGGATGGCGTCGTGCTCGTGGGGTTCGGCACGCACCGCGGGACGGTGATCGCGGGCGAGGAGTGGGGCGCGCCGATGCAGCGGATGCAAGTGCCGCCTGCCCGGGCGGAGAGCTGGGAGGGGCTGCTCCACGAGACCGGCGCCGGCGACGTCCTGCTGCGCTTCGGCCCCGGCGGCGGCGGCGCGCTCACCGAGCGCACCCGTGGCCTCGAGCGCCCGCTCGACCACCGCGCGATCGGCGTGGTGTACGAGCCGGCGCACGAGGCGTGGGGGAACTACGTGCCGACGATCGTTCCGCGGCGGTACGACGCCTTCATCCACATCGACGAGTCACACGCCGTCGATCCGCTGCACATGCCGGTCGTCGTGGGCGGCGAGGCCGAGACATACCCGAGCGGTATGTAGCAGGCGCGCCGCCGGCACTCGACTGCGACCGTCAATCGGCGCCGCGGGCCCGGTCCGGTGCCTTGTCGCGCGTCGTCGTCTGTCGACCGTCGCGGGTGGTGGCCGGGGGCCGTGGGGTGGCCGGCGGCAGTGTTGGCCGGCCCTGGGTGCGCGCCTGCTGATAGCGCTGCTCCAGCTCCTGGTGCTCGGCCTCGTGCCGCTGCGCCAACTCCGCCGCGGACTCCCCGCTCGGCGGCTGCGCGAACTCCGCCCTGTGCCGCGCTTCCATCTGCGCCCGCTCCGCCTGGTACGCGTGATCGAGCGGCGACGCCGCGACGCGCTGCGGGCCCACCGGACCCGGTGCCGGAGGCGTCGTGGAGCGGACGGGCATCGCGGTGGCCGTCGCACCGACCGGCCCACGCTCACCCGGCACCGGCATCGAAGCGGGCTGCCGTCCCGTCGCCGGCGACCCGCCCGGTCCGCCCGATCCCGAGGCCGCCACCGATGGATGCAGCATCGGCACGGGTCGGATCGGGAGTATCGCCGGCGGCGGCGCGGTCGGCCGGAGCGATGCGACCTGGGACGGTGCGAGCGGGCGGCCGGCGTTTCCGGCGAGCACGCGCTCCTGCACACTGAACGGCACGGGCGCCGGCGGCGGCGTGTGGAGCGCCATGACCGGGCGCGCGGCGAGCGCGGGCGGCGGGACGACCGGGGCGTGGGCCGGTCGCGTGACGCCGGCGGCGCTGCCGACCGTCGCCGGGCCGCGCCAGAGCAGACTCGCCCGCGTCGGCGTCACCGCAGGGGCGATCGCGACCGGCCGAGCGGACAGGAAGTCGCGGGTCGGCGCAATCGCGACGCTACGCACCGGCTCGGCGTTCGCGAGCGCGCGCTCCGGAACCACGGTCACCGCCCCCGGCACCATCCGGTTCCGGTATGTCGTGTTGTTGATGTTGGTCACGTTGGTCACGTTCGTGACATTCGTCACGTTCGTGACATTGGTGATGTTGGTGATGTTCGTGACGTTGGTGACGTTCACCTGCCGCACGTAGCCCGGACTCGCCAGGTACGCCGGCCGGTAGACCTCCTCCGGGCCCAGTGGGAACCAGCCGACGCGGCCAGCCTCGGGACCAGCGCCGCCGACGAAGACCACGAGCGCGGGAGCGTACACCGGGCGCTCCACGACGACCCGTCCCGGGCACCATCCCCAGCGGCCCTCGATGTACGCCCAGCGCCCGTAGTGGAACGGCGCCCATCCCCAGGGGGCGTCATCGACCCAGGTCCAGCCCCACCGGTTCACCCAGACCCAGTGGCCGTAGTGGTATGGCGCCCAGCCGGATTCCACCGCGACCGGGTACCACACCGGCCCGTACACCGGGTCGTTTCCCCAACGGCCGTAGTCGTCCAGGTCCTCGGTGCCGGCCATGTCGGCGCCGACATAGCGGCGCGCCTCGGCCGCGCGCTCCTCCCGCAGATCGCGGCCCTCCGACCACCGATCGAACGCGTCGTACGACCCGGCGTCGCTCACATCGAACGTCGGCGCGTCCACGCCGCGGACCGTCGCCACCTGCCGCGCGTTGACGTGAAACGACGAGCCGGCCGACGTCACATCCGCCGCGCCCGACCAGACCGTCACCGACGTCGTCGAGCCGTCGGGCGAGACATCGATCCGATACTCGCCGCGGCCGGCCGGGACGACCACCGCGTTGGGCGCGTCGATCTCCTCATCGTCGCCCTCCTCGTTCCGCACGCGCTCGATCACCGTCCCCTGCGGGATACGCACCTGAAAGGCGTGGTCGTCCAGCCGGACCACGTCCAGCTCCGTCGCGCTCGACAGGCGCAGTCCGACATTGCCGGCGTCGAGCTCCGCCCGGCTGCCGGCGTCCGACCAGAGCCGGTCCCCGGTCGTGACCGGGGCGTTGGGCACGGCCGCGCCCCACTCCGTGTCGGCGGCCGGTCGGAAGGAGACCTGCCCGTCGATCAGCGCCAGTCGGGCGACGCGGGCCGGGGGGTCGTCGGCCGGCCGCGGTGGCGGCTGCGGAACGGGCGCGGGTGCCTGCACAGGGGCCGGAGCCATCTCCGGAGCCGGTTGGGTCGTCACGCAGCCCGTGGCGAGCAGAAGCGAGAGCGCCCCCCCGGCGAGGCGATCCAGCTGAACCCTCTGCGCCATGTGCTGCTGCCGCTGCTGCCGCATAGCCGTCCCTCGGTCGATGGTCGATGTGATGATCTATTGAAGACGACGACTGCCACGCTCGTGTTACGCAAACGTTAATTTCACGGATGCCGCATAGCGTCCGCCCGCAGTTCCCGGCGCTCACGCGCCGTCACGCCGGCCAGCCTGTCGCCTACTTCGACGGGCCGGGTGGCACACAGGTTCCGACGTCGGTCGTCGACGCCGTGGCGGACTACCTGTACCGCCACAACGCCAACACACACTGGCAATACCCCACGAGCGTCGAAACGGATTCAATGTTGCTCGACGCTCGGCAGGCGTACGCCGATTTGTTCGGCGCCCGCACGCGGGACGAGATCGCCTTCGGGGCCAACATGACGACGCTCACTTTCCACGTCGCGAGAGGGCTCGGGCGAGGCTGGGGGGCCGGCGACGACGTCATCGTCACCGACCTCGATCATCACGCCAATGTCGCGCCCTGGCGTGCACTGGAGCGCGAGCGCGGCATCACGGTTCGGGTCGTGCCGTTCGATCCGGCGACGGGGGAGCTCGATCTCGACGTGTTGGCGCGCGTGCTCGGCCCACGCACGCGACTGGTGGCGGTCGGCGCCGCCTCCAACGCGCTCGGCACCGTCAATCCGATCGACCGGATCGTCGAGATGGCGCACGCCGCGGGCGCGCTCGTGTTCGTCGACGCGGTCCACTTCGCGGCCCACGGTGCGATCGACGTCCAGGCCTGGGGCTGCGATCTGCTCGCCTGCTCGGCCTACAAGCTGTACGGACCGCACATCGGCGTCCTCTACGGCCGGCACGATCTGCTGGCGACGATCGACGTGCCGAAGCTGATCGGATCGCCCGACACGGCGCCCGAACGGATCGAGACCGGCACCCAGAACCACGAGGGGATCGTCGGCGCGCGCGCCGCGGTCGACTTCCTGGCGTCGTTGGCGCCGGCGGCGGCTGATGGCACCTCGCGCCGTGCGCGATTGGTGTCGGCGTTCGGTGCGCTCCACAGTGAAGGGGAATCGCTCCTCTGGCGGCTCTGGGACGGGTTGTCCGAGATCCCCGGGGTCCGACTGTACGGACCGCCGCCCGGCCGGCCACGGACGCCGACCATGTCCTTCACGGTGCGCGACCTGAGCGCGGACGACGTGGCGAGGCATCTCGCGCAGCGTGCGCTCTTCCTGTCGAGCGGCGACTTCTACGCGAACTCGGTGCTGGACACGCTCGGCGTGTCGGCGCGCGGCCTCGTCCGCGCCGGGTGCGCGTGTTACACGACCGCCGATGAAGTCGATCGGCTCATCGCGGGCGTGGCCGGCATCGGCGACTGAACCGGCGGCCGTACGGCCAGACATCGGAGCGAAACGGGAGCAGCGGGCGGCATGAATGCCGCCCCTATGGGGGTGCGGTGACCGGCATTGCGCACCACTGCCTTCGCGATTGCCCCTGGCACCGGGCACAGCAACGACGGGGGCGATGACGGGCCCGCCGCCGGCACGCGGCCACGTCGGCACCGAGAACGGCAACGACGGGGCCGGGGTGACGGCGCGTCGTCGCGCATGGATGCGTGGGTGCATGGGCGCGGGGCGTGTGGATGCCGGTGGCGCCGGGAACGACCACAACCGGCGCGGGATGACGGTGCCGTCGTCGCCACACCGGGTCGTACCGTAGGGGCGGCGTTCATGCCGCCCGCGAGTCGCATTCCGCACCAATGCCGGGGCGGGAACGGCCGCGTCCCGCGGCCACCGTAGGGGCGGCATTCATGCCGCCCGCGAGTCGCATTCCGCACGGATGCCCGAGCCGGCATGTCACGCGCCCCGCCGTTGGCGGGAACGTCCCGCGTTCCGCGCGGCGATCCGGGCGACCGGGCGGGTGGGGGCCGGGGGGTGGGCCGGGGGTGACCGGCGGGTGACCGGCGGGTGACCGGCGGGTCGGCGGGTGAGGCGGACACCATGGCCCGGCGGTGGCCGTCGAAGTGGCTTCCGGCGCCTTCTGCGTCAGGGGGAGTGCGGTCGCTCCCCAGCGAGACGAACTGTCCGTTGCCCTCGGTGCGAACGCACCTACATTCGCAGGTGAGATCGCGCGGCTCACGAGCTGAGACCGCAGCGCGGCGCCGCTGCCCGAGCGCCTGCGACAATGGCAAACCCGGCGAAAGCCGGCGACGCAAAGCTCTGGAGGCTACCGCGATCGGCCCCGCCGGTCGCCACGCCAGTCCGGCCGCCGAACGGACGACTCGAGGAGGCGCGGCCATGTGCCATCGTCTACTCCGCCTCGCGACCAGGGATGTCGTGCTGGCCGGTGCGCTGGGACTCGCCAGTGGGTTCGGCGCGGTGCAGCTCCTGGCGCAGGCCGCCCACGAGCGGGAGACCGGGATGGTCCGGTGGGGCCCGGCCGTGGTGTGGTTCCGGGCGGGCGATTCCGGGGCGGTGCTGATCTACGCGTCGGCCGGGTACCGGAGCGCATTCGCGCGGCCGGTCGTCCTGACCCCCGCGGACGCCGAGCGCTTCGCGGCGATGCTCGAGTCGCTGAGCCTCGCCGAGTCGCCGAGTGGCGCATCGGGCAGCACACCGGCCAGCGCCACGGGCGCCGCACCCACGCCGGCGCGCCTGGCCGACACGATGCCCTCGACCTTCGGCGACGGCAACGTCGTCGTGGAGCCGCCCGCCGCCAGCGTCTCGCCGCGGCTCCAGGTGCGGATCGGCGCGGCCGGGCCCAACGCCGTGACTGCCGTCATATTTCCCGATGCGGCGCCCGCGGGCGCGCTCGCGCTGCGCGAGGCCGCGCGCCTCGCGACTCCCGTGCGCGTCGTCCCCGCTCCGGGCGCTCCCCCGGCGTCCATAGCGTCCAACGCGTCCGCCGCGCCCAGTTCGCCCACGTCGCCCACACCGCGAGCGCCCGCGGCGTCGGCGCCCCCGGTGCTCGCAGCGTCTCCAGCGTCCCCAGCACCGTCAGCGCGTCCAGCGTTTTCAGCGCCCCCAGCGGCGCTCGCCACCTCCACATCCGCAGCCGCGCCGACCCGGATCGTGTCCGCCCCGCTGGCCGAGACGTCGACCGTTGCACCCGCGCTCACCCGGGTGTCCGCTCGGCTCCCTCGGCGGCGGCCGGCGCGGGTCATTGCCGCGCCGCTCGCGCATCCCGTCCGGGCCACGCCGTTGGTCGCTGCGCCGGCGCCGCCGCCGAGTCCTGTGCGCCGCACGGCGGCGCCATCCTCGGGTGCGATCGTGGCACCGGCGCGGCCGGCGGGCCTCGGTGGCGAGCCGCCGAGTGTAGGACTGGACGATGAGACCGTCGGCAATCTCGTGCGGCAGTGGCAGCCGGAGCTGATCTACTGCTACACGGAGTTCGGGCTCCGCCAGCATCCGACGCTCACCGGACACCTGGTCGTGCGCATCGCGCTCTCGCCCGACGGGTCGGTGGGGCACAGCGTGATCGTGCGTCGCGAGTGGAGCGGCGACGGTGCGGCCGGGGCCGAGGCATGCATCCAGTCACGCGCCGCGGCATGGCGATTCCCGCCAGCCGCAGCCGGAAGCGTGCACGAGTTCGCACTCGTGTTCTCGCACTGAGCGGCTCTGCCCGGAGCGATCTCCGGTCGCGATCCGCCGCGACTGCGCCCGACCGCGCAGGACCTGCGCGGTCGGGCGCGGCCGGGGTCTTACGACGACGGCTTGGCCTTCGCGTCCTTGGCGTGCTCGGTCTTCTTCACCGTGTCGGTCGACACCGTCGTGTCCTTCTTCACGACCGTAGTGTCTCTGACCCGCGTGGTCGCGGTCGTGGTGTCGGTGCCGGACGTCTTTGTCGTTCCACCGTTCTGGCACGCGGCGCCAACCAGAGCCGACGCCACCAAGAATGCCCCGAGTCGGACCGGGGGCGCCAGGAAATGTCGCATGCTCGAGCTCCCTTGAGTGAGGTTCTAACGGGAGCTAAACGCAATCCGTGGTCCAGCGGGCTGTCCACCCGGCCGGCCGGGGCGATTGCCGTAGGCCCAACCAGGCTGAGCAGGCCCGCTCGCCAGGGCCTCGGCTCGCATCGATCCTACGCGTACGGTACGTAGCGCTTGAGGGACAGGAACGGCCGCTCCCAGCAGTGCCAGGTGAGCCACGCGGCGGCGAACGAGGCGGCCGTACAGACGGCGATGACGACCAGCGTCCCCGGGATGTCGGAGCCGAGCACACGAGGGATGAGACCGGCCGTGAGGCCGTGCTTCGCGAGCGCCAGGCCGACAGCCAGGTGGAGGATGTACATCCCGTAGCTGTAGCGTCCGAACGCCCGGAGCGACCGGCCGGTCAGGATCCGGTGGACGAGCGTGCCCGGTGTCGCGTCCGCGGCCTCGACGAGGCACGCGCCGAACAGGGCTGCCAGGACCGAGAAGCCCACCACCTGCATCAGCCAGTCCGTCTCGTAGAGTGGCGGGCGCGCGACCACGAGCAGCAGGAGGGCGCCGCCGGCCCACCAGCGGACGTGCGGCGCGAGCTGCTTCACGACGCGCCACTGGAGGCGATCGCGCGCGGCCACGGCGAGGCAGGCTCCCATGGCGAGCCCGTCGGCCCGATACGGCAGGAGAACGTACGTCGCGATCGGGTTCGGATCGATGGACCACGCCGCGAGTCGCACGAGCGGGGCGGCCACCAGGAACGTGACGCACACCAATCGCAGGCGGGCACTCGAGAGCATGAGCACGAGCACCGGCCACACGACATAGAACTGCTCCTCGATCGCCAGCGACCACGCGTGCACGGCCCATCCGGGGAGAAAGCCCCACATCTGGGACCGTGCCATCAGCAGATTGCTGGCGTGGGCCCAGAGCCATCCCTGGTGCGTGACGAGCCGCGGGACGGCCTGTGCGTCCGTGGGTTGGAGGTGTGGCTGGACGAGCACCGCCAGGGCGAGCGCCCCGTAGTAGAGCGGGAGGATCCGGAGCGCGCGCCGGGCGTAGAAGTGGCGGAGCGGATTACCGGCCGCCTTGCCGTCGAGCAGGATGCCGGTGATGAGGAACCCGGACAGGACGAAGAAGAGGTTCACCCCGACCCATCCCATCTCGGTCACCCGGTAGAACGCGTCGTCGATCGCGAGTCCGGTCGTCGGCCGGCTCGTGAAGTGGTGCACGACGACGAGCACGATCGCCAGGCCTCGGAGCCCGTCCAGCGCGGCGATGTGCCCCGTCGGCTCGCCCGTCTCGGTCATTCAAGACATACGCGCCTACGGGATCACGCGTCACGCGTTCCTTTGGTGACGGCATTCTTCTTCGCGGCGGCCTCCGTGCCCGACCAGAGGCGCCGCGCCGAGGCCAGGCGCTCGACGATCGTGCCCTGCCCGCGCTTCCAGATGGTCTTTCTGGAGCGGATCATGAGGACCCATACTTCGCGGACTGGGTCCTCGATCCGATAGACGACTCGGATCTTCGAGGACTTGAGCTTGTGTAGGCCAAGAAGGGGCGGGCCCAGGGGTTCCCCATAGCCCGTCGGATCAGTCCTCAGCTTCTTGTCGACGGCTTTCTTTGCCTCGGCAAGCGCCGCCGCGCCCACCTCGTGGATGTCTTCGTCGAGAATGTCGCTACTGTAGCGGATCGACCACGCGACGCCGCGCGGCGCTGAGGCAGCTACCGAGGCAGCTACCGAGGCAGCTACCGAGGCAGCTACCGGCTCCCCACCGGCTAGCCGCGCTTTCGCTGCTCGACCTTTGCCCAGAACTCCTCCTCGCCAAGCAGCGTGGACCTGGCAGTGCGCAGGCGCTCGAGCCGGGCCGCCGCGACGCGCGCGTCATCGACATCCTCGAGCAAGCCAAAGATCTCGTCCAGCAGCTCCACGCTCACCATCGCGGCGACCGGCTTGCCATCGCTGGTGAGGTAGACAGGAGCTTGGTGCGCCGCCTCGACGGTCCTGCCCACGTCGCGGCGCAACTCGGAGACCGTTGCCACCGCCGCGCTTCCCTTGACCTCGAACATGTCCGGCTCCAGAGTCTGTTGAGTATCTTTAAGGCACACTAAATGTACGCTCAAACGCTACGCTATACCAGCATCCGTATGACGCGGTACAATCCTAATGCGTTTCATGGGCCGGTGACAGCGCGGGGTCGCCAGTGGAAGGCTACCCACCGACTCTTGCGGGTTGGCTGAGGCTCGGTGGGCTGATGTCGTCACTGCGGAAGATCAGTCTGCGGTCAGCACTGGAAAGCCTGGAGCGGACAACGGCCCTGTGCCCGATGGCACGCTAAACAGCGCGAGCGGCCAGACCCGGCTCGACCAGTCGAGCAGATCGTGGCAAGTGTCTGAGCAAGCTGTGCTAAACGCGCATTCGCGCGGGCGTGACCTGCCAGCGAGTCTCGACGACTTCTCGGAGATCGCACTTATCCGGCTATGGGCGGTCGAGGTAGCCCACGGTGACGCCCGACTGAAGAACTCGAGCAGCATCTCCTGCGGTGGTTCGTCCCACCAGGTTTGGCCCTCGAAGTTGTCCCACAGACGAGCGCGTCCTCGGCGCAGTGACGGCGGACGTGCCGGGCGGGCTTGTGAGCCGGCTCGTCGGCCGCTGTCGGACGGTGCCCGCAGGAGCTACTGCTTGCCTGCGGCTGCCCGCAAGACGAAGTGGTACTTGGCGGGACCTTCGCGCTTGACCCAGTTGACGATGAGCTGAAAGGTCGTGTCATTGGCGGCGTGTGCGGCGTTCGCCGGCAGCGTGTAGTCGATCCCGCCGCACGACGGCCCCTGCTCGGCATATCCACTGGGGACCACGATGCCAGTGACCATGCGGCCGATGTCGCAGCCGTCACCCGAGATCCGAACGATGTCGCCGGGGTGTCCGATGAACGTGTAGATGTCGCTGGCGGCCGGATTCTCGATGTCGCCGTCGACCGTCGCGCCGTACCGGATGGCAGCGATGCGATCGTGTCGCACCCGGTGCACGGGGAGGTGGAAGGCGCCCACCGCGTCCCTGAACGGATTCATCACCAGGCGGATCGTCCCCGCCATCAGCTTGACCCGCCCGACGCGACAGGCGCCGACCCGCGTGATCTGATCGAGTCGAGGCTCCATCGATGGCAGCTCGTCCAGTTGAGTGTCCCACGTGCTGTCGTCCGCACGCCCCGGTATGTGCCGCAGCACTTGTAGGCGGATCGCCCCGTTGGCGTCCGTGCACCCTGCGGAATCGATCCAGATCACGTCGGAGTCCTTGGCCGCGAACGTGAACGCCGGTTGCTGCGACTTGTCGGTGATCACGCCGTCCACGAACATGGTGCTCAGTACCCCGGCCATCGACGTCCCTCGCAGCGCCGCCTGCGCGTCGGTCACCCGCTGGGCGTGGCTGTAGACGCTGGCGTAGGCGAAGTTGTTCGTCACCGCGAGATCCAGAATGCAGTCGTCGAGCAGGTGCGTATCGGTGATCCCCTCCTGCCGGCACACCTTCTCGGCGGAGTCCCGGTTCGCGACGACACCGGCGTCGGCCCCGGTGCGGGGGAACGTGGTATCGGCGAACGTCCGGCTCGATTGGCCGGGGAGATAGTCGAAGAGCGAGGCGCCAGGCTTGACGCGCCAGGCGTTGGCCAGGGAGTGGTTGATGGCCTGTTGGCTTGGCTGCGTTCCGAGCTGCGCGTTGCCGATCCCGGTCAGATCGTTGGCGGGGGAGCCGTTGCCGTCACCGAGGAGGCCGGCGAGCGTGCCAAGGCGGGAGCGGGCGGGCTGCACGGCGACGTTGAGGGCGAAGCGCTCGATCTGTGTCGCTCGCACGACGGTGCCATCCGGCCAGGTGAGCTGGCAGCTCGAGCCGTACATCGTCTCCGTACAGAGGATCGCCCCGCGAAGCGGCGGCGGGAGCGTCGCGCCGAACATGTCCTTCCCGTCGACCCGCAGCACCTCCGTGCCGTTCTCGATCGACACCGTGACGCGATGTCCGCCGAGCTTCGTGGCGATCGCCTGGTTCATGCTGACCGAACGGGATTTGCGCACGGGGACCGCGCGCACCTGCACCAGGAAATCGTCCTTGGTGGACTTGACCAGCGTGTACTCGCCAATGACCTGGAAGTCGTAATGCAAGCCGTCCAGGGTGACGACATGTGTGTCGCCCCGGGACTCTCCCTGCGGGGGCGGCGGGGGCGGCGGCTGGTTGTCCGGCGGCGGGCCCCCGCCGGGCTTGCCCCCGCCGGCCCGGCGGCGGCGGGAGGGTCGGCGGGTCCGGTTTCTTGCAGAACTTGTCGAGCGTCTCTCCGACCACGCCGAGCAGCGCCGTCGTCTCGCCACCGTTGATGCCGATCGACACGGGCGCCGCGGCGGGCTTCGTGAAGAGCGACGCGCCCGGCGAGCCGTCGGGACACTTGCAGCCGCCCTGCTTGAGGCAGAGCGCGAGCGGAGCGGAGACGTCGAGCGCCTCGTCGATGGCAAAGGCGCGATCATGAATGCGGCCGTATCCGGTGAGCAGCCCCACGATCGCGATGTCGGCCGAGCCGGTGAGCTGGAACAACTCGCTCTCGTAGTTCGCGGCCGGAGTCAGCTCTTCCTCCGTTCCGCCGTCCACGGTCACGGATTGGGGTGACGGGCCGCCCGACGCCGATGGGTGCCGGTTCAGCATCTCCCACGGTGTCTTCTGGTCGACCTCGAAGTAGCTCGAGCCCCAGTCGGTGAAATACGTGATCTGACTGCCGCCCGTCAGCAGGTTGAAGGCATCGATGTCGCCCTGACCGCCGCCCATGGCCGTTGTGACCATCGGCAGGAGCTTCGGCCAAACGGCTCCGTTCCCCGCCAGGTCGGCCATGTGGGCATACACGCCCACGGCATCGTAGCTCCGCTTGGCGAAGTGGAGCGTGGGCTGACTGACATACGGCGCCCAGCAGGTGTCCATGATGACGTCCGACGCGCCCGGCACGACAACCTGCATGGCCCATGTGGCCTCCCCTTCGGAGATCCAGGGGTGCACGCTCATGGAGGCCTCGGGGCTCCCCGTCTCCCGTTGCTGATAGCAGTGCACCATCTCGTGCGTGACGATGGCTCGCGCGTCCGTGTAGCTGAGCGGGGAGAACTTCTGGTTCCACATCAGCATGTGACATGACGCCAGCAGGAGATCCTTGGGCGTCACCCAGGATGTGGTGTGCGCATACTCGGTTCCGGTCGGCGGCCCGTAGTCGACGGCGACGTCGAAGTCGACGGGTGGTTTGCCGAGAAAGGCGGACAGAACGGTATTCGCGGTATCCCCCAGCGCCTTGTAGTCGAACGCTGGGGCATCCGCGGTGGCGACGAACGCGACCGGCACGACCAGCGGGCGGCGCTCGGCGGATGAGGACTGACGTGCCCCCGTGCTTCCGCGTGGCCCGGCGATGAGGTGCGCCGCGGCCGTGCGCTGCTCGGGCGTCAGCGCATCCCACACCTTGCCGAGGTAGCTCACCGCCAGCGTGCCATCCCAGTCGGCGGGGTTGCGGCTCCCGGGGGGCACGGCCACGCCGGGCAGGGGGCCGACGACCATGCTGAACAGCAGCTTGGCACGCTCGGGCGTGAGGCCCTGCGCCAGGATCTGCGCGACGAGCTGGCGTTCGCCGTGGACCGGCGTGGGTACCGCGGTGGTGGCAGGGGCGGACGGCGGCCCGGGTTGCACGGCTGCGGGAGGCGGAGTCTGGGACGCCGCGCCCCCGCGCGGGCGGTGCCTCACCGCGAACACCGCCACGAGGACGAGCAGCAGGATCGCGACGCCAGCCACCACGCGACGAGTTCGCATGTGCCTCCACTCTCGGAGCCACGCTCGTCCTGAGCGGCAGGTGGCAGCTCTTCGCCGCTGGCCGCCACCTGCTGCCCGGGTACCGCCAGACCGGGTGCCTAGGATAATGCACCGAACTGTCTCGATGCGCACGCCCCCGGGGGCCCGGGCATGTGCCGTCCCGCTCCCTCGAGCCCCGGTGTGTCGGCCGGATGCCGTCCTCGACGGGGCGGAGGCGTTCAGGGATATTGGACCTGGCGATTGCCTGGCGACAACGGGACGACGTGAGTGCCCGGTCCGGCGAGTGCCGCCGTCAGGCGGCGGCCCGCATCCTGACCCTCACGATTCTTGCAGGCTCAGAAGCGCATGGGAGGGCCGACTGCCGCCGCAGGATGCACCCCGAGTCGATCTGGTGACCGACAGGTCGGCGGCCAGCGCTCGTACGAGGGTCGCTTGATCACCCTGGTGGTCACGCGCATCGGCGTGGCCCTCCTGCTCGCGATCGCGGCAGCCGCGGCGAGCGCCGCTGGCCCGGCGTGCCTCGCCCAGGGGTCGACCAGTGGCGGCGCTCGGGTCCCCGACTCGACCGAGCGTGCGGCGCCGGGGGCCGAGCGCTCCGTCCGGGACGGGATGGCCGCACCCGTGTCCGTGGCCGTGTTCGATCTCGCGTTCTACGGGGCGCATGCGAACTCCATCGAGCCTGGCGACTCGGCGCTGGCCGGCGTCACCACCGCCGCATTGCGCGGGCACGTGGCGAGCCTCCCCGGAGTCGTGCTGATCGACACCACCGCACTCCAGGCGGCGGCACACGCACCCGGCCCGCGTGACTCGGCGGGTGGTCACCCCTGCAACGTCGTCGTCGCGTGCGCACGGGCCGCCGCCCGCACCGTGCACGCCCGGTGGGCGGTAACGGGCACGCTGAGCAAGACGAGCAATCTGATCTGGATCTACAGCGGCCAGCTCATCGATGTCGAGACCGGCGCGATCGCGCTCGACGACGAGTACGAGCTCAAAGGCAACTCGCGCGATATGGCGCCCCAGGGCGCCCGTGTCTTCACCGAGCGGATCGCGAAGAAGCTCGGGATCCCCGCCGCCCGTGACATTGCCAGGTGAGACGGCGGGGAACGACAGCACGTGGCGTCGCTACCGATCCCCGAGGCATTGAGGCCACCGGCCAGCCCGATCGGGTCTTCCTGGGTGAAACGACCCCTTGAGCATCCGTCGTATGATTTCAGTCTTCTAGACTGCTGTGGCTTCTTCTTTTAGCGGCTCAGCTCCTCCGATTTTGGATCATAGTTTTCACTGCTGAGGCCCAGACGCGAGTTTTTGAGGCCGACACGCGTAAGTGCTTGCGGGGCTTCACGTGCGACTCTCGCGGCGCGTCGATGCCGCATCGTACGTGCAGGCGCGAGCGGCGGCGCGGAGCGCCGCGATTGCCCGGCTCTTTTACGCGGCGACTTGCTGATAGGAGAAAGTCGGGATGCCGGTGCGTTCGGTCGCGTGCTCGATCGTGAGCGCGCAGACGCGCCCCTCGGCGTCGAGTTCCAGGAGTGTATTCTCATCGAGGTCGCGGGACTCGGCGATCGAGCCCGCCTTGAATTCGATGTACAGCGTGTCCGTGTCGGCGAAGAAAGTGACCTTCATAGCGCGCTCACCGAGAGAAGTTGCGATCAAAGAAAGCGTTGTGAATCGTCTCGCCGTCAGCGAGGAGTACCACCCGCAAATAGCGCCCGTCCCGCTCCGGAATCCGCGCCCAGCGCCGGATGCGGCCGTCCGCCTGGATGACCTCGCGAATCGGGGCGGCCACGGCCCGCTCGATCCACTCGTCCAAGATGCCGGCGCGGTCCGGTCAGGTGCGCATCGTGAGGAAATACTGCGTGCATTTCACAGACAGATCGAGGCAGTCAGGAGTACGGAGGTGTCTGTCGAAATCTACTGGGCGAGGGCCCGCGCGGCATCCGGCATTGGGCACTCGCGGCGGCGGATCGCGCGAGGGAGAGATATCTCGCCACTAGCTTGCCCACGGTCCATCGGTAAGGACGGAGATATCTCCGCGTGGCGCGCCCTGGCAGCGGGGGACCAACGAGCATACGAACGGGCTCTTACGGCAGTACTTCCCGAAAGGCACGGACCTGAGTGTCCACGGGCCATCCGATCTCGCCGCCGTCGCGCTCGCGCTCAACACGCGGCCGCGCAAGACTCTGGGGTGGCGGACCCCTGTCGAGGCGCTGAACGACCTCTTACAATCCACGCAACGAGATACTGTTGCGACGACGGGTTGAACTCGGGCAGTACCTGTCCATTCGGTACACGGAGCGGCTGGCGGAGGCCGGGATCGAATGCTCGGTTGGGAGTCGCGGGGACTCATATGACAACGCCCTCGCGGAATCCGTGA
>JAJPIS010000031.1 GCA_021324635.1 Gemmatimonadota bacterium
CCGCACGCAAGGCCGGACGCCCTGGCAGGCCTTCCCGGACGGCCTTGCCCTCATCCCGCAGGAGGTGTTCGCACCACTCGCCGCCTGAGGCGAGATTCTAGCCGCCAACTACCACCGGATCTGTCCGGAGATCATCCGCTAAGTACAGATAAGAGATGGATCCCCCCGAACTTCACCCCCTCTCTCCGCCTGGGGGCTTAGCCTGCGCACTGGTGTTGAGCTCCCGGGCTACCGCGCCGCGGCACTTTCGATGGGCTGGTGTCGAACGGAAGAAGCGGCAACCGTCCGGCGGGTGAAAGTGTGAGAACGGCACCCGCGTTCAAGGGACGCCGGGCGCGGGCGCCCTACGTCGTGACGATCTTCGGGAAGTACCGAACGCCCGGCTTGCTCTCGAAGTGATCGTCTTGCGTCCAGAGGGTCGCTTTGTGGAGACGGGCCGTGGCGAGGATGATGCTGTCGGCCATCGGCAGACGCTCCGCGCGGCTGGTCTGCGCGGCCGTCAGGGCGATATGGGCGTCGAGGTCGACGACCACACCTTGCATCATTTGCGCGACACCGCGCTGGGCGTAGCTGCGGCCGCGCTGCTCGTCGAGGCGCTTGTACACTTCGTACAGGGTAATCGACGGGACAATGAGGCCGGCCACGGCCTCGATCGCCGCCGCGAAGTGGGACGCGTTGAGCGCGTCGGCGAAATACTCGAGCCACGCCGACGAGTCCACGACATTGGGACCAGATGCGCGGGCGGCTGACGGCCGCTCGCGGACGCCTCGCGCGGCCCTAGACACGATCGTCGTCGCGCTCGACCGTCGGATCAATGCCGCGCGCGAATCCGCGCATCGTCCGCATGGGACGGACCGGGATCAACTGGACCGCGTCGCCGACAATCAGTGCTTGCAGCTTGTCGCCGGGCTGCCACTGCAACGCTTCGCGCACGCGGCGGGGAATGACGACCTGGAACTTCGGGGACAGTGTGACGGCGTCCATCGGTGCCTCGCGAAAGGTAGCGTATGACGATGTCGTAATCTATCATACAAACGTCATACGAGCAATCACGGCAGAGAGCCGCCGTCAAGACCGACCGGCGGCACACTACTTCCGGCGAAACGGCTAGGGCGCGCACACGGCGTGGCCCGGTTGCGCCACCAATTCGTAATTTGCAGCTTGGAGCTATGGTCCTTCACCCTCCACCGTGTTGCCTGGCACCAAACCCATGACATCCCGCGCGGTTCACGCCTCTCTGAGCCCCACGTCCTCCGCTCCCGCAGTCATGCAGGATGCCCGTTGCGCCATCGGCTTGTTGACCGGCGCCGCTGTTCTGGCGTTGGCTTGGAGTGCCTGTGCCTCCGGGAAGGACCGCGCGCCAGCCCACTCCTCCGATTCGGCCACCCCGCCCGCGGCGGCCAGCACTCCAGCGAGCGGCGCTGGCGCTACGCCTGAAGACCTCACGTTCACCGGCGCCGTGACCGGGCACATGGCGGCCGGGCGCAAAGGCGGCGTTTACGTGTGCGGCAAGCTCGGCCCGCGCTTCATCGCGGACCCGATAGAGGGCGATATTGGCGGCGCGCCCTTCGACGTGTCGATCACGATTGCCGACGGTTACAAGGGACCAGGCTCATACCAGAGCACGCGCGAGCTGACGCCCGGGAGCGGCTACGCCGCTCTGACGATCGGGCTCGCGACCCCGGGATCGGGCACCAAGGAGTGGGTCAACGGGACGGGCGCCAACACCGTCGTGGTCAATAGCGACGAACACTCCGGCACCGTGAGCGCCGATCTCCATAGCACGCGCAACGCGCCCGGCACCGTGCACGTGGCGGGGGCCTGGCGCTGTCCGCCCGATTGAGCAGACGGGCCTCCTGCGCCCGCGGGGACAAGCCGCGTTGTCAATATGAGGATCACAGCACAGATGGAGACATGATGACCAAAGTACGAGTTGCCGGGTTTGGTGTCTCGCTCGATGGCTTCGCTGCAGGACCCGCTCAGAGCGTGGATCATCCGCTTGGTTTGCGCGGCGAGGAGGTCTTTCAGTGGTTCTTCCCGACGCGGAGCTTTCGTCAGATGCAGGGAAAGGAGGGCGGTGACACTGGGCTCGATGACAGCTTCGCCCGACGCGCAATGGAAGGCTTCGGTGCCTTCATCCTCGGTCGCAACATGTTCGGACCTGTTCGTGGGGACTGGCCGGACGATCAATGGAAAGGCTGGTGGGGTGACAACCCGCCGTATCATGCGCCAACGTTCGTCCTGACACACTATCCACGACCGTCAATCGAGATGCTGGGTGGAACGATATTTCACTTTGTCTCTGGCGGCATCGAGGACGCGCTGCAAAGAGCGCGCAAAGCGGCAGGCGCAAAGGACGTCAAGATCGGCGGCGGTGTCGCGACTGTGAAGCAATACGTTCAGGCGGGCCACGTGGATGAAATTCACCTCGCTCTCGCTCCCGTTGCACTTGGCCAGGGGGAATCGCTCTTCAGTGGCTTGGATCTCCGCGCTCTGGGATACCGGACAGTCGAGCATGTTCCGACGGACCGAGCCACGCACGTTGTGCTCGCGAAGTAGCGTTGCCGATGATCGGTTGACCCCGGCGCGAGGCACAACCCCTCCATCGGCCAGAACCGGTCCTCATGCGCCTGAACCAGGATCGCGAGCACATCGAGGCGATCACCCTCGGGCGTACCCGGGACCGTGTCCATCAAGCGGTCGACCTCCGCCACTGCCGCGGCGTAGTCAGCGTCCGTCTTGATCGGTCGAATGTCCATCGTGCCCTCGGCAACTGGTCTCCGTATTGATCTGATCGTACTCCGCTACGTGGCCAAAGAGGGCGACGACAGCAGAGTCGTACCCACGGGTCCGCCGGGCGACGACTGGCGGACGCTCCGGCCCATTCCGCGATGGGAGAGGGGTGACGTCGCGGCGACCCGAGCGCATCGGGGGCCGCAGAGCCAAAGAAGCTACGCCTGTCTTTGACCGCCCCCTTCGGAGCCCTTCCCGACAAGACCATGGCGCTCGCGGTACCGGTAGACGGCACTCCGTGCTTGGCCCGTGCTGAATCCGAGTCCCATCAGGTGGCGGACCGACTCGCCAGTCGGACGCCCGGCCGCCTCGAACGCTTCGAGAATGCGCTCGTAGTCTTCTTCTCTCCCTCGCGGGGGACCCTCGTACGGCGCATCTAACTTCCGCTCAGGCATGATCGCCTCGGCCGTGCGTTTCGGATCGTGCTCTCCCACAAGGTACAGGTGGAGAGGTTGAAACCCCAGAGGCCAGGGGGTGCCGCGAATTGGAACTTGAGAGGCGTCGCTTGCGCGAAGGTCTTGACGAACTAGCTAGCTCGGTGCCATCAGTCGTCGACACAACGCGTCCATTTCGTGGACTCGGCCCCCCTTGCCCTTCTCCCACTTTGCATCTTGGATAGTCGGCTTCTAGTTGAGTTCGCCCGGACCTTTCAGGGCAACAAATACATCCACCGAGACCAGGGCATCGGCAATTTCGTTGCGTCCCACCTCTACGAGGATCTGTTCTCGTTGGGTCGCTCGACAAAGTTCACGGAGCGCGTTGCCGATGCCACGCGCGTTGTCAACGGACCGAACCGTGTCGTCGGCCGCCACGGGCGACGCGGCGACGGCACGTTCGGTGAGCTCGTGCCGGGTCAGCCCTCGCTCGCAGTCGAAGGCTTCGCGGTTCGGCGAGGCCCGATCGCCACACTTGAGATCGGCGCAGAATGTAAGACTGTCGGCAAGGCGATGCTCAAGCAGATCGACCGCGTTATCAATGATCTTCGTGGCCAAGCCCGTACGTTCAAGCGGCAGACCCGGGACGTTATTCGCGTTGCAATCGTCGGAGTGAATTTTTCCGAGCGTCAGCCTGAGACCTTCTCGAAGCTAGAGGCGCCGAAACATCGGCCTGCCGCTCAGTGGCCCTCGACGCGGGCGCCTGGTAAGCCATTGCCAGACGCAGCAGGGCCGGCCAGTGCCGTCGGTGTGGCACGTAGTGGCCATGCCGAATGAGGGAAATGTACGACTCGCTGAAGCCGGTGTGGAAGAACACCCAAATTCGGATCTGCGCCGAAGTTGGTGAAGCTCGGTGGGGATGTGGAGAAGTAGTTGCCCTCGGGTGGTGGTGATCAGATGGAGTCGAGGTCGCTATGCCCCGCACCGGACGAGCTGGTTCTAGAGCGCCTGCTCCCCGGTGCTGACGTTCTCCAGGTGGTCGCTCGAGCGCGCCGCGCTCAGGTGCCCTGTCCGCTGTGTGGCCAGCGCGCTCGCCGGGTCCATAGTCACTACACGCGGCGGTTCGCCGACCTGCCGTGGCAGGGGCTCCGGGTCGAGCTCATCGCGCATGTGCGCCGCTTCTTTTGTGACACGCCCGGGTGTCGCCGACGGATCTTCACCCAGCGCTGCGACGGGACCGCTTCGGCGTATGCGCACCGGACGCACCGAGCTGCGGCCGCGCTCGAGCTGCTCGGGTTCACGGTCGGGGGCCGGCCGGGAGCAACGCTCGCAGGTGGACTCGGCCTCACCGGTGGGGCGGCCACCATCCTCCGGCGCGTCCACGCCGCACCAGTCCCGATCGCGCCCCACCCCACGCGTGCTCGGGGTCGATGATTGGGCCGGCCGTCGCGGACGGACCTATGGCACCCTGCTCGTGGATCTCGAACGGCGACGGGCCGTCGATCTCTTGCCCGATCGGGAGATGGCCACGCCCGCGGCCTGGCTCACGGCCCATCCGGGCGTCGAGCTCATCGCGCGCGATCGCGCCGGGGCGTACGCCGAGGCGGCGCGCTTGGCCGCGCCCGATGCCATTCAGGTGGCCGATCGGTTCCACCTCCTGCGGAATCTGAGCGAGGCGCTGGAGCGCGTCATGACGCGCTATCATGTTCTGGTCCGGAGCGTCGCGGCGGAGTGTGGCGAGCCGGACCCGCTCCCCCGCTCAGCGGTGCGCAAGCGCGCCTATTCGGGCCTTCCGGGGAACCAGGCAGGATTGACCGGACCGGAGCGCCGCAGCACGGAGCGCCGCGCCCGGCGCCTGGCTCGCTACGAGGAGGTGGTGGCGCGCCGGCAGCAGGGCGTGCCCAAGCGCACGATCGCCCGGCTGCTCACCCTCAATCGGCGCACCGTCGCGACCTGGCTGGCCTCCGGTGCGTTCCCGGAGCGCCGCCCCCGGACGGTGCCCGTGCCCACGGCCCTCGCCCGGTTCGCTGCCTATGCCGTCCAGCGCTATGACGCGGGGCTCGATAACGCCCGGGCACTCGAGCGCGAGTTACGACCGCTCGGCTATACCGGCAGCTACGCCGCGGTTGGCCGCTACCTGCACCGGCTCCGCCGCACGCGACCCCGGGGCGGCGGCAATGCCCCCGCGCTGCCCGACCTCCGACGACCGGCGGTCACCGCGCGCGAGGCGGTGTGGGCGATCCAGACCCCCGACGCCGAGCTGTCCGCATCCGCGCAAGTGTTCATCCACAAGCTCAGCGAGCGGAGTTCTGCGCTCGCGACCACGCGCACGCTGGCCCTCGCCTACCGGGGGATGTTCCGCGATCACGACGCGAACGCGCTCCGACCGTGGCTCGCGGCGGCACGCCACTCCGAGTTACGCCGCCTGGCGATTGGCCTCGAGCGCGACGTCGACGCAGTGCTCGCCGGCATCGTCTTCCCCTGGAGCACGGGACAGGTCGAAGGCCACGTGCACCGGCTCAAGCTGGTGAAGCGCGCGATGTACGGGCGCGCGAGCTTTGAGCTCCTGCGTGCTCGCGTCCTCCACGCAGCCTGACCGAGCGTGCCGCGGCCAATCCAGGTGAAATCAACCAGCCTTCACCAACTTCGGCGCAGATCCTAGTTCAAACCGGTGGTGAGACGGCGACCTGCTTTTCGATCTGATGTGCGCCCGGATCGCATCGTCGGCTCCGGTGCATCCGGCTGCGGGCAGAAGGCCAGCAGTTGCGAACCGAGCGTGCGTTGCCTCGTGGACGATGTGCATGGGCAATTACTCGCGGGTGCTCCGCTCGAGTCGAATGGCCGTCGTGCGGTGCTGACGCCGCCTGCTGCCAATTCCGCTAGCGGCTCACTCGTTCATACTCGCTTTGTACCAGCCCGCTGTTGTAGCTGGTGGTCCGGACGTGCCGCCATCGGACATCGTGAGAGAGCGCCCCGAAGAGAGGGATCCCGCTCCCAATGAGGACCGGCACGCGCGTAATGGTCATCCGGTCGATGAGGTTCGCCTCGAGAAAGCGCTGGATAGTGACGCCGCCGTCAACGTAAACGTGTCTGTACCCGTGCGCCGCGAGTCGCGCGACAATATCGTGCGGATCGCCGGCCATGAGCTCGCAGACAGCCTGCTCGGGCACGGTCAGGGTGGTGAGAGATTGGCTGAGCACGACGACCGGCTTCTTGCCATAAACCCAACCGCCGAAGCCGAGCACCGTCTCGAGTGTGCCACGACCGATCACGACGGCGTCGACGCTGGCGAAGAACTCGTCATAGCCGTGCGGCTCGACCTCCGTCGCCGAGGGGAGCCAATCGATGCCGCCATCAGAACGCGCGATATATCCATCGAGACTCGTCGCGCAGAACACCGATGCTTTCACGACGCCTGCTACCGGATCGTGGAAGGTCGTAGGTCCCTTACGCGCCGTGGTTCCGGTTGTCCGTTTGGCTCGCTTGCCGGCCATGTGAGGTCCGCTGCGGGGTGCGGTAATATAGCCGTCAGGGCTAGCCCCAGAAGTCCGGCGCGATCTTGCTTACTTCGCCCCACGCTCCGCGGCCGCCACACTGGTCGTCGGATCGGCCCCTGTCCACTGCACATCCGCGGTGGGGCCGTACGTTGACGGCACCGGGCGATCCATCATGCGCAGGTATACCGTGAGCTGGGTGCGATGATGAGCCGTGTGCAGGAGCCGCCGCCAGAAGATCCAGATCCGAGTCCGTGACACATCGAAGAACGGCACGATCTCGAGCCACCAGGCAGATCGTTGTCGCGCCAGGAAGGGGAGTCGGGGCCGCGCCAACACGAGGAGTCGGTCGACCCCCGCGGCGACGGTCAGAGGGGTGGGGACGACCTCGCTCGCCGGGGGTTCCGGCGCGCCCAGGAATTCGCCGAAGAAACGGCGCTCGGAGAGCAGCTGGTGGGACAGAATCGCACCGACCGCGCTCGCCCGCGGGTGGGGTCGATACACCAGGTCGTCGTCGCGGAATTCGCGCCAGACGGATGCCACCTTGTTCGTCTCGCTGGCATACGTCTCGAGCGCGTGCTGGACCATGGGCTCGACCGCGGTCGGGATCTCGTCATCGCCCATGCCCATGTGCCCGTATGCGTGTGTCATTCAACACTCGCCTCAGGATTGCTCGACATGCACCCGTGACTCACGGTGATCCGTGCAGGATGCTGGCAACGTTGATGCGAATTCAAGGGGTACTCTCCGGGCGGCGTCGCGCGCCGCGCTACCCGGCGCCGGGCGTTGTGAATGTCGCCGGAGGCCGCACCCACTGAATCTGCCTGACATCATGCACCTGCGCGGGGAGTGACAGCCCGGGACAACTCCGCGCCGCCCGTCGCACCTGAAGCTGGCCGGGATTGGTACCAGGAGAGACGCGATGGTCAACACACCATGCTGTTTCATCGGATGTCTCCAGGACGAATGCACCCTGGTCACCGTCGTCCACGAGGGCATCCTCGACGACACGTGCGGCGCGGGCATGAGCAAGGGTGGGAGGGATGCCTGGCCGGGTTGGAGCGCTACATGGCCGCCCCCGCGCGCGCCGCATGACGGACTCGCCTGGGCGACTGACTCGCAATCCACTCACCAACCGTCCTCCAGGCGGCGAGCTTCGGTCACATTGTGGTCCTCGCCCTGGTCGCGGTGACACCCTGACCCGCCAGCCCCACACCGCGCGCTGGCGTACAATCGCGCGCTGTCATGTCGTGTTCGAGGTGCACCTCGGCGCCTGTATCTGCTCCCGGCTCACAGGTGAGTGCAGTTCGCTGTACATTCGCCCGATCGGCACCATTACCGGACTCGTATTCAGGGACGGTCACGTTGACAGCATGCCCGTGGGTGTGGGTTGTAGCGTGCGCATTCATCTTCTCGGGACGATTGCGCGCGCAGTCGCCGGACGGCGAACCGGCAGCCGTCATCGAGGTGGGAGGCGCGGCTGAGCGGAGCTTTTCAGAAGGTCACCCAGGTTTCGGTCCCACGATCGCGATCGAGGTCACGCCGATCGAGAACTGGCTGGAACTTGAAACCGGTGTCACCGCGCTCTTTCGGCCCCAGTCGACCGAGTGGAGCGTCGACCTGCTATTCAAGAAGCCGTGGACTTTCTCAGGCAGGGCGGAACTCATGCTCGGTATTGGACCCGCATGGGTTCACACAAAGTCGAACGGATTCCACATGAACGCCATTGCGGCTGAACTCGTCCCCGACTTCATGTACTGGCCGTTCAACACGCATCGTCTTGGGCTGTACGTCGCACCGAGCTACTCGTACAAGTTTGGTCCCACGCCTGAACATGCGATCGGCATCACTGGCGGCCTGTTGATTGGGATTTTGTGAGACGAGCTGATTGGTGAACCCCCCCAGGATTGGCGGAAGCTCCAACGCGTGAGAGGTTGGAGCCATGATGCGGGCGAGCAAGTACTCAGCAGAGGTGCGGGAGCGGGCGGTCCGGCTGGTGCGGGACCATGCGAGCGAGTACGAGTCACAGTGGGCCGCCATCCGCTCCATCGCCGAGAAAGCCGGCGTCCGGGTGACGACCCTGGCCGCCAATTTGTGCGTGCACTGTCGCTTGACGAGTCCGCTCAGGTCTTTTTCTTGGTCCGAGCTCCGTGATCAGGCGTGGCCTGATTCGGCAGGTTCATCTGGCGGAGCAGCGCGCGAAATCTCGGATGGTCGTGGAGCGGGGCCAACAGGAATGAGCCCTTGATGGCGTAGGCCGGTCCGGTGCGTGATCTGACCGCACGCTCGAGATAGTCCATGGCTCGGTCGAGATCGCCGAGGCCAGTGTAGACATACGCGAAGCAATAGGGCGAGACATACGAGTCGCGCGCCCGATGGTCGAGCTCCGCCAGGATCTCCCGTGCCGTCGCGGTGTTGCCGGCCATGCCATGCGCTTCGCCCAGCTGGCCCAACCACAGCGTGTCCTGCCGAGAGAGGGAGACCGCGCGCTCCAACTGGACCAGTCCCTCGTTCCGCCTGCCACTGAGAAAGTACGCCCACCCGAGGGTGGCACGCGTGCGATCGTGCGCGGGATCGATCTCGACGGCGGCCTCCGCATCCGGGATCGCTTCTGCGTATCGTCCGGCACGCAACGGCGCCGTGACGAGATCCATTCGGTGAACGAGCGGGTCCAATTCGCGGGCGCGACGGTGTAGCGTGATTGCCTCGTCGAAGCGTTCGAGCGCCGCACAGAGACGTCCGTAGAGGTTATAGGTGTGCGCGTCGCCCGGGCTCAGTTCCAGCGCCCGCTTGAAGCTTTCCTCGGCACCCGACCAATCGAGCCCACGAACCGCCTTGAGGTGCCCCACAATGCAGTGCGCTGCGCCGAGCAGGGGATCGAGCCGCAACGCCGTCGTCGCCGCCCCCGTGGCGCGGCCGAACGCCTCATCGGGCGCGAGTGCACCATGTTCCGCCAATTGGGTGCACGCCATCGCGAGGTGCGCATGGGCGAGCGCAAAGGTCGGATCGCGAGCGATCGCCCGGTCGAAGTGCTCGATCGACCGCAGGAGCCCTTCTTGAGTGAACTGGGTGAACCAATGTTGGCCCTGCAGGAAGAGCTGGTAGGCGTGGATATCTCTCGTCGGTTCTTTCCGTACGCGCGCCCGTTCGTCGAGCGAGAGCTCCGCTCTGAGCGCCGCCGCGATCTGGAGCGCGACATCGGTCTGGATCGCGAAGATGTCGGTCAATTGCCTGTCGTACGTGTCGGCCCACAAGTGTTGATCGGTCTCGACGTCAATCAGCTTTGCCACGATCCGGACCCGGTCTCCGACACATCGAATGCTTCCGTCCAGGACCGTCGCGGTGCCGAGCATCGCGCCGATCTCCTTGAGGCTGTGCTGTCGCCTCTTGAACGACATCACCGATGGATGGGAGATCACCGTGAGCGCGCGGATCTTCGACAGGTGGGCGATCACGTCCTCCGTGATGCCGTCCGCGAAATGTTCCTTGTCCCGATCCGCGCTCAGGTTGACGAATGGCAGCACCGCTACGGATGAGGACCGCGAGTCGGCGGGGAGCGCGATCCGCGGTCGCCGCTTCGCCCCCGCGTCGCGCAATTGGTTCGCGAACGCGACGACTTCCTCGTCCGGGTCGAGACCGAGGTCTTCACGGAGACGGTGCGCGTGCTCACTGGCATGCTGAATCGCGGCCGCCCGATCACCCGCGGCGTCGAGCGCGTGCATCAACGCTCGCGCATGCGTTGCCGAGTGTGGATCGGTCGCCACCAACTTGAGGCACGTGCGCACGCGACCATGCACATCGCCGCACTCATCTTGACGCTTGGCGAGCGCGCACAGTGCATCGACGTACGCGTGGGCGAGCTCAGTGCGCCGTTCATCCAACCAATACCCGAACTCGAGGGACTCGCCAAGGTGAAACCCATCGAGCAGCGGCCCGGTGTAGCACTGCACGACACGGTCGCAGGCATTGGCCGCGATCGCGGCGCGGACGTCGTGCAGGTCACAGTGCACCTGATGAGGGTTCAGGAGCAGCCCGTCCCCCGTCGAGACAATCGCGGCTGCGCCGAGCGTGGACCGGAGGACGTGCACGGCGAGGTTGAGCAGCCGGCGCGCGTTGGTCGTGTCTCGTTCGGGCCAGAGCAGCGTCATCGCCCGATCGCGGGAGACCGGTTGCGGCCAGGCAACGACAATGAGCGTCAACAGCGCAATGCGGTGACGTTGGGCTGGCGGGCCACTGACGGGGGCGTCTCCGGAACGGAGACACGCCCCGCCCAGCAACTGGACCGTGATCATCGTGTGGCGTCCGGCCGCTAATTCGTAGCTAACTCTGAGCGCAAGAAGCAGTTAAGCACGGAGGCTCATGTTTCGCCCACGGAACAAAGATACCCCACACCACACGAGGCTCCGATGAAGCGACATGCCCACCTCCTTGCCGGGATTGCGCTGCTCAGTGCGTGCGGCGGCGAACACATCCCCACCGAAACTACCTCCCGCGTTCAGTCACCGACAGCCGCGAATCGGCAGTCGAAAGAACTGGCCGGTGGGGGCCAGTCCACTCTCCGCGACGAGCTTGCAACGGTCCGCCAGGTGACTGCGCCATTCCACGACTTCAACGTGGCAAGAGCTGCCGGGTGGTCCGCGAAGATCACGTCGTGCCTGGTTGATCCGGGTGGTGCCGGCGGCATGGGCTTCCACTACGGTAATGTCCCCCTCATCGACGGCACTGCCCGGGTGGATGCGCCGCAGCTGCTGCTGTACGAGCCAGGAGAGAACGGCCTGCTCAGGCTGGTGGCCGTCGAGTACATCATTCCCTACAGCTTCCACCGCCGCGATGCCGCGCCGCCGGTCCTGTTCGGTCAACAGTTCCTCCAGTTCGACGCCTTTCAGGTGTGGGGTCTCCACGTCTGGGTATGGAAGAACAACCCGAGCGGGATGTTCGCTCCCTGGAACCCGCGGGTGTCGTGTGACAATACCCTCGATGTCTCGCGCGTGGCGCACCATCACAACACGCGTCTGGTGGCCCCCGATCTGGGCGCGCCCTAACGTCGCCTGACACTTCGACCGGAGCAATCAATGCCGAAGTACATCATCGAGCGCGAGATTCCGAATGCGGCGACCCTCTCGCCGGCAGACTTGAAGGCGATCTCGCAGCGCTCGTGCGCCGTGTTGCGCGAGCTCGGCCCGACCATCCAATGGGTTCAGAGCTATGTGACCGAGGACAAGATCACGTGTGTCTACATCGCCCCGAACGCCGACCTGATCCGGTCGCACGCCAAACTCGGAGGATTCCCGGCGGATCGCGTGCTGGAGGTGGCGACGATCATCGACCCGACGACCGCGGAGTCGAATGAGCTCGCCGCCACCGCGGGGGCCTAGCGGGTCGGCGCTGCTTGGGTGTCAGGTCCGGGCTGCGAGCCTACGTCCCAGCACACGGCTTGGACGGGACGTAGCGCAGCCCGGTAGCGCACCTGCATTGGATTCGCCTGGCGAGAATCACGCATGTGAAGACCGACCGCCAGCCCATCGGACCACCTGAGATGTCGTACGTCTTGCGCCCGAGCGGCAGGTCGTTGGGCCGCGCGAGGGTGCCTGCGCGCCGGTGATGCGCGCAATGCGGGGAGGAAGTGGATCACCGGCTTCTCTCTCTACCCGGTGCGGTGTAGGCGGAGTCGTCTCCAGCGGTTCCGGAACGCGCCGCTTGTGCGGCAGAGCACCACATTTCTGATCATGTCGGCTGCCAGGGCGCCCTGTGCGCCGAAGCGTTGCCGAAGAACCCGCTGATAGACTGCGCCTTCGACCAATCCGCGGTGCGTGGCGGCCGATGAGTGACCTTACGCCGCCCGGCAGCCCACGCCTCACCGTGCGGAACCTTGGCGCGAAGCGCGGCCGAGAGCAGAGTGCGGAAAGCACGGCGCGTCATCCCGCGGGGCCCGAGCCCACCGTGGCACGCATCGCGCATGCGGCTAGCTGCCTCCGACGGGGTGGGTGTCGGCGCCGCGCGCGCGGGCGTGGGAAGCGGCGTCTGACCGTAGCCTCGAACCGAACAGTCACGCCAACATCGCCGGGAGGCGCAGCCATGGTTACCGCAACTTTTCAGGATCGCCAGGGAACGGACGATGCTCGGCAGTATACCGAGGGCCCGGTCGCGCGAGGGATCGAGCGCCAGACCGCCAAAGTCCCGTCCGACGTCTACCTCTGGGCCGCGCTTGCGGCGATGGGGACGTCGCTGACGTTGCAGCTCATGGGCAAAAAGAACGAGAGCCTGTTCGTGGGCCAGTGGCCGGCGCCGTTCCTGCTCATGGGACTCTACAACAAGATCGTGAAAGTCGCGGGATCGGACCGGATGAGCCAGTAGGTCGGCTCAGTCGTACGTCGGCGGGCTTGGTATCGCCCGCGCGGCCCCGAGAAGCTGTGGCGCGATATCGGGCCCTACAGCTTTTCAGGGGCCACGGCGCGTGCGCTGCCGGGCTGCGCAGTGCGCCGGTGGCGGACGACGGAACGTGAACGAGGCGGGCACAGAGAGCAGGCGGCGACTCCGCCCGATAGCCCCGGCCGGTGCACCGGGACTATCGGACGGCCGACCGTGAGGTCCACGCCGCTGTTACCGGCCCGAGCTCCCGCCCAGGGCGACGAGAAGCTCGTCCAGCTGATCGAACGTCTCGACCATTGCATCGGCTGCTCCGGTACCGGCAGCGTCGAGCGC